>CAYYVQ010000015.1:0-52110 GCA_964475205.1 uncultured Victivallales bacterium | reverse complement strand
ACCCGCTGTACTTGTGGTGAGTACAGCAGGTTGTGTCAACCTGCTGCCGGGAGATGGGGAAGAGAGAAGAGCCGCGGGTTACGGGATAACCCGCTGTACTTGTTCCCAGGTAGCTACGGCGAACCGAGAAAATGACTCAAATCTAACGCCTTTTTGGCTGCGGACGAAGGCCGCCTTGAGAAACCTGGTTTTCCGTAAGAAAATAGTTGAATTCTGTCTCCAAAAAGAGCGACTAATATTGTATAATTGTCTTGAAGGATGAGAAAGGTATTAAAGAGATGAACAAAATGAATAAGTTGCTGTTACAGCTCCTGGCGATATTTTTTGTAACTTCAGTATATGCCGAGGTCTATACCGTCCCGGGCGATTATTCCACGATCCAGAATGCCATAGACGGAGCGCCTAGCGGCAGCTCTATAGAGGTTGCGCCGGGCACATATACTGAATATATAACCGTTCTGGATTTGAATAAGGACCTCTATTTGCGGGCGACGGACGGTCCGGATGTAACCATAATTGACGGGGCAGGTTCGCAAAAACTGCTTTACGTGGCGAACGGACAGAACGGGGATCCCAACAAAAATGTTGTGTTTGACGGTTTCACTTTTTCAGACGGATTAGAAACCGGAGTCAGCCAGTCTCCTATCACTATAGCCAATGCGAAAACCGTATTTCTCAACTGCATAATGGAGAATAATGAGTCGTATGAGAAAGGCGGGGCATTACTGATCTTCGGTAACGCCTCTCATCCGAAGTTTCTGGGCTGTACTTTTCGCAATAATTTCTCCCGGCAGACAGGCGGCGCTGTACTTGTAAACGGGGAACAGGCCCTCGTTACTTTCAAAGAATGCCTGTTTGAGAATAATTCGAACAGGTGGAACGACGAGTCTGCGGCTGACAACGGGGGAGGAGCAATATACTTCGGCGAGGCAGGCGGATATATTCTGGATAGTGTTTTCCGAAACAATTCCTGTTCCTACGCGGGAGGGGCAGTAACCAGTATCTCTTCCTTTGACGGCCCAGGCGACCTTATCTACATAGAAGGGTGCCTTTTCGACAGTAATTTCGCCGATCCGCTTCCAGGTCAGACCGCGCCCGGCAATACCGAGGCAGGAGCCGTATTTGCTGAAGCTAACGTGCAGATGGAACTGTACCGTTGTTATTTTACCAACAATTGGGCGGAAGGCGGAGGCGCTGTTCAGAGTTATCGGGCGCACCTGACCGTGAGGGACAGTGTTTTTGTGGATAACCGGGCCGAGGGCGGACTTGGAACAGGAGGCGCTATTTCAATGGGGCTTGACGACGCCGGAGACGCAGACCGCCGCGAAGCCATGTGTGTTATATCCAATGTTCTGATCCGTGCCTGTACCGGCCATGCCGGAGGGGGAATATACCATGCGGGGGATCAGTATTATGGCCACCAGGGTACAATCACGTTGCACCGGGTTGTAATTGAAGACTGTGAATCGATACAAACTTCCTCTTCCGACGGTCATGGCGGAGGGATGTATTTGCAGAATTCCTACTGTGAAGCCGATGAACTTTATTTATTGAACAATACCGCCGATCAAGGTGGCGGCGCGATAACATTGGTGCTGGATACGGATATTACTGGGCAAAACAGTTTTATAGTCGGGAATCAGGGCAGTGGGGGCAATGACGCCATATACGATCCGTACAATAACAATCCCACCTGGATCAACACCTATTTTGGACACAATCCGCCGGGATCAGGTGGCTCGACAACAAGCTGGTTCGATTCCATCCTCGATTACACACTGAGAGGTTCTTCCTATCTTGTCTACGGGGTAATACCCGACTCAGGCTCCCCGCATGTGGACCCGGGCTCAATGTCCCTGCCTGATGACGGCGACTATCGCGCCGGCTCGTTGACGGTTACCGGCGTGGAATCTAACACGACGTATTCCCTTGTTTCTGATCAGCCGGAGCTGAACACGGCTGTTGACTATACTCTGGGGAATCCGGGAGCGCCGTTTCCCGCCCCGATTCCCGCTGTTCCCGGCTCGCTGGAAGCAGAAGATTACGATCTTGGCGGTGAAGGTTTTGCCTACCATGACAGTTCGATCGGGAATGCCGGCACTGCTTATCGAGCCGGAGACAACGTTGAGATTGCATCTTCCAGCAGTGCGAGCAACGGCCATCTGGTTGGCTGGATTGTTGCGGGTGAATGGTTGCAATATACATTTAACGCTGCCGTTGACGGAACATATGATGTGACTTTGCGGACTGCGGCTCCGGCCGAAGGCGGCAAGCTGTACCTTGAGCTTGACGGCCAGATGGTTGGCGACGTTCAGGATGTTCCGGATACAGGCGGCTGGTCGTCATGGGGCGATCTTAAGGCTGATCAGGTATACTTAACAGAAGGATGGCATAAACTGCGGGTTGTTATTGCTGCCGGGGGCTTCAATTTTGACCAGATTGACATCAGTCTGGAGACTACAAATCCGGTTTTATCCGTGGCGCCTTCTTCGCTGTCCTTTTTTGCCAAGGAAGGTCTGAACCCGCCCTCCGAAAGCTTTGAGGTCTGGAACTCCGGCGCTGACACGCTTAATTACCAGATCCAGACAAATGTATCGTGGCTTAGTATATCCCCTCAAAGTGGATCAAGCTCTGGTGAGCGCGACACAATTACAGTTGAGGCGGATACAAGCGGGATGAGCACGGGGACATACAGCGGTGTTATATCTGTTGTTTCAGATGCGACCAATGGTACCGAAAACGTCGATGTTACTTTAACTATCAGGCCGGATGACTTCAATCCCACAGACTTTGACGGGGACGGGCTTGCCGACCTGGCGGTATACCGCCCCTCTGACAACGTCTGGCGCATCCTGCGCAGTTCCGATGGCCAGGTGCAGAATTATGAATGGGGGCTTCTTTCCAGTGATCTTCCGGTAGCCGGGGACTATGACGGCGACGGATTTGCGGATCCGGCGGCCTACCAGCAGAACGGCACCTGGCACCTTGCAAGGAGCTCTGCTGGATATGCCGGTTTACAGCTCGGGGAGCCGGGCGTGGTAAACGTGCCCGCGGACTATGACGGTGACGGTGCCACTGACATGGCCATATACGAGCCATGGAGCGGGGTATGGCATCTTTCACAATCCACCGACGGCTACTACGGCATAGGCTGGGGCGGTTCCGGGGATATCCCTGTGCCGGCCGATTATGACGGGGACGGCATAGAGGACATAGGTGTCTACAGGCCTTCGAACCAGACATGGTACCTGATCTGCTCTTCAGATGGCGTGAGGGTTGAGGAATGGGGCCTGTTATCGACTGATAAGCCGGTGCCGGCGGACTACGACGGTGACGGAATAGATGATCTGGCCGTTTACCAGGCCAACGGCACATGGCATCTTGCGCGCAGCTCGGCCGGATACGCTGGGCTTCAGCTAGGCGGCCCGGGAGACATACCGGTGCCTGCTGACTACGACGGTGACGGGGCCGATGATATGGCGATCTTCGAGCCTCACGGGGTGTGGCATCTTTCCCAGTCTACGGAAGGCTATAAGGGAGTGGTTCTGGGCCAGCAGGGCGATCTTCCGGTTAAGGTTGATCCGAGGTATTGATGATCGGGTAGACTGCTTGTTCTGTACGTTTTGCCTATTTGCTGCCTATGTCAAAAAGAGCGGCACCATGTCCGCGGTATAACTGTTGTGCCTGCTCTGTTTTGTTCGAGAACGCTGCGTTTTCATCGACTACGAAATAGCGGAACCCGTACGTTTTGTAGAGTTCATCAACCTTGCCTGACTTGAAGAGTTCTCTGAGGTGTACGTTTTTTTTACGTGTGCTGAGCGGTTCGCGTGATATATATCCGAAAGCCATCGGCTTCTCATGGATTGTCTGGTAATAAAGGGCATGTGTGTGGTAGCTGTCATTGTCGTAAACTGCGCCTTCCGGGGCTTTCTTCAGGATTTCTACATGGGGAGGATACCATCCGGCGGTAGTAGGCAGAAAATCGGGCAGGAATTCAAAGAGCATCAGCGCGAGCAGAAAGATCAGCCATGGCTTGTGCGATTTCCTTGTGGCTGTCCAGACATATTCAAAGCCCGCTGCCGCGAGCAGCCCCGCGCTCAGGATCGCAACGGTCACCATTCGGACCGGAACCCCGGATATTCTGAAAGGGGGAATAAGGAATTCGAGTATCACATACGGCATTGGCAGCCACGTGATCTCATGTCCGAAGATGTTCAGTCTCTGGCCCAGCGCCAGCACCGAGAAGAAGACAAAAAGAGTCCAGAAAAGGCCAAGGATTGGCCGCTGTATTTTTTTGCGGTAAACGAAAGCAAAGATCAGCAGGGTAATGACTGCAAAGCCCAGGTGAACGCTTGACTCGTTAATATTGCCGGGCAGCCGCGACCAGTACCAGCTTGTCCACGAATTAAAACGCCAGTGACCGCCGGGTATCAGAAGGGAGAACGGGCAGAGGGGAAACTCCCTTGCCAGATGAACCCCTGATAGCGGATCGGTTGCTGAAAGATAGACCAGCGATCCTGCCAGGACGCCCGAAGTTGGCAATGCAAGCAGAGCGAATAAAGCGCCTGTGCGGATATACTTGCGGGAAAACATGAACAACTGTCTGTCACGGACGCATTTCCAGATTACGGCCACACCAGTGGTGAGGATACAGAAGAAGAAATAGTAATAGTCGCACAGGATCACAAGAAACAGGCTTACTGCCATTCCGGCTGCCCGTAGATAGGCAGGTTTGTCCAACCATGCAAGGAGACACAGAACGTAAAGAGGTATCCATTCCATGGCAACAAGCTGCATGTGGCCCTGGGCATGCATAAAATGATAGTTGGAAAAGGTGAATATAAAGCCGGCTAGAACTGCGGCCCAGTACCTGAGCTTGATGTGCCTGGCGAGCCAGAAGGCGGTGATACCGCTGAGAACGAAGGATGATATAAGGGCGATGTTGTATGTCTGTTTAAGCGAGAACAGCCACAACACGGGTATTGACAGAAAGCCTTTCAATGGATGAAGCGTGTGGGCGAGCAGACTGGTTCCGTGCGGCGCATGCAGCCAGGTGGTGTGCCATGGATGCGTATGCAGTTCGGTTACGGCCTTGTCGACCCACCAGATATTCCAGACCATCTGAAGGCCATCGCCGCCGTCTGTATAGAAATGAGATGAAAAGAGCCCAATCTGGGGCCACGTCAGTGCTACGAAACCTGAAAAATAAACAAAAGCGGGCAAGAGAAACAGCGCAGCAAAATTTTTCCAGAATATTTTCTTTCTCATAAAAACCTGCGCCTATAGCTGATTTTTTACGGATTCAAAGGATCCTATACAAAAAAGGCGCCCGATGACGAGCGCCTTTTTTCAGGTTTCAGTTTTTTATCTATTTTTGTCTGACTCCGATAGGGATGCCGCCGGGCACACCCCATTCTATGCCGACTGAGTCGCCCTCCAGCACGAAAGTGTCGTCACTGGAACGGCGGATAATCCACTCGCCGGTGCCGGGGCTGAAGGCAGCGTAATCTTCCTCCCCGTCCCCATCGTAATCGGCGCAGACCGGGACCATATCGGATGGTCCGATGGGAAGGGTGTATACTTTCTCTTCGTCGCCCGGGTACACGTGAAAAGTACGAGAGGCATCGTCATAAAGAGCGGGCGTATCTCCGTCAGGAGTGCTTATGTAGCATGGATGCATATCTCTATTGCCCCATTTAACCCCTCGATAGTTTCCAGCCTCCAGAGAAGTGGCGTGCCACGT
The DNA here is from genome assembly GCA_964475205.1 of uncultured Victivallales bacterium. Classification (GTDB taxonomy): domain Bacteria; phylum Verrucomicrobiota; class Kiritimatiellia; order UBA8416; family CAYSRM01; genus CAYSRM01. Next base: position 46,367 of record CAYYVQ010000015.1, on the reverse strand, counting down.
GGAGTTGCGGTCATAAATGACAAGATCGGTTTTTCCGTCAGCATCTACGTCCATGGGAAGAGGCAGGTCGCCGGGATCTCCCCCGAATACTCTCCCTACATAGCCGGTTGTTGTTCCGTAAATATGCCATATCCCTGTGGTAGGCTCATAAACAGCAGGATCGGTCAGGCCGTCCCCGTCGTAGTCCGCGGGCACGGGGATATCGCCGTAAGCGCCGAGGTTGTACTCCATTGTCACTTCGTTACTGCTCGAAGCAATATACCATTTGCCGTTGCGCCACACGGCCATATCCGTTAACCCGTCGCCATCGTAATCGGCGGGCACGGCCCAGTCGCTCGGGAGACCGTAGTTGGTTTGGCCATAACCTTGACTGGATAGCATGGCGTACCAGCCGGCGTTGGAATTACGGTAAATTGCTATGTCCGCCCGATCATCAGCGTCCCATTTGTATGGAATCGGGAAATCGTTAGGCCCGCCGCCGAACCGTGGCGGCACGTTCATCCAGAGTATCCACATGGATTCGCCTGGCCGGTATACGGCCGCATGAGCCTGATTTGTCCGGAAAAACCGGCCCGGAACCGGCAGATCACCGTCGCCGCCGTAGCCGAATCCGTCCTGGTCTTTTATATGCCAGTTATGGGTGGATGGGCGATATACCGCAATGTCCCAGGCGCCGTCTCCGTCATAATCCTGCGGGATCGGAATGTCGCCTGTATCGCCGTAGGCTACGCCGAGATATCCTTCGGTTGACCTTGAAATATGCCAGACGGCATTTTCCTGATATACGCCGATATCCATGGCCCCGTCTCCGTCATAATCGCCTGGAACCGGTGTGTCGCCGCTTAAAGGATCACCCAGTGAGTACCCGGCATATCCTTCTGTTGAGTGGTGTATGTGCCAGGTGCCGTTGGTGTCCCATACGCAAATGTCTGCTTTCCCGTCGCCATCGTAGTCTGCGGGGACAGGAGTGTCTCCCGGATTGCCGCCGATGCCGGTCAGGCGTTCGACCTGCCCATCCAGACTCCTGAGTATGAGCCATGGGCCATTTTCGTTGTCCGGTTGATAAACTGCCGGGTCAGCTTTTCCGTCCCCGTCGTAGTCGGCTGGAACCGGAATATCGCCCGCCTCACCGAGACTGTAGCCTATATAATTTCCCTTTGCGCCCAGCAGACCTCCGTCGTCCGTGCCGCGTATATGCCAGGTTCCTTTGTCATATACCGCAATATCGTCGAGACCGTCCCCGTCGAAATCTGCGGCAAGCGTTATAGCTTTGGTAGAAACGCCGCCGCTGACGCTGATCTTGCGATACTTCGTCTGTCCGCTTTCCACATAGGCCATATGCACATTGCCTTCTGAGTCCGTGTTAATTCCGCAGAATGCTCCGCTTGTTATTACTGCAGGCGTGTTCATCTCGCCTTCCGGGGAGACATATGTCATCTTGATCTGGCCATGCTCGTCCGGCCATGCTATCCATACCCCGCCGCCATGCGCAGGAGCCATGGCCGGGGGACAGCGATGAACGAATTTCGCGTGCGGATCGATCATGAGCAGGTTATCGGTTCCGAAAATCATGTTGCCGTTGCCGTCATATATCTGCATGGAAAGTCCGGGAGGATCCGTGACGAATTTGGCCGTTTGTTCGTAGACCGATGCGATGTACGCCATTTTAGGGTTTTCCAGATCGTTGCAAACGCCGGGATGGTTGTGGTCGTCGCCCTGGGAGGAGTAAGGGTTGTATGTGGCCCAGATCTGGTCGCTACCCATAACCGAATTCCGGTAAGCCGAAGATCCGCCTGCGCGCGATCCGTTCATCACTCCATGCCAGATACCGCGCTGCCCCTGTTGTGGTGAAATTCGGAAACGAAATTTCTCGCCGCTGGCCCTTGGCCCCATCTGGCCCGTCGAAGTGGTTACCCCGGCGTCATTGACTATTCCCCAGTAACCGTCCATGGTCATGACTACGCATTCATTAGGATAATGCGGGTCGATCTGAAGGTTGCCGGGGCCCCAACCTCTGCCGTACTGTTTTTTGTTGAACCATTTTTGGGCAGGGTTGCTTGTCATATTTTCAAACAGCCAGACGCCCTGTCCGCTGTTTCTCATCACGCCGGCCTGAAAGAACTGGGCAAATACCCAGGCGCGGTCCATGGCGTCTATCTCGATCCAGGGTTGGGAGATTGCCGATGGCGCATACGGTGTGGTGCTGCGGTCGGCGAACAACCTGCCGCTCCACGTGCCGTTGATCTTGTTGAACATCCACATTGTGCTTCCCAGGGCCACGTGTCCTGAATCTATGATAATGTGCGGCTGTCCTTTGCTGTCCACATCGATTGAAGGGCGTACCCCGTTGAAACTGCCGCATACTTCGGCAGCGCCTATTCCCAGTATTTCGGCTGCATGGCTTGCAGCGCCAAAGGTGGAAATGACAAAGGAAATCAACATGATTGTATATAATCTGAACATACTATTCTCCATAGCTATATTCGCCCGCAGGCTTGGTAACACTCGAAAAGAACTTAATTTCCATATCGCACAGATGTGAGATATGTGCATTAACCGGATCAGAATATATTGATTGCTGTTGGAGTTGGCAACACTATTATCATCAATAATCGGAAGCTGGCCGGAGACCTCAATCTACTTGTGTCTGACTCCGATAGGGATGCCGCCGGGCACACCCCATTCTATGCCGACTGAGTCGCCCTCCAGCACGAAAGTGTCGTCACTGGAACGGCGGATAATCCACTCGCCGGTGCCGGGGCTGAAGGCAGCGTAATCTTCCTCCCCGTCCCCATCGTAATCGGCGCAGACCGGGACCATATCGGATGGTCCGATGGGAAGGGTGTATACTTTCTCTTCGTCGCCCGGGTACACGTGAAAAGTACGAGAGGCATCGTCATAAAGAGCGGGCGTATCTCCGTCAGGAGTGCTTATGTAGCATGGATGCATATCTCTATTGCCCCATTTAACCCCTCGATAGTTTCCAGCCTCCAGAGAAGTGGCGTGCCACGTGGAGTTGCGGTCATAAATGACAAGATCGGTTTTTCCGTCAGCATCTACGTCCATGGGAAGAGGCAGGTCGCCGGGATCTCCCCCGAATACTCTCCCTACATAGCCGGTTGTTGTTCCGTAAATATGCCATATCCCTGTGGTAGGCTCATAAACAGCAGGATCGGTCAGGCCGTCCCCGTCGTAGTCCGCGGGCACGGGGATATCGCCGTAAGCGCCGAGGTTGTACTCCATTGTCACTTCGTTACTGCTCGAAGCAATATACCATTTGCCGTTGCGCCACACGGCCATATCCGTTAACCCGTCGCCATCGTAATCGGCGGGCACGGCCCAGTCGCTCGGGAGACCGTAGTTGGTTTGGCCATAACCTTGACTGGATAGCATGGCGTACCAGCCGGCGTTGGAATTACGGTAAATTGCTATGTCCGCCCGATCATCAGCGTCCCATTTGTATGGAATCGGGAAATCGTTAGGCCCGCCGCCGAACCGTGGCGGCACGTTCATCCAGAGTATCCACATGGATTCGCCTGGCCGGTATACGGCCGCATGAGCCTGATTTGTCCGGAAAAACCGGCCCGGAACCGGCAGATCACCGTCGCCGCCGTAGCCGAATCCGTCCTGGTCTTTTATATGCCAGTTATGGGTGGATGGGCGATATACCGCAATGTCCCAGGCGCCGTCTCCGTCATAATCCTGCGGGATCGGAATGTCGCCTGTATCGCCGTAGGCTACGCCGAGATATCCTTCGGTTGACCTTGAAATATGCCAGACGGCATTTTCCTGATATACGCCGATATCCATGGCCCCGTCTCCGTCATAATCGCCTGGAACCGGTGTGTCGCCGCTTAAAGGATCACCCAGTGAGTACCCGGCATATCCTTCTGTTGAGTGGTGTATGTGCCAGGTGCCGTTGGTGTCCCATACGCAAATGTCTGCTTTCCCGTCGCCATCGTAGTCTGCGGGGACAGGAGTGTCTCCCGGATTGCCGCCGATGCCGGTCAGGCGTTCGACCTGCCCATCCAGACTCCTGAGTATGAGCCATGGGCCATTTTCGTTGTCCGGTTGATAAACTGCCGGGTCAGCTTTTCCGTCCCCGTCGTAGTCGGCTGGAACCGGAATATCGCCCGCCTCACCGAGACTGTAGCCTATATAATTTCCCTTTGCGCCCAGCAGACCTCCGTCGTCCGTGCCGCGTATATGCCAGGTTCCTTTGTCATATACCGCAATATCGTCGAGACCGTCCCCGTCGAAATCTGCGGCAAGCGTTATAGCTTTGGTAGAAACGCCGCCGCTGACGCTGATCTTGCGATACTTCGTCTGTCCGCTTTCCACATAGGCCATATGCACATTGCCTTCTGAGTCCGTGTTAATGGCCGGGAATTTTCCCGACGTGACAACACGAGTGTTTTCGACCTGTCCTTCCGGGGTTATGAAAGCCAGTTTGATGAAACCGTTCCTGTTGCCCCATGCAATCCATGCCCCCCCGCCGAATGCGGCGGTCATTGCAGGCGGGGCGCGATGCCTGAATCTGGCGGATCCGTCTACTATTTTCAGAGCGCTGGCGGGGTAAACAAGCTCCGATCCGTTCCATAAATTGATACAGAGCCCGGCTTCTTTAAATACAGCCGCCATATAGGCCTGTTCAGGATTTTCAAGGTCTCCGCATACACCCGCGTGGTTGTGGTCGTCGCCCTGGGATGGATACCTGGCATAGCTCGCCCATACTATGTCGCGATTAATGAGATTGTTGTGATAAGAGGAACTTCGCCTCGAGTACCCGTTCATTATTCCATGCCAGACTCCGCGTTGCCCCATGCGAGGTGTAATTCTGAAACGAAACTTTTCGCCGCTTTGATCCGGTCCCATGGTTCCGGTGGCAGTTGTGTTTCCATCTGTATCAATGATGCCGTATGCTCCGTTGCGGGTCATTACGACAGACTCATTCGGATATTCGGGATCGATCTGGATGTTTCCGGGAGTCCAGCCTATGCCATATTGTTTTTTGCTGAACCAGCGCCTGTCTGGACTGCTTGATATGTTATCGTAGAGCCAAACGCCTTGTCCGCATCCCGGCATTACATCGGACAGGAAATACCATGCGAATATCCATGCCCTGTCATCCCTGTCTATTTCTATCCAGGGCTGAGTTATGGATGAAGGTATAGCGCCAACGGTTTCGCTGTTCCTGTTGGCGAAAAGCCTGCCGCTCCATGCGCCGCCGATTTTATGGAAAATGTATATTTCGGTTCCCAGACCGGCTGGATCTCCAGTATCAATAACTATATGCGGTTGTCCCTTGCTGTCTGTATCTATCGACGGACGCACTCCATTGACGTGGCCGCAATACTCTTCGGGGCCGATCTCGATGATCTCCGACGCCATGACAGAGGATGTCATGCTAAATGAAGCCAATGCTGCGATAGAGAACAACTTTTTTGTGAAATTTTTCATATGTTTATGACCTGACCTGTTCGCCTGTGCTTTCAAAATGGCTTTCTGGAAGCCATATCTTGCGCATCACTTTTAATCCGAGGTTAAATTTGCTTAATTTGAAGTTGAGGTGCAAAGTTGAATTAATGATAAAGCCCGAAACGATAAAAAGCAAACACATAATCACCCGCGAAGTTGTATAAACATAACACAAAACCAAATAAACGATGTCATCGGCTTTTGTTATAAGGATTTGCCGGATGATTTCTGCCTGGACTTTTTGCGGGCAGTATGTATAATATTAATCAGTTGGATTGTATGCAATTTTTTCATTATCAATTAAAGACAGAGGATACTTATAAATATGAATACAAAACGAATCCAATTGTTATTACCGTTTCTTGTTGCGCTTCTTCTGGTTGCGGGCTGCGAGATCGACGATAGCGAATCGGGAGATTCTTTGAATACTCCCGATGAGATCTCGCAGGACGATGGGGCCTCTGCGGTGGAAACTTCGGGGCCTGCAAGGGCCGCTGTTTCAATCGATACGGTGCCGCTGGCCGGAGAATACGTTCCTGATCCGGTGCTGGTGAAATATGAGTTTGTTTTCAACGACGGCACATTATTGCAGTTTAGAGAGAATCACGGCGGGGACTATTGGGGAGAGTATCCATCCGCCGGATGGGGTCAGGTCGTCAATCCGGACGGCAGCACGCGCGGGGTTGATGTAAACACCATTGTCCGTAAAGGCGGGTTGCACATTGCCCGGACGCCTGTCACTACATTGGATCACGGTCGCCGGATGTTCTGGATGGCAGATGTTGAGGGCGTCAAGGACATGAAACGGGTTGACATTTTTGAGGACGGATGGAATCCGCTGGTTGAGGGCGCTGTTTTAGCCACCCAGGACCAGTTGGGTATTGGAGCCGGCTTGGTCAGTTGCCATGTGATTGTGGAGAGAAGGAAGTGATTTCAGGGCCGCTGGCGGCGGGAGAACAGGCGTGTCGCGTGGCGATTTTTAATGATGGGAGTATGAAGGTCGGGCAATGATTCTCGCGGCCTCAATACTGCTTGCTTTGGTCGCATGTTTGTTTGCGGCTTTGCTTCTAAGGGAAACCCTTCGAAATACCGGGTTCATATACAAGGCGGCATTCCTGGCTGTGAGCGTTGTTTTTGCTGTTGCCTTGATGCGCCCGCACGAGGACATCATGGGCGGCGACGATCATGGCGCCTACCTGAACTCGGCCTCAGCCTATCTGCACAATGATTCATTTAATATCGATGATGAATTGCTCGGGATGGTTGATTCCGAGGCGCGAAAGGACTTTTTCTACTACGGCCACGGCGAGGGGATCCAAACACTTTTTCATGCCTTGCGAATACGCGGGCAGACTGCATCCGCAAAAGGTCCCTGGTTTCAGGTTGGATTTCCTGTGTTGCTCGCTGCGGCTATTGCGCTGGGCGGAACCGGCGCTGCTCTTTATGTAACGCCTGTCATAGCTTTGATGACCGGCATAGCCATGGCCTCTCTGGGGCGGCTTTTTGTTGGCGACAGGCGTTCGGGGGCGCTGGCCTTGATTTTGTACCTGTCCAGTCCGATTGTATTCTGGCATGGCCGTTATGTCAGGGCTGAAATTCCGGCTGCCTTTTTTGTTATTGCGGGCCTGTTTTTTTTTCTGCAATCAATTAACAGAGAATCCCGGCGCGCCATATCTCTTTTTATAAGCGCGGTTGCATTCGGGCTGTCTGTATTTATGCATGCTACTGCTTTCATGGCAATAATTCCTGTCCTGGCTTGTGCTTTTTGGAAGCTTGCCTTGGGACAGAGGAGATACGCCGGGTTTATCCTGGCTTTGGCTGTTTTTGTCTGGGGCTTTATTTTGCAGATGGCGTATCTGGTGGACTGGTACGGGATGAGAGGGGTCTGTCTTGAGCTTGTCAGGCTGTGGTTGCCTGTTAATGCGGCGCTTTGCGCAGCGCTCGCAGGGGCATGGTATTGCGGAAGAAGGGGATGGCTATCCAGTTTTAATAAACTGGCTGAAAGGCATGATCGTCTGGCGGGAATAGCGCTAACGGTTGTTGCCGCCGCTGCAATTACCCTGGCAGCAACCTCTGGCGGCGAGGGCTCCAGGTATTTCAACCTTTTCAACTTTGCCGATCTGTCGGGGTTTGCCCGCCTGATGACACTGCCGTTTACAGCGCTTTCGCTCGCGGGTTGGATATGGGCGATATTTTATCACGCGGACCGCAAGATGCGGCTGCGACGACTGGTTTTGGCGCTTCTTCTGCCGGGAGTCTGCATAGGCTATGTTGTCACAACATACATGTACGGAGCCCGCTATTTTATATTGTATCAGACAAGTTTCCTGGTGCTGGGCCTGTTTTTTGCCTGTATGCTTTCAGGTTGCGTAATCCCGAGATGGCAGTCGGCGCTTCCGGCAGTGGCTGCCATACTCATTGTTCTTTCCCAGTTTTTTTCCCGGACACAGCTTTTTCTTAATACTGACTACGATGGTCTGGCCGATTTCTATGCCGATATGGTGGAGTCAAACGGTTTAGACGAATCTTCGCTGCTGCTGGTTGAATATCCTCGCATCGGAACGCCGCTGAGGTACGGTTTTGGTATACCCGGACTGGGGCTTGACAACGAATTCACTCTGAACTATTCGAGGGCTTTGAAGAACTGGCGGGGAATCATGTCAAGGTTGCCTGAAAAAAACGCATACTTCCTGACACCTTTCAACTATAAGCCTCGAAGCCGGCATTTCAAATTCGATCAGGTGTGGCAGGGCGCTTACGCCGGACATCGCCTGGCGGATGCCCACGGAGCCTGCCCGGACAGTGTTGAAAGATGGCATCTCAGGCCAAGGCTTTACCGGATGCGCCTGCGCAAGAGCCCGCTTGTATTGGAGAATCAGCTTGAGGATCCGCAGACTCTGACGGTCGGAGAGGGGAATATGGGGATGGTCGATTTCGGGTTTTGTGTGCGGAAGTCTGATGTTGAAGTGCATGCATATCCCGTGCCTGCAGAGCAATACGCTCATTTCCGGTTTGATACAGACCAGTTCGATTTCCGCGAATGCAAAGGACTGTTGGCAATCTTTCTGGACAGCGGTGAGACTTCGGTTCCAAATGACAAGGTTTTTTTACGAAGGGCCGATGGCGCCGAGGTTCCCCTGGCTTTGTTTGACCTTGGTGGCCGGTGGCGTTGCGCCCGGATTGCAAAAGGGGATGTCCAAAGCCCAATGGCTTTTAAGACGGCTTTTGGCCAGGCGCTTATGCTTGCACAGGTGCTTCCATTAAGCTCCGCAACGAGCAGTCCGCTTTCGTTTGAAAGCGAAACTGAGCAGGTTTCAGCATATTTGACGGATTATACTGCGCGTTGGGCCCTCCGCGGCGCGCGCATCCTGCCTCCTGCGGTTGCTGCGGATTACCTGTTGTTGTTCGCCGTGGTTCCTGAAGAACTTGAAGGCGAGGTAGCATTGAATGCAGGCACGGATTCTACGGCCTCGTCATGCATGTTGTCACCGGGTGATTGGCAGTGGATATCAGTTCCGCTTTCGAAAGCTGAAGATGGTCAAAGCATGGCCGAGATTGTCATCAATTCTGACAAGGCGCTGAAGCTTGAATACCGCGAAAAGGAGTACGCGATGAACCTTCTGCTTGGGCGTATGGTCTTGTGGCCGAGGTGAATACGGCTTCCGGGGGTTAACCCGAATTTCAAGCGCCGGGTATAAATCGAATGCTGGGAATGATGGCAGGGCGAATGCTGATCTTTGGATTTTCTTCAACAGCGCCTGCGATTTTGATCCTGAATGCGAATGTGTCGCGATCCGTCTCGAATAGTTTGCCCTTCAACATCAGATCTTTTCCCGTTTGCTCATCGCGAATTTCGATCTCGTGCGCTGCCGATTGATTGATGCCTCCGGTTTGAACGCGGTAAACCCCGGGCGGAAGGAATATGATTCGACTCTGTAGCAATCCTTCTTCTATTTTCTGCATGTCGTCGATTCCTAGCTCGAGATAGGGAAGCGACTCAAGATACTCAGGCGCTATCTTATAATGTTCGAGGAGTCTTTGGCTGTTCCATTCGGTCTCTTGGAAAAGGTCAGCCATTTGTATTGTTGCTTCGCGGTTTTTGATTGTGTTGTCGCCGACAGCGGCCGCTTCGATTATCATCGATGCGAGGGTGGGCGAGGGCGCCTTTGCGTAGGCTGATTGCAGATATGGCAGACATTCCCGGAAACGTCCGATCTGGAAAAGCGCGACCCCCTTGTTTTCCTCGCTCATGGCTAGTCTAAGATCGCAGAAGCTGTTCGCAGATTTGACGGCAACTTCGTAGACATAGCGGTTCGGCCTGGCTCGCAAAGCCGTGCGCCGGGGTTTGCAGATAGTGAAGCCGGACTCGAACGGAGCCATTTTGATTTTCTGCTTGTCTTTGCCGATATCGAGAATCAGCTCGCTTTGCGAGCCTGCATTGCGGTGGATAACGATAATTTCTTCCAGCTTTTGCTGTGAAAAAATTACGCGGTGTTTGTTCACGCCTGGAGCCAGGTCGAAAACGCGCGGGGTTCTCAGTAAGCTGTCAGTCTCAGTGAGAATGGGGTAGCGGCTGTGCGGGGTGGCAACAGCGAGATAAACCGGCGGGCGAGGCCTGCCGCTCAGCCATGCGCTGTCGTGCACATAGGTGGTGATGACCGGATTGCGAAAGAGTTCGTAGTTGTTGTCTTTCAGGTCGATGCGCGTCCTGAGCGCTGTTTTCACTGGCGGACGGTGCGGCCGGAAATTTGAAGAAAGCATTACGCGTCCGAGGGGATTTGCGACTTCTGGCGGTGTGTAGGTCAGGGTGTAGTGTCCTGCGGCGATTTGAAAGGACTCGGGCACGTTATCTTTAAGCCAGTAGTCTGCGATCAGGCGAGTGTCCCGGCACTGGTAATAGAAATTGGCCTCGTGAGTCTGGACGGCGAGCAAATAAACTGCAATCGTCATCGCAGACAGTGTGGCAATTTTTGCCGCAATGCGTGATTTCCCGGCTTTCCACATATCTGCCAGCGCTCCCCCCGTCAGCACGAACAAAAGGGTAATGGCCATCCCGTGGTATTGCGGGTGAGTAAGAGGTTTAAAGGGGACCGCCACAAAGATGTACAGCAGTGGAACTGAGGCTATCAGGGCTGTTGCCGGTCTTCGTCGCAACTCGTAGATTGTCAAGGGGATCAGTAACAGGAATATGGGGGGACTGAGCAATTTGTAGAAATCGGGCAGGTTGTGAGTGAGCCCGAACCACCAGCGGGCCGGTAGCGAGAGAGCCTCCAGCTCTGGCCGCATTCCGAAATTGGAGGTGTATCTGAAAAAGGTTATTATGTTCCCGATGGTTACTAGAGGTTTAGCCATGAAAGCGGGTGTGGCGAAAATGAAACCAACCAGTCCTGCGCCTCCCAGCAGCGCCAGGTGCATAAGCGCACTCTTCTGGAAAATCCGCTTGATCGTCCGTTGGCGCATTGCATGTGCCAGCAGACAAGGCAGCAGAGCAATGGCACCGTGATATTTGGCTGAAAACGAGAACGCGATCGCCAGGCCGGCAAACAGATAGTCGCTCCATGCCCCCTTTTGAAAGATGCGCACTGCGAAGTAAACCGCCGATACGGCGAAGAATATCGCAGTAGAATCGCTCATAGCATCATGGCAGGTGATTACTGCCAGGGGGGAAATTGCCATCAGGGCCGCCGCAGCCAGTGCGGCGCCGTTGCAGAAGACTCGCCGCGCGATCAAGAAACCCAGCAGTACCGTTGCGGTCGAAAACAATACGTTCAACATTCTTGTCATCAGCAAGAGCGTGAGGCTGTCCGGCACAGTCATCGGCTCATCGATGCCTATATGGGCTCGAAACAGGTTGCCGGTTTTTAGAAACGCTCGAACCGACAGCTCAATTAAACGGCTATTGAAGAAGGGATAGCCGTCATAGTTGATATTGCCGGTCTTAAACTGATACTCGCCTTCCAGAAAACGTTGGACGGCATAGATCTGTTTAGGTGTGTCGGGATGGTAGACATTACCCTGGTCCAGATCGTGCGATAGTCCGCAGGAGCGGAGCAGAAACGCCAGCGCCAGCAAGACCGGCAGGACCGCTGTGATGGCTTTGGCAGCCGGAGGCCATTTCCTTCTGAGCAGGTTTGTGTTGTCTTCTCTCACAATCAGAAGTAGTAGCTGATTCCTGCATGGACGGTCGTATTGTCCAGCGGGAAGTTGAAGCTGCCGCGGCTGGTGCGCTCTGCGGCCAGCTTGTATTCGACATCAAAATCGGCTCTAATCATCCGCAAGCCCATATCGGCTCTCCAGTTCGGGGCGAGCTCGAACTCGCAGCCGAGGCCGAGCGAGAAAGCTATAGTGTCGTCGGGGTAGAGATTGCGGCGGCCGTTGTCATGCCATTCCGGGTTGTAGTCGACATCGCCGCCCAGGAGGCTCCACCCGAGCGAGGCATAGGGTGTGAAAGTCGTCTCATTGGGATAGCGGCCGCGCAGCAGAAAACTGAAGCCGGAGTACTCGAAGTCTCCGTCGCTGGTGTCATAGTATGTTCTTGTTTGTATGTCGAATCTGTCCCAGCCGAGCTCCAACCCGAAGTTTTTATTGATATTATAGCGCAGGTAGAGGGTTGGCGAATAATCCTGTTGTTCATCGATTTCATCAATGCTGCCGAGAAATCCGCCGATGAATTTGCCGTCTTTGTCGAATTCCTGTTTTTTTGATTTTTTCAGTCTGAAACGGCTTATTCTCGCGCCTATCTCGAGATGGTCGGCGAGGTGTTGTTTTCTTACTTCCCGGTAAGCGATCATGTATTCTTTTGCTTGTTGTCTGATCAGTTCCGGCGCCTCCAGGATAGTTTCGATCCGCCTTGTTTCCTGGGCCTGAACCGAGCGAGGGAAGATCAGCCCCGCCGCTATCACAAGCGTGGCCGCAAGTGATATGTTAATGCATTTATCCGTTTGCTTTTTATTCATAAAAGGCATCGTAGGGCACTTCCTGATGCTTTTTCTGTACGAATATCAGAATGTTCTTCAGTCGCCCCTTCCCCTGGAACATTGCTAAGACGTTGCCGCAGCCGGAATTATGCGCGATATGCATTATGCGGTTGAGGTTGTAACAGTTTTTCTCCATCAGCGGCTCGCTGAATTTTTTGCCGTAAAAGAGATTGGCGAAGTTGTGAACCAGCGGAATTCTGATCCTCAACCACCCCAGAAGCTTTATCAGTCCGGGTTCCTCCCTGGCATAGAGCAGTTGAAGCGCCAGCACACCGTCGGGATTCAGCTTGTCCATCATTCCGCGGATGATCTTCTCTCCCTTTGAGGGGCGGATATGCTGGAAGACTATAAAGCTGTGGATGAGGTCGAAACCCTCCTGCAGGGATTTCAAATCGCCGTCGCCGAGCATATGCTCGATATTGTCAACGCCCAGCTTCGCGCAGTTGGCTCGGGCTTCTTCGAGCATAGAAGGTGAAACATCCATTCCGACTACCTGTTCGGCGTAGCTCGCCAGGGGTATTGCGCAGCGTCCCACTCCCGAACCGAAGTCCAGGGCCCTGCGAGGTTTGAATTGGGGGTCTATCTTCTCGTGGATGGTGTTTATAATAAAAGCGATATGGTTATGGCCGGATCTGAAAAAATCCTGCCTGTCCGACTCTTTCATATTGTTTCGTCGGAATTTATCCATACTGACGACCCCGTAGTAGGGGTCGCTTTGTCCCAGACGTTCCCATTCTTTTTCAGAATTTCTGATCGGCATTTGCGGCATTGCTCCATGTTTTGTTTAAATATGCGTCAGCTCCGCTTATTCACAAATTATCTGCCGCAGGCGCGCATGGCTGGACATTTCAATGAGACTTCCCTTTGACGTGTTTTCAGCCGGTGCGAACCCGCTTTATGCGCGACAACGCGCCTTCCTGCCCAAACCCTTTAAGCAGGCAACATGCTCTCATTTCTGCTCCAGGCAGGCAAGCCCCGACGAAGGGTCGTTTAAAGATGTCTTTAGGTTGCAATAAAATCAAGCAAATTAAAACTGAATTCGGCAGTTTAGCCCGCATATCTCACGGAATTTTGTGAAATATGCGGGGTAGTGCGGCGCCCAGGTTCAGGCATTCAGGTTGCGACGGCTCTGGACCGGCGTTGATGCGGTGCGGGCGGCGCTTGACAAGTGCGGGCGGCGACGTGTATTTATCGTGTCCATGAATTCTGATTCCAATCACATGATCAAGACTATGTCGTGGGGGGTGCTATGGCGAGTGCTGCGCTATCCTTTTTTGCTTGCTTCGCTGCTGGTTGTGCCACGTTTAATGGGCGATCTTGTATATGGGCGGTTCGCCGTTTTTCTTTCGATCTATATGATGTCTGAGAGCTTTACAGGATTGGGGAATCTGCAGATTTTCGGACGTTTTCTTCCAGAGCATGGACCAGACGAACATGAGCGATCCAGCCATTTTCTGCACGGCATGCTATACTACGGCTTGATCATCACTCTCATCATCGCGGCTCTTGCATCGGGCCTGGTCCTGCTTTTCCGGGGTGATGATTTTCCGCGCCGCTGGATAGTCATACTGGTTTTGATACTGGCGCTTGGAAAGATCCAGGGCACACTGTTTTCATTCCTTTATGGGCGCAACGAGATAGGACGTTTCTCTTTTTGCGCTCTGGCGCGTAGTATCTGCCGTTTTGTCTTTGTTGTTGGACTTTACCTTTTATATGGCCTTGATGGAGCGCTGTGGGCCTTTGTGCTGAACGAGCTGACGCTGGCCTGCCTGGCGGCCTACTGGGCCCGAGACCATCTTTTTTCAAGCTGGCAGCGGCCGCGTTTTTCCGATTTTCTTCCCTATATAAGGTTCGGGATGTTTTTCTACGCGCCGATCTTTTTGCTGGGGCTCCTGCAACGCTCCGGCAATGTCTTGATAACCGCCCTGTCTGAACGGGGCGGTTCTCAGGTCTACCGCCAGGTTGCTCACTTTGACATTGCCAACCAGTTCTTGTTGCTTACTGTCTCTTTTTTTGCGATTTTTTTAATAACGCTGGTGCCTTCGCTGACGAAACTGCATATCAATGAGCAACACGCGAAGATTCGCGACTGGCTGTCGATTGCTCTGACATACTGCGCATTGCTTGGCCTCCTGGCGGTCAACGCGCTGGCCTCTTTCGGACGCCCGGTTCTCAGTCTGCTTGGCGAAGGTTTCAGCGGGGCCTACGACAACGCGTTGATCATGTCCATCGCAATCCTGCCGCTTATAGTTGCGCATGTCGGCAGCAATATCGCTGTTGTGGAGAAGGAACCCGGAGCCAACATGATCTCTACAGCGATTGGATTGGTGATTATGATCACCCTTTTTGTTCTGCTTGTGCCCAGGTGGGGCGCCCTTGGCGCTTCCTGGGGCACTGTTGGCGGCTACCTGGCCTACGGCGGAGTTTTTATTATCCACTACAGGCGTCTTTTCTTCGACATACTCGGCAAAATGATACTGGTTGCCGCAGTAGGCTCTGCGTGTATTCCGCTTTATCTCAACATGCCTGGTCTGCCGGCCGGACTGATCTGGTTCGGAGCCATTACCGGCGGGCAATTGCTGTTGCTCTGGGCATTGCGAGTAATAGATATAAAGCACTTCCGACAGCTCATAAGCGCCCTGCGACCTGGTGAAGTTTTTGGGAACTGAGCCCGGTGTATTGCTCTTGTTATTCTGTCCTGGTGATTGTAATGGAGCGGACAGTGGTGTCGGCATTGCGGTTGAAATAAAATTCGCAGCGAAACGGGAGGTTTTCGGGATATTCGAAGCTTAATACTGCCGGCGACAGTCCTGAGACTACCGGAGTTTCATTATAGTTTTTGCCGCGAATGCGGGCGCGCAGCCGTCCGAGCTGTTTGCCGGGGGGCACAGGAGACTTGAAGTCGATTTTCAGTTTGTACTTCCCCCGGGGGAGAGGAAGATTGGGACCGTAGAGTATCGGGCCGTCGGGCTCGTAGTCGCTCCTTAACAGCACGTTTCCGGTCTCAAAGTCGAGGCAACCGGCATGAAAGAAAAGCGCGGCCGGTATTTGGATGGATTCACCCTGAGCCAGTTCGGGCCAGGAGCCGCTTATGTAAAGCATGGCGTCGAGGTCGATCGTCCCGCCGACAACTTTAAATTCCGGTTTACAGAGTTCTGATATTTCAATCTCTGGGACTTCTATGCGTTCCCACTTCCAGACTTTAGAGTTTATCTCACGGCGCTTTCCAAAAACATTCAGGATTCCCCGGCCGCGCAGCCGGACAAGCAGGGCCGGGTTTGGCGCCCCCCAGGGTTTAAACGGCCTCGGCGAAATTTTGTCATCCGAATCCAGCCGCGCGAAGAGACCGCCGCTGGCGGAGATCTCTTTGCCGTAGTCCTCGCCGACCAAGCGCGACTGCTCCAGCTCCCAGTGCAGGGATGGGAAAAAAAGTTTCCAGTCCGCTTTAAGCTCCGTGCCTGGTTTTGGCGCTCTCATAATGCGAAAGGACCAGATACTGCCGTCGCGGGCGAGGAATTCAAGGCGCGGATGGTTGAATAGCCGTTTGAGGGTGAATGCGACCGGGAAAGGGCTGACCTGCTCTGGAAAGGCGTCTTCGTGCAGAATTATATAATTGATTCCGCGTTCCTGCAGAAAGTCCAGATTCTCGTCGGGCAAAACCGCGATGTTCGAGCGTCCGAGTCGGCTGAAGATATCATCTATGTAGTCGGTCCTGACCTGTGGTGAGTACCCGTTGATTATGCGGATGCGATACAGTATGGCGTAGTGCATGTAGATCGCGCTCCAGGAGGAGTCACCCGGCCAGATCGGCAGGATCATGGCCCGCGGCGTCCGGTCCAGCCTCGCTGCATGCTCAGCGACTGCGCCGTAGGCGCCCTGCTGGTCCGGCAGGCGGCAGACGGTAGTGCGTACCTGCAGGTCGTGTTCTACAACGAAGAGCGCCCCGAGCGCGGCCGCCAGCCAAACCTGACGTTTCCCGCCAACGAGGCCCCTGGTAATCGCGCCGAGCGCCAGCGCCGCTGCGAGGGCTAGAGTAGTCGGCAGGATCGAGTATACCTGGGCTGTCATCCTCATCAGGTCGTAGGCCGGCAGGAAGCGGCGCGCCTGCATGTAGAGGAATCCGTCCCATGGCCCGTTCGGGCCAAGCGCCAGCATGGCTATTCCGGTGGCCAGCCCGACCAGAAGCAGCAGGCTGAGCAAATTCCTTAACTCGCCGGCCTGGCGATGCCGGCGAATGCGGAGCAGCGCGGCGAGCAGTCCGGCCAGAAGGATCAGCGGAATAACTACGCCGATAAAGGCATGTGCCTCCTTGCCGAAGGTGAACCATTCGATCAAGCCGCGCGGCTCCGGCGAGAACTGGGCGACCTCCCTGATCTCGCGCCCCCCGGCCAGGGCTGTCTTCGAAAATTTATCGGCCTTCACTTTCATGCCGGCCAGCGCCAGTCCAATCACCACCCCGGCGAATGGCAGGAGTCGCGGGATAAGCCTGCGCCCGTATTCGGCTGTGCGCCAGTCCGATCCGCGCCGCATCAGGGCAAGAAGACACCAGATGGGGGCGCTGAGGACGCTGAAGAGGAAGACGCGCGTGTCGTTGTAGTAGGCGCTAAGCAGGACCAGCGCGGCAAGCAGTCCGCCCTTGAAGGATAGATCGCGTACGGCCAGGTCGAGCCCGAGGACTATAAGCGGCGGCCAGAGCATGGCGTGTCCCAGCGGACTGCCGCCGAAGAGCGCGATGTATCGGTAGGGCAGGGTTATCGAGATCAGCGCGCCGACAAAGGCGCATGGCTCTCCGGTATATCGCCGCAATAGCGCCCAGGTGGCGAGCAGGGTCAGCCAGATGGTCGTGAAGGCAAGCATATTCCACGCAAAGGCCGGGCTCCCGAGGATATCCCAGAACACATAGACAAGGGAGAATGGGATGTTGTAGTTGCCTCGGCTGTAGCGCTCGGCGTCGTTGCCGGTGTTGAATTCATAGAGGTTGTGGAACCAGGGCGTTTGACCTATGGCCATGTCTGAAAAAAGCCGGTAGAAGTAGTGAAGCTGAAGATGGTCGCCGTTGACCATAAAACGCGACCCGTATTTTTCGATATTTGTTGATGATGCGGGCAGACCACTGCTGTAGAAGCGGAGCAGCGGCCATGAAAAATCCAACCAGACCAGACCCGAGACGATAAGGGTGTATATAACTATTCGTATTTTGCTCAAGTTTAGAAACCGTTCTGTTTTTGCTTCCAGCCTGGCTGATTAACCAACAATCTGCTGCCGGCATACATGGGGCGATATCTCAAGGACTGTCCCTTGAATCCGGCTTCGGCTTGTTCTTTCGCCTTGGCGGCCATGCTTCGCGCGGCAACGCGCTTTCGTTCGCCTGCCTGTGTCAAGCTCTTGATCAGCCGCAACCTTGGAGCTTGCGCGAACGAAGTTCATTAATAAGATATTCGGGCTAATTACTTGCTTTCCTGTGTCTTTATAGAATAATTTTGAGGCCGATTGAAAGCCAAGAATGTTTCAATATGAATACTGAATCCAGCAATACATCCCTCGGCAGGGGCAGCATATGCATCTTGTCCGAGAGCTATCTGCCGCAGCGGGGGGGGACTCCGACCCAGATTCGGGCCATGGTGGCCGGATTGAGAATGCGCGGCTTTGAATGCATGGTTGTGACCAGGCGGGTTGCGCCGGAAGATGCTGAGATTGAGTTGATTGATGGAGTCCAGGTTCGCCGCATAAGTCCAACTGGACTGGGTTCCTCTAAAAAGTGGCGGATGCTGCCTGCTGCCCTGAAGACCTTGATAGTTTTGCGGAGAAAGTACGAAATCATTTATGTCCCGGGTTTCAGAGTTATCGGAATCTCTGCTGTTATCGCGGCCGGTCTTTTGGGGAAGAAGACGGTTTTTCGCGCTGTAAGCCGGGGTGAGATGTCGGGCGATTTCTTTAAATCCGGCCTGGCGCGGAAGTCGCCGGCCTTCAAGTTTATGTTTTCGCTTTTCCTGAGAATGCGCAGGGCTATTTTAAAAAAAGCCGACAGGTATGTGGCCATCTCTTCGCCGATGCGCCGTGAACTACTTGAGGCTGGGATCGAGCCCGAGCGCATCGCCGATATACCCAACGGGGTTGACGCCGAACTTTTCCGGCCGGCAGAGCCTGATGAAAAACAATTTTTGCGAAGAAAGCTTTGCGTTCCTCCTGACGCTTTTGTCATCGAATACACTGGCAGGCTTGTTCGCTACAAGGGCTTAATTGCCCTGATCGACGCTTTTACGGCCTTTTCCCGGAATGTGTCCCAGGCTTATCTGCTGCTTGTGGGTGATGGGGGCAACGATATCCACAATTGTGAAGAAGAACTCAAGAAAAGGGTGAACCAGGCAGGGATAGCCGACAGGGTCGAATTTTCCGGGGCGGTGGAGAATGTTGCCGAGTACCTGCGGCTCGCTGACTGTTTTCTTTTTCCCACAGAGGACGAGGCATTTGGAATATCGTTGATTGAGGCTATGAGCTGCGGACTTCCGGTAGTTTCGACGGATACCGGCGGGATCGCTGACTATCTTGAAGACGGTGTCAACGGACTGGTTGTCCCGGCCGGGGATCCGGAAGAATTCAGCAGACGCATTCAGGAGCTTTACGATGATCCGGCTCTGAGAGAATTTCTTGGAAGCAGAGCGAGGACGACGGTTGGCGGCAGATTTGCGCAGGAGTTCATAGACGCGCGATATGCTGAGCTGTTTGATTCATTGAAAAAAGGAGCCGGGCTTGAAATTAAAAGACAATAGAAGTGCGTATGCCGCTTTTGCTCTGATCGCTGCCGGAGCTGCGATGCGGATTTTCGGAGCGTGGTGTTTCGCGAAGGCGCATACGGCCGACCACGGCATAATCTGTCTGATGGTCAAGCACATCCTTGAGGGGCGCGAACTTCCGGTTTTCTTCTATGGAATGCCTTACATGGGGGCGATCGAGCCCTATACCAGTGTTGTCCTCTGCGGACTGTTCGGGATGACAGATTTCATGATCAACATGGGCACCGCGCTGTTCGGAATACTGCTCCTTCCTGTGGTCTATCTCTGGGGGCGCGATGCGGCCGGCAAGACGGCAGGCCTGGCGGCGCTGGCCTTCTGCGTTGTGGGGCCGGAGTTCTACTTCCAGTTCCAGAGCTGGGCCGACGGCGGTTACGCGGCGATCACCCTGCTTGACGCCTTGATTCTCTGGCTGGGAATGCGCATCCTGAACAGGGCCAGATCGGAGGGTTGCGTATCTCTCCGCGACCATCTGCTGCTGGGCCTTCTGGCGGGCGTGTGCTGGTTCCAGTCGCCGCTGACAATTTCCGCATTCCTGACTCTGGCGGTCATCTACCTGGCAGTCTTGCGCCTGAAGGTTTTCAGTTGGCGTTTGCTCTGGGCCGGGATTTCTTTCATCTTAGGCAGCCTTCCGCTCTGGCTCTGGAATCTGCGCAACGGCTGGCAGACCTTCGATATGCTCGAGACTCACGGGCGACCGTCTTTCCTGCACGGCCTCAAGCTTTATTATGTCGACCGCATGATTAAGCTTCTGGATCTTGATCGAATTCATCCCTTTGTCTTCTGGTTGATAGCGGCGATTTACATCGCTGCCGCCGCTATCTGTCTGGGCTACCTGCTGAACAAGCTGGCGCGACGCGGCATGCGCAACGGCCACTACCATCTGCTGGCGGCAATTATCTTCATCGCAATATCCTCGATCCTGTTTACCCGTTCACATCTGGCGCTGGCGCCAGCGGTGCGCTACCTGGTTCCGATAGTGCCTCCGATCGCGGTTATCATCGGTTCGGCCACGGCTCTCTTGTCCAGGCGGGTTCCGTGGAAGCTGGCCTGGCTGGGTGTGATCGTTCTGGTTGCCTATCAGTCCGCGATGCTGCCCAAGCGTTACCGCGAAAGACTTCAGTGCGAGGCCTTTGCTGCGCGCGCGGGGCGTTTCGCCGATTTTCTTGAGGCTGAAGACGTCGAACATGTCTACACCATGTACCAGGTTCCATGGGCCAACCATGGATTAAATTTCATGCTTGGTGAACGCTTTGTTTTCTCCAGCCTGAGGCGCGAGCGCTACCGGCCCTACGCCGTGGCTATTGAGAATGCCGCGCGTCCGGCGGTGCTGAACAATCTGGCCGGCTTTTCATCTTTCCTGCACACCTCAGGTGGAAGCGCAAAGACCGGAGGTATGGAAGGGCTGAGCCTGCAATACAATATTAAGCCGCCGCATCGAAGGCTGCGGGAGATTTCGCCGGGGCGGATCAGCGCCATCACTGACGGGCGCGGCCGGCCGCTGCTGGCGTTGCTCACCGACGCAGACCTGGCAACGGCGCCTGACTTGAACGCATCCGGAAACAGAAGCGCCTCGCTTTTTGTTAAACTGGATTCGCTGCAGACGTTGTCGGCGCTTCGACTGCGGCTGCCTGCAAACAATCTTCCAATGCGCATCAGTATCAGCGCGAGGGCTGCGGGCGGTGACTGGCGCGAAATCAAGCGGAGCGAGCATGTGACCGCATATTTCTGGTCGGGCCCCCGTTTTTTCTGGGGCGGGGACTCCTATCGCCTTGAGCTTGATCTTGGCGTGGAACGGGCCGATGAGCTGAAGATTGATGTCGGATTTGCTTCGCCTTCCCATCCCTGCCCGCTGGCCGAGCTGCAGCTATTTGCTCCGGCCGGCTCGGCGAGGACGGAAACATCTCAAGCCGGGCTGGAAGCAATGCTTAAAGAGCGCGATATCGAGGAGGTCTATGCGGACCGGTGGCTGTCCAACCGTCTACGGCGCACATTCGAGGGTTCAGTCCGAGTGGTGGAGTCGCTTCTCTACAGGGATGGGCTGCCTCGCAGGATCAGCTTGAAGCCGAATACGGCCTTGATAGTTGCCCGTCATGATGCTGAACTGGCCAGTCGGGCGCTGCAGCGGGCGGGTATCGAGATGAGCCGAGTCGATCTGGGACGCTGGAATATCTTCTGGTTCGAGCAAGGCGATTGGAAGGAGAGTTATGCCGGGTATCCCGGCCTCTACTGGGCCGGATACTCGCCGCTTCTACTCGGGGACAAGCTTCTGGCTGCCCATTACGGCCGGGCCGCCGAAAATGCGCTGGCCGCGGGCGATGAGGCAGAGGCCGTGCGGCTGACTGCGCGTGCCCTGAAGATATACCCTTCTTATCAGCCTGGAATGCTTTTGATGGCCATGCTGCTGGAGGACATCGGCAGGGCAGCGGAGGCCAGGGAGTACCGGCGCCGGTATGAGCAAAGCCGTCAGCCAGCCGTAGACTGCCTGGTCAAGTTCGGGAACGGAATCGAATTTCTGGGCGCAAGTCTAGCCCGAAATTCTCACAGAATTCCTTCTGCGAAATCCTATGAGAAATGGGGATTGGAGCCGGCGACTATCCTGCCTGGAGAGAGCGTTTTGCTGCGCTACTATTGGCGGGTCCCGGAGGAGATCGATCCCGAAATGCTGGCGGTTTTTGTACATTTCAAGGCGGACGGCGAGTTGCTCTTTCAGGATGATCATGTTCTTTTGCGGGGCGCCGAGACAAATCCTCAGCCCTTTGACGAGGTCTTTGTCGAAGAGCGACGGCTGCGTATTCCAGAGAATACGCCTCCAGGGCGGCTGATTGTCGATATGGGGATCTATGAGCGGACGGGATCCGGTATGCGCATAGGTTTTCGAAGCAAGACCGAGTCGGGCGGTTTCAGATCCTTCCGTCTGCCGGTCAATATAATCGTCGGAGCGGGAGATTGACATGGCCGAAAAGCGCATAGTCTGGGTAGACTACGCCAAGGCGATCGCGATCGTGCTGATCGTTGCCAGCCATGTCCAGCACCGGATATTCAAGATGGGTCTGTGCGGTAATTCTTCCCTTTACCATTTCGTAGACTCATTACTTTACAGTTTTCATGTGCCTCTTTTCTTCTTTGTTTCCGGAATTTTCTTGCGCGCCGCTCTACGCAAGCGGGGGCTCAAGGCGTTTACATTAAATAAGCTGGGTTCTATAATGTATCCCTTTATCATCTGGTCGCTTCTCCAGACCGGCGTAGAGATAACTGTCTCGCACATGGGCGCCGGGAGCATTCCATGGACCGAATTGATCACATGCCTGTATTATCCTCGTGCGCATTTCTGGTTTCTTTACGCTCTTTTCTTTATGTCGATATTTTCGGGACTCATATACTCGGCCTCCAGGCGATTCGGCCTTACTGTTTTGAGTGCGCTGGCCACGCTGCTGTTCTTTGCTTCTTGCCTGATAGACCTGGGGCCTTTTGCCGAATTTGGGCGGTACTACATATTCTTTGCCGCCGGGGTTGCTGCAGAGCAGATCGGTCTGATAGCCCGCATATCGCACAGAATTCCTTCTGCGAAATCCTGTGATAAATGCGGGGCCGGGCTTAAAAAGAGAGTAGGGGGACGTATACTGCCGGCAGCAGCAGCGGTCTTTGCGGTCGTGGAATACACATTTATCATCCTGGATTGGAACGCGCTCTGGTTTGGACGCATTATCCTGGGCGGGGTGGGAATTTTCTTCTCAATCGCAGTGGCCGTGGCAATCGCGGAGCAATCCGGATTCGGTTGGCTTGAATGCATAGGAACCAAAACGCTCCCGATCTATGTTGCCCATGTTCTAGCCGCATATCCTGTAATGCAGGGAATATGGATCCTCACCCGAAGCGAAAATGTAACGCTTTATTTTGTTGCAGGGATGCTTGCCGGAATTCTTCTGCCGCTTGCGCTCGACGCTGTTGCCGGGCGTTTTGGCCTTGGAATGTTTTTCAAATTGCAGCCGGGGAAATATACGCGGCAAACTGTTCGGGCGAAAAGATCGTGAGATGTGCGGGGATGGGCAAGCATAGTTTCAGTATCAGCCGCCCCCCACCTCTTCGAATACGGAAAGAGTCTTCTCGGCGCATTGCCGCCAGTTAAAAGCTTTGGCGCGTTTCAAGGCCAGAGATCTCTGCTTCTCGCGCAAATCGTGTGACTCCCAAATCTCCCTTGCTTTAGCGGCAATATCCTCCGGGTCAAAGGGTTTTACAAGTATGCCGGCCTCGCCGGCTATCTCCGGCAACGCGCCGGTATTCGATACGAGCGGAGGACAGCCGCAAGCCATAGCCTCGCAGGTAGGGATTCCGAATTCTTCGTAGACCGAGGGGAAGAGCATGCACCAGGCCAGATTATAGAGCGCCGGCAGGTCGCCATGGTCAACCCATCCCAGAATTTTTATATAGCCGTTTTTGACGTCTTCGGCCAGACCGTATTCCTCGACATACTTTTCGCAGCCGATTCCGGCGAGTGCAATTCTGCAGTCGGTGTCCCGGCGCATGAGTTTATATGCTTTGATCAGGTTGTCGAAATTTTTACGCGGATCGTATTTGCCGACCCATAAAATGAACTTGCCGGGAAGAGCGTATTTCTTCCTGGCTGCCTCCAGAATATGTGGATCTTCGATCACTTTGAAGTTCGCATTGTAGCCAAGATGGATGGTGCGAATTTTTCCGGCTGTTACAGGCATGAGGCGCAGGTAGTCATTAGTTGTCACCTTTGAGTTTGAAACAATAAAGTCTGCTTTACGGCAGTACAAGGGCATGACTGTCTTGATGTAGGCTACATCCATTTTGCCGTAGAGCTCTGGATGCACGAACCAGCTTGCCCCGTGGATCGACATGACTGTCTTGCAGTGAACAAGAAAGGGAAGGGTGAACTTTGTGTGGAAGAGCAGGTCGACTTGTTCCCTGCGCAGCGCCAATGGAATCTTTACCTGGTCCCATATCAGCTTATTGCCGCCCTTGATCAGCGCTTCTTTCACATTTGTGTGCCCGGCGAAGCGTCCGAGATGCTCTTTGGTCTTATAGAAGAGAACGTACTTGTTTTTCCTGTCGAGATTCAGAATCTCCTCGATCAAATTTATTGTATAGATTCCGATGCCCTGTTTCTCGTCTATTGTCCTGAGCATTATGCCGATGCGCATTGCGGAAGCCCTCCAGAATGAATGTCGTGCATGCAGGCTATTTAAAATAGCCCTCTTCCTTGTACCATTGTGCAGTGCGCTTGAGTCCTTCGTCGAGACCGATTTCCGGCTTGTACCCGAGGTCGCGTTTGGCCTTATCGATTTTGAATGCGCGGTTCTGCCTGAACCAGTCAACCCTTCGAGGAAAGATCGGCGGGGTTATTTTAAGAGGCGAGCAGACTTTTTCGCAGACGTGCCCGGCGACTATCAGTGGCCATACCGGGTAATGCTTGATGCTTATTTCTTTGCCCATTGCGCGGGCGGTTCTTTTCACCAGGTCTTCGATTTCCACGTATTCCTCATCGGCTATAAGATAAGCTTCTCCGTCTCCCTTTCCCTCTTGCATGGCCAGCATGAAAGCATCGATGAGATTATCAATATAAAGGGGATGATAATAAGTTTTTCCATCGCCGAACATAGGGAACGAACCCGATGAAACCTTCTTGAAAATCATGGCGAATCTTTCCGGGTCGCCGGGGCCGTAAATTGCCGCCGGGCGCAGGATCACCGAGGGCAATCCATTTTTGTGATATTCCTTGACGATCGGTTCGGCCATATACTTTGTTTTCTGATAGTAATCCGCCGGTTGAATCGGGGCCTCCTCGTCTCCAGGCGGATTGTCCACGTTGCCGTGCACCCCGCAAGTGCTGCAGTATATGAACCTTTTGACGTTATTTTCTGCGGCCGACTTCAGAACATTCCGGGTGCCTTCAACGTTTACCTCATCATAATGCGATTCAGGCACATCAAGTTCGCGGAAAGCCGCTGCCAGATGGTGGACAATATCAATATCTTTCATGCATTCATCCACAACAGCCTTGTTGGTCACCGTTCCGATCCTTACCGTTGCGCCCCACTTCCGGAGTTCTTCAGTTTTCAGTCCTTCCTTGTAATCAAGCGCCGTGACCTCGTGGCCTTCGTCAAGCAGACGTTTGACCAGCGCCTTGCCGGTAAAACCTGTGCCTCCTGTTACAAGTATCTTCATAGTCATTTTCCTCCGTTCTTAAACCGAGCCGGTTTCCGGGCCGCTGTGTCCGGACCGGATGTTTTTCTTAATTTCGGCGGGGATCCCCGCTGCAAGAGAATTTTCCGGAACAGCCTTGTTCACAACCGCGCCTGCGCCTATCACGCAACGCTTGCCGATGGAACCGGCGGAATCCAGGACCGTCACCCTGGCGCCTATCCATGTGCCGGCGCCGATGCGCAGCGGGCCGGATGTTTTCATTCCTGACTGTTCGATAAAAGGCGTATTGCTGTTATAGTCATATTCGCCGCCGCTTAAAAGGTAACTGTAGCCGCCCATCAGGGTTCCGCTTCCCACGGACAGCCGGTTCGATGAGAAAAGAGTGCAATTTGAAGAGATGTTGACCCTGTCTTCCAGCTCGATATCTCCATTCTTGCAATACACAATCGTGTTGCGTCCTATGAACACCTCTTCGCCGATACTTATCCCCCTGTTTGAGGAGCCTTTTGCGTCCAGCATAACGTTATCGTCGATTATGGTTCCGTTGCCTATTGTGATTTTATGGGGATGGCGCAGGGTCACGTATCTGCCAACGACTATCTTTCCGCCTGCGCTTGCGAAAAGTGGACGATAGAGCTTGCTGCGCAGGAAAAGACCTGCTGCGCCGGGCATGCCGGAGAGGCAGGAAGTTACGATTTCAGCTCTTACTGCGGCCGCCATCGGCATGGAACCGAACATCAGCGACCGGTACATCGAGGCTGCGGAAGTCTTTCCCTTGCGCATTTCCGCGACTTTGGTGTTGCTTTGATTATCATTATTCATTGTTAATCCGTATCAATTCTTTAAACAATACACCAACTCAGAATAGGGCGCAAGGCCGTGGGCGGGCAGAACAGGCGGACATTTTTCCCGTCAGGATTCAATAAACCGCCTGTGCCAAACTGCCGTGTTAATCATTCCCCACAGCACGTGATTGTGGTTATGTTTCATTGCCAGATGCTCATCGATAAGGCGCCGGACGTAAGGCATATTCATATTCTCTCTGATTAGAGGCGACTCGTTCAGGAGCTCGATCATGTAGTCTTTGAGCTGGGTCCGGAGCAGGTTCTTAACCGGAAGGCTGTAGCCTTGTTTCCCCCGGTGAACTATGTTTTCCGGAAGCATCCCCTCCAGAGCTTTGCGGAATATGTGTTTAGTCTCCAGACCCTTCAGTTTCATTTTGCCCGGCATCCGGGCCATCTGTTCCACGAGCCGGTGATCAAGAAGGGGCACCCGTATTTCAAGCGCGCTGGCCATACTCATTTTGTCGACTTTCATCAGCACGCTGTCGACCATCATGAATCGTGTATCCGTGTACAGCTCGGCGTTAATCCGGTCAGTAGTCCGGCAGCGTTCCCGGACGGCCCTGAGCGGCGCAAACGGGTCCATGTTGACAGATTCTCTGAAAGTCCTGTTGTAAAGCTCTGTTTCAAGACCCGGCGAAGAGAAAAACTGCCACCGGATCTGTTCGCCTTCCGAAGGCAGCGCGGCGCCTTCGATAAATCTTTTCAGCATGTTTACCGCTCCCTTTTTCTGTGGCTGGTCGGGCAGCTTTGCCACTGCCGGAGCGATCATTTTTTTTAATATGGGACGGGGAAGGATACGCAACCAGCGGTCGATTTGAGAAGCCTTGAAGCGGTCGTAGCCGGCAAATATCTCATCGCCTCCTTCGCCGCTGAGAATGACGCTCACATCTTTCTTGGCCTGCTCGCACAGAAGCATGAGCGGAATGGAAGAAAGATCGGTCATAGGTTCGTCGAGGTGCCATATTGATTTTTCGATATTTTCGGGGGTCATCCGGTCTATCATGAGTACCTGGTGTTCGGTTTCGAACTGTTCGGAAACCGTTTTTGCGTAGTCCAGCTCGCTGAAACTCTTATCCTCGTAGCCGATTGTGAAGGTCCGAAGCCTGCCGGGTATATGCTTGCGCATCATGGCTACAATAGCGCTTGAATCCAGTCCGCCGGAGAGGAAGGCTCCCAGTGGAACGTCGCTGACCAGTCGGGACTTCACCGCATCTTCAATGCCGCTTTTTACGCAGTGGACAGCTTCATCCGTGTCTGTAATACCGGGCGGGTCTGTATATTCAAGATCCCAGTATTCCTTTACGGAATGTTTTCCGTTTTGCCAGCTTATGTAATGCCCCGGCGGCAACTTATATATATCCTGAAACATCGTTATAGGCGCGGGCACAAACTCGTACCCGAGATAATGGTAAAGACCCTGGCGGTTCAGTCTTGCCGGCACTTGCGGGCATTCCAGAAGCGACTTTATCTCGGAGGCAAAAATCAGCCGGCCATTGCAAACGGCATAATAGAGCGGCTTAATACCTATCCGGTCGCGGAAGACATAGAGAGATTGTTTTTTCTTGTCCCAGAGCGCAAACGCAAACATGCCCTGGAAACGATGGACCGAGTCTATGCCGTATTCTTCGTAGGCGTGGACTATAATTTCCGAATCGGAATGTCCCTTGAAGATATGGCCTTTGCTTTTCAGCTCTCGGCGGATCTCGCGAAAATTGTAAATTTCGCCGTTAAAAACAACGACTATTGACGCGTCTTCGTTTGTTATCGGTTGACGGCCATGTTCGGACAGATCGATGATGCTGAGCCGCCGGTGGCCCAGCGAAACATTTTCATCGGTGTAAATGCCATGCTGATCCGGACCGCGGTGGGCGAGGTTGCCGTTCATGCGCGCAGCCAGTCCGTGGTCTTTCCATGTAAATCCGCATATCCCGCACATAATCCGGCCCCCAGACAAAACCCATGTTACGGCCGTTTGTTACCTGCGCTGCCGTGGCGGCGCCTGCTTTAAGGCATGAAACATATGCCGAGCGGCCGTAAATTTCTATTTTTGTTTCCTTTTAAGGTGGCTGATTACAGGCGATCCGAACCGTTTCGTCAAGCCCGTTATTCGGAATCCCTGTTCAAGAAGCGACGACAGCGGAGCGCACCGGAGGGATCGGTGAAGAACCATTGGCAGCATGAATTCACCTGTGCGGCGTTCGATTTCAAAACCTTCGCCGTTAAAGACATTTTCGATTTCAACGTGCCTGAAGAGGGTGAAAGGGCGCGTATTGCCCTCAAGTTTCTTTTTTGCCCTGAACAACGAGCCGGCGAATCTGTTCAGACTTTGTATCGTCGGGTAATCTACTATGACCGAATCGGAGCTTGTCCTGCAAAGTTCTTTTATAAGTTCCGGCCAGTCCGGGGAATGAGGTAGGAGGCGAAAGCATATCACGGTCTCAAAAGCTTTGTTTTCGAAGGGAAGGCGCTTGTTTTTATTAAGGACAAACGATATTCTGCCAGACTCGATAAACTGTTCGAGCCGGTTTTTGCACGATAGCGCGCTTCCGGTCACCGTTACAGCGTAGCCGTTTTCTGCAAGTGGCGCCGCGAGCTGGCCGTGGCCTCCGCCCACGTCCAGGATTGCTGAAGGTTTTGCGCGCTGTATCATGGATAAAGTTATACGTTTCTGAACCTTGAGCATCCAGCGGCCGGCAGCGCCGCTGAATCTTTGCGCGTAGTCTTCAGAAGCTGTTTCTATATCGGCAGGTATGTGGTTTTCTTGGGGCGCCATGGTGTTCTCTGTAGCATGATTCATCAACTGCTGGGAAGACTTTTGAACAATTTCGAGTGGAATATGCCGGTCTTTGCAAGCCGGAATTGAGTTGCCGTGCCAAGGCAGCCGAGGCCGTACTTGACGCTTCTTGAGAAATTGATGGAAGAAGCCTCGGGAAAATATTGTGTCGGGCAGCTTATTTCTGCGATCGTGTAGCCCATCCACAGGATCTGCGCAAGCATCTGGTTGTCGAATACGAAATCATCTGAATTTTTTTCCATTGGTATTTTTTCCAGTAGCTCGCGCGAGAATGCGCGGTAGCCGGTGTGGTATTCGGAAAGCTTTGCTCCCAGCATTATATTTTCAAACAGAGTTAGAAAACGGTTTGAGGCGTATCTCCACAAGGGCATTCCATCCCTTACCGCGTGTCCACCTAGTATCCGTGAAGCAAGAACGCAGTGATAAAGCCCGTTGCCGATCATGTGAGCCATGGCGGGTATGAGTTTCGGCGTATATTGATAATCCGGATGCACCATGACAACTATATCAGCGCCGTCTTCCAGGGCGTTGTGATAGCATGTTTTCTGGTTGCCTCCGTAGCCGAGGTTTTTTCCGTGTACGATCACCCTGGTTTTTGGAAGGCTTCTTGCTATCTCGACAGTGCGATCCCTGCTGGCGTCGTCGACTACAATAACCTGGTCGACAACATCCTGGCGGATCACATCGGAGTGTGTTTGTTCCAATGTAGATTCCGCGTTATAAGCAGGCATTAGAACCGCAACCTTTTTATCGTGTATCATATGATTTTCTCCGCAGGGGCAGGCTCCCGGCTTATACAATTACATGGCACGGGTTAATCCCTGTTTTCAGTCTCATTGCTAAGACTGACGGTTTTCGGCCCGGAAGAGTTGTTCGTACGGTTCGCTTCCCAGAGTTTTGCGTATTTTGCAAAAACGCCGAACGCGCTGTTGACCGCTATGACGAAACCGGGAAAGCCGTCCATGAATCCTCTTTTTAAGATATAGCTTCTGACGAATTTAAACTTCGGACGGAAAAGAATGTCTATGAGCCGGAATTTTTTGCCGTCTGCCGACCAGCCGGTTGCGGTTATTGTTGAAAAACGGTTCAAGGTTGCCACTTGTTCGGCAATGTCTTCGTAAGTGTAATGGTACATGTGCCCGTGAAGTCTCTTGGTAGGGCCGTCCACGGTGATCCTGTCATGAGGTTCTCTTCCTGCGCATGTGCCTTTTTCTTTGCGGAATAGCCTGAGCTTCAAATCGGGATACCAGTCCCCATGGGTTATCCAGCGTCCAAGGTAGTGGACCATGCGGGGGAAGTAGTATCCGGCCAGCTCGTTACAACGGCCGCTGTTGAACTCATCGAGTATCTCATCGCGGAGCTTCTCGGAGATTTCTTCGTCGGCGTCAATAAAAAGGATCCATGAACCTGACGCCAGATCCTTGGTAAGATTTTTCTGCCCGATATAGCCGAGCCATCGATGCCGGTATACCAGGTCGGTATATTCCCTGCAGATATTGACGGTATTATCGACGCTGAAGCTGTCGGCAACGACTATCTCGTCGGCCCATTTCACGCTTTCCAGGCATCGCCTGATATTATGTTCCTCGTTTCCTGTTGTTATACAGACCGATATTTTATCACGCATAAGTAAGATCTTTCGTTTATACTGAAATGTACATGGGTTAAGCCGTTGTGACAAGTAGAAGCTGGCCGGGACTGGTGCGTGAGGGGTTGCGATGCGCGGAGGGTTGTGTTATTGAATGTTTATGCCGACAGTTGAACAGAATTTGTTTTCGTTTCTTTCCGGGTTTTTATTCAAGGGCCGGGGTGTGATCCACATGCTTGGAATTTCAGGCGTTGGAATGGCCGGGTTGGCTTTCCACCTTAAAAAGCTGGGTTTTGATGTCAGCGGTTGCGATGTTAAATCCGGCGAACCGGCCGTTTGGCTTGCAGGCCGGGGCATAAGCGTGCTGGAGGGGCACGGCTTTTCGCATCTTCAAGACGGGGCGGACCTTGTGATCCGGAGTTCAGCGGTTCCTGAAGATTGTGAAGAGTTGAAATTTGCTGAAGCTGCGGGCATACCGGTTGCACGAAGGGGTGAGGTTCTGTCTCTGCTGCTGAAATCCCACGGGTCGGTGGCAGTTGCCGGAACACACGGCAAGACCACAACATCATCGTTCATTGCCCAGATATTGCGTTCTTCAGGCGTTCCGTTAAGCTGGTGTATTGGAGGTTGGACGTCTTCTCTGGGAGGCCTGGCCGGGTACGACAGGGACGCACACGTTTTCGTAGCCGAAGCCGACGAGAGCGACGGGACACTGGAGCTTTATTCACCGGATATTGGAGTTGTTGCCAACATTGAGTTCGATCATATGGAAAACTTTGCCGATGCAGGAGCATTCAGGGTTTGTTTTGCTTCATTTGTGCGCAGGTGCAGCAGGGTAGTGTATTGCGCGGATAGTCCAGGCGCCGATGAAATCTGCCGGGATCATGAACTGTCAAGGTCTTACGGTTTTTCGGAACACGCTTTTTACAGGGCCGTGGATATAGATTCGGCCGGTTTAGCCTCGTCGTTTACCCTTTTTTGCGGCGGGAGGGAGTCCTGCCGTGTTGAGCTTCCGTTGCCCGGCAGGCACAATGTCCTTAATCTTCTGGCAGCTATCGCAGTTTCCGCTTGGACAGGCGTTGATACAGGCGCAATTGTTGATGCGGTCGGCAGTTTGGAATTGCCCGCCCGCAGGTTTGAGCGGGTTGTTGACAATGAGCGCATCATGGTGATTTCCGACTATGCCCATCATCCTTCGGAGATTTCGGCGCTTGTCGGATCGGTGGCCGAGGCGCCCTTCTGCAGGCGGGGCTTGCGCCATCGCCGGATTGTTGCCGTTTTTCAGCCCCACCGGTATAGCCGCACTCTTGCGCTCGGCAAAGATTTCCCCCGGGCGTTCGAGGGCGTTGACCAGGCCGTTCTGGCGCCCGTGTATGCCGCCTCTGAGAAACCCGTGCCCGGCGGGAGGATCGCCGATCTTTATGAGCGATTCAGGAAGACCAGGCCGGGCCTTGAGTGTATATTGGGGCAATCCCTGGAAGAGATAAAGGGTTATCTTGCAGCAAACCTTCAATGCGGGGATATTCTGCTTGTGGTCGGAGCCGGAGATGTTGTGGAAATAGCCCGATGGGCTCGGGAATGCGAGCAATCGGGCGTTTATCCTTTCGGGTCAGGCCCGGTAGCCGCAGAGGATGAGTCCCGGCGGAAAGCTGAGGAACTTCGGGCGGACTTGAGCAGGCAATCTGTTTTGCGTGTTGACGAACCAGCCGGCCGGAAAACAACTCTCGGGGTTGGCGGCAGCGCGGATTTATGGGCCGATGTTGCCGATGAACCTGATCTTTGCAGGCTGGTTTCGCATTGTTCGGCAGCAAACATGCCTTGGCGGGTAATAGGTGCGGGCAGCAACGTTGTTGTTCCTGATTCCGGTGTGCGGGGCGTGGTTTTACGACTTGTCGGGGCTGATTTCAAACATATGCGGCGAAACGAAAACACTATTGTTGCCGGAGCAGGAGTCCCCCTTGCCGCTCTTCTTGACTGTCTTGAAGACGAGGGTTCGGCAGGCATGGAGTTCATGCATGGGATACCAGGCACTGTCGGCGGCGCGTTGCGAATGAATGCAGGCGCATGGGGCAGTGAAATTGCCGATTGTGTGCAATGGGTCAGGTACTGTGATTACAGTGGGCGCATCTGCCGGGCGGGGCGGGAAGATCTTGGTTTTTCGTACAGAAACTGTTCCGGTCTCAAGGACGCGGTTGCCGTTGAAGCGTGTTTCAATATTAGCGCCGGGAACAGACGGGAAATTTCACGGAACAGGAGGGAAATAGCGGAAAAAAGGGCTTGGATGAAGGGAATGAGGTCGGCCGGGTCTGTTTTTAAGAATCCGCCCGGGAACTATGCCGGAAAGTTACTGGAACAGGTCGGCATGAAAGGGCGGTCGGTGGGAGGCGCGGCTTTTTCAATGCAGCATGCGAATTTCATAACCCTCCAGCCTTCGGCCACTGCATCGGACGTTATTGCGTTAATGGAAAAAGCTCGCGAAGAGGTTGCCCTGCGTTTTAAGGTCAGGCTTAAAAAGGAGATTGTTTGTTGGTCATGACAGGAAAATTTAAAAGAGTGGCTGTGCTGATGGGAGGGTTTTCATCCGAAAGGGAGGTGTCACTGTCTTCAGGCGCCGCTGTTTCAAGGGGACTTGGCGAGGCGGGATACGAGGTTGAAACTGTGGATGTTGTAGACGCGAACCCGCAGCTTCCTTCTGAAGCAGAGGCGGTTTTTATTGCGCTTCACGGGGCATTCGGCGAAGACGGCGGCATCCAGAAAGTCCTGGACCGTGCTGGAATCCCTTATACCGGTTCGGGCGCGCAAGCCAGTTCGGCGGCTTTTAACAAGGAGCTTTCCAAGAAAATATTCAGCGAAAACGGAATACCGTCAGCGTCATACGAAGTGCTCGGGCCGGGGGACAGCAGGAGTCTCCCGTTTCCGGTTGTTGTTAAGCCCGTTGCCCAGGGCTCCAGCTTAGGCGTTTCCAGGGTCTTTGATGAAGCTGGTTGGAAAGCCGCGGTTTCCCGCGCTTTTTCGTACGGCGACCGGATACTGGTAGAAAAGTACATAAAGGGCAAAGAGCTTACGGTCGGGGTGGTCGGCAAAAAATCGCTGCCATTGATAGAGATTGTTGCGCCGGAAGAGTGGTATGACTACAATGCGAAATATACGAAGGGAATTACCCGCTACCTTGAGCCCGCGACCGTGGAGCGCGATATTGCCGGCCGATGCAGGGATCTGGCATTGAAGGCGTTTCAGTGTATGGGGTGCAGGGGTTTCGGGCGCGTTGATTTCCGGATGGGCGTTGACGGTTCGCTGTATGTGCTGGAGATAAACACCATACCCGGATTTACGGAAACAAGTCTACTGCCGAAGGCGGCGGTCGGGGCGGGGATTGGATTTGCGGAACTTTGCGACATGATAATGCAATCTGCCAAGTGTGATGGGTAGGGGGAAGAGTGTGGGACGTAGGACGTAGGACGTAGGAGAAAGAGACTACAGACTACGGATTACGGCTTACAGACGGCGGATAAGAGGGGAGAATATCCAATGATGAACAGGGAATGTTCAATGTTCAAGTGGAGAGAGGAAGAGAATTTAAAACTACGAAAGGCGCCAATGGGCGCGAAAAAGGGCGGGGGAGAAGAGAAACCACTTATGCAACGATTGTGACGGAGAGTGATATGTTTTTTGATGACGAAGATTTTGCGGGAAGGAGAATCAAGGGGAAATCCGTGAGAGGGTACAAGCCCTCCGTATTGGGCGTTAACGCGAAATTGAACCGCAAGCGGGCGGCCAGAAACAAAAGGGCCCGGATTGTTTCCAGCCTGACTGTGCTTGCGATTGCCCTCGTGGTTCTTCTTGGTTTTGGCATCAGGTGGGTCAGCGGGGCGCTTTTCTGGAACAACGGCAGGTATGAGATCAAGCATCTTGTAATTCGTGGGGGCCGGGCGATAAAGGAAGCCAGGATACGCGAATACACCGGGATATCTGAAGGGACGAATCTTTTTGCCGTTAATATATCTGATTTGCGCCAAGAACTCAGGACCGTTCCTAATATCAGGGATATTGAAATTGCCAGGATTCTTCCCGATACGATGGTTATCAATGTGTCTGAGAGGATGCCTATGGCAAGGGTTGGTTTCAGGGGCGCTTACCCGGTTGACGAGGACGGTTATGTTTTTGTGCCCAGGCGCAAGATGCAGGGGCTGCCTTTTATTCTTGGCGATGAAGCCCGCGAACTCAGGCCGGGTCAGAAAGCGCCGGTCCGGGTCGGAGCCGCGTTGAAGGTTATTAAAATGTGCGACCGGCATGACATCAGCCTGGATGTCTCTTCCATAGAGACCGATAATGAAGATTATCTTACCGTCCGTCTTTCCAGCGGAAAGTTTGCCCACCTTAATTGGGAAGGAATGTATAAGGACGATGAAAAGTCGCGAAAACTGCTTGAACGGAAGCTGCGGGGATGGATAAGCGCGCTGGAAGGCCCGCGTGGTCAAAGAGATATGCGGTTTGACTTAACGTATGACGAAATAAGATCAAAACCATAAAAGAACCGGGAACTGAGACAAATGCCGATACCGCCGATAGTAGCCCTGGAAATAGGAACATACAAGACAGTCGCCGTTGTCGGCGAGGTTCGCGAGGGCAACCACATCCTTATAACCGGTATAGGCAAACATCCATCCAAAGGTGTCCGCAAGGGCGAGATAATAGATCTTGAGAATGCTGTTATCTGCGCCAGGGCTGCTATAGAAGGAGCCGAGGAGAGCAGTGAGGTGGCTATCCGCCAGGTGCATCTTGCGTTGTCCGGCGGGCATATTGATAGTTTTGTTAACCGGGGTTCGGTGCCTGTTCTTGATCAGGAAGGTGAAATTTCCGAGGATGACGTGGACCAGGTAATGGCTGTTGCCAAGGCCGTCAATCTTCCGCCGGACCGCGAAATACTGCATACGATCTGCCGCCACTTCTGGGTTGACGAAGAACAGAAAGTTATTCGCCCCGAGGGCATGGAAGGGGCAAAGCTGTCGCTGGACATGCTGATTCTGCACGGTGTGCGGAACAGGCAGCATAACACGGTGCGGGTTGTAAAAAGTGTTCCCATGGCTGTCAGCGATGTAGCTTTCAGCGGTTTGTGTTCGGCTCTTGCGGTGCTGAGCCCCGAGCAGAAGAAAAGGGGCGCCTTGGTTATAGATCTTGGCGCAGGTACGACCGATTATCTTGCCTATGCCGGCAGTGTGGTGGCGGAAGCCGGTTCTCTGGGAGTAGGCGCGGACCACGTTACCAACGACATTGCCCAGGCGTTTAATGTTCCTCTTGCCCAGTCCGAACGCCTGAAAAGGGCACATGGCTGCGCAGTGGTCGACTCTCTCTCCGCAGCCAAACGGGTATCTCTTCCTCCGCAGGTTGGATTCTCGGGGAAAGATGTACCGTTGAAGTCTTTGAACACGGTTATAAACATGCGGGTCGAGGAGACCTTGCGCATGGTTAAAAAGCGGATAGACCCTGCTATTCTCAAACAGGCCGGGGCGGGCGTTGTCCTTGTGGGAGGCGGCGCTCATCTTAAAGGAATTCAGAGACTGGCGGAGAAGGTTTTTTCTTTGCCTTGTTCCAAGGGCAAGCCCAGGAACGTAAGCGGTCTGGCTACTGCTACCGAGGGACTTGAATACGCCGCCTGCGTGGGAATGGTGCAGTATGCATTGAGGTCCATGAGCCGGCAGAGGCAGGGGGCTGGAATTGGCGGATGGATCAAGGGAATTCTACGGAGATAGCGGACCGTTGAATTGTGATCCGGAAGGAAACTGTGATGGCGGAAAGAAAAATTGTTGTTGCGGGTATCGGAAGCGGGGGGTGCAGGATTGTTGAAAAAATTGCGCCGGTTCTCGGCGGGGCCGCGTCTATTGTTGCTATAGACACTGACTCCAATGTCCTGTCCGGATCGCATGTGCCTGTAAAGCTTGAGATAGGCTCGGCCTACACCAGGGGAATGGGCGCGGGAGGCGATGTCGAGCTCGGCCGCAAAGCGGCAGAAGACGACATACACATGATCAGGGAGCTTTTCGAGGGCGCGGATGCGGTTTTCGTGATGGCCGGACTCGGCGGCGGAACCGGGGCAGGGGCGGCGGCCACAGTGGTCAGCGCCGCAGCGGAAACCGAGGCCATGACGTTTTGTTTTGCTACCCTGCCTTTCCAGTTTGAGGGTCCGCAGCGGATGGCAAAAGCGATGAAATCCGTGGACGATCTTAAAAGCTGCAGCGATACGCTCGTATTGATGCCCAATGACAGACTTTTTACAAGCACCGGTGAAGACACTGTCGCAGCTTCATTTGAAAAGGCCGACAGGATACTTGCCGAAGGCGCCGCCAGCATATGGCGCATGATCACCAGGCCGGGGTATATAAGCCTTGATTTTGCGGATCTGAGGAAAGCTGTCAGCAACAGCGGGTCGGTTTGTTCCCTGGGCTTTGCCTCAGCCGAAGGAGAGGACAGGGCAGTGGCCGTGATGAAAGAGTTGACGGCGAGTCCTTTGCTTGGAGAAGGCAGTGTTCTTGGCAGTGCAGGCTCGTTGCTTGTCAGCATTGCGGGCGGTTCGGATCTTACTCTTAATGAAATCGACCGGGTAATGAAGGTTCTATCTGAACGGGTTTCAGGAAAGGCTGAAGTTTCGATGGGGACGGTTATTGACGAAGCTTTCGACGGCAGAATATCGGTAACTGTTCTTGCTGCATTGGTTGACGGCGATGGCGGAGAAAAGGATAAGCCTGATGAACCTGCCGCCGTCACCAGGAAGGAATCCGGGGCCGGGGACAGTCCGCGCAGAAAAGGAAGGAAGGCATCCCAGCAGGCAAAGCTTAAGTTTGATGTCTCCGGGCAGGGTCGTTTTCGGGGTATAGAACCGACTATATACGAAGGCGAGGATCTTGACATACCGACATTTATCAGAAGAGGAGTCTCGATACAGAAGTAGCGCTTCGTGCGGGTCAGGCGCATCCTGTTGGAGTGGGCGATGCGCAAAGATCAGAGTCTGAACCCGCAGGCTTTGTGTGCTTTTTGTGGATAATATGGGTAAGGTGTGGATGCCGGGCAGGATGTGTGTGGGCGCGTGAGTTTTTGAGGTTGCGGCCGGAGGCCGCATGGGAGAAAGGCAGTATAATGAATAATGATAAAATAATGGAGATGTTTCAAACTACCGGCGCGCTTCTGAACGGCCATTTTGAGCTGCGTTCCGGCCTGCACAGCGATCAGTATTTTCAGTGCGCCCATGTGCTGGCATATCCGCACATGGCCCGGGCGCTATGCAGGGAACTTGTAAGCAGGATGTGCGAGCGTATGGGCGGAAGACCTGAGGTTGACGGGGTGATTTCGCCTGCCATAGGCGGAATAATCGTGGGCCATGAAGTTGCTTTTGAGCTTGGTGAACCGGCTGTGTTTGCGGAAAAAAGTGATGGAGTTCTTAAAATGCGCCGTTTCAAGATTGATAAAGGCGAAAAATATATTGTTGCCGAAGATGTTATAACAAAAGGCGGACGCGTCAGGGAGACTATTGACATAGTCAAAGGCGCCGGTGGCATCGTAGAGGCGGTCTGTGTGCTTGTGGACCGGAGCCGGGAAAAAATAGATTTCGGCGTACCCTCTTACAGCCTCCTCAACATAGCTCCTTTGGTGTATGAACCGGGGAATTGTCCTCTCTGTTCCGAGGCTGTTCCACTGACGCATCCGGGGTCGTAAACAGAATCATGAATACTGCCGGACAAAATGAACATGTTGACAAAGAGCGCTTCCCGCTCTGCAGGGTGTTTATTTTTGCCGGCATTGCCTTGTTTATTACTGTCCTTGCGCTTGCAAACCTTCTGTTTGGCGATTTAAACCAGGACGAGGGCTGGTATCTTTATGCTGCCAGGCTGGTGGCCGGCGGAGACTTGCCCTATCGCGACTTTGCTTTTACCCAGGGTCCTGTCATGCCTTACCTTTATTCCCTGGTGTGGCCTTTTATAGACGCGCATGGTCTTGCCGCCGGGCGTTTGTTGTCAGTCTTAATGTTTCTTGCCTGTTGTGCGGGCGCAGCGAGTCTTGCGGCCGGAATAACGCTGCCGGGAAGAAAGTCCGCCGCTGCAGCCATTGCTCTGATCCTGGCTGGAATCAACGCCTATCAGGGTTATTTCTCTTCCGTGGTAAAAACATATTCGCTGAGCGGGCTGTTGATTATATCGGGTTTTTTGTTTTTGATGTGGGCGTTACGTGGCAGAAAGATTACGGGCGGCATTTTTTCGGGTTTTTTTCTCGGCGCGGCTGCGGGAACCCGTCTTTCCGCAGGAATTGCCTTACCGGCAGCAGGGTTGCTTCTGGTTATGCTTCATGTTTTTGGTTCTGGAATTCAGGGCCGACAAAACCGGAATGAGCGCGACGCCGGGTTCGAGTGGATCTGGCTGTGGTTTGGCATTGGCGGGGCGGTTTCGCTGGCTATATGTTACGCGGCTTTTCTCTTACAGACCCCTGAAAATGCCATGTACTGGCTGTTTGAATACCATGCTTCCCGGGAAGCCGGGGGCTGGCAGAAAGCCATTCTGCTCAAGGCCGGCTCCATGGCCCGTCTTGTGGGGGCTTACTTTGTTCCTTTTGCGGTTCTGCTGTGTGGAATAGTGTGGCGGTTTGCGCAGGTAAAAAAAGGCGTTGCATGTAAAAATATCCGGTGGACACCTTCTGCCGCATTGTCTGTGTGCGCCTGGCTTGTTGTAGCGCTTGTTGTCATTGTCCACTTGTCCGCGCCGTTTCCTTATGACGAGTACCAGGTGATGATATATCCGCTGTTCGCCGCTGTCGCAGCTTCTTTTGTTGCTGGAATTGTTTCCGCTCGAAGGGTATGGGCGCTTTCTATGCTTGTGCTTTTATTTTCTGTTGCGTCTGTGTTTTCTTCTCCCATTGTTCACAACTGGT
This sequence comes from uncultured Victivallales bacterium, assembly GCA_964475205.1. Lineage (GTDB taxonomy): Bacteria > Verrucomicrobiota > Kiritimatiellia > UBA8416 > CAYSRM01 > CAYSRM01. The sequence goes on along the minus strand of CAYYVQ010000015.1, from coordinate 6,807 downwards.
ACGTACTGGAAATCGACAGGCTGTGGATCCGGCCCAAGCAAACCCCGCCGCTTATGAAGCTCAGGGAGGCCGCGGGAGTTGTCCGCAGTCTTGCCCGCGGAAGAACAAAGCTTCTTACGCAGGATATTTATCTTGCAGTGGAAAGCGGGATGGAGGTTCCGCGCGGACTTGAGATGGGCCAGTTTTCATATTTTCCGGAGTTGACCGAGTCGGAAGCTGAAAAACTGAATGTTCTTAACAAGCCTTTAATGGAAAAGCTGTTGCTTACCACCGACGCGCCTGTTGCCGCTTTCAGCGGGTACGGCTTTGCTGTGGAGTCGCCCGGAGTAAAAGAAGTGGAACCAGGTGAGAGGGAGTTTTTCTTCCGTATTCTCCGATCAAGATATGCCGCTTTCAGGGAGATTCCAGATTTCGGCCAGGCATATACAACCTTGAGGATTTATCTGTTGACTGATTAACCCGCATTGATCACACTTTTTCGAGCAGAAACGGTTCAGAGTATTGGCAGTCTGGGGCGAAACCGTTCGACTGATTGTTTCCGTCCCCTTATTCCATCTTAGTCCCGATCCTTGTCTCGATCATTATCGACAAAGATCGGCACAATGATCGTGATAAGGATAAAGAGGATCAAGATCGGGCAAACCGGTTTTGGCCTGCAATGGCTGGGCTATGGAACGTTTATGCCGGAGAAGTGTGAGAAATACGGGTTAACCCGTCTGGCACCCTCCCTTTTGCTCCCTATCCGTGCCATCAGTGTAATCCGTGGTTGAATATCCTCGGCGACTGTGCTCCAATACGCCTTGAACTCGACCTTCACGAATGGATCAGGTTAGGGGCGAACGGTTAAGAAATGAAAGGATCAGAAATGGGTAAAAAAGCGGTGGTAACTGGCGCAGGGGGTTTCATCGGCGGGCACCTGGTAAAGAAACTTAAGAAGAACGGTTACTGGGTCAGGGGTGTAGATATCAAGGAACACGAGTTCTGCGAAACACAGGCCGATGAATTTCTTGTATTGGATTTGCGCGAGCCGGATAACTGCAGAAAAGCAGTAACCGTGGACGGCAGTCCGGCTGATGAAGTTTATCAGCTTGCTGCGGACATGGGAGGCATGGGCTTTATTCATTCAGAAGAATGCGCGATCATGCATAACAACGTGCTCATCAATGTTCACATGACCGACGCCGCCGCCAAAGCGGGTGTACGGAGGTATTTTTATTCCTCGTCAGTCTGTATATACAGGGATATGTCCCCTGGCGAACCGCCGATGCCTGAGGATGGCGCCATTCCGGCCAATCCGGACAATGAATACGGCTGGGAGAAACTGTATTCCGAGCGTGTGGCCATGGCATACGGACGGCATTCCGGCATGGATGCGCGTATTGCCCGTTTTCAGAACTGTTACGGACCGGAAGGAACCTGGCGCGGAGGCAGAGAAAAGGCGCCGGCTGCAATTTGCAGGAAGGTCGCCGAAGCTGAAGAAGGAGACGAGGTGGAGGTCTGGGGCGACGGGACGGCTGTCAGATCCTATACCTATGTGGACGATCTTGTTGACGGAATTTACAGGCTGACGCAGTCGGATATTGACAAGCCCGCAAATATAGGCAGCGATGAGCGTATATCTGTCAAGGAGCTGGTTGACGCTGTAATCGGTATCTCGGGAAAGAATCTAAGCGTCAAATATGTTGAAGGTCCAGTGGGTGTGCAATCGCGGAATTTCACCAAAGACCGGATCAAGTCTATCGGCTGGGAGGCCGGGGTAAGTTTTCGGGAAGGAATCGCAAGGACCTTTCGATGGGTTAATGAACAAGTTGAAAAATCTTAACCTGATCTATTCATGAAGGTCAAGTTCGAGGCGTATTGGAGCGCCGTCGCCGAGGAGATTCAACCACGGATTACACTGATGGCACGGATAGGGAGGAACAGGGAGGGCGCCAGACGGGTTGAAGACAGACCGGGGGTTGCGCCTCCCGTATTTTCTGGGCGCGGGGGACCGCCGCGACCGCAGGCTATGATGTGTTCAGGTTGGAGAGCATGAATGGAAACGCATCGTAAACTGACCCAAAACATCCGTGCCATCAGTGTAATCCGTGGTTGTCCCAGTAAGGCGCTGATCCATCCTATGTTACAGGTCAGACCCGGCGCACTGGTGAATAATCCAGATTAGTTATTTTTTCGCTGGGTCGATAAGGCTTTGCCATTGTGCTTTCAGGATGCCGGCGGCTTCAAGCGCTGCGGTTCTGCCCCGCGGTTTGAATCCAAGGTGATATTCCTCAAAGCGTCCGACAAGGTTTGAAAGTTCTTCCAGCGAAGCAGGCGGCGAGGTGGTGTTGTATGCCGAAGCCGGTGAAGAAGCTTTCTGCCATGAGCGCATCATTGCGAAAACGGGCGGAGCCAGTGTATCGGTGTCTTTGTTTTTCGGGACGCAATTCGCGCAGATGGAACCTCCTTTTGTGTGCGAAAAATGTATCGGGCGGTTTTTTACAGGGACTATCCGGCGTCCGCATTGAGCACAGGAGTTGGTTCGCGGGGCAAGCCCGAGCACATTCAGCAGGTTTAATTCAAACCATGTCATGCATTGTGCGCAGGCGCCTTTATTTGCCAGGATATCAAGCGTTATATCGAGCAGGTTGAAAAGCGAAGTCTGCCGGGATCCCTCGCTGGAAGTCTGCCGGACAAGTCCGGAGACGCATGATGCCATGATACATGCCCGCCAGTCGCGGCGCAGTTGATCGCGCCTTTTCAGCGGGGAGCATTCTTTTGCGGGATGCAATCCGCCCTGGTCCCTGTGATAAAACAGAAGTTCGCAAGAGTAAAAAAGGTCATACTGGCCGAGGAACCAGCTTCTCGGACGGGAGGCCCCCTTTACAAGTGTTGCCAGCCTGCCGAATCCGGGTGTAATCCATGTTACGATATGGGAGCTTTGCGAATATGGCGCGATATTCAGCGCGATGGCTTCGGTTTTTTCAATTGGGGTACTCATTGTCAAGCCGGGTCAATTTTTTCTGATAAGCCCGGCCAGGAGTTTTCGACTGCCGGCTTCCCGCAGCCACGATGATTCACGTCTTCTCATCGACTTTCTCTGAGCCGGGGTTTTGTCGTCTCTTCCGCTTAAATGATTGCAGGCGTGAGCCAGGTACAGCGCTATCTCCCAAGATTCCTCAATTTTAATGTTTCTGGACGCTTCCAGTACCGCCTTTTCCACGTTTACTACGATTTCCGCTGTCCGGTTTTTTTCTCCGGGTATAGGATCGTACCCGTGGCAGATGACGTCAGTGGTTTCGGCACGGTCTAACAGTTGCTGGTTGACCTGGCGGATGCCTGAATCGTCCGTGAAGAGCACAGAAAATTCGTCGTATCCGCTATAGCCTTCCAGAATTCCAGTTTTTTGCGCCAGGAACGTTAGCAGTTCCTTTAATTTTCTGCTGTCCGGTTTTCGGATTTGCTGGTTGTTGTTTATCTGTATTTTCATCTTTCGGGTATGGAATCCTGGTATGGACCATGTTTGTGAGTGTAAATACGAATGCTCTCTTAATGCACGCCAAATCAGAGAGTTTCAGTCCGCTTTCGTCAAGCTGGCCGTCGAGTATCCTTTGTTTTACTATATCATCGACCAGATCTTCTATGTGGGCCGGCGTCGGTTTCTCCAGCGAACGCGAGGCCGCTTCAACAGCATCGGCAAGGCAGATGATTGCCGACTCCCTGTCGGAAGGTTTCGGGCCTGTATACCGGAAATTTCGCTCGTCGATTTTTCTGCGATCCGATGCCTGGGGTTTCTTGTCTTCAATTCCGAGCTCAAGTTGTTCTTTTGCCTTGTGGTGGAAGAAGGAAAGAACGCTGGTTCCATGATGTTCCCTGATTGCTTTGCGCACAATTACGGGTATCTTGTACAACATCGCCAGGCTCAGACCCTCCTTTACGTGCGAGGTTATAACAAGTGTGCTCATGCTGGGGGAGAGATTGTCATGGGGATTGTTGTGTAAACTGATGTTTTCGGCAAAGAGCCCCGGTTTGGTCAGTTTGCCAACATCGTGAAAATATGCCGATACCCTGGCAAGCAGGGAATTGGCGCCTATTTCGTCTGCTGCCGCCTGGCTGAGATTAGCCACCACGAGGCTGTGGTGATAGGTTCCAGGCGCTTCCAGCGCAAGCCTTTGCAGGAGGGGATGGCTGAGGTCCGAAAGTTCAAGCAGTGTTATGTTAGTGGCAACGTTAAAAAGGCTTTCCAGCGCAGGCATAATAAGAAGAACCAGCAGGGCGGAGAAAAAGGCGCTCAGGATACATGAGCCGGCCATGTGCAAAACAAGCGTGACGTCGGTGTTATGCCAGTTCAGAGCGGTAAAGCCGAGGACACAGACGATCTCCGCAAGTCCAACTACCGATGCAGTGCGCAGCACCTTTGATCGTGTTTTTATATTACGCGCGGTTGTTGCAGCAATGACTGTTACCAGTATGCCTGTGACCAGCAGCGTGAAAAAGCTGTCGGCAGTGTGAGACGTGGTCTGGGCCGACATCAGCGCCATTATCATAACCGCCCATATCCCTGAGGCAATGGCAAGAACACTGTTCAGCATAATTGTGGCCATTAGAGGAACGATGGCAAACGGCAGCAGGAACAGAATGATCTCGAAATGAGGATGGTCGGTAAAGCCCCAGAAATACAGGATTGTTCTTGCAGCTATGAGCGCAATCAGCACGATGGAAGCCAGCAAGCCTATTTTGCTGTTGCTCTGAATAGTTTCAGGGGATGCTATATAGATAAACAGCCCCGCGGCAAATAAGGTCGCAAGGGCAAATACACTGCTGCCGGAGATGACCATGATTTCGTCGAATGTCATGGGCAGATCAAGAAAATCATCGAACCCCACCAAAAGAATGGCTGCTATCCAGACTACGGCTGCAATAAGCAGGCCTATGGCCGGATTTTCCTCCGGAGATTTGTGTCTATGGCGAGGGGCTGATTTTTTCTGCCTCGTGCGCGTTTTCCGGGTTCGTGCTTTTGAAACGTCTTGTCTCACTGTATTTCCCTCAAGTCGGCCTTCGGCCGCAGCAAACACGGCAGCAGGTTGACACAACCTGCTGTACTCAACAGGTTACACATAATTCTTGCCTTCATCATTAGACCTTCCGTGCCCTGCCCGTCGAAGGCTGGTTTGAATATTGGATATTCCCTCGCCCCCCAATGACCACTCTCTAATGACGCGCCGCCATGCGCAAATGACGCGAGCAAAGCGGGAAAATGACCAATGACTTTCTCTCCTTTCCCCTTTGCCGCATCTACGCAATCAGCTTTCGCTAAAGGCTACGGCGTGACATGCACGCAGAGAACCTATTAGTTCAGACTCTGAGCCCTGTTCTTCTGACCGGGCTGATTCGAGTACAATATCTACAAACTGGGAATATTACGTTAATCAGAATGAAATGCAACCTGCATTCCTTGAGTTGCGAGTTTTCCGATTCATGCCGCTTGGCGCTTGCCAGCGAGGCCGATGGGGGCTAATCTGTGAATACTATGAACAATGCGGTGTATCTTATTTTTGGCGATGAATATCTCGCGGACATGAAGGGCAAGGATTTACTGGGAGAACTGCTGCCTGACGATCAAGACGGTTTGCAGTCTGACATAATTGAAGCTGCCGCGAACGATTCCGAAGAGGCGCTCAAAGCCATGGCCAATTGCATGGAAGCCATTTTTACGGTCGGACTTTTTCAAAAAAGCCGCACCGTGTGGCTGCGAGGCGCGACGTTTCTGACAGATAACAGGGTCGGCAAAACAGAAGCGGTCAAAGAACGGGTCAATGAACTGGCACGGATAATAAAGATGGGAGAAACAGGCGACTCTACGCTTGTGGTGACTGCGGCCAAGGTGGACAAGCGTCATTCCTTTTACAAGGCATGCAAGGCGGCCGGCAAAGTTATTGAGTACGAAACCGCGTCCACCACGGCGGCCGGACGCAGGAAAATAATTGATATAGCCGCGCGAGCCGGCAGAAAATATCAGCTGGATATGCCGCAGCGTCTCCTGGAGTTTTTTGTTGAGCGGGTGGGCTATGATATCCGGCTCATAGTCGGGGAGATGCAGAAGCTTTCCGTTTACAAGGGAGATGACCGCCGGGTCAGGCCTGAAGATATCAGGGATATAGTCAGCGCTTCAAGCGAAGCGCTTGGTTGGGATCTGGCGGACACTTTTGGAAAACGCGACCTTGCCGGAGCCGTTCGAGTCTTGCGGCAGCTTGTCTTTCAGAAAATATCCCCTGTGGCCTTGATAATATGGCTTGAAAAAAGGGTCAAAGATCTGATTGTGCTGAAAGAAGCAGCGGTTAACGGGTGGTTGTCCGAAAGGGGTCGGAACTATGTCTGGAGCGGTGTTCCTGACAGAATTGACGCGATTCTATCCGGAGATTTCGACAAAGATCCCCGGAAGATGCATCCGTACAGATTGAAGATGCTTGCCTTGCAGTCATCAAATTATTCCATGGACGAGTTGCTGGATTGCAGGGACAGAGTTGAAGCATGCCATACGAGAATGGTTACAAGCGGTTTGCCCCAGGATACCTTGCTGGAGTTGCTTCTGATCGGGATTATTTCCCGTTAACCCGAATTGATCGCACTTTTTCGAGCGGAAACGGTTCAGAGTATTGGCAGTGTGGGTCGAAACCGAATGGTGCTAACTTAAGCAATTCGAGCGTATCTCCAAGTGTATTCTCAATATCCAACAGCCAACAAGGAATATCCAACTGAACAAATGGGGAAACGCATCATGCATAGCCTCAATACGCACAATTACTGTCATGTTGTCTCTCGCTCTTG
>CAYYVQ010000014.1:0-52779 GCA_964475205.1 uncultured Victivallales bacterium | reverse complement strand
GGAATTAAACTGGCGAATGCAAATCACGATTTCCGGGCAAATTACTGAGATCTGGCTGAAAGGATCAAACCCCTTAAGAAAGGCGATACAGCGCCTGATGCGTTGCTTGCTGACATGAATGGCCGAACAAAATGGCTATCAAGCGAAATGAAGGGGAAGAAAACAGCCCTGGTTTTCTTCCGGGGCGGTTGGTGCCCTTACTGCACGAAACATCTGAAGGATCTGAGAACGGTGCATGATGATCTCACTGAGCTGGGTTTCAAGATTGTCGCAATAACTCCGGACACGCCGGCTGAAGGTCTTTCAAATCTTGAAAATATTGACCTTGGTTATTCTATCCTCAGCGATCCTGCCATGGAGGCTATCATGGCATTCGGACTGGCTTATCGCGTTCCTGCTAAAACCGTTGAAAGATACAGCGAGCTGGAAATACCACTCCGGTCAGCGCCCGGGATCAAGGACAAAACAATGCCTGTGCCGGCAGCCTACCTGGTCAACAGCAAAGGAAAAATTGTTTTCCGATATACCAACCCGGACTATAAAGAACGTATAGACGCACATAGCTTTCTGGAGGCGGCCAGGGAAGTCAATGAAGATTCATAAATAACCCCCCGTGTGAGATATGCGGGTTAAGCAAAGTTCTGTTAATTTTTTTTCAGCCGACAAAACATGATTTCTTCGTATGAAGGGATTCTTTGACGCTTTCAAGCAGTTTGATGTCATTGAGAGCGGCTTCAAGTTGGTATTCACAGCCTTCTCCGTTCTCCAGGTATCGAATGGCAGCCTGCCACATCCTGTCGCTTGCCCGCTCTGAAGCCCGGTAATTCTCCACCTCATTATCTTTGCGGTCCCTCGCCGTGACTCCCCCGCCGATCTCAATCCGGCCGCCTGTCAGGGCAATGTCAAAGCTCCTCTTTTGCGGACTCAGGAAGCTGGAATGAGAAAAAACAAGACTGGCTCCTTCTTCGTATTCCAATTGCAGGACAATATGATCGTACTCGCCGAATTCCGGGCGGCATTTCTGTCCCGAAGCGCTGACAAGCTTCGGCGAACCGAAAAGCAGATTGAAAGCGGCCAGGTAATGGATACCCCCGTCAAAGAGCATCCCCAAAGGAAACTCACCGTTCATGCGCCAACTGCTTGTTCCATAGCCGGAACCGTCATCAAATTCAGGGCCGATGGGACTATGCGATACGCATGTGGCATGCACAAATTCGCCCAGGTTTCCCGAGCGCATAATCTCCCGTGCCTTGTGAAAGTCAGGGTCATAAGCAAACTGTTCCAGGACAAAGACACGATTTCCGGTTTCTCCGCTTTTTGCAATAATCCTGCGTCCGTCTTCAGAACTTACACAAAACGGTTTTTCAACCAGCGCATGTTTGCCGGCATCAAGAGCGTCCAGCGTAACCTGCGCGTTCATTTTTATCGGCGTCAGCACAATGGCAACGTCAATATCAGGCGAGGAAAGCATCTCCCTGTAATCAGCGTATACCGAAGCATAAGGATATTTCTGTGAAACATCCTTCCGGGTTTCTTCCGTGCGCGCGCTGAACGCGGCAATAGAAAGTCTGTCGGACAGTTTCCGGAGACGTTCTTCATGATTTCTCCGCCAGATAATCCCGGCGCCTATAATTCCTGCTCTCAATTGCTCCCCCTTTTCCGTTGCCCGTCGCTATTCCTTCTTGATCCGCGGCATAAACCGGTCTATTGTTCCATACTTCATGATTTTTTCCAGCCAGATTAATAAAAAGTCCGCGCCCAACTGGGAACGCAGCGGCGTAAATACGCACATTCACCTGCCTCCCAACTTCAGCGCATTTGAATCGGTCGCCCACGCAATGCGCCTTGCCTCAGAACAGGATATCAGGGTTCTCGGAGCGGGCAACTACTATGATTTTTCCATCTACGAACGATTCAGAAAGCTTGCGAAAGAACACAGGGTATTCCCGCTTTTCGGCATGGAGATTATCGCGCGGGACAAGGAATTGCTTGATAAGGGCATCAGGATTAACGACCCGGCAAATCCCGGAAAATTATATATATGCGGAAAAGGCTTAACGGATTTCAATCCCATGTCGCCCAGGGGTGATGAATTGATCAAGATCATCCGCCGTAACGACTCGGAACGAATGCGGCAGATGACCGACAAATTGTCGTCTTTTTTCGCCCGCAAAGGAATCCCCGTGGAATTGTCAGCCGAAAAGATTATCGGTCGGCTCCAACAGCGCTACCGGGTGAACGTGGAAAGCATTGTTCTGCAGGAACGGCATATCGCTCAAGCATTCCAGGAGGCTGTCTTTGAGCAGGTTCCCCTCGAACAGAGAGCAGAAAGTCTTTCGAAAGTTTTCGGCGATTATTGCAATGAAAGCTCTGATGATCCATGCGCGCTGCAGGGAACCATTCGCAGTCATCTGATGAAAGCCGGAAAGCCTTGTTTTGTGGAGGAAACATTTGTAAGGCCGGATCAGGCCAGGGAACTTATTCTCGAAACCGGCGGCATTGTCTGCTATCCGGTCCTCGCGGATGGAGCGTCGCAGCGAACGGAATACGAAACACCCGTATCCGGACTTATTGAGCGGCTGCAGGAACAGGGCATACGCATGGTGGAATTCATACCTGTCCGCAACAGTAAAGAAGTTCTGATGGAATACGTCCCTGCCATCCGGGAAGCCGGCATCGCAGCAGTTGCCGGGACCGAACATAATTCGCCGAAACTGTTGCCTCTTGAACCTGACTGCAGCGACGGACAGAAAATTCCTGATGAAATCAACCGGATATTCCGCGAAGGCGCTTGCATTATTGCCGCGCATCAGTCTATGAATCTACAGGGTAAGTGCGGGTTTACCGACAAAAACGGCAGCCTGAATCCGGAATATGGCAATATCGAGGATTGTATACGCGACTTGAGCGGAATCGGGAAAGATATAATCGAAAGGCGCCTGGCGGAATATGAATGAAAAAGTTTTTACAATCGCCCCTTTATTGAGAGGACTTCTGGGCAAGAATGGCCGATTGCCCGGCATTCGCTTTGAACCCGAACCTCAAACGGTAACTCAATATCCACCTGTAACGCTTTCCGGCGACAATTCACCGGCAGCCATTGCCGCAAAATTATCAGAACTCGTAACCGCACAGAGAGATGAGATCAAAGCAGTGCATGTAAATGACATCGGACTGTTTTCTGTTCTGCCTGTCGACCTGACCGGCGGCGGAAGAGCGATGGGCAAAATCGCCCTGGTAACCGGGGCGGCTCAGGGATTTGGATTGGAGATCGCCAGTGATCTTGCCGCCGAAGGCGCAAGGGTCGTTATGGCTGATATCAACGAAGAAGGCGCCCGAAAAGCCGCTGAAGATTTAAAACAGACATACGGTAAGGATAGCGCGTTTGCCGTTGCAATAAATGTAACCGATTCTCAATCCACCGGACTGGCCATACAAAATGTTGTGAAGCATTACGGAGGCCTCGACATGCTTGTGTCTAATGCGGGAGTTTTGAAAGCCGGAAGCGTAAAAACACAGACGGAAAAGGATTTTGATTTCGTCACCTCAGTTAATTACCGGGGCTTCTTCCTGATGGTCAAGGCAACGGCGCATATTCTGTCCCTGCAGCATTCCGCAAACAGCGAATACACTAGCGATATCATACAGATCAATTCCAAGTCAGGCCTGGCCGGATCAAACCGTAACGCCGCTTATGCCGGCAGCAAGTTCGGGGCAATCGGACTCGTTCAGTCCTTTGCCATGGAACTTATTGAAGACGGAATCAAGGTCAACGCCATATGTCCGGGCAACTTCTTTGACGGTCCGCTGTGGTCTGATCCTGAAGCCGGGCTCTTTGTACAATACCTGAGCACAGGAAAAGTTCCCGGCGCAAAAACGATCGAAGACGTCAGGCGCGCTTATGAAAAGAAAATACCCATGGGCCGGGGATGCAGAACTGAAGATGTGATGAAAGCCTTATATTACCTGATGGAACAACAATATGAAACCGGTCAGGCCATCCCGGTAACAGGCGGTCAGGTAATGCTCAAGTAGCGGCGCTGCCAATAGAGATGAAATGAAACAGGCTGACAATATGTCATACCCGCAGAAACAAAGCGCAATACAGCTTACCGGTCCCGAGAAGCTGGAGCTAACCACGGACAAACCCGTTGCGAACCCGGGTCCATACCAGATCCTGGCCAGAATTGACGCAGTAGGAGTATGTTTTTCCGACCTGAAGCTGCTCAAACAATTCTCCAACCATCCGCGCAAGGCTGAAGTAGTTTCCGGAATAGATAAAGGCGCCCTATCTGAAATCCCTTCCTATAAACCCGGAAGTATGCCTACCGTGCCCGGTCACGAAGCGGTATGCACAGTCGTCGCGACAGGAAAACGTGTGGTTAAGAGCCGGGTCGGACAAAGAGCCCTGATCCAGACCGATTACCGGTGGCTCAAAACCGAAAGCTCGAATTCAGCGTTCGGATACAATTTCGAGGGCGCGCTGCAACAGTATGTGATTATGGACGAACGGGTGATAGTAGACCCTGAAAGCAATTCAAGCATGCTTATCGAAGTCGACAATTCCCTGAGCGCTTCGGCTGTTGGGCTCGTGGAACCATGGGCCTGTGTGGAAAATTCCTATATCACTTCCGACAGAAACCATATTCTTGAAAATGGCAGACTGCTGGTTATTGCCGACCCGGCTCATTCTATCGAAGGACTTAAAGATTCACTGCGTCAGGGCCATCCGCCATCTTCAATTTCCGCATGTTGCGCCAATGATGGACAACTCCAATCAATCCGTAACCTCGGCTGCAGCAATGTTGCATCAGTAAATCTCGACCAACTGGCAGACGAGAGCTTTGATGACATCGTCTATTTCGGGCACAACCCCGATAAACTTGAAACGGCCGGCGATAAACTGGCGGCTGGCGGATTGATCAACGTTGTATTGGGCGGTCATACCCTTGGACGGCCTGTTTCCGTCGGCGTCGGTAGAATTCATTACGGACCCACACGCTGGATCGGCTCCACCGGCGCCAATGCCTCTGAAAGCTATGCGGGCATTCCAGCCGATGGCGAAGTGAGAGATGACGACAAGGTTCTGGTGATGGGCGCTGCCGGACCTATGGGTCAGATGCATACAATCCGCCTTATCTGCTCGGATAAGAAAAATCTTTCCATAACCGCAACAGACTTCGACGACTCTCGGCTGGAAGCGCTTGCCCGCAAAGCTGAATTGCCTATGAAAAAGAACGATGTGGCGTTGGACCTTGTCAACCCGCAGAAAGACGATGTCCATGGCCCCTTCAGTTATACCGTTATTATGGCTCCAGTCGGTGAGCTTGTCGCACAGGCAGTAGCCGACAGCGCTCCGGGCGCGCTTATCAATGTATTCGCCGGAATTCCCGCATCGGTTAAACACGAAATTGATATGGACAAGTACATAAGCAACCAATGCTACCTTTTCGGCACAAGCGGATCCACATTGGCGGACATGCAGATAGTTCTGGAAAAAGTGACATCCGGTCAGCTCGACACAAATTTGTCCGTGGACGCGGTAAGCGGAATGGCCGGCGCCATGGACGGGCTGCAGGCCGTTGAGAAGCGGGAACTGCCCGGAAAGATTGTCGTTTATCCGTCTCTTTCAGAAATGCCGCTTACTCCGCTTTCCAATATTGAAGAGCAATACTCTTCTGTAGCTGATAAACTGAAGAACGGAATATGGACAAAATCAGCCGAGGATGAATTATTGAAGTTAACCGACACGGAGTAGTTTTATGAAAATTCTGGATGAAATCACGCGCCTCTCTCATGAATGCGGAACAGATGAATTCGTTATGGGAGGCGGAGGGAATTCCTCGGCCAAAGACAGCAAGACGATATGGGTAAAGCCCTCTGGAACTACGCTTAAAGACATCAGCGCCGAAGATTTTCTGGCTCTTGACCGGTCAGCAATATCAGAGCTCTACACAACAGAACCTCCTTCAGAACCTGCTCAGAGAGATGCGTTTCTTCTCGAGAAGATGACCAGCGCAAAGATCTCTGACGATCCTCGAAGGCCGTCAGTTGAAGCATCGCTTCACAATCTCCTGGAAACTAACTATGTAATGCATACCCATCCGGCGCTTGTAAACGGGATGACCTGTTCAATCAACGCCGCTTCAGCTTGCCAGCGTCTTTTCCCGGAAGCGTTATGGATGGAATACATTGACCCGGGTTATGAACTGTGCATGGCCGTCAGAGGCAGGATAGCCGACTATCATAAGGAGCATGGCACAAACCCTGAACTGATCTTTCTCAAGAATCATGGAGTTTTTGTGGCTGCCGACACAGCCGAACGCGTCCGGTCCCTGTACGCTGAAATCTTTCAGCGACTATCCAACGAATACAAAGAGAAAGGCATAAGCGCTGAATTGAACGTAGCAGCGCCTCCTGAAAAAGAGTATGTGAAGAAGGCAACAGATCAGATCCGTGAAATTCTTTCCGGAAAAGAACCCCCGGTTATCTGCGCGTCAGGTTATTTTGATCCGGCCGAAGGCCCTGTCTCGCCGGACCATATTCTTTACGCGGAATCTTTCCCTTTAAGAGGCCCCGTTTCCAGAGAAAATGTTGACGCCTTTATCAGCCGTTACAACCGGCCGCCTCGCATTATTGCGCAGGAAAATGCCGTATTCGCGCTTGGCAATACCGAAAAGAGAGCCGGCCTCGCCATGGACGTTGCAAAGGACGCGGCGCTGGTCAGGCAGTTGAGCGCGGCTTTTGGAGGCATCAACTACCTGAGCGAATCCATTCGAGCATATATCGAAAACTGGGAAGCCGAAGTTTACCGCAACAATCAGATCTGAACCCGCATAGATTTTATATATCTTCGGCCGCCTGGCGCAGGTTCCGGCTGTGTTGGTAGAACTCCTCAACATCCATTTCTTTCATAAAGACCAGACCGCGAGTAGCGCGTATCATTGCATTCGGGTGATCATGAAACCATTCCCTGCCCAGGCAGGTCTTGAGCATGTGGTATTGCTCAACCTGTATCTTCTGTGCCAGCCGGCTGAATGGCCCGTCGTACTGGTAGCTGGGAAAGGAAGCTTCACGCTGCGATATAAAGGTGTTCATGAATGCATTGTGCATAATAGCAAACATGTTCAAAGATACCGGAACGCACATATTCATCTCGGCCGGATGGAACCGGTACCACACATTGCGGTATCCCCATATACGAAGATCCGAATCCTTTGCGTTAGGTTCGTACGCATCGATTGCGGTGTGTATGGCCTGCATAACCTTGTAATGGGTGTCAGGTCCACTGCCTTCCGGGTCTAGCGCAACAGAGATGACATCAGGATTCAGCTCGCGCATCTTCTTTAAAATTGGTTCGACATCTCTCTGACTGTGAGGTTCCCCCGTAAATATATCGCCTGTATAAAACCCAAGGCGTTCATGCATCACATTTGCGCATTGCCAGCCGAAATAACCCCAGAGGCACTCGGCTTCCCATTCGCGGCACATGCCCTTGAGCTTCTGCATAGTGTCGGTATCTTTCTTGCCCGGGTATGCAACGGCCAGGTATTCAATCAGAACCTGAAGCTCCTCATGTATTGCGGACTGCGACTGGCCAGCGTATATTTCTTTAAGACTGCGAAAAAGCCTCCTTGCGGCTCCTTCCGCGCACATCCGATCTTCACCGGCGGCAACGCCATCAAGATATTGCCACACATCCCTGTTTCGATTCTCCTGGCTTTCCGGGTTGAAGTAATCCTCATCTTCGAGCACGCGGAAATCATCAGACTGCAGGAATGCATCAAGGTTTGATAACTGACGCTGCATGTATTGGTTGGTCACGGAAGTGAAGCCGCTGGTCAACGTCATGAAGTAATGCCTGTTGGTCGCCTCTCTTATATTACGCACAACCGCAGGCAGATATCCGAGCATGATGTCGTCGTGATGCGGTTCGGTGTGCAGGAATGTCCTGTTTTGAGCGGGCGCCGCGCCCTTTTCCAAAGCATCGATAAGGTGTCGATGCGTCTGGTCCTTTTCCGCCGCAAGGTCCAGGCGTGGAACTTTCAATAGTTCAGCTCCTATTATGTCCGTTGCCAGATCATCTCTGGTAACTTCTGTCACTCGCTTGTTTGCCGCCAGCGCCACATCTATAATCCCCCGCCGCACGGACTCCTGGTCCGGATGACCGGAACTGAAAGTCTCCACGCGCGCTTGCCTGATCTCCGAAGCGGCCCCTTTCGTCAGATAAAAAATACTGTGCGGCAGCTTACGCAATGCTGTAGCCGGATAAAGGGAATCAGTCTGCGATTCCACCGCGTCTGCAACTACACCTGCTTTGGCTTCACCCGCCGCCATAATAATTGCGCGACAGTCAGGGTTGAAAGTTATAGTCTCCAACCCGATAGTTATAACCAGCCGGTTTCGAGCTATTTCCATTCCGCCAAGGTCGCCTGCGGCCGCAGCCTGAGTTTCATAATTAATCGGCACAAGCCGGGTCGTAGAATGATGATCGGTCCCACGGATGTTAAACGCGATATGCCCGTCAGGACCTATGCCGCCCAGGAAAAAGCCTATGCCGCCCATGGCCCTTATCCGGTCCTCGTACTCCTGGCACCATTGGTCAATCCTGTGAATCACCGCTTTCTGTTCTTCCTCAAGCTGGCTTTGAGGCGCGCGATGGCGCAAGTCTAGATCCACCCGCGAATCCGGCCATACCTGCTTAAGCGTCTGATTCGCATGAAGACCCAGTTTTGAGCAATCAATAACCATGGCTTTACGGGGATCAAGCCCGAACCCGTCTATATAAAAATTACGAACATAATAACAGAAGCTGTTGTGCTGCTGAGGTTCAATCGGATAGAACTCATCCATCTGAACGAAACGAAGGCCCCTCATATCAGGTTTTAGGTCCTTCTTTAAACCGGCTTCACCCAGCATCTTCTGGACGGCTTTGGAGTTCCAGTCGGCAAGAATGTTTTTTACCCATTTTATGAAATATTCCGGTGTTTTACCGGTAGGCAACGACGCTACCCCTTCCGGGTTCTTCTGAATCCAGTCAAGAAACGAAAAAGCCGCTTCTTTACCGAGAGCGGGAAAATTTTCCAATACTTGATAATTCATGCTTTACCGAGCTCCCTAACCTGATCTATTCATCAACTTTTCGAAATAATATACAAGTCGTTTGCTGATATTTTTTTACCACTGATTGCACTGATAACACGGATTTTTGTTTTATATCCATCATTCTTATACTTTATCCGTGTAATCAGTGTTATCCGTGGTTAAATTTCCTTGCTGTGAATAATCCAGGCTAATTCAACAAGCGGCAAGCATAATTAATAGCCGTCCAACTTGCAAGCTATCGCCCGGCGTCAATAACAATTCCTGATATTTTTTTACATAAGAGGAAGGGAGACGGAGAATGTGGGAGGTAGGAGGTGGGATGTAATAGATAGGGAAGAGAATATTCAATATCCAACACGGAATGTTCAATGAGCAAAGTAGAGTAGAGAAGAGAATAGAAGAGTTTAACTACGAAATTCGCTAAATGACGCTAAGGTTTCTCGCCCCTTCTTCTTTGCGGTCTTGGGCTCTTGAGGCGGGGACGCCGGGCGTGAGAACAAGATAGGAAGACAGAGAGGAAGAGGAGAGGGAAGAGAATATTCAATATCCAACACGGAATGTTCAATGAGCAAAGTAGAGAAGAATAGAGAAGAGAAGAGGTTAACTACGAAATTCGCTAAATGACGCTAAGGTTTCTCGCCCCTTCTTCTTTGCGGTCTTGGGCTCTTGAGGCGGGGACGCCGGGCGTGAGAACAAGATAGGAAGACAGAGAGGAAGAGGAGAGGGAAGAGAATATTCAATATCCAACACGGAATGTTCAATGAGCAAGAGAAGAGGAAGAAAAAAGAAAAGATGGAAACCGCGAATTTTGCGAATTGCTCGCGAATAGAAGAGAAAAACATAAGAAAAGAAGAAGAGTTTAAACTACGAAACTCGCGAAAGGGCAGCAGCTTGGATACTGGAAGGGAACAGAAGCTATGACAAAGTTTATCCAGCATCCAGCATCCAGAACCCAGCATCCAGCATCCAGCATCCAGCATCCAGAACAAACTGCCTTTGACCAAACCACAAAAATACAGTATCAATAAACATGGTCGGGATACTTTTATTATGATGATTAACTTGAAAAGATTAGGCTATGTATTGGGAATAGCGCTCGTTATCGCCCATCTCGGCACTGCCGTCGCCATTGGGGTAGCCATGAATCATGTAGCCGGAATTCAAAGCCTCCAAGGGCTTGAAGAAAATGATGCTGTGGCGCCTCTGACAACTTATGCATCACACATTGGATTCGTCGGAACAATGATTCTTCTGCCAGCCGGCGCTCTCCTGATTATTCTTTCGCTAAGCTCATTGCTGAAGGAAAAAGAGCTTGCAGTTACAGGATCCGAGGCGCAATACGCATATCGCTCCCTGGCAAAGCGGCGAACCATAGGTTGGGGTATCGACGCAATAATTATTCCCATTTTCGTGTCAATGCTTTTTCAGACTTTTGGAAAAGGACAAAACTCCGTTTCGACAGGTTTTCTCCAGGCGTTCATTCTAATTTACGTTCTCTTCAAAGACGCAGGCACGGGGCGCAGCATCGGCAAAATGATAACCGGCATCAAGGCTGTTGGCCCCGACGGCATGCCGCCATCGCTATCGCAGTCTTTCAAACGAAACCTCCCCCTCCTGTTGCCGGTCGTGCCATGGATAGCAGGCGGTCAAATCTGGGGCTACAGGAAGCAGAGGATCGGCGAAAAATGGGCCGGCACACACGTGGAGCTGGTTTAGCCTGAATGCACAAAAAAATGCAGGTGGACAAAAGCGTCATGAAACCTGGCTGCCACGAAAAAGAACCGCTATGGACACTCAAGGTTTTCAGCAACCCCGACCTTGTGCCCGACATTGAATGTTGGCTGGAAATAAGCGGACTTCTGTGGGCTGAGGTGACTCCTGAAGAAGCAGGACAAACAGTGTTTGAGATCTATTTACCCGAAAAAACAAAAGCCGAATCCGTCATGAATAATCTACGCGACTCACTTTTCCGTAAAGATACCGCAGTATCAATGCAACTGTCCCGACTTGAAGCGCGAAACTGGAGCGAGTCATGGAAAAAACACTTCCACGCCGAACAGGTGTCAAGCCGCATCATTGTGACTCCTCCCTGGGAGAAACCCGGTCATATGGAAGGCGAAGTCATTGTCGAAATCAATCCGGGGATGAGTTTCGGCACCGGCCTGCATTTCACAACACGCTCTTGTCTCAGAATAATCGACGAAATGCAGCAACAAGGCCTTGAAAGCTTCTGCGACCTGGGGTGCGGATCGGGAATCCTGTCAATAGCAGCGGCAAAGCTGGGCTACGGACCTATATTTGCCATGGACAACGATATGACAGCGGTTGAAACCACAATCGAAAATCTCAAGAAGAATGATGTCGTCAATCCTGTAACATGCGTTCAGGCCGATCTTGCCGAATTTCAGACCGACTCGCGATTTGATCTTGTCGTTGCCAATATTCTTGCCGGCGCCTTGATCAAAAACTCTTCCATTATCACGCGACTCCCGGCCGCCTCTTCAAACAGCAGACTCATTCTCTCCGGCATTGACAATGATCATGTCGAGGCTGTGGAAAACGAGTACTTCAACAACGGGTTCCACTGTATTCAAACCCTGAATGAAGACCCCTGGGTTACAATGATAATGGCCAGAGATCTCTAGCCTGATCTATTTTCTATTGACTTAAGCTATAAACGCTATAGCATTATTGCAAACAGTTGCAAAAAAGGAGTCTTCATGGAAAATCGCGAAATTCCCGGAACGCTCATGGACATCAGGCACAGGTTGGGTTTAAGCCAGGAAGAGCTGGCGGCGAAGCTTGGCGTCGCTTTCTCGACTCTCAACAGGTGGGAGAACGGGCGCAGTGTTCCACGCGGCAAAGCAAAGAAGGCCATTCTCGATTTGGCCGAAGAAGTCGCCGCTCATGGCAAAGCCGATAATGCAAACGTCCGAAAGAAACGCCGGGCAACAAGAGATGATTATCTGACCACTAAAGCGATGGAACAGATGCTATGGAGCGCGGCATGTTCTATTCGTGGTGAACGCGATGCCCCGAAATTCAAGGATTACATTCTACCTTTGGTGTTCATCAAACGCCTGTCGGATGTTTTCGATGACGAGGTCGAGCGGCTTGCCGAAGTATACGGAGACCGGGAAACAGCGCTTTCAATAATAGAACAGGATCACGACCTGGTTCGCTTCTACATTCCGCCAGAAGCCAGATGGCCTGTTGTCAGCGGCAGAAAAGAATTCAAATGGCCTAAAGGCAGGAAGCCCAGGTCGCTTGGTGAACAGCTCACCACTACCATGCGGGCGATTGTAAAGGCAAACTCCGGGAACAGGTACAAGGATCTGAGCGGGGTTATCGATACCGTTGACTTCAACGAGACTCGAAACGGCGAGCGTGAGATCAGCGACACCGCGCTGGCGGGAGTCCTCGAAAAGCTCTCCAATCCTCGTTATCGGTTGGGCCTGTACGATGTTGAACCTGATTTTCTGGGCCGTTGTTATGAGTACCTGCTCAGGAAATTCGCTGAAGGCCAGGGTCAGAGCGCAGGCGAGTTCTTTACCCCTGCAGAGGTCGGCTGGCTTATGGCCTACATTGTGCGTCCCGCCCAGGGTGAACAGGTGCACGACTTTGCATGCGGCTCTGCGGGATTGCTGATCAAGACCGAGCTTGCGCTCCAGGAACGCGACGTGAAGGTAAGCCGCCCGCTGAAGCTTTACGGGCAGGAGCTGACAGGCTCCAGCTATGCCATTGCCCGGATGAATATGGTTATCCATGACATGGAAGGCGAGATAGTGCGCGGCAACTCCATGACCAACCCCAAATTCAGAAAACCGGATGGCAGTCTCCGCGAATTTGACATTGTTGTAGCCAATCCCATGTGGAACCAGCCGTTTGAAACGTCGGTTTATGAAAACGACGAATTCGGCCGTTTTGATGAGCATGGCGGCATAACCACCGGCAAAGCCGACTGGGCATGGCTCCAGCATACACTCGCCAGTCTAAACGCCAATGGCCGCGCCGCGGTGGTGCTGGATACCGGCGCTGTTACCCGCGGCAGCGGGGGCCGCAGCGAAGACAGGGAGAAGACCATACGGAAATGGTTCGTGAAAAACGACCTGATCGAAGGCGTGATTCTGCTGCCCGACAACCTGTTCTACAACACCACCGCTGCCGGTATAATTGTTGTGCTCAATCGCAACAAGCTTAAGCAGCGCGAAGGAAAGATCGTGCTTGTCAACGCAAGCCGCGAATTCGAGAAGGGGCGTCCAAAGAACTATATACCCGAAGGAAGCATCAAAAAAATTGCGCAGGCATTTGTCAGAGGATCGGATATAGAACGCTTCGTAAAAGTTATCAGCAATAGCGAAGCGGCAAAGAACGACTACAACCTTTCGCCATCGCGCTACGTTGACACCAGCGAACAGGAAGAATACCGGCCCATCCCGGAGATACTGGAAGAACTGTGGGGAAAAGACGGACTGGAGGAAAAGGCGCTGAAGAATGATGAAGAATTGAAAGGCATCTTCACGCAGATGGGGTTTAGGACCCCGTCCTCTGGTAGCGCCAAGTCATCGGAGACGCTGGAAGCGCTTCGCGACCGCAGCAAGCCGGTAGATTGCATCAGCGACAAGTGGATTGGAGGCAAGTCGTGAGCGGAGGAATCCACTTGGGGGATACCACGTTGCCCGCAACACTACATCGGATTTCCCAGGCGCCGTCTGGCTTTTTGCCAGGAGAATGCGCCGCCAAAAACGGTGTTGCATCTGAGAAGAGGTCTGGTACAGTCTCGCCAGCATACCCGCCAAGCCTCTGGCCGAGCCAAGCTCAAATGTGGCGGGTTTTTGCTCAACTGACGGTTGACGTCGTTGGCTTGTTGGGTGTATATTTGAGTAGGTTAATTGCTCCCCGCTGGATCACTCGCCGTAAGACGAGCTCCGGCGGGGTTATTTTTTATCCGGGGGAGGTGGTAACATGAAGGAACCCACCACCAAGCGGGCGATCGCCTACGTCGACGGACAGAACCTGTTCAACGCCGCCAAGGAAGCATTCGGATATCCTTTTCCAAATTACAACATTCGCGATCTGGCCGAGAACATCTGCACGTCACAGGGCTGGTCGTTTTCCGCAATACACTTCTACACGGGAATCCCCGACCCCAGCATTGACCCCGACCGCCATCATTTCTGGGTAACAAAGCTGGGCGTAATGGGAACCCGTGGTGTGCAGACGTTCTCCCGCCCTCTGCGCTACTCTAACCAGCTCGTATCGCTGCCGAACGGAAAGATGACGACCACGCTTGTCGGTCGCGAGAAAGGCATCGACATCCGGCTGGCGTTGGATGTTGTCCGTGGCGCCCTCGACAAGCAATATGACGTTGCCCTTATCTTCAGTCAGGATCAGGACCTCTCTGAGGCGAGCAAGGAGATTCGGTCTATTTCCGGGCAGCAGAAGCGATGGATCAAAGTGGCCTGCGCCTATCCATTCAGCCCCACGCTTCGTAACAAGCGGGGAATCAACGGCACGGATTGGATCAAGATCGACCGTGCCACGTACGACACCTGCCTCGATATCAACGACTATCGCCGTAAGAAGAATGCGGCGCGGCGTTCAACTGGTTCGAAAACACGCGCCAAGAGGGGCAAGAAGCAATGACAGACAACAAGTATCACTCTGAGCCGCCACACGTATTCATTTCGTACAGTTGGTCACCATTCTCACATGAAAAACGGGCGATGGAATTGGCCATCGAACTGCGCAATGAGGGCGAAATATGAGACTGCGGGGAATTCGAAATGAAGAGTGTTCGGAATGGTTAATAAACTACGAAATACGCGGAATGCACGAAACGATTGGGTTTTTGCGTCGGGTTTTTGCTGTTGACGCATCTTCTCTTTGTGGTAAAGTTGGAAAAGATCATCCCCATGATGGTCCCCGGACTTGGATCCGGGGCCGAATGGCCCCCCGCAGGTTAAGGCCTGCGGGTTTCTTTTTGCCTGCAAGTTGGGAGAGTACACTATGAGCTCTCCAAGGCAACTCCGCACTGTGTTCTTTGTTGATGGATTCAATCTCTACCACTCCGTCTGCCGAGCAGAGAAACTGCACGCCCCACCCTCACTCAAATGGCTAGACCTACTTCATTTGTTTAAGAGCCATCTTGATCTTGTGGCGCAAGGCGCCACAGTGGTGTCTGTCCGATACTACACCGCTTATGCCGAACACCTTGGCAACATACAGTCGGAAAAGATTCGCGGGCACAAGGCCTACGTGCGTGCGTTGACTGCTACCGGCGTTGATGTCAAGATCAGTCATTTCAAACGCAAGGATGCCTGGGACACCTACACCAACGAGCAATTTGTCACACACGAAGAGAAGGAAACAGATGTTGCCATCGCATGTGCTGTTCTCGAGGGCGCCGCACGGGACGAGTTCGATGTGGCTGTGCTAGTCACCGGTGACACAGACCTGCGACCGTGTGTGTACACATTTCAACGTCTTTACACAGATAAGCGCCTCATCTTCGCTTTCCCGTTTGATCGTAAGAACCGTGAACTTGCGCGGATTGCGCCAGGCTCCTTTACGCTTAGCGCTGAATCATATGCCAGAAATCTGCTTCCCGAGCGAGTGCGCCTACCGAGCGGGAAACACGTCTATTGCCCGGAGGAATGGCTGGGTACGAACATAAAAGGGCCAGAATGAAGAATGCGGCATATAACCAAAAAATCCATCACCGCCGATCTATTCGGTTGAAAGGCCATGATTATGTCGGCCCCGGCCTGTATTTCGTGACCATTTGTGCGCATCGGGAATTCATTGAATGGGCAAAAGGCAATCCGTTTGGGGTAATGGGGGCGACATGCGTGTCGCCCGTACGGGAAATCATTGCCGATGAATGGCGGCGTTGTGGGAAATTGCGCGATGATGCATTCCCCGGCGAATTCGTGGTGATGCCCGATCATTTCCATGCATTGATCCGCATCGAAAAGGGCCAATCCGAATTGGGCCACGTCATCGGCGCATTCAAAGCCGCCGTATCCCGCCGCATCCGCCGCCGTAGGGGCGACACGCATGTCGCCCAAGACACGCATGTCGCCCCAGGCACGCATGTCGCCCCATTTGGCGCCCCGCCCGAAAACATCCGCATCTGGCACCGCAATTATTATGAAATGATTGTGCGCACGCCTGAGGCCGAGCGCAATATCCGAGAATATATCCGAGCCAACCCGTGGAAGCTGGTGCAGCACGCCACGCACGAAGGCCAATCCTTCCGCATGATCGGCAATCCGGCCCTGCTGAACCGCGAAAAGATAGCCATGCTGTGCTCGCGCAACTGCCCGCCTGATGTGCTGGCCGCCGCAACAAAACATGCCCGAACCGCCAGCTCTCAACACTGCTTCATCAGCGGATTCCATTCGCCCCCAGAGAAGGCCATCCTGGCCACCCTGCTCCGTACGGGCGACACGCATGTCGCCCTCTCATCTTCCCGCGACACGCATGTCGCCCTCTCTCCTTCCCACGACACGCATGCAGCGCCAAAACTTATCTGCTGCCCCGCCTGGGGCATAAACGAAATGCGCATTCCACCGGAATGGCTCCCCGCCCTGGAAGCCAACCGCATGCTGATTCTGGAGATGCGCAATCGCGAGGGCAATCTGGCGGCGGCTGAAGCCCGCAACCGCTTCGTGCTGGATTCCGCCGAAAAACGCTGGCTCCCGCACGTCACCCCCGGCGGCATGCTCGACCGGCTGGCCCGTAAGGGCGACACGCATGTAGCCCGGAGGGCACGTGAAAAGGAGGTCGTGAGATGATTGAGTTTCCACCAGACTGGCAAACAACTCAGATAGGCAAGACCTTCAGCATCAAGCAGGGAAAATCGTTATCACGCCAAAAGCAGACGGGCAATAACCTTCGACCATTTCTTCGAACAGCAAATGTGTTCTGGGGTAGCTTAAAAATAGATGTATTGGACGAAATGAGCTTCACTGACAATGAATGCGAGACCCTGGCTTTAAAATGCGGCGATCTTCTTGTATGCGAAGGCGGTGACATTGGCCGTACTGCAATATGGCGAGGAGAAATCGACAATTGTTTGTACCAGAACCATCTCCACCGACTGCGCCGTTTGGATAATAACGTGCTTCCTCTTTTCATGATGTATTGGCTCCAGGCAGGCATGACACAACTTAACGCGTATGAAGGAGCTGGCAACAAAACAACAATACCGAATCTCTCCCGTTCACGACTTTCGGAATTCCAAATCCCCCTCCCCCCTCTCCCCGAACAGAAGAAGATTGCGACGGTGTTGTTGAAGATTCAGCGGGCGATTGAGACGCAGGAAAAAATCATCCAGTCCCTACGCGACCTCAAAAAATCCACCATGCAACACCTCTTCACCTATGGGCTAAGGGGTGAGAAAACGAAAATGACGGAAATCGGCGAGATCCCGGAGAGTTGGGAGGTGGTGCCGCTTGAGAAAATGTATCAAATCACCAAAAAGCCAAGAGAAACTACTTATACAGAATTCGAATCGATAGCATTTATCCCTATGGAATGCATCCCTTCTTTTGAGTTGTTCATCAATGAATGGCGCATGAAGTCACCAGACCAGTTAACCTCGGGAACCTATTTTGAAGCAGGTGATCTTCTCCTATCGAAGATTACGCCATGTTTTGAAAATGGTAAACAAGGGATTGCAAAAGGCATACCGAACGGTTTTGGAATAGCAACAACTGAAGTCATCCCCATAAAATGCCTTTCCGGTGTGAGCAACATTGTATTTCTTTCATTTTATTTGCAGAACGTACAGGTTCGTCTCGCTATTGCAGGTAAAATGGAAGGTGCAACAGGCCGTCAGCGTGTTCCTGTCCATTTGATCCGTAATTGGCCAATTCCGTTCCCCGCAACGTTAAAGGAGCAAATCGATATTGCGAACATGCTGTTGTCGCTAGACAATAAGGTTTCATGGCATCACACAAAGAAATCCGCCCTCCAATCCCTTTTCAAAACAACGCTCAATAAACTAATGACCGGGGATATCCGCGTCGCCGACCTGGATATTGATGTTAAGGAGGTGGAGGTGTGAACAGAGAGAACCCATCGGACAAGTTGGACAAGAAACGCAAAGAAGAACTAAAGACTCAACCGGAACTTTTTGACTTTGGAGACTGAGAAAATGGAACACCAGGAATCTTTGAAGGAAGCCCTAGAAAAGCTAGAATGGATAGCAAAGCTGTCCAGAGAAACCTCTCCACCGGGTATCCCGGAAAACCCGGACGCTGTGCGCTCACTGCTCAATCGAATTGTGGCGGATGTGCGGTTGGCTGTCGGGCTTTTGTCGGACTTGTCAGACAGGTCCAAACAGTCGGACAAAAACCAGAAAAGCCCCGGCCTGATCCCAACCCACGGCGGTTACCGCAACCTGAAGAGCTTCCAGGTAGCCGAGATTCTCTACGACGGAACGACGCTGTTTTGTAACCGGCACGTGGCCAAGCGCTCGCGCACGCACGACCAGATGGTACAGGCCGGACGCAGCGGACGACAGAACATCGCCGAAGGCAGCATGGCCTCGGCAACATCAAAGAAAACCGAACTGAAACTGACCAACGTTGCAAAAGCCAGCCAGGAGAAACTCCTGCTGGATCTGGAGGATTTCCTGCGGCAGCGCAAGGTGCGACAGTGGGGCAAAGACGATCCGGAGGCACTGGCCGTGCGCCGCAAGTACCGCAGCTTTCCGAAAGAGTGGTTTGACAAGTCGAACTTGTCAGACCGATCCGACTTGTTCGACGAAGAGCGCCTTGACCCTTACGGCATCGCAACCGCTTCCCCGGAAGTCGCAGCTAACACGCTGATCTGCCTGGCAAACCAGGGCATCTACCTGCTCAAACATCAGATTGAGCGGCTCGAAAACGATTTTGTGGAAGAAGGCGGTTTTACGGAGAGGCTCTACCGGGTGCGCTCGGAATACAGGAGGCAGCAGCAGGCATGAGCAGACGCACAGAGAAATCATCCGTTCAGAACCCGCTGGTTCGCTATGCGCAGGAGGCAGGTTGGACATATCTGTCTGCTTCGAAAGCGGCGGGGCTTCGCAGAGGCGAGGGGGGATTGCTGTTTTACCGGATACTGGAAGAAAAGCTCAAGGAACTTAATCCCGGGTTTGTTACAGAAGAAAATGTCGCCGAAGTGATTCAAAAAATCGAATCGGTTACCAATACCATAGAAGGTAACGGAGAAATCCTGAAATGGCTACGCGGAAAACAGAGCATTTACGATGAACACGACCAGCGGCAGAGGAATGTGACGGTGATTGATTTTGGGGGAATAGACCACGAAATACACCAAATACACGAAAAATCAGGAAGAGACAATTGTTCGCGTGGTTCGTGGTCCGCAAATGTCTTCCAGGTAACCGACGAATGGCAGTACACGAACGGGCAGTATACGCATCGGGCGGATGTGATGTTCCTGATTAACGGCATGCCGGTTGCGGTGGTCGAAGCCAAGAGCGCGGCAAAGGCAAAAGGAATCGAGGAAGGACTCACACAGATCCGGCAATATCATCAGAACACGCCTGAAATGATGACTATGCCCCAGGTGTTTGATGTCACCCAGCTCCTGGAATTGTATTACGGGGCAACATGGAGCCTTGATCGAAAAAACCTGTTCAGATGGAGAGAGACCACGAAGCAGAAGACCTCAAAAAATGATTTCTCCTTTGAAGAAGGTATAAAGAGTTTTTTCGACAGATGCCGGTTTCTTACGATGTTGAAGGAGTGGATACTTTTTTTCTACAGGGACGATGAGCTTCAAAAGACTGTGTTGCGTCAGCATCAGACGCGATCGGTGGTACGGATTCTGAAGCGGTGCGGCGAGAAACGGAAAAACAGAGGCCTTATCTGGCATACCCAGGGCTCAGGCAAAACTTTCACAATGATCAGCGCTGCAAGGCTGCTGTTGACGCAGTGGCAATCGCCAGGGGCATCACCCGATTCTCACAAGTCCGATGTGTCAGACAAGTCCGACAACAAAGGAACAGGCAAACCCACGGTTATCCTCATGATCGACCGCAATGAACTGGAAGGCCAACTTGCGGGCTGGGTCGACCGCCTCCTTGGCGAGATGTCGACCCAAAACGTTTCTATTGCGCATGCTTCGAACAAACGGAAACTCAAGGAGCTGCTCTCTTCCGATTTCCGCGGATTGATCATCTCGATGATCCACAAGTTCGATGAGATACCAAAAGACATAAACGCTCGAAGCAATATATTTGTCCTTGTCGACGAAGCGCACCGCACTACTGGCGGCGATCTGGGCAACTACCTCGTGGCCGCTTTGCCAAACGCAACGATGATAGGGTTCACCGGCACGCCAATAGACAAGACAGCGCATGGCAAAGGAACCTTCAAAGTCTTCGGCAAGCATGATAAGGAAGGGTATCTCGACAAGTACTCGATTGCGGAGTCAATTGAGGACGGAACAACCCTGCCGCTCAGATACAGTCTCGCCCCGAATGAAATCCGCGTCCCCAGAGAACAACTGGAGGAAGAATTCCTGAATCTTGCGCAAGCTGAAGGCATAAGCGATGTGGACGATCTCAATAAAATTCTGGATCACGCAATGCGGCTCAAGACTTTCCTGAAAGCTGATGACCGGATCGATAAGGTTGCGGCATTTGTTGCGGACCATTTCAAAAACAACGTTGAACCTCTTGGATACAAGGCCTTTCTTGTTGCAGTGGACCGGGAAGCTTGCGCGCTCTACAAAGAGGCTTTGGACAAAATACTGCCACCTGAATACTCCGAGCCGATTTATACGGCATCACAGCATGACAGCCAGAAATATCCGCTTGTTCATAAACATCAGGTCTCCCCGGAACGCGAGAATAAAGCCCGCAGAATGTTCTCAAGAGCGGACACGCAGCCAAAGATTTTTATCGTGACTGATAAACTGCTGACAGGTTTTGACGCGCCTGTTCTTTACTGCATGTATCTGGACAAACCAATGCGCGACCATGTTCTTCTTCAGGCGATAGCTCGGGTGAACAGGCCTTACGAGAGCAATAGCGAAACCCGTAAGCCCTGCGGGCTGGTGGTGGACTTTGTCGGCCTATTCGAAAAGCTGGAAAAAGCGCTGGCCTTCGATTCGGATGTAGTCAGCGGAGTTATCGAAGATATGGATCTTCTGTTGAGGAAATTCAAGGAACTGATGGGCTCTACAGCGTCGAAATACATCAATCTATGTCGCGAACCTATGGACGACAAAGCCGTGGAAGCGGCAATAGAAGCGTTTTCCGACAAAGAGAGGCGGGAGGATTTCTACAGCCTTTACAAGGAACTTGAGACCTTGTACGAAATACTGTCGCCATCGCCTGAGCTGAGGGATTACGTGCGGGATTTCGGTTGTCTGTCGCTTCTCTACCAGATAGTCCGCAACGCTTTCCGCAAGAAGACATATCTTTATGGCGACGTTGCAAGAAAAACTGAGAAGCTGGTACGGGAACGGGCGGAAACTTACGGGCTGGATACGACATCGTCAGCGGCAAAGATTGACGAGTCAACGTTGGAGGCAATCAGGCAGAGCGGCCGTTCCGAGAAAGCTCGAATCATAAACCTTGTAAACCGGGTGCGGCAAACGGTGACCCAGGAAGCTGACCAGAAGCCGTATCTGCGGGCCATTGGCGAACGTGCTGAACAGATAATGGAAGCGTACGATAATCGGCAGGAAACAACTCGCGAAGCCCTTAAGAAGATTGAACAGCTTGTCTTTGAAATTGTGGATGCGGAGAAGCAGAAGGAGAACATGGGGTTTGATAAGACCACATTCGCGTCCTTCTGGACGCTTAAGAACGAGGGAGTATCCTCGCCGGAGAAGACGGCTGGGATTATTCGGACGATCTTCGACCGTTTTCCGCATCACCGGGACAATGCCGAAGAGATGCGCCAGCTTAAGGCAGAGCTGTACAGGGCGCTGCTGCCCCTTGTGGGGAAGAAACGGATGGTTGCCGTTGCCGAGAAACTTCTGCGGGTGGGAAACGGATGAGCTCTTTTATAGAATTTCCAGCGCCTCAATCTTGTCCAACTGGTCAGACTTGCCAGGTACGTCCAACGCTCCAGGAGAAGACAGCCTTCAAAGCCCTCGTCGAAAACTGGGCTAGACACCTCAAAGTGGAGCCGGCTCAGATTCGGGTGCAGAGGATGCGCAGCAAGTGGGCATCGTGTTCTCCCGGCAAATGGATAACCTTCAGCGAAAGCCTGCTGAAAGAAAACAAGGCTTTTCAGGATTATGTCATAGTCCACGAGCTTCTGCATCTGCGCATTCCCAATCACGGCGGGCTCTTCAAGAGCCTGATGTCCGTTTACGTGCCGGGTTGGGAAAAACTGGCGAAAACAAGCAGTAAAACAAACTCGCTTGATTGCTGTTGTTGAACTCGGCGGGACAACCTGATAATCTAAAAAGGCAAAGTTCAGACAGTCATTGTGCGGAGGATCATAATGGGCAGATTCGTTATTCTCTCGGGACCTTCCTGTGTGGGGAAGGGACCTTTGTATTCGTCGTTCAAGAAGTTTTATCCGGACCTTGCAGGGTCGATGAAAAAACTGGTGCTCTATAACAGCCGGAAGCCGCGGCCCGGAGAGGCTGACGGCGTGGATTACCATTTCCGGACGCGCCAGGAAATAGAGTCGCTGCGCGGAAATAAACGCCACCTGGTAATGGAAGTGCGGGCCGATCTTCAGGCGCTCGATCTCAAGGATCTTGATAAAGCTGCTTCTGAAGGCAACGCTTTTTTCGAAGGCAACCCGTTTCTTGTGCGCGAAATACTCAAAAACGTTAAGACGGAAACTACTACAATTTTCCTCTCGCCTCTTTCCGCAGAAGAAATACGTTTTCTCAAGGAGCACGACCGCAATATCGACCTGCAGGCATTTGTGACAGATGTAATGCGCAGAAAGCTGCTTAGGCGAACACGAAGGCAGAAGACTAACCTGTCGCTTGAAGACCTCCAGGATATCGAGAGGAGGGCGGGCAGCGCGCTCACAGAGATGGCGGAAGCCTGGCGTTTCGACCATGTGATCCCGAATCATGATGGCGAAGACAGCGAAAACTGGAATTCTTTCTACTATCCCATCGGCGACGCGCGAAAAACTCTACTGGCTTTCGCGGCGTTGATAAATGGCGAAAACACTGATGATGTCGAGCAGTGGGATGAATCATTGCTGGAGAAATTCAACAGGGATAAAAATGGCGAATAAACAAGAGATTTGTCGGCAGTCCGGTGTAATCGCATACCGTTACATCGATGGCGAGTTGCAGGTATTGCTCGTAACCTCAAAGAACAACGGCCGCTGGACCATCCCGAAAGGACTCGTGGAAGATTATCTTACGCCGGCGGATTCCGCGGCAAAAGAGGCTTACGAGGAAGGCGGCATAGAAGGGGTCGTGAAAAAAAATTCTGTCGGTTCATTCAGGTATCGGAAGTTGAACAGATTGTTTGACGTTGAAGTTTTTCTCATGGAAGTCAACAACGTACTTGACGATTGGCCTGAATCATCTGAACGAAAACGGGAATGGATGTCCATGCACGAGGCAGCGGAACGCGTAGCTTTTCCTGAACTTGATTATTTGCTGAGGAATCAGGCTAAGAACTGTCCGCCCTGATGCGTCTCTTATTATTGAAGGGAAAATAAATTGAACCTTTTGACTGCCTGAAGCGATTATAAACAGCAGAGAATCAAAAGGCATCCTGTAAAGCCCCGCAAAATCAGCGGGAAGCTATGAAAAAACAATAGAAATAGCAGGAGAGATACACAATGAGCAATAAGAAAAGCTTTGTCAGCAGTCCGATGTAATCCCGCACCGCTATATTGACTATGCGGGCTAGTCTTCGTCCCGCTTTTCCTTCTTGCTGATCGGATTGCCTTCAAGATCAAGCAGGGTAGCGGTCAGAAAAGCGAAAACGGTCTTGTCCCCGGTCCTGTTATTCATCCCTCCCCCGATTCTCACTGTGGCTCCATCCTTCACTGATACCCGTGTTGCCAGAGCGTGGTTATGAAAGAAGGGTTGTTCAATCCGGGGTCGATCCTTTCGCGCCTCACCATCCTTAGAACTTCCGTCATAATCCTTCCATGTCGGCTTATAGGTCTTCTCAGGACTTAAAGCGAGGTCTATCGTTGTACCAGTCGGATCTAAATCCGCTGTAAATCCAAAATAGACTCCAACCTCTCGCGCTTCAAATGCTGAGGGTTCGACAACTCCGCCGATTACGCTCAGCCCTGCCGCATTTGTTGTGCTTGAAGTGTCGACTTTAAAATCGGTTGGATAGATATACTCGGTCACTGCTTTAATGTCAGGCGTGCAGCCCACTCTTCCAATAAGGCTCGATGTGTTAAGTAGCTTGCCTTTGCCCTTCTTCCAAAGCGCCAGCAAAGCTTGTTTGGAGAGATTATCTTTTCGTGCGAGTCCTTCAATGTCCTCCATTTTATACTCTATCCAATCCATCCGAACCTCCACCTGCAGTGGAGACGAGAGCCTTTTTTCCATTATATCCTGCACGGCGTCCAGATTACTTCTTGTATTCTTGACAACCAGAATTCCGATTCCAGGAAAAAACTTTGCAGAGGAGCCTTCCGGCCATTCAACGCCTTGTTCTCCAAGATAACCTTTCCATTCACCTGTCTTGCTTGCCTTAACTGAGTCTAGAGTCCAATAAGGAAAACGATACCGACCAACTTCAAGCTCCGACTGCTCAGGTTTTGGTTCCGTCGCCAGGCAACTGGCGCTGAACAACGCCATTAATAGTATTATTCTTGTCTTCATGTTTTTCCTCTCATACAGGTCAATAATCTGTCCGATGCCATATAGGCGGCCATACCCCACTTGCTGCTCCGCAACGAATCAATGCTATTGTCGCACCATGACGCACTGACTGTTGCGCATGCAACTATTCCAGTTTGTCACCATAAAGAATGCTTCTTCGGACCTCGCAATTTCTGGCCGGCTCTCAGTCTTCGTCCCGCTTTTCCTTCTTGCTGATCGGATTGCCTTCAAGATCAAGCAGGGTAGCGGTCAGAAAAGCGAAAACGGTCTTGTCCCCGGTCCTGTTATTCATCCCTCCCCCGATTCTCACTGTGGCTCCATCCTTCACTGATACCCGTGTTGCCAGAGTGTGGGTGTGAAAGAAGGGTTGTTCCATCCCGGGAAGATCTTTACGCGCCTCACCATCCTTAGAACTCCCGCCATAATCCTTCCATTTCGGCTTATAGACCGTCTCAGGGGTTAAAGAAAGGTCGATAACAGATCCACAACTAGATATTTGCGCCGTAAATCCGAGAATAACTCCAACTTGTCGCGTTTCAAATGCTGAGGGTTCGACAACCCCGCTGATTACGCTCAGCCCTGCCGCATTTGTTGTGCTTGAAGTGTTGACTTCAAAATCGGTCGGATAGATATACTCGGTCACTGCTCTAATTTCTGTAGCATGGCCAGCCAATCCGATAGCGCTCGGTGTGTAAAGTAGTTTGCCTTTGCCCTTTTTCCAGAGATCCAGGAGGTCTTGCGAGGATAAGGCATCCTCTCTTGCCAGCTTCTCAATATCCTCCATTTTATACTCTATGAAATCCATCCGAACCTCCACCTGGTACGGGACCATGGCACAACCCACCAAAATCTCCTGGAAAAGATCCAAGTTCTTCTCGGTATTTTTAACAATGAGTAATCCTCGGGAAGGGGAATATTTGACAGAGGAACCTTCGGGCCACTCAAGGCCCATCTCCTTAAAAAACTCTTTCCAGCTTGTAGTTCCGCTTTTTTCGTTTCCAAACTCGCTTCCATCAATTTTGCTTTCGGCGCTGGGCAACACCTGATAATCTCGAACTTCAAGCTCCGACTGCTCCGGTTCCGCCGCCAGGCAACTGGCGCTGAAAAACGCTATTAATAGTAATATTCTTGTCTTCATGTTTCTCCTTTCATGCAGGTCCCTACTCTCAAGTATTCTACTCCATCTCACACACTCACAAACTCACACACACAGCTTTCATTACTCTTCATTAAACTTTTGACACTATCCGTTTAACAGTAGTTTGTAATCTGCTCAATCCAAGTCAAGGAATAAGGCTGGCGCCACGTCTTGACGCGAAACGTGGTACGAGCACGTGTTTTTCCGGCTTTGCCCGTCTTCTTGCCCTCCAACCCTTTTCTGTTGGACATAGATCGGGCTAAGAATCGGTTGTCTTGATACGTCTTTTTATATAAACAGAATAGAGTTTGAACCTTTTGGCTGGCAGCGGCGTTTATAAATATGAATATAGATCACTAATGGAATCACAGAAAAGGAGAGGCATATACAATGAGCAGTAAAATTTTTCCATGGTTGGCGGCGATGGCTATTCTATGTGCGCCTGCAATATCTGAAGGCGGGAAAGATGAAGTCAAACAGGGAGTAGATCCTGAACTCAAAAAGAAGGCGCAGCAAGCCATTGACCAGGGCCTTGAATGGCTTGCTGAAAAGCAGGACAAGGATGGCAGCTGGTCGGACGACAAATTCCCGGCTCTAACAGCGCTCCCGCTCTGGGCGTTTTCCAGAAGTGATTATCAGGACAAGGATGATCTCGTATCCAGGGCCGTGGATCATATTATTTCGTACCAGGTGGACAGCGGACTTTACGAAGGCGCAATTTACCAGGCCATAGCAGGACAGAAGGGCGGAGGGTTGCCGAATTATAATACGGCAATCTGCATGTCCGCCCTGGCCTCTGTCGGCGGAGAAAAGGTCGTGCCTGTAATACTTAAGGCGCGCAAGTTTCTTGCCAGAAGCCAGTATGTCGGAAATAAGGATGAGCTGTTTCGCGGCGGCATGGGTTACGATCCGCCGACAAAAAGACCTTACGCCGATCTTTCCAACTCTTACCTGGCCTATGAGGCAATGCACAAGACAGCCCATTACGAGGAGCATAGAAGCGGGGAAAAAGTTAAACTCAATTGGGATGCCGCAATAGACTTCCTTGAAAAAGTCCATAACGACTCTGACATTAACGATCTTCCCTGGGCAGCGGACAAGCCCTCGGAAAAAGGCGGCTTTGCATACCGGCCCGACACTTACAGGAAGGACTCCGGAGCCTATGAAGAGGACGGTGTGCTGAAATTCCGCTCAATGCCCGGCATGACTTATGCGGGAATGTTAAGCTATATATATGCCGGAGTAGATCGCGATGACCCCCGGGTAAGAGCCACAGTCCGCTGGATTGAGCGCAACTGGCAGCTTGAAAGAGGCAACCGGAATCCGGAAATGAAAGGACGCCCTGAAGCAAAGGAAGGTCTGTATTACATGTATAATGTCATGACAAAAGGCCTGAATGCTCTTGATACAGATGTGCTCACCCTTGACAACGGCAAAAAAATCAACTGGCGTAACGAAATGATCAGAAAATTGACCGGGCTCCAGCGCAAAGACGGTTCATGGGCAAACGAAAACAGCCGCTACTGGGAAGGCAACCCGGTCCTTGTCACCGCCTACACAGTGCTGGCATTGCAGAGCGCAGTTGAAGACTACTAGCCATTGGGCATTGGTCTGATATAACCTTGACGTAAGCGGGCTTGCCCGCCGCAGCTTTTCATTCGCGATCATTAGCGGTTACCCACGCTCCGACCCATAATCAAATTAATGCAATTCAGCGTCTTTTCGCGAATTTCGTAGTTAAACTCTTCTCTTCTCTGCTATTCTTTGATCATTAAACATTCCGTGTTCATCATTGGATATTGAATATTCTCTTCCCTCTCCTCTTCCTCTCTGTTTTCCTATCTTGTTCTCACGCCCGGCGTCCCCGCCTCAAGAGCCCAGGACCGCAAAGAAGAAGGAGACAAATCGTCTCCCACAACCTTAGCGTCATTTAGCGAATTTCGTAGTTAACCTCTCCTCTTCTCTTTTCTTCTCTACTTTGATCATTGAACATTCCGTGTTCATCATTGGATATTGAATATTCTCTTCTCTATCTATTACCTTCCACGCTCTCCGTCTCCCTTCCTTTTCCATCAAACCCTTTGCAGAAATTCAGCGTCTTTTCGCGAGTTTCGTAGTTAAACTCTTCTCTTCTCTACTCTTTTCTTCTATTCGCGGTTTGCTTCTTCTCTCCGCCTGCAAAGTTGCGCCTATTTATGCTGGTTCACAAAATGCTCGCGTATGTATGCTGCGGAGTCCTCAAGCGTGGGCAGAATCTTTGTGCAGAATCTTACCATCCATGGATTGCATTCCTGGAACTGGAAAGGCGAGAATGCCACTACAAATTTGCGCAACTCATGCGAAGCGTAGAACACCTCCATGGCCGTGCCGATTGAGGCCTTGTTATAGTTCACCAGGACTATATCAGCATCCCGGACATCCTGCAGATCGAACTCCACAATCTCGTTGGCGCTGTCAACTTCACGGTCCTTGAAATTCCGGCGCATTGGATCGAGAATAATAAATTTATCGCCCAGGAGATCATGCGCGGTTTTGCGCCATTCCCTGGCAATTCCCTGAATCTCATCCATTATCGGCCCGCATAAATAGATTTTCTTCATGTTGAACTTCATCCTCCATTTCCAGCGTCGATTATCTTCTGCTCTTTTGCCGGCCCAGACTCGCTGAAGCTTCCGGCAAACACTTCGTGTGCAGACAAGCTTGTCCTTTTACACATAATTCCCATCCCGGCTACATTACTGCACCTTGCAACTCAAAACCTTTAAGATGGAAGATAATAATACATTTACGGATATTGTCTTCTGAAAATGGCAGATCTAACAACTACCCGATGAATCAAAAAGCTTCCAAAAGACGAAAATACACCTTGGCCCCGTCCTCTGCAAATCCCATGTCGAACCGGAAATTAATCTTTTCCTCCCTGTTAAGAATATAACGAATCCCAAACCCTCCAGCGGGTTTCAGGGCGGAGAAACGCAAATCCCCAGCGTCTTCAAGCACATCGCCTGTTGATGCAAATACAGCTCCAATCCATTTTCGAGCAATCGGAACCCGGTATTCTGCCTGTAATGTAAAGCTGTTCAGATCCCTGTACCTGGTGCTTTCAATTCCGCGCATATTCTGCAGTGTGGGGTATTCTTCAAAAGGAACGTCGCCGTGAACTGTGTTTGCCTGAAACTGAAAAGCAAGAACCTGATCGGGCCCGATCTGCGTGTAATTTCGAAGATCAAGTTCATACGCTTCGTACTCGTAATCGCTTCCCATCCAGTCCCGGTAGATGCCAGCGGAAAAACTATGAAACGAACCTCTGGTCGGGTAAAATATATTGTCGCGAGTATCCAGTTCGGCAACAAGCCCGCCGCCGCTCAATAAATGGTCCTCGGCGCCTGGATATTCACCGGCAGCCAAGACACCATCCTTCTGGAGTTCAACGATATCCGATCTCTTAAGATCAAGAAAAGGCCCGACCCTTAATCCGGACTCTATCCTGAACAGAGCCGACGGCTTGAGTTTTGATGTTCGTATTGTATATTCTTCCTCCCGGCTTTCGGGAGCCTCGCTTCCCGTTCCATAAAACTTCGATGGGAAATAACTATGCGCGCCCGTGGCCGCAAACTTTATTGCTCCCGCGCCCGTATAAAAAGCCGGTGTAACAGCAAACAGATACTGCTGCTCCTGCGTGTAGAAAGCCACTGCGCTTAAACTGTCCGGCTTGGAATCCTCGTGCTTCCGCATTGTTAAAATCGCGGTTGCGCCTGCGCCGACTCCGGTTTCAGGAGATGAAAAAACCAGGGGAAACCATACAAACTGTGATCGGGCCTGCTTATGTTCGTCTGAAATTGGTTCCGAAACACAGATCCGCGCTAATGCCAGGAATACAAGCAAAGAAAGAGCAACGGATCTTTGTACTTTGTCAGGCTGCATGTATGACTTATTTCTTATCATAAAAACTGCTTTCTCTTTTTGCAGACAAAGGCAGTTTATATTATTATGATTTTGTCGTTATGACAACGCTTCACATAGAAGCCGTAAAATCAGAAGTGAAACTTCAAAAAACACACGGTTTCACCCTTGTTGAAATTATGATCGTAGTGGCCCTTATCAGTCTATTGGCCGCTATAGCTATGCCTTCTCTGGCTAAAGCCAGGCGGAACTCTAGAATCAATGCCGCGGCAAGTGATCTTCGCACAATATATAATGCCTTTCAATATTCTGGAATAGCCCCTTGTTATTACCCCTTTCTTTTTCTGCGTTAACACTTGAAATTTGAAACATTCTGCACTTACACTACATCCTCTCGCTATTTAAGTGGGGCGGTAGCTCAGTTGGTAGAGCACCACGTTCGCAACGTGGGGGTCACGGGTTCGAATCCCGTTCGCTCCACCATTTTTTCTTCTTCCGGTCAAAATGCCGCGCTGTAGCATCCCGTAAGGCTACCCAACTCCGGGTTTTGACCTTGCCAAACCTCACCTTCGAGTCATCGTCAAATCGCTGGTATACCCTGTACGGTTGCACCAACATCGGTGAAGGCGCCTGGACCAAAGTTCCAGGCGCAGGTCCGCGGTTGGGTTGCGGCGCAGAGGATTGTTTCAACGAGACTAGCCCGCGGCTCTTTCTCCCTGATATCCGTAGAACTCCCATAAGATTCCGATAAAGTTTCAACAGTCGCCATAAATGTGGCTTTGCCGGTGATCGGCGTCATCCAATGATCGTAAGAGCAATCCATGGAATAATGTTGAAAACAAAGACCAGGATCTTGTAAAGGCCGATGAATGAATAGATAACCACGTTGAATGTTTCGCGGGGCATCGGGAACCATTTCGAGTGTATCCTGTATGCAATGTCACCCATAAAGGTCACCATCACAAACGACAAGAGCATAAATCCCGCATTCAAAATCGTACACCACATAAAAAACTTTGTCAGAATCTGAATAGACATGGTAATACTCCTTTCTCAAAGTCGCAGTTCCAGACAATCAACACTCTTTACACCTTTCTTACCTGCCGGTCAAATAATCAGCAATTCTCGTTATGGCCTCTTTCCGCCAAAACCTATTTGTATAACGATGTGCGTAGTAGCGCGGGCTTCACCGAAGCCCAGCGCTCTTGGGGCCTCGGCTTCGGTGAAGCCGGGCCTACTCGCGCGTGGCTGCAATATCATGCCGGAACTCTGGCCACGCCAAACGTGGCAAAATGGCCATAATTAGAATTGCCGTCAAATAATTGTTTTCATGTACGATCCGGCTCAAGGGGATTGCGTGTTATCTGCTGATCTCCTCCAGTATAGCTCTGCGCAAAGCAGCAAGTTGAGATGCACTTAGTTTTTTGAACTCTATTCTCCCCGGATCATCAGCTCCGCGGGATTCAAGTTTTCCGCCTATATCCAGATATTTCATGATAGATCGGCCTGCGATCCATCTGTCCCAGCCTGGTTTTTTTGCAAGAAGGTTCAAAAGCTCGCAGTCCATTTGCCCCCTGCGCATAGCAAACATTCGTAAACTCCCCACTACCTCTTGCCTGTATCCATGACGGTTTCCGGGATAAACATGTCGCAACAAAGAACCTTCTGTCCACCTGTTGGAACCGCTGAAGCTTGTCCAGTATGGCATGCATCCGTCGGCGCCCATGACCCATGATTTAATAATGTAGGCGTCAAGCCCGGTATTGTCACTTTCTACACCTGTGCCGCCTCCGTACAGCCAGGTACGAAATCCACGCGTTACAATGAACCTGCGGCACAGAGGAGTGTAGCGATGGTACCCTCCGGACATATTCAGGAGAAGAAAGGGCACATCATCTAAACGGTCTCCCTGATGATTGGGACGGGACACATCTGCTCTGCAGGATACCCTGACATCAGAGCCGATAAATGGCTCCGACTGAATTTTATAAATGTATGCGAGGGTCCTGAAACCATGGCCTGCAGCAGGTTCATCAAGTATCCAGTAGGAAAGGTCGCCTTTGTAAAACTTGTTGTTGAGGAAAAACTGGAATTCTGTCCCGGTCCATCCATTCTGTTCAAAATGTTGTCTGAATTCTTTTGCAACAGCCTTATTGCCCTCAACCCAGGAGTTATCAAAAGCATGTTCAATAAGCGGCGCTTTCCTGGCAAATTCCATTTTCCATTCATTAAAGGCTGTCTTCTGTGTTTTATTGTCCGGTTTCTGCGGGCGGTTAGCGATCTCCTGATTTGTATAGTGTTCATGCAGTTTCATCGGCCAGTTCTCATAAAAGGGAAGATAAAAGTGAGGGATTGGAACCCCCTTGCGCGGCATATCATTAAAGAGGCTCCCGTCAAGCAGAGGCTCCATCCAGGAATCCCACGGTTCCCAGTCGCTTACCGTTGCCAGGGCGCCTTTACCTTCTATCACGGGAACAACCGGCATAGTAGTGTTGCCGCTGTGGCTGTAGGAAAGCACGTTATATCCGAGTCGGTGAAGGTGCGCGAGCCGGTGAATGGCATGGAACTGTTCTTTGCTCCGCTGGCCGTATGCATTAAGTTCGACCAGAAAAGTGATATTCGCGGGTATCTCAACAGGATATACTTTAAGATTAAGAGGAAGTTCCCTGGTGATACCTCCGGATTCAATTATTAACGCGCCATTGTAATTCCCAGGCTCAGTGTTCTCAGGAATGTAAAGATCAATAGTAACCATCTGGTTTTTTTGAGCCTTTAAAGCAGGATCCTTTGCTGGAATTTCATACGGCCCGGGATCAGGAGGAACAACCTCTGCAAACTTCTCCTTTGCATATGTAACCCGGTAAAGCCGGAATGAATCCAATGGAATAGTATTATCCCCGGAATCAGTGAGCTCGCCAGGAGTTACCCTGATAACTGCTTCCCGAGCTCTATCAGCCAGCTCAATTACCAGATTAAAACTTAGTATCTCGCCTTTTGCTCCAAAGATATTAATGGTTTTGTTGCTGCCATTATAAATATGATTACCTTTTGCCGCATCTTCAGCTCCTCCAATGATATGTCCTGTTACCGGCTGAACTTTTACAAGGCCGTCCACTGCATAAAGTTTTACCGGTCCGATTAGCAAAGGAGCGCCTTTTGTTACAGTGATTGGTTCAAAGCCTTTGAGTTTTTTAGGATTTTCAGAGCATGCTGTTACTACAGGCGATTCAACTGTATCTGATCTGTTTCCTGCTTCATCATATGAAGTAACCTCAAATGTGTATTCGCTGCCGGGATCAAGGTTTTCAAAGAGGGCAGTTATAACCGAACCGCTTCTGGCCGGCCTGGGTATCATGTGCCTTGGAAGAATATGTGATTTTGAACTCTGGCGCTTTACAGCTTTAATATCCAGGCCAAGCGCAGTTCCCAGCTTGCCATTGTCGCCCCCGCATGTAATGTCCATAACAACTGAACCCGGATACGGTCCCGACTTGCTCCCGCTTATGTGAGGAGCGGACGGAGGAATCTTATCCTCAACAGTATATTTAACAGTTATATATGCCGCGTATTTCCCGCCAGACTGTTCCCTGC
Source organism: uncultured Victivallales bacterium (assembly GCA_964475205.1). GTDB lineage: Bacteria > Verrucomicrobiota > Kiritimatiellia > UBA8416 > CAYSRM01 > CAYSRM01. The sequence continues at coordinate 19,241 of CAYYVQ010000014.1, read as the reverse complement.
TGTCAAAATAGATATTTGCAGGACCTCCCACTCGGCTTATCATCTCATCATGAAGAGCTATTCCGCCGGGCTGGTCTTTTCTTAGAGCATCTATCACGCGTGGGTTAAGAGGCAATTCCCACCATTTATCTCCTTTATTCTCCGCAACATCAATACAGGTTACATTGCCTCCATTGCCAAAGATAGTTCCCAGGATGTCGCGATCATCCTGCCATCCCCATTTTTTTGTCTGCGGTCCGGGCCAGAGCAGGCAAGCCATGTTATGTTTGCCCGAGGCGTCATGATCGCCTTCGACCCAGTCTGTTGGAACAGTAGAAACAGAAACATGATTTAAAAAATAGTCAGGATCGTCTTTTTTCAGATGAAGGAAAAGAGAAGCTCTCTTTATAGTAGCGTTTTCAGGTATTGGCGATGTGTCAAACTTTAAAAGGGGAAAGTTCTCCCTGTGTTTTATCTTTATGCCGCTTGATGCTCCGCGCGCATTCGTTACTTCGCTTTTGTAGGTGGAAAGATGAGTGTCTGCAATACATTTCAATTTAGCAGTGTGTTCTGCATTTGCACCGGTAAACATCATGAGCACACAACAGGCAGGCAACCAAAACGCAGAACTTGTAATCATCTTTCTTTGCCTGGTCTGAAACAGGGTTCTTTGGAAAGTTCTTACTGGCAAACCATGCACCGCCCCACCATTATATATATCGAAAATGATTTTGGCTACCTCTGTAGTATTCTCAAAAAGTAACAATTCTCATCTGGAACATTGTTTGACCACTGCCACCTGTTGACATAGGGAGAGGGCAATGGCATGGAGTTTGTCATTATATCCACCCAGTTGGTACAAATAAGATTGGTACTGCCCTGTAATACCTGTACTCCCGAACCCAGGTCGCCCACAGATTCCAACCCCAGCCAACCGCCGGCGTTATTCCATACGTTGGTAATAACCGCCCGATCATACCACTTGTTGGTGCCTACTTCATCGGTAGTCAGCTCAAATGCAAAATCAAACGGCTCGTATTGACGCGGGTGCTCCAAGGGCACGTCGCCTTGCACCCAAATTTGCCCAGGACACTCCACCGACAGGAAAAAAATTGAGAAAAGATAGAAGAACAGGCACAGGAAGAGACATTGGCGTTTCATGTCAAACTCCTATAAAAGAAAGACCTGGCTTCACCCGGCAACTCTCAGGCAGCAAGGTTCTTCTCTTAATTTTTGTTCGGAACCAGGCTAATATCCCTTCCGCCTGTTTCACAGCAATCCTATTCTTGTGCGCCGCCATGCACAAGCTCTCTTTTACTGATTATTCTTTTTTTCAGAAAGAAGTCGCGTTACAGACCGAATCTTTGCGACACCTTTTTTTGTGTCAAAAATCAGCATGTAAAGCGAGGGGACCAGCACCAGGGTGATAAGCGTCGAAAAAAGTATTCCGAACCCGAGGGAAAGAGCCATGGGGATAAGAAAACGCGCCTGGATGGAAGTTTCAAGCATCATTGGGCTTAAACCCAGAAAGGTTGTCAGCGAAGTAAGCAGCACGGGCCTCAAGCGCCTGCATGGAGCCGCGGTTATGGCATCAAAAGCAGAAGCGCCATCGGAGCGATAATCGTTGGCTGTCTTAACAAGAAGTATGTTGTCATTAATAACAACTCCCGCAAGAGCGACTACACCGAGCATGCTTACGAAACTCATTTCGTAGCCCATCAAAAGGTGCCCCGCCAGCGCGCCTATAAAGCCAAAAGGTATCGCTATCATGATTATCAGCGGCTGAGCATAGCTCCTGAATGGAATCGCAAGAAGGGCATAGAGACCAAGCAGAATAAATCCGAACCCCTGCACCAGCCCTCCGATTGATTCCCTCTGGGTCTCCTGTTCGCCCTTGAACGTAACATGGAGCCCGGGCATCTCGCTCATGATGTCCGGTATTTCCTTTTCCATCAAACCGGCAACTATATCATTGGCAGTGGCCACACCAGTGTCTACGTCTGCGGTCACGTTGAGTACACGCCTGGCGTCAACACGCCGGATTTCTTCATAGGATCTACCCAGTTTCAAGCGCGCAGCTTCAGTAAGCGCAAACTCAGCTCCGTTTGGCGCATGCACAACAAAATCGAGCATGTCGCTCACATGTTCCCTTTCCGGTGCGGGCAGCCGAACGTACAGCGTTACTTCGTCTTCACCCCTTTGCTGCCTCTTGGCTTCGGCTCCAAAATAAGCGGATCGCACCTGCCTGGCAAGCGAAGCCGCAGTGATCCCGGCGGCCCTGGCCTCTGGCTTGAGCGTTATCTCATATTCAGGTTTGCCAAGCTCTATACCGTCATCAATCTCCATAACTCCTTTGTACCTGCCAAGGGCTTCGGCGACCCGCCCGGCAGCAAGCTCCAGGGTCTGCCTGTCCTCGTGAGATACTTCGACATTGATGGGCCTGTCCGCGCCCGGACCTATATTGAACTTGAATGACAGGGATTCCAGCCCGTATATCTCGCCGGTCTTCCGGCGCCAGAGCGTTACAAACTCGCTCGCTGTAATGTCTCTGTTCTTTAAAGGAACAAGATTTACCTGGATTCCAGTGAGATGCTCGCCGGTCATTGCTCCCCTCCTTCCGGGACCGCGCCCGCGGGGAAGCGCGCCAATGGTGGAGTAGATTCCCTGAAGTATGCCCTCGCCGCCCTGCTCCTGCGCCACCTCCAGGGCCGATTTTCTAAGCCGGGCTTCGACTTCCTTTGTTTCTTCAAAGGGAGCCCCAAACGGAAGAACGGCTGTAGCAGCGACCTGGTCGCTTTCCACCTTGGGGAAAAAAATAAAATTCACATGTCCGCCGGCCACCCAGCCGATACTGATCATAAGCAATGCCACAGCGCAGGCAAAGGTCAAGTACCGGTTTTTCAAGGTCCACCTGACAAAAGGCTCATACCGTTTCTCGGTGAAACGGTCGAGTCCGGCCGCTATCATCCTGTTCGGGATTTCAAGCATATTCCATATCCGGCCCTTTTTCGCGCGCTGTTGCTTTGCAAGATGACACGGGAGAATGAACAGCGCCTCCACCAGCGATATTGCAAAGACCAGGATAATTACAACTGGTATGTTCCGCCAGATCTGACCCATCGTCCCGGGAACAAACAGCATGGGAACAAAGGCGAGAATATTCGTCAGGATTGCAAAAGTAACCGGGGCTGCCATGAGCCTGGCGCCCCTGATTGCCGCAGGAAGGAATTGCAATCCCTGCTGGCGTTCGTAGTAAATGCTCTCGCCCACTATAATGGCGTCATCCACAACTATACCCACGGTAATAATGAAAGCGAACAGGGATATCATATTGATGGTAACGCCGAATAGCGGAAGCAAAAGCAACGCGCCCATAAAAGAAATCGGTATACCGAGCATTACCCAGAAGGCCAGCCGCACTTCAAGGAAAAGACCGAGAACTGCCATTACCAGGACCAGCCCCAGCAATGCGTTTTTCACAAGAAGCATAACCCGGTCCCAGTAAACATCAGACCGGTCGTTGACGACGTCAAGACTCACGGTCGGCGGCAACCGTTCTTCCAGACCCGCCATAAATTCATGAACGGCCTTTGAAACACTTACCGGATCCTCGTCGCCAACCCGGTAAACCGTGAGCTGAACAGCCCGCTCCCCGTTATAACGGGTTACACGTTTAACTTCCTCGAACCCGTCTTCTATTGCGGCTATTCGCCCCAATGTTACCCTTGAGCCGTCAGGATTGCTTATGATCTCAATGTTTCTGTACTCCCGGCCCCGGTCTCGACGCTCGTCGGTGCGCAAAAGTATCTCCCCGGCCTCGGTCCTGAGCGCACCGCCCCCAAGCTCAATGGTTGCGGCGCGGATCTCGCCGGCAACCTGTTCCAGACTGAGGTCATATTTCCGAAGAACCCCGAGCGGAATCTCAAAGCTTATTTCCAGAGGGCGAGCGCCTGAAACCTCCGCAAGCGTAACCCGCCTGTCCCTGGTGAGTTCGTTCCTTGCAGTCTGGGCAATTTTCTTAAGCGTGTACTCTCCCACGTCTCCGTAGATGATCAGCGATAATACGGGCGGATTCACAACGTTCAGACTGACTACGGGTTCCTCGGACTCTTCGGGAAAAGTGATGATCCGGTCGATTTCGTTTTTTATATCCTGGAATACCCGGTTCCCGTCTGCTCCATGCCGGAGCTCTGCAGTGACAGAGCCAATCCCCTCCTGCGAGACTGAGCTGATTTCATCCACGCCGTCAACTCCGCGAATAGCATCTTCAATGGCAAGCACAATACCCTGTTCAACCTCTTCAGGAGTGGCGCCTGGATACGGAACGCTGACTGTAACCGTATCAAGATCGAAGGAAGGAAAAACCTCCTGCTTGATGTTGGGCAAGGCAAAGAAACCGCCGGCCAGGAGCACAAGCATCAGCAGGTTGGCCGCAACATGATTCCTGGCCATCCACGCGATGGGCCCCTTACTGTCATGAATATCATTCATTGTCTGGACTTGCTCAACTTTTCTTTCCGGCTCATTCCAGCCCGGGGTTCAGCCTGTTTTCCTGTCTTGAGTTTCATGCCATGGATTGGTGTGGGTATGCGCGAAACAACCACCCTGTCGCCGTTTTCCAGGCCTTTGTCGATTATAACTTTCCCTTGCTGATACCGGATTATGTTGACTTTCCGGATGTCCAGGCGGCCTTCTGAATCTACCACCCAGACCCTGTCTCCTTCGTGCACACGCCGTTCGGGCAAAAGAAATACTCCCGATATTTTCCGGCCTTCCACCGCAGCGCTCACGTATGCGCCCAGCAGTAAGGGCACATCATCCTCCCGGCCGCGTGGTTCCGGTATCCGGACCAGCGCCTGGGCCATGTGCCCGTTCCTGTCCAGACCCGGGAAAATACGAATCACCCTTCCCCGGCGCCTTAAAACCGATCCGTCGCCAAGATCATGAACTATGTCAACCCATGCGCCGGGACCGCCTTCATCAGAGGGAAGCTCAAACCATTTCAAATCCTTAGCAGGCAGGGAAATCTTTGCCCAGTAAATGTCGGAGCCAACGAGAGTGGCAACAGGCGTCTGCGGTCCCACCAGTTGTCCAATATCAACCGATTCTTCCCTTACCACCGCATTGAACGGAATACTCAGGGTGGTCCGATCCACCTGCCTTGAGGCTTGTTTTACCGCATGTTCAGCGGCTTCAACTCTTTTCGCCGCTGAATCAAGATGCGGTTCACGAAGCACAAGATCCATAGCATTGGTCTGCCGGGGCAACCGTTCCTCTCCGAGCAGTTGCCATTCTTCTTCAGCAATGGTCTTACGCGATTTTTCTATAGCAATGGCAAGCCTGGCTTCGGCAAGGCTTGCTCTTTTGTCTGCAAGGGCGTCAATATAATCCCTCCTGTCAATCCGCGCGGCCGTCGCTCCCTTCTTCAGTAGCGCGCCCGGCTCAAGGTTGGGATTTTTCCACACTATTTTTCCAGTAACTTCCGGCAAGAGCGTAATGACGCGAGAAGGAATCACAGTGCCCATGCCTTCGACCAGCGCCTGTGTGTTCGTTGCATAAACCAGCTCGGTTTTAACCCCTATTGCAAGTTCGCGCCTCTTCCCTTTCTTCGGCTCGGGACCGCTGCGAACCAGCATAACCGTTATCAGCAGCCCGACCGCCAACACTCCGCCTGTAAGCAGCGCTTTCTTGAGCCTGGAAAAATCTGACTGCTTCTCATTGTTGTTTTGATTCATCTCTTACCCTCTCCAGGATTGTGTTCAAGTTTCCGCCGCCAAGCGCCCGGTATAACTCAACCCGGACAAGAAGTGTCTCCTCTCTCGCGCCTATCAGGTCTCTGCGCGCGGATTGATAACGCTCAAGCGCCCGGACAACGTTGAGGTATTCAATCGTCCCGTTTCGGTACCGGCGCTCAGTTTGTTCGTAGACAGCCTTCGCTGCCCTTACCCGATCCTCTTGACGCGCGACACTTTCAGCCGCTGCCGCGTTTCGCGCCAAGGCGTCTTCGACTTCGCGCAAAGCATTCAGAAGCGTTTGCTGGAAACCAGTATACCACTCCGTCCGTTCAGCTCTGGCCCGGGCAACTTCCGCCCTGCGCCCGCCAGCATCAAAGACAGGCATGAGCATCGAGCCGGCCACATTCCAGATCCAGTTGTCAAGAAGCGCGCTTGCCGAACTGGAAGTATACCTGGCTTCGCCCGTAATTCTCAATGACGGCAAACGATTGGCTATAGCTGCGGCTACCCTCTCGTCGGCGGCTCGAACCCGCGCCATAGCCGTTCTGACATCCGGACGGTTGTTCAAAAGGTCGGCAGGCGCCCCGCCTGCAGGCAGCGGCGGGGGTTCGGCAAGCCCGGCATAATTCCGCGGCCGGCTATCAGGGGTGCGGCCGGCCAGGGCTGCCAGCCGGTTTGCCTGCAAAAAAATCTGCGCCTCAAGGGAAGGACGCAAAGTCAACAGAGCTGCCATTTGTTCTTTCTGATTCCATACGTCCAGCGCTGAGCTTACGCCCTGCCTGTACCTTAACCGGACAAGTTCAAGATTATTGCTGCTGGTTTTCGTCTGCCGGTCGAGAAGATCAAGCCTCTCCTGCAGGCCCTGCCACTTGTGCCATGCCGTGACTATTTGCGCAGAAACACTGAGACAGGCGGTTAACGTATCGTTGCTTGCAGCTTCATAATCGCGCATTGCCGCCCTGTCCAAAGCGGCCACCCGGCCCCATAGATCAATCTCGTAGGATGCCGCCGGGCCAAGCTGATAACGTTCCTCTGTCGTGGGACTCATCACCGGTTGTTCCGCTTCCGTATGTGTCTCAGTTCTGGAAACCTTAGCCGACAAATCAACCGACGGCCACCGGGCCGCGCCAGCTTTGCGGGCTGCAGCCTCGGCTTTCTCAAGCCTTGCTGCGGCCTGTTGAAGCGTCAGGTTAAGCGGAATTGCCTCTTTCATGTACTTATTAAGAGCCTTGTCGTTGAAAACCCTCCACCATTCTGCCGACAACGGCGCGCTGCCGGATTCGCTGTAAGCCTCTGGCATCTCAATGCCCCTGTCAGGAACAGGCGGCCCGACATGTGCACAGGAACACGCCATTATTCCTGCCGAAAATGCCGTTAGCAACGCGAGATAATTTTTGATCTTTTCCATTGTCTGGATTCCAGCTTCCCTTCCGGCGCTCGTGGGATTTTCCCGCAGGCTGTTACACGCCTTATGTTGTCCTGTTCTTTACCAGAGAAATTACCAGCAAGCAAACACCAACCTGAGCTATTGCGGTAACAATAAATGGCGCCCGAAGACCAATAGCAGATCCTATCGTGCCCCCGAAAACCGGGCCGATAGCTATTCCAAGCATGCTTATAGACGTGGCTAACCCGTAAGCTTTTCCGATTCCGGCGTGGTGGATCGATTTCTTGATCATTGAATTTGCCGCAGGAATCATCCCCCCGATCGCCAGACCGAAAAAAGCCCTCGCCACAAACATCTGCGATATGGTTACTGCCGGAGCATGAGCATATGCCGCCGTTGCCGCGCCGAGACTACAGCCTATCAGTGTTCTCTTGTGCCCCCATGTATCTCCGAAATGACCAAGCAGCGCCGACGAAAAAGCTCCTGCAACGGCTGCGATTGCAACTATAGATCCCGTAATTGTGTTCAATTGCTTCTTTGCGCCGACTATATTCTCAACTATCAGCGGGAAAGAGGGGTTTGCGATGGTGATGCTAAGACGGATTGAAAAGAGCACAAGAACCGGAACGATAAAGCCCGGACTCTTCAGGATATTGGCGAAAGAGGTTTTTCCGAGCGTTTCGGTATCAGGCGAAGAGAACTCTTCTCTGGTCCCCATCAATACAAGTGCTCCGCCCATGAAGATCACAAGCGCACCCACGCGAAAGGCCGCCCTGTATCCAAGGGTGTCGGCAACAGCCCCGCCCAGAAGCGGCCCCAGCGAAACTCCCAGGTAAACCGCCGTCTGCATCATACCCAGAGTAAAACCACTTCGCCGATCCGGGCTGACCGAAGCAACCAGCGCAATACTTGCGGCAATAGTTCCGGTCAGGCTGCCCTGGAGCAGGCGGCAAATGATAAGCTGGGGAACCGTCTGAACAACCGACATCAGAAGAAGCACTATGGTACCGGCAAACATAGATCGGATTACCATTGGTTTGCGGCCGTACTTGTCAGCCAGTATTCCCCATATCGGGGCAAAAATGGAAAACGTCAATCCGCTTGCAGCCATCACTACCCCGGCAAGGAAAGTTTGCTCTGTCTTGTCCTCAACCCCTAGTTCACCAATATAAAAGGGCAGAAAAGGCATCGCAAAAGCGAAACCCACTATTGAAAATATCTGCGCTATAAAAGCAGACACAAATGTCTTTTTCCAGGAATGCACTATTTTCCTTGTTTCCCTTGTCTTCGTATTTATCGCAAAACGATCATTTGACCATGAATCCAATGCTATATCAACCTGATCTATTCATCAGCTTCGTGATGAGAGTGGGCATGTTGCTTTAGATCAATGGCTTTGCGCAGATAGCCGGGTGAAGGCGCATAAACATGCGTCAAAATCGGCTGGCCGGCAAAGTCGTTGAGATGAAGTGACATGCACACTCATAATAGATTTTTATTTAAATTTCAAATTTTATCAATCAGTGATACGTTCTAATAAGTAGAATGGAACTCATTTCCATCCTGCACGGCGGAAAACAAAGATTTCCGGGAAAAGGGTATGCTTTTTAAAAACCCTCGGTTCAGCAACACAAGGTCGCTACCAGAGCTTAAAGTGAGGATTGCCGACGATACGGTCGCAATTGACAAAGGTATTGAACCTGACCTATGTTAATCAAACAGAACAACGGAAGCCCAGGGAGAATATTATGGTCTACATAGAACCGCATATTCATATGTATTCTAGAACCACCGACGATTATCAGGCAATGCACAAAGCTGGAATACGAGCTTGCGTTGAACCTTCTTTCTGGCTCGGCAGCCACAGGCGCTACGCAGGTTCGTTTTTCGATTATTTCCAGTTGATCCTGGAGTTCGAACACCAGAGGGCGAGGCGATTCGGAGTAGACCATTACGCGGCAATCTCCTATAACCCCAAGGAAGCGGAAAACACAGAACTGGTGGACGAAGTTTTGGGCGGCATCGGCGACTATCTGGACCATCCGCGTTGCGTAGCCCTGGGCGAAATCGGCTTTAATAACATAACAGACGCAGAAGAGTCAGCTTTCCGGCGCCAACTGGAAATCGCAGCCGAACGCGATATGCTTGTTATTGTGCATATATCACATACCAATAAAGTTGAGTGCGTCAAGCGTATGATTCCAATCATAGAAGAGGTCGGTTGCGATCAACACAAAATCTATCTCGACCATAATACCGAGGATACCATAGCAACCGTGCTTGAACATACGGACTGCTGGTGCGGCTTGACGGTTTATCCGATATCCAAACTCGATGCCTCAAGAGTAAGCAGTATTGTCCGGAGACACGGACCGGAAAGAATCATTGTCAGCGGGTCGGCAGACTGGGGAATATCAGATCCGCTCAGTCTTCCGAAAGTTATGGACCAGATGAGATCGGACGGTCATCCCGAGGAAACAATTAAGAAACTTGCCTTTGAACACCCGAATGCATTCTATAGCCAATGCGAGAAATGGCAGCCGGAGCTTGACCTCGAACCCGTGCCCATAGAACTACGCCAACCATAGACGCGCACTGGAAAAAAGCCGAAGAGTGGCTCAAAGGAAGCTTCGCCCTCCCGGAAAACCGGGCATCAAGAATACAATGAAAAAAACAGAAGTATACTCACCCGGCATACTGGCGGGGCTGAAACCCTGGGCGCAGCTTGTCAGATTGCCGAATCTTTTCTCCGTTCCAGGCGATCCACTGGCCGGGCTTATCCTGGCAACTGCTCCCGGAGTTCCAACCCTGGGCGCTGCTGTCGGAGTTTCGTGCGCCTCCCTTCTTGCTTATGCAGGCGGGTTAATTGATAATGATGTCATCGATTTCAGGAAGGACTCCCGGGAGCGCCCGCGCCGGCCCCTGCCGTCCGGCGCTGTGCATTTAAAGAAAGCCGCCTCCTTCCGGTACGTTTTGCTTTTTGCCCCTTTCCTTCCCGGTATTGCCCTCAGGTTTCCTCCCGCCTGGTTTGGTTTGCAGGCATTGTTGTTGATCTGCATTCTCTGTTACAATCGCTGGAAAAAACGCTTCACAAAAACGGCTGCAATATTGATGGGACTTTGCCGGTCGCTCAGTTTGTTGAGCGGTGCGGCGGCAGCGGGCTTAGCCGGATTAACCAGCGCACCTGCTCTTATTGCCGCGGGATCATGGCTGTTGTTCGTCACGGGCCTTACTCTTTTCTCCGAGTCTGAAACCGGGGCTGCCCCTGGCAGAGGACAGTACCTTCTGCCGTTGACTCCGCTGGCCATGTTTGCCCTGGTATTTATACCCGGCGCGCAACCCCGGGTTCTTGTCGCGGTAGCCTGTGCGGGAACTTTAGGGGCTGTTTTATCGCTTGTCATTCTGCTAAAGTACAAACCCAAAGGCGATAGAACGAGGGCACAGTTTGCGGTTGCAAAGCTGGTCAGAACCCTTATCCCAATGCAGGCTTGCGTCTGCGCAGCCAGTCCCGCAGGCTGGCTGGTAACGCCGATACTGGCGTTATTCTGGGCAGCATCGGAATTTTCGGGACGCTCATTCTACGGATCATAACCAGAGGTCATAATGAAGAAAAAACTGCTTGTTCTTAATGTAGCCGGACTAGGAAAGGAAACAGCGGATCAACTTGCCGTCACGGAAAAGGTGTCTTTTAAATCCGTTACACCGCCATTTCCAGCGGTAACCTGCACTGCGCAGGCCACTTTCAGAACCGGTTTGAACGCTTCGGAACACGGAATGGTCGCTAACGGATTCTATGACCGGACTCTGCGCAAAGCTTTTTTCTGGGAACAGTCCTCAGCTATAGTTGAAGGTCAACGAATATGGCAGCGTTTCAGGGAAGAAGGCAACAAAGTTGGCATACTGTTCTGGCAGCAGTCACTCGGAGAACAGGCGGACATTGTCCTTTCTCCCGCGCCAATACATAAACACCACGGCGGGATGATAATGGACTGCTACAGCATGCCGCGAAATCTCTATCCAAGACTGCTGTCAAAACTGGGCAAGTTTAAGCTCCGGTACTACTGGGGACCGGCCGCTTCCCCTAAGGTCGGAGACTGGATAGCCGCGGCTACGGGCGATGTAATGCAAAACGACGGGCCGGAATTGCTGCTTTCCTATCTGCCTACCCTGGATTATGACATGCAACGCAACGGACCGGATCCCGTCAACAGCATGAGATCGTTTAACGCAGTTTCCTCACAAATCAACAATCTTATCGCTGCAGCAGAGGGCGCGGGTTACGATTGGGTTATATGGGGAGATTACTGCATAACAAAATCAGCGCCCTGCGGCGCCATCTTTCCGAACCGCCTGCTCTCCGAAGAAGGCCTGCTCAAAACAAGGACAGTCGCAGGACGGATCTATCCGGACCTCTACGCGTCACGCGCTTTTGCCATGGTTGACCATGCCGCTGCCCATGTTTATATTCGCGACGCAGCCGATGTCGACCCTGTAGCTTCGCTGTTAAGATCAGCCCCGGGCATTTCAAGCGTGCTCTTGAACGCGGAAAAAGAAGATGCCGGCATTGCGCATCCGCGTTCGGGAGAAATGGTTCTGGTCGCTGAGCCTGGCGTATGGTTTGCCTACCCATGGTGGAAGGAAACACAAAAGGCGCCTGATTATGCATCGCATGTCGACATACACAACAAGCCCGGCTTTGACCCGTGCGAGCTGAACTTCCAGTGGTTTCCACCCGGCGTTTCAGCCAACACCGCCCGCATCAGGGGCACCCACGGGCGGATAGACAAACCAGTTGCATGGAGTTCCAGTATTTCATTTGATAAACAACCCGACACCTTGCGGGAATTGGCTGCCTGCACAGGGAAATATCTTGAAACGATGATGTCTTAGTCTCGCGCGCCCCGTTACACGGACGCCGGGTTATAGAAAAAGCAGTGCTTATGAAACAGGAATCAGCAAAGATCAGAAGTTCGGTTAATCAATCATTCGATGTCCGATTCGACTATCCGGTTCACTTTACAGAAGATGCTTTCAGCCCGGACAATTCATTGCTTGCTAAAACATTTGACAGACTCCATGAAGGCAGACGGCACAGGGTTGCGGTTGTAATTGACGAAGGGCTTCTCAATGAAAATCGTGGCCTCGATAAAAAAGTATACCGCTATTTCCATGATTCTGGTTTCAACATAGAAATGGCCGGCGCCGTCAGTTCCTTCCCGGGAGGAGCCGACGCAAAAACCGGTTACAGGAACATGGAATCCTTGATCTGGAATCTTGGCAACCTTCACATGGACCGACAGAGTTTCGTGCTTGCGATAGGCGGAGGCAGTATGCTCGACGCTGTTGGACTGGCTGTTTCCATGGTGCACCGCGGCCTCAGGCTGGCGCGAATGCCATCTACAACACTGGCTCAATGCGACGCGGGCATAGGGGTTAAAAACGGAATTGACGAGCACGGGCAGAAGAATTTCATGGGAACATTCGCGCCTCCTTTCGCCGTTATAAACGATTTCACTCTGCTGGAGTCACTTCCCGATGAACACTGGCGAGGCGGCGTCTCAGAAGCGTTTAAAGTTGCGCTAATAAGAGACAAAGAGTTCTTTGAGTCTCTTTGCCGCAATGCTGATGCGCTGCGCAGGCGTGATTCTGAAGCCATGAAGGATGCGGTGCACCGCTGCGCTCAAATACACCTGCAACATATTGCCACTAGCGGCGATCCGTTTGAAACAGGCTCGGCGCGTCCGTTGGATTTCGGCCATTGGTCGGCGCACCGCCTTGAAATCCTATCAGGACACAGGATCAGCCATGGTCAGGCGGTGGCAGTAGGCATCGCGCTGGACTGTTTCTACTCCTGGCGCAAAAATCTTATCTCTGAACGCGATTTTCGTTCTGTTATCGACGGATTTGACGCAGCCGGACTTCCATTCTACGCCGCGGAACTGAACTTGCGCAGGGCAGACGGAGAACACGAAATTCTCCAGGGACTCTCCGATTTCCGTGAGCATCTAGGCGGAAGGCTTACCCTGACTCTTCCAAAAGGCATCGGAGCGCAGATCGATGTTAATCACGTAGACGCATCCTGTATGCTCGAAGGCATTGAATGGCTCAAACAGGAATCAGAATCCAGAACAGATTTCGCCAACAATGAAACTGAATAACAATAAACACCTGACCTACTGCCTTAATGTGCATCCGGGGGAAACATGGGCGCAACTCACCGAAGCCATCCGCGTCTATGCCTGCAAAGTCAGGAATCAACTGGAAATCACAGAGCAGTTCGGACTCGGCCTGAGGATAAGCGGAAAGGCCGCATCCGAGGCAATCGACGATCCCCGTAATATTGAAACTTTGCGCGATCTTATGAATGCTGAAAATCTTTACGCGTTCACTGTTAATGCTTTCCCTTTCGGACGTTTCCACGAAGACGAAATAAAAGACGCGGTCTACCGCCCGGACTGGAGCAGCAACAAAAGGCTGGCCTACACAGCGAAGACTGCCCAAATCCTTGCGCAGCTTCTGCCATCGGGGATCGCGGGAAGCATCTCAACGTGTCCTTTAACGTTTAAAGGCTGGAACAACTGGGAAAGAAACATTGCAGACGGCTTGCGCAACCTTGCGCGGGCTGCATGGATGCTTGATCAGATTGAGCGTAAGTTCGGGTGCGATATCAAACTGGCAATTGAACCCGAGCCTGATTGCTACCCTGAAACAACTGCCGAATTTATAGACGCAATCCTGGCGTTGCGACACAAAGGCTCAATGTTCCTTGCTGAGGAGCAAGGACTAAACCGGAAAGCCTCTGAAGAAATGATCCGCAAACACATCGGCTGTTGTTTTGACACAGCTCACCAGGCAGTCCAGTTTGAAAACCTGGAAGACAGCCTTGCCCGGATGCAAGCCGAGGATATTTGTGTGCCGAAAATTCAGGCCAGCGCTGCTATAACTGTCAAACCGGGCAAAACTTCGCTGAAACGCCTCGAAGCATTTTGTGATCCTGTCTACCTTCACCAGGTTCGCGCTCAGCTTGCCGACGGCACAGTTAAGCCAAGAGGCGATCTTGCCGGGGCGCTGGCTGCTGCGTCCGGCAGTAGCGATCGCGAGTGGCGAATCCACTGCCATATCCCTCTGTATTTCGCTGGAGACAGGATTATCGGAAGCACGGCGGACATGCTTGATAAAGACTTTTTCAGCGCGGCTTACATGGCTGGCGCCGCTCATATTGAAATTGAAACATACACTTTCGACGTGCTGCCACCGGAATTTAAAAACCGCAGTGTTACCGAAAGCATTGCCGACGAATACCGCTGGTTGATACCCAGGCTGCTGCCGGAAAATTAGCCCGCATTCGCATTGCCCGGAAAATTCCTGCTGCGATCGCGGATAACCCCCAGCGGCGACCATAACCGGCAAAACGCCAGATTGCAGCATGTTTATACGGCTGCTCCGGTGTTTCACCAATTCGCCCTCCGCAGCGCTACGCTTTGACATGTCCGGCAAGACACGGCAAGCTGCGATCCAGATCACTTCATGCCGAACATCTGCTCTTTAAGGTCAAGATAATACAGGTAATCCTCCTGTGATACGTCCGGAGGACAACGATGATCGCAGAATGGAATATAACCGCCGCGTTCCACGTAAGGAACAAGAGATTCCATGTACTCTTTGATGGCTTTTCCCCCTTTTCGAAGTTGCATCTTGTCGAACCCGCCCATGATTCGAAGATCCTTCCCGTATTCGTCAAGAAGCCTGCCCGGGTGAACACAGCTGTTGACCTCGTACGGAAACATGCAATTGATCCCGCCTTCAAGGAACCCGGGCAGTATGTGCCTCACATCCCCGTCACAGTCCGTGTACCAGATATCTACCCCGGCATCCCTCAGTTTTCTGCTTATGCGCTTGTAACGAGGCACCACCACATTGTTGAAAAAGTCCACAGATACTATCGGGCCATGGTTAAAACAAATATCTTCCCAGCCTGACGCAAGGTCAAAATCAAAGTGGGGCAACACCTGGTCAAGAAAATCCTCGACCAGCAGGCAACAGGTCTCAACCATGTCTTCGACCATTTCCGGATGATCGAAACAAGCGTATGCCAGCCCCTCAAAAGTCAACATGTCGCGGATCCTGCCGATCATCGACCCGCAGTCTACACAAAGTGGATAATCCCGTTCAGGCGGATGCTCCATTTTCAGTTTCCGGATATCAATCTTCCGTTCGGGATCATCGCGCCTGAATCGTTCCTCTTTGCATTTCTTCCAATCCTCCGGTGTAACCACAGTAGCTTTGACAAAGTGCGGTATCGTATCGTGGCTATCCTTTGGCACCTCGGTAATGAGGCCATCCCTGTTCATTACAATCTTATTATTGCCTTCTTCCTTAATCACTTTTTTGGGGAAAGAAGGATTAAGCCAAGTCTTCCCGGTCACTGTTTTCAGGACATCAAAATTAAAAAGCCGGTCAGCCTGATTGTTGTTACGGATGTTGTTTTCGACAAAGATCGGCCATAATTGGAAATTTTCCTTCCAATAGCCGAACTCCATATTGAAGCAACGATCAACCGGTTCGTAGTGCATTTGCTTATTGAACCGCTCCCGGTCGGTCATAGCACTTTTCCATTTTGGTCGTATGGGCTCCACAATCATATACCCGCTCCTTTTTTCATAATTTAGCCCTGTATTCTGACGCAGTCATGAAAGAGGTCAAGAACAGATAGTTTGATCATACGTTGATTCAACCTAGAAACGGCAGTTGCCGAGTTTGCTGTAGCTGCAAGGCGTGAGGTTTTCGGCTATAGTAACTATGCCGAAGACCTCAGAACGAAGCAGATGCAGTGAAATCGGCAACCCCTTGCGGCTTGAAATTCGGGAAGCTCGCCCGCACCCTTTGGGTGGGGGCGCAATAAATTGTAAACTCCTTATTTGTAATAATATACATCGCTTCCCGAATTTCAAGTGCCGTATATAGGTTGAGATGTCGTGACATGTATGCTCGCAGTAGATTGTTCATGAATAAGTCAGGTTAGTGTTGCTGATTGGCGTGTGAAGCTGGTGGTAAAGTCCAAGCTAGAATCAATCCGACAAAAAGCAAAACCATTATGGCGCTCATTCCAGCTCTTTGGCTTCCAGTAAGGGCAGTAAGCCCTCCAACAGCCAACGGGCCCGCAAAAGCCGTTGCTTTGCCTGAGAGCGCGTAAAGACCGAACATTTCGTTTCGCAGGTTATCCGGCGCAGCTCTTGCAAGGTAAGAACGACTTGCAGCCTGTATAGGGCCGACAAAGGCTCCAAGAATCAGACCAAGAACCCAGAATGCCCAGGCAGTTTCAACAAAGAGCATCGCTGTGCCCGGAAGCAACACCCCGAACAGAGACAGTATAATTGTCAGGCGGCTGCCTATCCAGTCGTCAACCCAGGAAAACAGAAAAGCTCCGAGTCCGGCGGTGACATTTAGTGTGATACCGAAAAGAAGCACCTGCTGTTCGTTCATGCCGAAAGTGCCTGCGGCATAAACTCCGCCAAACGCGAACATTGTTGCAAGTCCGTCGATATAGATCATTCTCGCAATAAGAAACCGGATAATGGTCATATATTTGCGAACATCTCGAAGGGTGCGTCCAAGCTGGCATAATCCCTTCCCCACGGCATGGCGCATCCGGATTTTTTTCGACGGTTCGTCGGGAGTTAAGATAAAAAGAGGAATGGAGAATACTGCAAACCATGCTGCGACCAATACAAAAGTTGCTCGAACATGAAAAGCTTCTTCACGGCCCAGAACAAAAATGGATCCTTCCCTGACAAACAGAAATAACGATAACGTCAAACAGACCAGTCCGCCGATATAACCCAGCGCCCATCCCCATCCCGACCATCGTCCGACCCTTTCGGGTTTGGCAAGGCAAGGCAGCATTGCGTTGTAGAAGACCGCCGCAAGCTCAGCGCCCACTATTGCAATCCATACCAGGACCATCGCCGGGACCATGCTTGATTTCTCCGGCTTGACAAACCATAACAACGCGGTTGCGGTCACACATAAATAAGTGAATCCGGCAAGCCAGGGTTTGCGCCGGCCTTTCTGATCGGCTACCGCGCCAAGCACGGGACCCAACACAGCCACTGCTATGCCTGCGGAGCCTACCGCAAGCCCCCATTTCGAACTGCCAGCCGCATCCGTCGGAGCGACCCGACGCGTGAAATAGGCCGCAAAAACAAATGTGAGTATAACTGTGGAAAACGCGCTGTTCGCCCAATCATACAAGGCCCATGCAAACAGGCCGCGCGCGGGTGTCCTGGAAGGTAAATCCTTCTTGAGCTCACTCATTTCGTTTTACCGGATTGTAAAAATCGCGACCTGACATAGAATTCTCTGTAGTTACTTTCCCTGTGAGCCTTGGGGCACAAGAACCACGTATGTCGGGAGGCCAAGCACATCAAAGTAGTCAAGGACATCCTCTATTCTCTCAGCATCCATATCCTCGGCCTGGAATTTAACTTTAACGAACGGCTCCATTGTTTTGACAACTTCCGGATCTTTAAATGTGGTTTTTTCCATGCGTATACAACTCTTACACCAGCTTGCCCAGAAGTCTATAAGAACAGGCTGCTCTTTCTTTTCTGCCAGCGTCAGGGCATCGGTCAGAGATTTGTGCCAGCCTCTCTCCATGCTGCTGTTCTGTATTTGTTGAACCTGTTGTTTAGCTTCGGCGCTGCGATTCATGAACAGCTTCGCGGAAAGGATTCCGTAATATAGCGCAAAACCCAGAATAATGATTCCGAAGGAATATTTCACATAATTCATCCACTTGCCGGGTTTTGGCAGAAAAGAAAAGCCCGCTCCCGCAAAAGGCCACGGAAGCGCCATACCGACTCCAAGCAGAAAAGGCAGGATCAAAGCGTATGATTTTCCTTCCGCATACAGCTCCGTTGCAAACAGCAGGGCCGAAATCACCACCGGGGCAACGCAGGCTCCGGCAAGCAACGCCATTACTGCTCCTATAACAAAAGCCACGGGCAGGCTGCCTTTCTTTTCCTCGCCAACTCTTGTCTTGGGCTGGAATCGGGACAGATCAATATTGAAAACCCCAAACATTCCGAGGGCAAGCACAACAAAAAGCGCGGCAATAACCGCATTGAACCATGGCGATGAGTTAAGCGTGCCGAATCTTGCTCCCGTGAGGACCACCAGAGCGCCAAGAACCCCGTACGCTACAGCCATGCCCGCGCCGAAAAGTCCTCCTAAAGCCCAGCCTCTGCCCCTGCTCGCCGCCTGCGAGCCTGCGCCAATGATTGCCAGGTTTATCGGTATCATGGGCAAAACACATGGCGTAAGGTTAAGAGCCAAACCGCCAAGCAGGATCAGCGCAGATGCAATAAGCCAACCTTTCTGCTCCACCACCCTTCGCAGGTCCAGCCGTCCGGCAGGCTCCTGTTTGAGCGCAGAAAGCAGAAAACCGGTAAACTCATCAGGCGGCATGTATCCCGTTGTCCTGCCCCCCACAGCAAAGTTTTCAACGATAACTTTCCAATCAGCCTGGTCCGGTTCCGACTTTACTTCCTTTGCGGTTTCCTCATGTTTATCAGTCCGTGTTTGCCCCAGTGTGAGAGATTCGGAGGCGGGCATGAAACATATCGTATCGCTGCAGCCCTGATATTTGACTTTCAAGTTAAGGGGCGGGCTTGCTGAACCGGAAACCGCATATACAAACTCCACATCCTGGGTGTAAATTCCTAAAGTCTTTCCCATGTGCGGGTCATGTTTCTCCACCGGCTTAGGCACACTCAACTCGGTCAGCTCCGAGTTTTCCATTTCTACGTGGACGCTGTCTGAATAGATGTAATGCTTCTCAGGAATTGCTATACAAACTTCGATTTGTTTCGTCTCGTTCGTGCCTTTGCTCAGTCTACCTGAAACTTCGA
The DNA here is from genome assembly GCA_964475205.1 of uncultured Victivallales bacterium. Taxonomy (GTDB): domain Bacteria; phylum Verrucomicrobiota; class Kiritimatiellia; order UBA8416; family CAYSRM01; genus CAYSRM01. Next base: position 231 of record CAYYVQ010000014.1, on the reverse strand, counting down.
ACTCTTTATCTATGTCGCCTTGCGCCAAGGCATATCCGGGAAACAGAACTGCAGCCAGGAAAATAACCTTCCTTAACTCTTGCCGGAAAAACAGATCCATAACACCTCCCGGTTATTTAAAGGGTTTGATAAGTTTCTCACATAGAAAAGCCAGGTTCAAGAAAGTTTTACCCCTGACCGGCAATTCTCATTATGGCCATTTTGCCACGTTTGGCGTGGCCAGAGTTCCGG
>CAYYVQ010000013.1:0-53196 GCA_964475205.1 uncultured Victivallales bacterium | reverse complement strand
ATCTTCTTCCAATCACGCCCGGTATTTTCCTCTGCTGCCCGTTCCAATTCTTGAAAAACCGAATCCACACCATATCCGCGCGATCTGGCAATAAGCAATAAGGCAATCATACAATCGGCAACCGGGCGCACAGAACCGGGGTTGTATTTCGCTTCTTCGAGCTTGGCGACTATCTTCTTCTTTTCAGCGTCAATATCAGTCTCATTAAATATCCCGTGCAACTCGTCCACACACTTCCGGACAGCTTCACTAATCTGCATCTCGCCCTCCTTCTACCATGCAAAAACAGTTCATTCCCCGATCCGTTGAACCGTAACCAGGACAAGAAAACCGCAGGCTCCGACACCATGTCTGCGGGCAAGCAACTCATCCCATATCATGCAAGGGAAAAACCTTTGCCTCAACCTTATCGATAACCCTGTCAATTAAGGCATCTACTTCGCTTCGCTTCCCCGCATCAGAAAGATATACCCTGTCACGCAAGCCCCCCGTCCAATCGGTGGTCTCCAACATCACTCCTCCCATACCAAGGGCCATATCCTCTCGAGTAGCTTCCTCCTGCCCTGTAAGTATACTCCATACCAAGGCCCACCCCCGCACTGTATTGTCAAAGTTGTAGCCACCGCCTCCTGTCACAAGCAACGGCTTCTTCTGGTCCATCAGTCGGCTGACGACGGTTGCATACACATTGTTAGTCAAATGCAGATGGGCGAGCGGATCCCCTGAAAGACCGTCCATGCCTATTTCCAGCATGATAATATCGGGAGCATATGCCTCCAGTAACGGCACAGCAACCTTGTTGAATGCTTTTTCATAAATTCTGTCATGGGTTCCTACCGGAAGAGGAACGTTTACGGTATAACCTCTGCCTTCACCTTTGCCGATTTCCCATTCCATGCCTGTGCCGGGAAACAGACTTCTTCCGCTTTCATGGAGGGATATTGTCATAACATCGTTCCTCCCGTAAAAAGCTTCCTGCACCCCGTCGCAATGGTGAACATCAACATCCAGAAATAAAACGCGATTTCCTGCTTCTGCCAGCCGCATTGCTCCTAGAACTATGTCATTGATATAACAGAAACCGGCGGCGCTGCCGGCATGAGCGTGGTGGTAACCCCCGGAAGGATTAAAAGCAATGTCCGCCTTTCCTTCTATAAGCATTCGCGCGCCGGTAAGAGTGGCGCCAGCCGCATACATAGCGTAATCATACATCCCTTTGAAGACAGGACAATCAGGGGTTCCAAGCCCCATCGCTAAAGCCGACTCCGACAAGTCGCCTCTCTCGGCGGCAATAATGGCATCCAGGTATTCAGCGGTATGAAACTTCTCAACCTCTTCCCTGGAGGCTTTTGCCGGCGCCGCGACACTCGAGCCGTTCCAGCCCATCAGACCCATTGATTTTACCGTGCGCAGGACCGATCCCGCGCGCTTTGAACTAAAGGGACATTCATCCGGATAACCGTTACTATCCAGCTCTTTAGAGTGTAGAAATACTGCTTTTCCGTAAGCCATTCGACAAGCACCTTGGTCCTGCGCGCCCCGCAGCCGGGACGCGCCAAAGGATCCAGACTAAGCCATTGATTTGTGCGGGGGCTTGACCATAGAAATAATAGCCGCAGCCACAAGGCAGAGCGCTCCGCAAACCGTAAATGCAAGCGGAAAGTTCCCCAGATCCCCGAGCTTCCCGCCCATTAACGGACCAAATATTCCGCCGACACCGTACGAAAGAAAAACCCAACCGTAATTCTGGGCAAGATATTTAGTTCCGAATGTGTCAGCCGTAATAGTGGGAAACAGCGCAAAATTGCCGCCAAAGTTAAACCCGATCAAAGCGGCCCCTACATAAAGCAACACCGGGATCCCTGCCATCCACGGGAATGCAATTACAACCACTCCCTGAGTCGCCAGCATGATAAAGATGGAAGCTTTGCGCCCGAGTTTGTCGCTGATAGTGCCCCAGGCAATTCTGCCAATGCCGTTAGCAAGCGAGAAAAACACGGCCATGGCAAGACCTGCAGCGGCGCTGGCTTGCTTCCAGTCCATTCCGCCTGTCATCATTGCCTTCATTGGAAACGCCTTCATCAGGCCTATAGTCATCAGCCCCGCTCCGGCGCCAAAGACAAAACAGAGAAAAATCATGTAGAACTGCGGTTTTTTCAGCATTGCTCCGCTTGGAAGGTCAATTGAGCCCGCAGCAGGTTTTCCGGATCCAGCGGCTTCCGGAGGCACATATCCCTTCGGCAACCAGCCTTCCGGCGGATTCTTCATCCATGCGGCCCCCACAAGACATGCCAGAAAGAAAGCGATGCCATAGATGATAAACGTTGCGCTGAGCCCGAAATCGGCAATAAGGTGTCCCCAGGTGCCAGCAAGCTTGACCCATAGCAACGCACCGAATCCAAAACCGGCTACCGCGAACCCGGCAATCATGCCCTTCTTATCCGGAAACCATTTTACACCCACTGCAATCGGCACAACATAAGCCAGACCTATCCCTGCACCGCCTACCAGGCCCAGAAACGTAAACAGAAGCGCAAAACTATTGCCTCCAACCAGACCTGCAAGAACATAGCCTGCGCCAAGAACGACTCCGCCGGACACCGCAAGCTTTCTCGGCCCGAACTTCGGCATCAATCTGCCTGCAAGCACCATAACAACCGCAAAGGCAGCAAGACCCGCGGAAAATATTGACTGGGTGCCGGTATTGGAAAATCCATACGCCTTCTTGTCCAGATTTTCATCCTCCACGAATTGCCGGACAATTTCGTCTATTTCGGCTGCAACTATTTTTTTCGTTGACGCCAGTTCAGCTTTCCGCTCGGCGTCAACGGTACCGGCAAGCTGGGCGGAAACCTTCTTCAACCTGTCCCTGGGTTCCTCAAGCTCCTGTTCCATCCGGACATAGGCAGACTCTTCAATTCCGAGCTGGTCGGCCCGGTACAATGCGGCTACTTCACCGGGCGAATTGGCCTGCAAAGCCGGAGTAAACACACTCCAGGCGTAAATCGCACCAAGACATAACTGGATCAGAACTGCGCCCATAACAACAAGCCACCGATTCATACTCTTAGCTTCCGCCATTATAACCTCCTTACTTACAGGACAGCCCGACACGATATTTTTTTCTCATGCCGGGCTGCCACAATTCCAGTCATTAACTTAAGCCTTTAGGCTTCTTTGCTACCTTCCACCAGCTTGTCAACAACGCTGGGATCAGCCAGAGTGCTGACATCGCCGATCTTGTCGGTCTCATTTTCAGCAATCTTGCGCAGAATTCTGCGCATGATCTTTCCTGAACGCGTCTTCGGAAGAGACGAGGCGAACTGAAGCTTGTCCGGGGTCGCAATGGGCCCGATCTCCTTGCGCACATGCTTAACCAGTTCTTTCTTCAGATCCTGGCTTTCTTCAACGCCTTCAACGAGAGTTACAAACGCATAAAGAGCCTGTCCCTTGACATCATGAGGCATAGGCGCCACTGCCGCCTCTGCAACCTTCTCATGACTGACCAGGGCGCTTTCGACTTCCGCCGTGCCGATGCGGTGGCCCGAAACATTGACAACATCGTCAATGCGGCCCATCAGCCAATAGTCGCCGTCGTCATCAATCTTGCAGCCGTCACCCGTAAAGTAAAGGTCGTTGTACATGGTGAAGTATGTATCAATAAACCGGTCATGGTCGCCCCATGTTGTCCGCAACATTCCCGGCCACGGCTTCTTGATGCAAAGCTTACCGCCTTCGTTCCTGTCGCATTCAGAACGGTCGTCTCTTAAAACAACCGGCTCAACACCGAAGAATGGCCTCGAGGCGCTTCCGGGCTTCAAGGTGTGTGCTCCGGGCAACGGTGTAATCATCACGCCGCCGGTCTCAGTCTGCCACCAGGTGTCAACAATGGGGCATTTCTGGTGGCCGACCTTATCATAATACCACATCCAGGCCTCTGGGTTGATCGGCTCGCCTACAGAACCAAGCACGACAAGCGAGTCAAGGCTGTACTTGGCAGGCCACTCGTCACCCTGGCGGATCAAGGCCCTGATCGCAGTCGGCGCGGTATAAAACTGGTTGATCTTGAACTTATCGATCATGTGCCAGTACCTGCCCGGATCGGGATACAGCGGCGTGCTTTCAAACATCACCGTGGTCGCCCCGTTGCAAAGAGGACCGTAAACGATGTAACTGTGGCCCGTAATCCATCCGATATCAGCGGCGCAACAGTAGACATCATCTTCCTTGACATCAAAGATAAACTTATGAGTCAAGCTCGTATGAAGCAGGTAGCCTGCGGTAGTGTGGACCACGCCCTTCGGCTTTCCGGTGGAGCCCGATGTGTAAAGGATGAAAAGAGGATCCTCCGCTTTCATCTTCTCAGGTTCACATTCTTCGGACGCTTCAGACATTGCGTCTCCATACCACAGGTCGCGTCCTTCTTTCATATTGCAGTCTTCGTCGTTGCGCTTAACTACAATAACTTTCTCAATAGAGGGGGTGTCTTTCAGCGCTTCGTCCGAAATATTCTTAAGCTGTACCGACTTGCCGGCACGGCGGGAAACGTTGGCTGTAACAAGAACCCTGCAATCAGAGTCATTAATGCGATCCCTTAGCGCGTCGGCGCTGAAACCGCCGAAAACAATGGAATGAATCGCCCCTATCCTGGCACAACCCATCATGGCAATTGCCAATTCCGGAACCATACCCATATAAATGCAGACACGGTCCCCTTTTCCAATGCCATTCGCCTTGAGAACATTGGCGAACTTGCATACTTCAGTGTAAACCTGCTTATATGTTAAGGTCTTGTCATCATCCAGCTCGTCACCCTGCCAGATAATCGCATTCTTGTCTTCACGATCGGTGCCTATATGACGATCGAGACAGTTCTGTGTAACGTTGAGCTCTCCGTCTTCAAACCAAGTATGCTTGATGTTTCTGCTTTGAGTATCCCATGTGTACTTTCTGGCCACGGTCGGCTTTTTGAACCAGTCGAGAGTATCGGCCATCTCCAGCCAGAAATTATCCGGATCATTAATGGAGCGATCATACATCTCTTTGTATTTTTCTTCCGTTATATATGCTCGCTCAGCCATCTCTTTTGAAACCGGAAAGGTTCTACCTTCCTGCATTACTGTCTCCTGTGATACGTCCTTTTTTTCGTCCGCCATTTCTTCCTCCATTACTGTTACTTTATTTATGACCCGACACAACCAGCCATGTGGCAAAATTCAAGATTAGACTTAACACAGTCCACGCGCAAGCGAAGAATAGAAATTCAAGTTGTTTTTTTAGCAGGCAATCAGTAAAAAACTGGAGCGGGAGAGGGGAATCGAACCCCCGACGTTCAGCTTGGGAAGCTGACATTCTGCCTCTGAATTACTCCCGCTCAATTTCATACACGATCAGGTGCAATAAAATCACATTTACTTTCAAGAAAATCAAGCATCGAAATTATTACACGGAAAACTGTCCAACGGAAAAACGAAAAAATGTTGATTTTCCTTTATCTTCGTAGCAATGTACTTGCTTAATCAACGTTGGAACAAATATGAGCACTGAACCACTGACACCTTATGGCAACAAACCGATGGTCACGCCCATCGTGAACGCGGTTAACTACGAATACCTCAATTTCGAGGTCCTTCGACAGATAACCGACGGGGAAATCGACGGGTATACCTATCACAGAGATGACAACCCGACAGTACGCGCTGTTGAAAAACAGGTTGCCCGGCTTGAAAAAGCAGAAGACTGCGTAATATGCACCACCGGGATGGCAGCCTGTACCATGGTTTACCTTACATACCTCGGCAAAGGCGACAACCTGATCATCTTCCATGACGTCTACGGCGCCCAATTCAAGGTATCTCTTATACTCGAACGCCTGGGAATAGATATAACATGGCTGAACGCTTCAAACAGCGAAGAACTCCCGGCACACATCAAAGATAATACCCGCATGATCTTCCTGGAAACTCCAAGCAATCCGCTCTGCAAAATCATCGACGTAGAAATGGCCGGCCAGGCAGCGAAAAAATCAGGGGCAATGCTGGTAGTTGACAATACTTTTGCCACCCCATGTCATCAAAACCCCCTGGAACTCGGCGCAGACCTGGTAGTCCACAGCGCAACAAAGGGCATGGGCGGACACAACGACCTCATGGCCGGAGCAATAGCAGGGTCTAAAGATAGGTATGAAGAATTGTGGTTCACAAGACAGGCAATCGGAACCACTCTGGACGGTTATTCGGCATCCCTTCTCGAGCGGGGATTGAAAACACTCGACCTGCGATCCGAAAAAATGGCCGCCAATGCCATGGCCATGGCCGAATTCCTGGCTCAACACCCCAAGGTAAAACGCATACTTTACCCCGGGCTCAAAGATGATCCGGGGCACCAGACGGCTAAGAAACAGATGAAAAACGGTTTCGGCGGAATGCTTGCCTTCGACGTGGGAGAAACCCAGGAAGACGCGAAAAAGTTTGTCAGCAACCTTAACGTTATTTATCATGCTGTAAGTCTTGGGGCAACAGAGTCTTTGATCTGTATTCCTTACCTCACCACAATGCTTTATCTGCCGCCTGAACGCAGAACAATATTTGGTGTAAAGGAAAATACAGTACGGCTCTCCGCAGGCATAGAAGAAACCGGAACACTTCTGCGCGACCTTGAAAACGCGCTCAAAGCTGTCTAGACAACAAATGATGTGACGGCAAACATTGCAGAAACATTAAAGACAATAAGGATAGATGAATCATGCTTGAATCTCTGCTATACCCGGATTCAATAGCAATAATTGGAGCTTCACGCACACCGGGCAAAGTCGGATATGAACTGGTGTCCAACCTGCTCGAAAGCAACTATAAGGGCGCAATAGTGCCTGTTAACCCCTCAGCCGAAGAGGTGCTGGGGATCAAGGCCTATTCCAGCCTCAGCGATTACAACAAGAAGATTAATCTCAGTGTGATCGCAATTCCGTCCAAGTACGTTAAACAAACCGTACAGGATTCAATAGACGCAGGAGCCGGCGCCATAGCAGTCATTACAGCGGGTTTCAAGGAAACCGGTAAAGACGGCGCTCAACTGGAACAGGAAATAGCGGACCTGTGCAGAAAACACAATACGCGCCTTCTAGGCCCGAATTGCCTGGGACTTATCAATACCCACAACAGCATGAACGCCTCTTTTGCCAGGCAAATGCCGGAACCGGGAAATATTTCGGTAATGTCTCAGTCAGGAGCCCTTTGCACGGCCATACTTGACATGGCGTCCGGCCGGCACCTGGGTCTGGCTCAACTTGTCAGTATAGGCAACAAAGCTGATCTTTCGGAAACAGACTTCCTCGAAGCATTTGCCAAAGACGAGAAAACAAAAGTTATCGTCGCATACCTGGAGAGCATTGGATCCGGAAATGAATTCATGAAAGCAGCCGAAGAAGCGTCATCAAGGAAACCTGTGGTGGCATTCAAAGCCGGAACTACGCAGGCAGGTGTGAAAGCCGCATCTTCTCATACCGGCAGCCTCGCCGGAGCCGACATAGCATACGGTGCGGCCTTTAAACGCTCCGGTATTATTCGCGCCGCAAACTTCGACTCAATATTCGACTACGCTACAGCTTTTGCAATGCAACCTCTCCCGAAAGGACCGAAAGTGGCCATCATCACCAACGCCGGCGGGCCGGGAATCATGGCGGCTGACGCAGTCGAAGAAGCCGGCATGCAGGTAACAAGCCTGGGCAAAGGCACGGCAACCGCGCTCCGCGACAAGCTGCCGGCGGCTGCAAGCGTCGGCAACCCTATAGATGTCCTCGGAGACGCAGACCCCGAACGCTATGTGATGGCTCTGAACGCGGCTCAGGATGACGAGTCTGTAGACGCAATAATCGTTATATTAACTCCGCAGGCAATGACACAGGCAGCGGAAACCGCACGGGCAATTGCGCGTTCCTGCCGCCTCGAAAAACCCGTTCTAGCGTCTTTCATGGGAGGGGCCGATGTAATGCCTGGCAGAGAAGAACTGGTCTCTTCCGGATTGCCGGACTACCTTTCCCCGGAAAGAGCCGTGGGCGCACTCAAGGCGATGTATGACTATTCATGCTGGTTGCAAAGACCCCCGCGAATTGTAACACGTTTCCCGGTCAACCGTATCCGGGTTGAACGCATTCTCAAGCGACATCACAGACTCAACCAGTTGCAACTGGGAGAAGCATCTGCCAAGAAAATCCTGAAAGCATACCACTTTAATGTCCCGATGGGAGATAAAGCCGAAAACGCAGACCATGCGGTTGAAATTGCGGAAAAAATCGGATACCCGGTTGCAATGAAAATAATATCTCCCGATATCGTGCATAAATCAGACATGGGCGGAGTCAAACTCAATCTCTCCTCCCCCGAAGAACTTAAAGATGCGTTTGATCTTATGATGATGAGAATCCATGAAAAGATGCCCGATGCCGATCTCGAAGGGGTCTACGTGGAGAAAATGTGCAACAAGGGTCGTGAAGTCATACTTGGCATGACCAGGGACCCACAGTTCGGCCCCATGCTTATGTTCGGTCTGGGCGGTATTTTCGTTGAAGTCATGAAAGACGTAACATTCCACATAGCACCCATCACAAGCGAAGAAGCCATGCAGATGCTCGAAGGAACACGTTCATTTGAGCTTCTGAAGGGGGTGCGAGGACAGGCCAGCGTTAATATTTCGGCTATAGCAGAAAGTTTACAGAGAATAAGCCAGCTCGTTACTGATTTTCCCCAGATCCTCGAAATGGACATTAACCCGTTTATGGTAGGCAAAATCGGCGAGGAATCAATAGCCGCTGACGCAAGAATCAGAATAGCTGCAGGAGAAGAATGAAAAAGAAACTCAATTTCGACACAGACTGGAAAGAACGTTACGGAGATATGATCTTCTCCGCGGAAAATGCAGTCAAAATGATCCGCCCCGGGCAAAGAATATTCATCGGAACCGGCTGCGCGGAACCACAGGAACTCGTCCATGCCCTGACAGCTCGCAAAAATAACCTGGCCGACACCGAAATTATCCACCTCCTCACCCTTGGCGCGGCGCCTTATGCCTCAAAAGAACTGGCGGAATCCTTCCGGGTGAACAGTTTTTTCATCGCAGATAATGTGCGCGGCCTGATCCAGCAGGGACTTGGGGATTATACGCCAATCTTTCTTTCGGACATACCAAGTCTTTTCACTTCCGGGCGCCTGTCACTGGACGTTGCCCTTATCCAGGTGAGCCCGCCCGACTCAAAAGGCAAGTGCAGCCTTGGAGTCTCTGTCGATATCGTTAAAAGCGCAGCGGAAAACGCAAGGCTGGTAATAGCTGAAATCAACCCGAACATGCCGCGCACATTGGGGGATTCGTTTATACATGTCTACGATTTTGACGCCCTTGTGCCGGTAGACTCTCCAATCATCGAAGTGCAACCACCCGAACCGACAGAGACAACCAGGCAGATCGGACAATACGTGGCATCACTGGTAGAAGACAGTTCAACCGTGGAACTAGGCATCGGGGAAATCCCCCAGGCCGTATTAGGCTTTCTTGACAACAAAAAAGACCTGGGCATCCATACCGAGATGTTTACAGATGCAATAGTCGACATGATCGAATCCGGTGTCATTACCGGCAAACACAAATCCAAGGACCGGGGCAAAGTGGTAGCGTCATTCTGCCTTGGCACAAAGAAACTCTACGATTACATCGATGATAACCCGACATTCGCATTCTACCCGACCGAATATGTAAACAACCCATACGTCATAAGCCAACAGACTAAACAGGTCGCAATAAACGTGGCGCTGGAAGTCGACCTTACCGGCCAGGTATGCGCAGACTCGCTCGGAACCACTTTCTACTCCGGCATTGGCGGACAGGTCGACTTCAACCGGGGAGCAGCAAGCTCCCAGGAAGGCAAAGCGATAATCGCCCTGCCTTCCACGGCACAGAACGGCAAGGTTTCGCGCATAGTCTGCCACCTGACCCGGGGCGCCGGGGTCGTAACCACACGTGGCGATGTGCACTACGTAATCACCGAATACGGGGTCGCATACCTTCACGGAAAAAGCGTACAGGAACGCGCAATAGCCCTGATCTCCATCGCACACCCGGATTTCAGAGAAGAACTGATGCGCACTGCAATAGATTCTAAACTTATCCGCCATGAATTTTCGGAGGTGGAAGGCAAGTTCTTCGTTGGTCCTCCGGAATTGAAGACAACCTACATCACCGACCATGGCACACAGGTTAATTTCAGACCCATCCATCCAACCGATGAACCAAGAATGAAAGACCTGTTCTACACGCTGTCACAAGAAACAATCTACTATAGGTTCATGTCCCGCACAAAACGTATCCCGCGCAAACAAATCCGCGACTTCGTGTACGTTAACCACCGCTCTGAAGTGGCAATAGTAGGCACCGTCCCGGAAGCTTACGGCGACGAAATAGTAGCCATAGGCCGCTATTACCTGGATGAAAAAACCAACATGGCCGAAGTAGCCTTCGTGGTTCAGGATGCATGGCAGAACAGGGGAATAGGAACATTCCTTTTCCGTTACCTCAGCGCCATTGCGCGACAGAACGGAATCAGCGGCTTCACCGCCGAGGTGCTGCGCGAAAATACAGCCATGCAGAAAGTGTTCCGACAGAGCGAATTTAAAGTCACAAGCGAACTTAATGAAAACGTGTACAGTTTTCGAATAGACTTCGCCGGGTAAACGGGCCGCTGTATCAAGCCGACCGTCCGCCCGGCCTCGGGCACAGAATGAAAAAAATTTTCCTGTTTGCAGCGCTAAGCATTCTGCCCTGCCTCTCGGCGGCAGAATACATCAACCTGAAGATAAATCCGGCAACATATTTTACAAAAGGCAAAGCCCGGGTCCGGTTCACCATACAAAACAATGGCACAGCGCCAGCTTCAACCGTTGCGGTCAAGGCAACGCTGGGCAAAACGGAAGCACAAACCCTCATGTGGCAGCGAATTGGGGTCAATGAGACTGTCTCAACAAACCTGAACCTCGGCAAACCTCCTTCTCCACCGGGAATCTACACTGTAGTTCTTAAGGCAGTGTACAAAGACTCAGGCGGGCACAGCTTCTCATCGCTGGACGTTTTCCCGCTGGTAACCGCGGATCTCAATATCTCGCAAATGGAATCCGAACTGGATGCAAGCCTGAACTCAACGAGTATAACCGACCAGGGCGTCCTTCAGTTTTCTCTGCAAACCGGCAAATCCTTTTCAGGAACAGTCCGGTTCGTTGCCCCCGACGAATTGCAATGCTCGCCTCGAAAAACAGAAATCAAACTCGCTGAAGGAGCAAAGAAAAGCGTATTGGTGCAGGTAGAAAACAAAAATGCGCTTCCAGGCAGCGCATATCAGGTCTTTGCAATAGTTGAAACAGTCGCCAACGGCCGCCATATCAGCAAAACAGTCCCGGGAGGCGTTGTAATTCAGGAAAAGACAATGAGCCTGAATGGATGGCAGATTGCCGCACTGGCATTCGCCTTCCTCGCCCTGACAGCATTTGCGGCACTTCAACCCGGAACAGGATTGTCGAGTTCAATACAACAAAACCTGCGGCCGCCGGCATTCCTTAGAATCATACAACAATTGACGCCCCTGCTCATCCTACTGTCTATAACCGCTTTTCTGCTTTGGAACCTGCGGCCCTCGCTGTTATTGCTGGATACAACAACAGCCGGAGGCGACACTCCGGCGCATAACTACCTGGCAAGCCACTTAAAAGAAACACTTTTTACACAAAGGCGAATTGTCTCATGGTCGCACGACTGGTGGTGCGGCTTTCCTGTCTTCCAGTTCTATTTCTTCCTCCCTTACCTGGCAATGGCGGCCCTTGACCTGATCCTGCCGTTTAATATCGCTTTCAAGCTGGTTACAGTAAGCGGCATACTTGCCCTTGCCCCATGTGTCTATGCGGCCTGCCGCATAGCGAAGCTTCCCCGCATCACAGGAATCATCGCGGCAACAGCAATGATCCCTGTCCTGTTCGATCATACACATACCATGTGGGGCCTGAATATTTACAGCACACTTTCGGGAATGATATCCAATAGCGTCAGTTTCCCGCTCATGGTGCTTTTCACCGCCCTCATATACCGCGACGCAGAGGAGGGAAGGGTTCGTATCAGCACGGCGCTGATCTATTCGGCTGTTATCGCCTCTCATTTTTTTACATGTGTCGTCGGAACGTTGACCGTTGCGGCTTTACCCCTGCTGTTCATAAGGAAGGGATTCAGAAAAGCTTTTAAAACAGTTTTAACCGAAGGGCTCATAGGCGCCGGGCTCATGGCATGGTGGCTCATACCGCTTATTAGCAAAAGAACATTTGCAGTAGATTTCGGATTGAACTGGCCGGTTCATCCGCTTGAACATCTGCCGCCATTGCCGTTATTGCTGATCCTATCAGCCCTCGCGGTCACCGGCGTCATCCTGGGGTTGAAGAACAAGATGCTTTATACAGGCATAGTTGCATGGATGTTTTTCTCTTCACTGTTTCTTTTTCTCTGGGGTTTCAAAGTCTGGTCGCCGGTGTTTGTAAACGTCCGCCTCTGGCCTTTTATGATCTACAGCGGAGCTTTTCTATCAGCCGTCGGACTTTCCATGATCCTGGGCAGATTCGCCTTCGCAGAACTTGCGTCCATGGCCGTTTTAGCCCTCGTCCTGGCTTTCGGCATCGACAGGCCAAACAACGTTTCAAGGTGGGCAAAATACAACTACGAGGGACTGGAAAATAAAGAGAACTGGAATGTAATTGAAAAACTCGTCCTTCCCCTTGACAAAACACCCGGAAGATTAGCCAACGATCTCCACGACCGGAATAATCTCCTCGGTTCAAGCCGCGTCTTCGAATGCGTGCCGCACCTGGTTGATAAACCCATACTGGAAGGGGGCATCGTAAACTCGGCCCTGGGGTCCCTGTTCTCCTATTACGTCCAGGGCGAAACTTCTCGCAATACCGCAGGCTACCCTCCCATCGTTCAACCGACAGTTTTCAACTTCACAAACGCAACAGGGCACCTCGAGCTGCTTAACGTTAAACATTTTATTGCCCGCGGGGATAAAACCCGCCGTGCTCTGAAGACGATGGAAGAGTGGCAACATATAGACACAGAAGCGGGTTGGAGCCTTTATGAACTTACGTCCCATGCCGGCAATTATGTGGTGATACCGGAACGCCAGCCGGTTGCCCTGATTCTCGACCCTGAACGGACCAGTCCGCGGAAAAAAGCGGCGCTGGAATGGATTTACAATATCGAACTTATAGATCAACCGTTCGCGCTGCTGAATAACAGCGATGACACAGGCCCTTTCCATGTCACAATAAAACAAGACTCGTTTGAAAAACTTGCCGAGACAAATATTGCTGCCCTGGCCTCAATGGGCAGAAAACTCTCGTCGGGCTACTCTGTCTGCAATGAACAGATCAAAAATCATGAAATCAGTTTTACAACCACGGCCACCGGCATGCCCCATGTCATTAAAGCCACGTACTATCCTAACTGGACGGTAAAGGGAGCGCCCGCAATCCACATGGTCACTCCCGGTTTTATGCTGGTATACCCAGATAGCAATCAGGTAGAACTTCGATATGGATACACGAGGATAGACAACGCAGGCCGAATTGTTTCGTTGATATTTTTTGTATTCGCAATAACGCTTACAGTGAGGAAAAGAAAGATTCATGCAATTTCGCAAGACATCGCTTCTTAAAGCGCTGGACGCCTCGGCTGGAGCATTACTCTGCCGCCTGATGGGGCGAATTGCCTATGCATTCGAACACACTGCCGCTCTCCACGAAATAGAAAACTCCGGTATTCAAAAACTCCTGATTATACGACCGGGCGGCATTGGAGACATGATTGTTCTTCTACCCGTAATTTCAGAAATCAGAAAAGCGCTTCCGAACACGGAAATTGACGTAATATGCGAGACCAGGAACTCCAAGGTTCTTGACCTCTTCGAAATTGATGTAAATCAGCTTGTCTACGATGCCCGTCCCCTGGAAGCATTGAAAAAACTTAAAAATACGTCATACGACCTTGCCATCGATACCGAACAATTTCATAACTTCTCAGCAGTACTGGCATACTGGTGCGGGGCACAAAGAAGAATAGGCTTTAAAGTCAACCCGCGAAGAAATGCCTTGTACACCGACCTGGTCGGTTACGACCAGGATGCCCCCGAAATAGAACAGTTCTCCAATCTCCTGCGCCCGCTTGGCATCAAGCTCCCCCCGCTGAATCTGTGCGGGAAACTTTCAGGAATGGATCCGGGGATGTCCCAGGCGCTTAAACACAAAATATCCCAATGCGCGGGCAAAAAGAATTTCGCGCTGCTTCACGTCGGCGGCAGCACAACCAATAAACGATGGCCCACACATTGCTTCGCCGAACTAACGGACCGGATAGCCTCAGAACTCGACCTTGCGCCGCTTCTAATAGGCGACAAAAAAGATTTTCCGGTGGCATCCGCAATTAAGCAGCTTTGCACAAGCGAACCCGAACCCTGCAACCTGTGTGGCAAAATGTCGTTTTCAGATGCAGCAGGACTCATAAAAAAAGGACAACTCTTCGTTGGAACAGATTCCGGGCTCGCTCATGCTGCAGCCGCACTGGATGTTCCGTCGGTAGTCCTCTTCGGTCCAAGCGACGAAAACAAATGGGGCACAAAAGGCAGACAACACAAAGTGGTCAGAGTCAAGCTACCCTGCTCTCCCTGCTCAATATTCGGATATACAAAGCCCTGCAGACATAATTCCTGCATGAAAAAAATAACCCCGGACCAGGTAATTAAAGCAGCAAAGGACGTCCTCTTTCATTAACCCGTATTTCTCAAAGGATTTGGCATCGAGAACGAGAAAAGTGCAGTTCCAGTGGCGCTATCCGCGCTCGCAGCAGAAATACTCGCTTATTTCGGATCCAGTTGCATCTCCTTGCGCCAGGCTTCCTGAATCTTCTCTGAGATGTCATCATAGTACCCGGAATTCTGCAGCCACCTCAGTTCATCGGCAGCTTCCCACAACTTACCGGCGTCTATATAGAATTCAGCAAGAACCGCGTGATGATAGGGCGTCCAGAAATCCCATTGCACGTATTCGCGCCAGTATTCGGCTGCTTCCGCAGAAGATTCGCGGGCCAGCAGGCGCGCTTTCAGCAACCGCAACTGGGATTTGAATGGATTCAGATCAAGGCCGCGGTCACACCACTTTCCGGCGGAAACAATCAGCTTTTCCTGCTCCCTGCCGTCATCAAAACGATTATAATACGAGTGCTCAGCGCACCAAATGCACAAATTATAATTCCAGGGATACAAATCGTAAACGTCTTCGGCTTTATCAAGCTTTTGCCATAAAGCAGTTTGCTCTGCGCCATACTTGATCTGGTAATAGCCCGCGTAGGAAATAGCCGCCCTTACAGCTTGCACCGTCCCGCAAACTGACATCAAAACCATGCCGGCAGCCCCGATACCCATAATAATTGCACTGCGGTTCATTTACCCTCCGGACAGGCTACATTCGTCCCGCGGGAGTGACGCCTGGCGGCTGCGTTGTGGTCGTGGTAGTGGTCGTAGTAGTAGTAGACGTGGTCGTGCTTACAACGGGAATCAGCCAGTGCTCCTTCAACTCTTCCGAGATCTCTTGCGCTTTCTCTACAGCATGCCCGGCCATTTCCACGAGTGATTCAACCTTGCCTGCAATCCGTTTGCGCTTTTTATCTGATTCCTCTTCCATAGCGTCTTTCAACAGTTGTCTGGCTCTCTTTTCGGCAGATTGCGCCTTCGTAGTCAATTCAACCAATGTCTCAAGCTCCAGCAAGGCTTCTTCAGCAGCATGCGCAGCATCTTTTAAGTTCCTTTTCGCGGCGGCCTTTTTTTTGCCGGTCCTAATCGCAGCCAACCACAACTCCTCGGCATCTTTACGATTGGCTATAGCATTCTTGATCGCGTTAAATGCCATAGCCTCCTGTATGGCAGCGGTCTTGGAAGCTTTTGCCGCGCGTGCCACAGCGTCCTTGATCCGGAGCATTGGCTCCTTATCGTTATCCTCATCACCGCCAAACCAGAAAGCGCTGCCTGACAAGGCAATAACCATTACCAGCAGAATGGATCCCGACTTTTTAATAAATTTTCCCATAGTCCTCTCCCCCCGCGCACGCATAAACGCCGCATTTACCACAAGCCGCGTCTAACCTTTATCACGTCACCGGGTTCAATTATCGGATTCTTCTGCCTGCCCGCTTCAATCCTCTTGAGGTTGAATCTAAGCATTTCGCGTCCCCTCAATATATCCACCCTTTTCAGGTTTCCGAAATCCGTCGCGCCTCCGGCCTCTGCTACAGCCTGGCTCAAAGTAGTCTCCCCGGTCAGCGGATATTTACCCGGACGCTGTACCTCGCCCTGAACAAAATACTCATATTCTCGAACCACAAGTATAACCGTAATATTGTTATATATTCCGTCTTCTATGTATTTCTTCTCTATAAAGCTTTCTGCCCGTGAAGCAGTCATGCCCCCGATATTCACTTTACCGATATGTGGAAGGTTGACATTCCCGTTTTCACCTATTACGTCTCGAAGATCCTCTGGCTCAGGTATGGCACGCAGATAAATCATAACCCTCGCTCCGGATTTCAGCGTTCTTGTCGACTGGGCATCCTTGTCAGGCGCCTCCTCTGAGTCTTTGTCCCCGGTCATATCTGAGGGCTTGACTTCATTGGCCTCCTCTTGCGCCACCCACGGATCGCGCCCTTCATAAGCCGGCCGATACTTGTCCATCCTGTGGCGGTCAACATCGCCTGTTCTGCATCCCCAAATCAGAAAAACAGCCGCAAAAAAGACTGATATTACAATTGCTCTGGTTTTTTCGAGTCTTCTACTCATAACTGCTTCCCGTCTTTCCCCTCGGCCCCTCGGTTTTCGCTCCGTCCAGAATACTGATACGAATGGTAATGGTGATAATAATATGAATAATCTCTTGAAATATTTATATTGTTTAACACAACTCCCACAAGATTGGCGCCCGTGCTTTCTATCATTTCTTTTGCCCTGTTTGAAACCGCCTTGGGATACTTCCGATGCTGTATCACCATGAGCACACCGTCCATCTCGCTGGCAAGCATCAACGCATCACTAACCCCGATAACAGGAGCGCTGTCAAAAATCACTATGTCATAGAGGGACTTGAATTCATCGATAATCCCGCGAACCCTGCTGGTGTTCAATAATCCATGAGAACCATGCTCAAGCCGTCCGCTCGGCAGAAAATCAAAATACTCGGTCTTAACCAGGGCCTCATCCAGACTATTCTCGCCTGCCAGAACGTTGGCAAAGCCCATGCTGTTGGACAGTCCCATCATCTTGTGCTGCTTGGGCCTGTGCAGGTCCGAATCAACAACCATGACCTTGTCGCCGGTATCAGCGCACACGCAGCCGAGATTAAACACTGTAAGTGATTTTCCCTCGCCGATGCTTCCGCTTGTCACACAGAAAGTTCTTCCATTTTGAGCCTGCTTGGAAAACCTTATATTTGTCCTTAACACACGGTAAGCCTCGGCATGCTCGCTTCGCGCGCGCGGATCTGTGAACGGCTGGACCTTCTGAGGAATCACCCCGAGAACCGGCACCCCGAGACTGGTCTCGATATCTTCAATTGTCTTTACCGACGTGTCCAGATATTCGACGAAAAACGCAAGACCAATGCCGCAACCCAGACCGACAATAAGGCTTAGTATGACATTCAATGCACTCTTGGGACTGACAAAATTGTTCTCCTTTGGCGGAACTGCCTCCTCCCGGACTTCAACAATTTTCTTCGGAATGCGAAGCTCTATTTTCTCTTCAAGCCAACGCATCTCAATCACATCCCGCACCTTTTTAAGGCGTTCCAGCTCCTTTTGAGCAACTTCAAAATCGCGGTAGGCCCGGGCCTTTTCAACACGCTCGGCCATCCTCTTGGCTTCCAGCTCCTTTTCCAGTATGTCATACTTGGCTTTGGCCGCTTCGTAATCCGCTCTGACTCCAACCTTCAGCCCCCTGAGGGCATCCTTGATCTGAACATCAAGTTGCTTAATAGTTGCCTGCACAGATATAACATCCGGATGATTGGGCCCAAGCGAATTCCGCAGCCTGCTTAACTCCACGGCCGCATTCCTCTTCTTCTCCACAAGTGTAAGCAGAGAAGCATCCC
Organism: uncultured Victivallales bacterium; assembly: GCA_964475205.1. Classification (GTDB taxonomy): domain Bacteria; phylum Verrucomicrobiota; class Kiritimatiellia; order UBA8416; family CAYSRM01; genus CAYSRM01. The sequence continues at coordinate 34,990 of CAYYVQ010000013.1, read as the reverse complement.
CCACAACTCGAGGGCCGGCATCCAGCAAAGCTTCCGGCGACAGGTTGTTTATAGTCTCGTAACGGGCTTTTTTGTCAGCCATCTCCATGTTTGTGCGGATTCTGAACTCCTCCAGGCGCAACATACTGGTCATATCAAACGTCTCTGGAGCCTGCCTGCCGCCTACAACATCCAATTCATGCTCCTCGCGTATCTCCTGAACTTTTGACGCCTGCGCCTCAATTCTCTGTTCATGCTCCTGCAACGTTGTATACAGAGCCTCCAGATCCTGTTCCTTCTGTTCTCTGGCGTTGCGCAATTGTTGATCACGAAACACATCAGCCACTGTGTTGGCTACCTCAGCAACCTCCTGTCTTACCGATCTGGACGGCTCGCTTAGATAAATCTGAATCTCAATCAGGTTCGTGTCCCGATACTGCTGCACCTTCATGCGATCACTGAGCAACTTAACAGCCATCTCAAAAATGGTGTCTTCCGGCAAATCCGACCACTCGTATGCTTTTGCAAGTTTCTTGTCCAGTGAACGCCGCCGTATAACCTCTTCTATTACAGGCCTGGACTGTATAATTTCAAATTGCGTGGTCAGAAAGAGTGGATCATAGTAATTCACCGGGCCAGTAAATACAGGCGTCTCCTTCCTCCCCTCCTGGTGCACCTGTATCAAGGTGGAAGCAGCGAAAACCTTTGGCCTCGTTAGCGTGAAAAGCACACCGCCGAGAACTACCATCAGAGTAACTGCTATTACTATCTCTTTGCGCGAGCGTATCACTCGCCAGTAGTCAAGAAAATGTAGTGTGTCCTGAGAATCAGTCATAAGGAACCGCCCGCTGTGTCAGGCAAAATTTATAAAAATCCCGCATACCTTTCAAAGCATGCGGGCAAAATTATCGACCCAAATGCGTATTGTAACAAACCGATCTATCCATGCGCAGGATTTACTGCCGATCAATTCCGCCGGTCTGGCCCCGGTCGGCAAAAATCCACCCATGTTTAACATAACCCGCCGGTTCGCATGAATAGTTCAGGCTAGAAGTGCTTCGTAAGAACAATCCTACTGGTATTTTTATTATATGAAATATCAACGTCGGAATCAATGTCTTCGTATGTCTGCCGGAATTTCAGAGACATGTCATGCCTCAGCCGGTAACCCAGGGTTCCGGAAACCGCAACGATATGCTCGTCGCCTTCTACTGCCAGTGCCCGCCCTTCCGCGCCCGGCGGCAGAAAATCTCGTTCATATTGTCCGAGCGCATATCTTGCTGAAAGCTTCGCTATAATGCTGGCCGGAGTATCAAAATCAACCTGTACCCCGACATCACTGTTTTCCTGGGAAGCAAAAGGATAAACATCTGATTCCATGATTCTATGACTGGCCCAGCACTCAATTTTGGTAAACGGCGCATATATCCCGGTCAAATGAGCCCTTAGATACGGAAAATCCTTCGTGCCAAGACTGCTTTCCTCATAATCAGCCTGCCCGTAACCGGCGCGCACACCGCCTCTTAGCTGGGGAGTTAAAACCTTTTCAACCCCAAGGCTGCCTACAAGAACATCGAACCCCCGGTCAAATGCCTCAAGAGTATCATACTCATAACGGGTTCCCCGGACATCGGCAATCACACCGACAGTACGCGTAATCCGCCGCCATGCCGTTAAAACGCCGCCAAACTGTGTTTCGTCCGACTGCTCGGCCACTACGTCTTCTTCATAACGTTTAATCATGTTTCTTCCGCTCAAATCTACACTGGCCCGCTCGCTGAATTCATAGGTCATCCCGGCTTCAACCTCGTTTCTCATAAAACTCGCGTCGCGTCTCAAAACAGCGCCTTCTTCGGTTACTTCCGGATCATCGGTATACATAAACCTGTCCTGAACCCACGGCTGAATACGCTCTGTCAATTTAAGCCGAGCTTTAATCCCAAGATCATGAAACAACTCGGTGTCATTCTGAATGTCGCTGGGGTTGCTCCTGTACCTGTACCAAGGCTCATAATAAAGATCCAGAATCAGTCTTTCTTTCTCAAAGAAAGCTTCCAGCCTGGGACGGACAAAATAATCCGTATTGCTCTCTTCTTCAGTGTTGGCGTCTCTGTTATCGGTAAACTCCGCGCCCACACTTCCGGAAAGATTGAACGGTCCGACCATCTTTTCCTGCTCTCCCATTGCGCAGGGAATAGATATCAGTAAAATCAATGTTACAACGTAATACATGAATCGGCGTTTTATTACTGTGGTCATTTTCACCCCTGCAATTCTTGCTGATGCCTCAATTCTCACTGCTGACTTTGGGTCAGAGCAACATTCGGCCAAGCTATTTATAATTGTCTGAATTCTAAAGCCTCGGCAAAGATAACGTCAAGAAAAATTATACAATTCGCGCCATCCTCAGAAAAGCCGCCGTGTGCGCAAACTTACGGTTTGAACTGGCAGAATTAATTTGCTATTTAATGAATATGACAATCAGAACATCCTATAGCTACAAACTGACAGACAACCAGCAGAAAAAACTCACCCGCATACTCAGAGAAGGAAACTATCGACCGCTTGAAATCCCGCATACTTCTGTGGCCGCTGAAACCGAAAAATGCAAAATCGCGCTTTATACCAGCGGAAAATGCGTCATACAGGGCCGCAACGCAGCCGATTTTGTAACCTTTATACTGGAACCGCATGTCCTTGAGTGCGCCGAACTGGGATACGAAAAAATCCACGCCCCGGAAAATTACCAGCCGCACATGGGAGTTGATGAAAGCGGAAAAGGGGATTTTTTCGGTCCCATAGTCATAGTGTGCGCATACGTAGACGAAAAAATAGTGGACAGGTTCCAGGAAATGGGCGTGAAAGACAGCAAACGGATTACAAGCGAAAACAAAGTCCTCGGCCTCGGAAAAGAACTGAGAGAAATGCTGTTCAGACAACACTCCATAGTCAAAATAGGACCGGAAACCTATAACCGGCTTTACACCCGCATGCGAAGCGTAAACAGAATGCTTTCCTGGGCCCACGCCAGGGCAATAGAAAATATGCTGGAAATGATGCCCTCTTGTCCAAGGGTAGTGGTTGATCAGTTCGGAGCGAAACACGAAGTAGAACAAGCCCTGATGAAAGCGGGGAAGGGCATAGATATGGTCCAGAAACACCGGGCCGAATCAGATCCGGCAGTAGCCGCAGCCTCAATAATAGCAAGAGAAACCTTTGTCCGCTCTCTAAAAGACATGGAAAAACAATACGAGACGGTAATACCCAAGGGGGCCTCCGCAAAGGTCCGGGAAACCGCAGGGAAACTGATCCAGACACACGGACCTGAGATTCTGCTGAAAATCGCAAAATGCCACTTCAAAACAACCGACGAGGTTCTCGAAACCCTGGGCTTTACCCGCTCGAATCTCGGGCACCACGGCAAGGCTACTTCAAAACAGTACACCCGTTAGTGTCAGTCCGATTCCACCTTGCCGTTTCCCAGTTCCACCAGCTCCGGGGGCAAACGAGTTGCCTTACCCTGGCTATTCATGTTTACGTGCACAGTGTATCCCTTCACCAGCAATTCTTCTTCCCGGTACACTTCACAGTCAATTCTCAATCGTATATTCCGGATACAACTGCATACAGATCTGACCTCAATAAGTTCATCATACCTTGCCGGCCTCCGGTAAATACACCCGCACTCCAATACCGGAAGAAATATCCCCCTTTTTTCAAGCTCTCCGCAGGGCATGCCGCTCTCCCTGAGCAAGGCCCCGCGAGCCATCTCGAAATAAATCAAGTAATTCGCGTAGTAAACGAAGTTGAGCTTGTCAACATGCGCGTAAGGAACTCTTAACCTGTGTATAAAAGTACGCGAAGACACTGCCTCAACCTCCTTCCAGCGAATTACGCAATTCACTGACAAACGCAACAAGCCTGCCGTCCCTTGCCGCCCTGATAAGCGCGCTGCCTACAACAACCGCATCAGCGGATTCGCTAACTTGCCTTGCCTGAGTGCCGCTGCTTACCCCGAACCCGACAGCCACGGGAAGATCAGTCACCTTTCTCAATGCCCCCACATGCTCGGAAACATCATTGCTCACCCCGCTCCTGGCTCCGGTCACGCCCTTGATCATAATATAATACACAAATCCTCCTCCGTTGCGGACAACCCTGGCGGCGCGTTCATCAGGAGTGGTTGGCGCAATAAGCGGCACAAGATACATGCCCGCGCTTTCAACAAACCGGCGGATTTCCCATGATTCTTCTACAGGAAGGTCCACCACCAGAAGACCGTCAACACCAGCCTCCGAAGCTTCAGAGCAAAGGCGCTGGTAACCATAATTGAAGAAAGGATTCACGTAACCAAAAAGCACTATAGGCGCATCGGTCTTTTCCCGAAGACGCCGAACCATGTCTATCACCCTTCCGACATTCATTCCGCCGGACAAGGCCCGCTGCGCTGCCTGCTGAATCGTGGGACCGTCAGCCGTGGCATCCGAAAAAGGCACACCAAGCTCCAGCATATCTATGCCGGCGTTTATAGCCGCCAGCATATTCTGCTCGGACTCTGGTTCAGAAGGATCGCCGGCAGTCAGGTAACCTATAAGCGCCTTTCTGCCCTCGCCATCAAGCCGCTTAAACATCTTGTCAATTCTATTCATTAGAGTAACCGTTTCACCATCAAGCCATGTCTTCAGTTAAACACGACAGCACAGTATCCACATCCTTATCACCCCTTCCGGAAAGGTTCACTATAACAACCTTGTCCGGGTCCATTCCCGGCGCATCCTTCTGAACCTGTGCTATGGCATGCGCCGACTCAAGGGCAGGAATAATGCCCTCGCACCTTGTGAATTCATGGAACGCTTTCAGGGCTTCATCATCAGTTATCGAACAGTAGCGAACTCTGCCGCTTTCGGCCCAGAAAGAATGCTCTGGACCAACACCGGGATAATCAAGGCCCGCGCTCACCGAATGAGCATTAAGAATCTGGCCGTGCTCATCCTGCAGAACATAGCTTTTGCTGCCGTGCAAAACCCCCACCCTGCCCGCGCCGATACTTGCTGCATGCTCCCCGCTGGAAATGCCCCGGCCGGCAGCTTCAACACCAACAAGCTTAACTTCTTCGTCCTCGATAAAAGGATAGAATATGCCCGCTGCATTGCTGCCCCCGCCGACACAGGCAATAATAAGATCGGGCAATCTGCCCTCTTTTTCGAGTATCTGTTCTCTGGTCTCCATTCCGATTACCGACTGGAAATCACGCACCATAAGAGGATACGGATGCGGCCCGGCAACGCTGCCTATTACATAAAAGGTCTTGTCAACCTCGGCAACCCAGGCACGCAAAGCCTCGCTCATAGCATCCTTAAGAGTCCGCGTCCCAGTCCTTACCGTAACAACTTCAGCGCCAAGGAGCTTCATTCTGGCCACATTGGGGGCCTGCCTGTGTATATCCTCTTCTCCCATGTAAACCACGCATTTCATCCCAAGCAAAGCGGCTACAGTTGCAGTCGCGACTCCATGCTGGCCAGCCCCGGTCTCGGCCATAAGACACTCCTTGCCCATCCGCCTGGCAAGCAGCCCCTGGCCAAGGGTATTGTTTATTTTGTGCGCCCCGGTATGATTCAGATCCTCGCGTTTAAAGTATATCTTAGCGCCGCCACAGTTTTCCGTAAACTGCCTGGCATAATATAAAGGCGACGGCCTGCCTACATAATCGGCCAGATATGCTTTGAACTCCAAATCAAAAGAGGAATCATCACGCGCAGAAAAATATGCCTTCTCGACATCGTCAAGCGCCGGCATCAAAGTCTCGCCAACATACCTTCCGCCAAAACTGCCGAATCTACCTTTTGCAGAAGCCGGATCCATGGTTATCCTTTCCCGCCTGTAACATGGCCTTGCCGTGCAGCGGACCTGGCTCTTTGAATAAAATCCCGCACCGCTCCCCGGTCTTTGACCCCGGGAGCGCTCTCTACCCCGCTGGAAACATCAACTCCCGCGGGACCAACAGACTTTACAGCTTGAACAACATTGGCGGAGGTCAACCCCCCGGCAAGCATAACAGGCTTACCGCGGGCAAACTCCGAGGCAAGCGTCCAATCTGCCGTTACACCGGTCCCGCCATACATCCCCTTTACCGCAGTGTCCACAACATACCTTTCAACATCCCAGAGGTTTGGATCAGGAGAAACAATATCACGCTCCAGCCGGACAGCCCGCCATATTCGGCAGGATATGCCCGCAAAGCGGCTGCTGTCTTCGTCTCCGTTCAACTGGGCGGCCACAAGATTGCTCTCAGCCACAATATCTTCAATAACTTCCGGCGCCTCATTAACAAAAACTCCTACACACCTGGCAGCATCAGGCAGATCCCGCACAATACAGCGCAAATCTTCCCTTCCTATTCCCCTGGGAGAGCCTTTATACAGAACAAACCCAAGATAATCCGCGCCGCTTTCCAAGGCAAATGAGGCGTCACCGGCATTTGTTAACCCGCATATTTTTACATCAAGCATAACCATCTCGCCAGAAATAAAAAATCTTCAAGAACATATTTAACCTGATCTATTCATAAAAATCTATTACGAGTGTGCATGTCACTTCATCTCAACGACTTTGCTGGCCAGCCGATCTTGACGTATGTTCATACGCCTTCACCCGGCTATCTGCGCAAAGCCATTGATCTAAAGCAACCTGCGCACTCTCATTACAAAGTTGATGAATAGATCAGGTTAACCTGCAAAGCGCTCCGGTGCTGACCCGCATCTATCCATTTGCCCGCTGCTGCATCTGCCGCTCCCTCTGCGTCCGGATGGCATCAACTAAATCAGTCAGCGTCATAGGCTTTCTTAAACAGACATTTCCTGATCCTTCGTTCAGTATCGGTTTCAAACCGCGCTTTACATCATACCCGGTACAGAATACAAAGCAGGGCATATCCCATTTTCTTTCGCTGGAAAGTTTTTTAATCCTGAAATACGCCTCCTCGCCGGAGATGCCCGGCATAGACATATCCATAACTATCAGCCCATGATGATGCCTGGCAACCTGATCAACAGCTTCTTCGCCATTGCGGGCAGTGTCAATCAACAATTCAGGGAAATGAGAACTGATAATACGCTTGAACATGTCAAGCAGCTGCTCTTCATCATCGACAAGCAGAATCCTGTTCAGCACAGTTTTCTCTTCATCAGTCATCGCTTATTCCTGTAATACATCCCATATATCAACCGGGGGATATTTTTTATCAAAAACTCAACAAAGACAGCCCGCTCTACAGTGAAAAATCTGTTTCAGTCTTCATCCTGCACTGCATCTGTTGCATCTAATCCCCGGATCAAAAGCTTCAACTCATCAACCGGATTACTCTCTGCCAACAACATCTCACCAATAAGAAATCCATTGTAGCCAAGCCGGCTTAACCTGCTGATATCAAACGCACTCTTAATCCCGCTTTCTGCTACAGAAACCTTGTCGCAAGGCACGGCTGCTGCCATATTTTCAGCAACAGCAAGATCGGTTTCCAGGGTCTTCAGGTTCCTGCTGTTTACCCCGATTATAGCGCCCTGCAGCGAAAGAGCCGCCTCTATTTCCTCAACTGTATGCGTCTCCACCAGCGTTTCAAGTCCAAGCTCAAGCGCATATTCATTCAACCGGTTTAAATCAGCCCTTTCAAGAGCCGCGACAATAAGCAGAACAATATCGGCGCCCCATGCAGCGGCTTCAAGCACCTGGTATTCGTGGCATATAAAATCCTTGCGCAGTACAGGAAGGTTCGTGGCCTCCCGCACGCGTCTGAGATGTTCACCGCTGCCTTTGAAATAGCGAGGTTCGGTCAGCACCGAAACTGCACAGGCGCCGGCGGTTTCATACCCAGAGGCTATTTCTTCGGGCCGGTAATCTTCAACAAGAATCCCGGCAGACGGACTCGCCTTCTTAACCTCCGCAATAATGCCGGGTCCATTCGAGCCGGTCAAGGCGTTCGCCATGCTGCGATATGTGCGATCTTCACAAGCCTCCGCAAGACTCTCGGGAGAAACGTCTTTGCGCAATCTCTCGACATCAAGCCTTCGCTCTTCTGTGATCTTTCTGAGTATGTTCTCTTTCATAAACCGAAACATAAGCGCATCTACCCGTTGGTAGCGGCTACAAGCCCCTCCAGCGCTTTCTGAGCATTGCCGCTGTCAATGGATGACTGCGCCAGTTTGAAACCTTCTTTCATGTTGGCAGCCTTGCCCCCTGCAACTATGCCTCCGGCGGCATTAATGCACACTATGTCCCTGCATGGTCCCGTCTTGCCTCCTAAAACTTCGCGTGTAATCGCCGCATTGTACGAACAGTCTCCACCGGAAAGCTGTTCTGGTTCGGCATAGTCCACCATCAGTTCAACAGGATCAAATTCGTATGTGGTAACCTTGCCGTCGGACAACTCGCTTATCCGGGTTCTTGTGGTCGTTGTTATCTCGTCCATACCATCCTTACCGTGCGCCACAATAGCCCTTTTGCTTCCCAACAGGCGCAATACATCGGCAAACAACTCCGTAAGTTCGGGACTGAAAACCCCCAGTATCTGTCCCTTCGCGCCTGCAGGATTCGTCAATGGGCCCAGCATGTTGAAAATTGTCCTTATTCCAAGTTCCTTGCGCGGTCCCATTGCATATTTCATCGCAGGATGCAACCTGGGCGCAAAGAGAAAACCTATGCCTGCATCCCGTATGCAGTCCTCGACAACCTCGGGCATAACATCAAGGTTCACGCCCAGCTCCGCAAGAAGATCCGCCGATCCGCACTTGCTGCTGATTGCCCTGTTTCCGTGCTTTGCAACGGGAACACCCGCGCCGGCAACTACAAACGCAGCAGTTGTGGAAACATTAAAAGTATCGCAGGAATCCCCCCCCGTTCCGCAAGTGTCCACAACAGACAACCCGGCAGCGTCGATAAACACCGCATGACGACGCATGGATTCAGCGCCGCCGGCTATTTCGCCTACAGTCTCTCCCTTCATCCTGAGAGCCGTGATAAACGCGCCAATCTGAGCCGGGGTGGCTTCACCGGACATGATAGAATCAAAAGCTTCTGACATTTCAGGCTGAGTCAGATCCCTTGACGCAACTATTTTCTCCAGATATTTTTTCATTAATTCCTCCCAAAACCCACACACTCACATACCCACACACTGCATTAATTACTCTTCATGAATCTTTTGACGCCGCTTCCGTGATTCTCAGAAAGTTCCTCAAAAGCCGCTTTCCGCCGGGGGTCAATACGGACTCAGGATGAAATTGCACCCCGTAAGTCTGATGCTCATTATGGTGCATCCCCATTATCTCACCTTCTTCGGTCCAGGCGTCTACCGTCAGGTCCCTGGGCGCAGGCTCCTTCATTACCGCCAGCGAATGATATCTGCCGGCAGGAAACGGATTCTTAAGCCCCCTGTACAGATCGGATCCCTTCCAGGTCACCATCGAAATCTTCCCGTGCATTATCATTCCCGCATTCGCCACCTCGCCGCCATGAACAACGCCAATGCACTGATGCCCAAGACAGACCCCGAGAACCGGAACCTTGCCGCTGAATTCCCTGATGATATCCATGGATATCCCCGCATCGGACGGCTTGCCCGGTCCCGGCGAGATCACTACCCCGTCGGGATTGAGCTTCGCCGCTGCGTCAACGGTAATTTCATCGTTTCGGAAAACTTTGATATCAGCGCCCTGGTTTGCCATTACCTGCACCAGGTTATAGGTAAAGGAATCATAGTTGTCTATCAGCAATATCATCTTAATAAAACCATTTTCTCCCCACAGCCTATCTCTCGCTGCGCAGCTCAAGCCCGCGCGCAGCCATTTCAACGGCTTTACGCAAGGCTTCCGCCTTGTGACATGTCTCTTCAAATTCCCGGGTCTCGTCGGAATCAAACACAATCCCTGCCCCCGCCTGTATAGATGCGATATCGCCCTCAATATCCAGAGTGCGAATTGTGATGGCAAGATCCATGTTCCCGCTGTAACTCACGTACCCCACAGCGCCCCCGTAGGCTCCGCGGGGCTCAGGCTCCAGTTCATTAATTATCTCCATGGCCCGTATCTTCGGCGCACCGGTCAACGTTCCTGCCGGAAAAGTCGCCCGTATCACATCATACGCGTCAAGGCCCTTCTTTAATATTCCCTCCACCTGCGAAACCATGTGCATCACATGAGAATAACGCTCAACCACCATGTATTCAGTAACCTGGACGCTGCCGAATTCGGCTATCCTGCCCACATCATTTCTTCCCAGGTCAACCAGCATAACATGCTCGGATTTTTCCTTCTGATCAGCCAGCAATTCGTCCGCCAGTTTCCTGTCCTCCTGTTCTGTCGCTCCGCGTGGACGTGTTCCGGCAATGGGCCTGAGGTCAACCTTGTTGCCGGTAAGACGCACCATAACCTCAGGGGAAGAGCCGACCAGGGTCTGTTCACCAATCTTAAGGAAAAAAGTGTAAGGAGAAGGGTTCAGAAGCCTTAGCGAGCGATACAACTGGATAGGAGCAGCATTAACTTTTGCCCTGAACCTCTGGCTAAGAACAGTCTGAATTACTTCCCCCTCATAAATATACTCCTTAGCACGGGAGACAATGCTCTTATATGCGTCCTCATCCATGTTGGATGCAAATTCCGGTTCCGGATACTTGAACATGGGAGTCGAAGCAGGAGCCTTATCCATAAGGTCGCTCATTTTCTTAAGCTTTCCTGTCGCATCGTCATAGGCGGCCTCAGCCGATGCATGCTCGGCGGGCCTGGTGCAGACCACAAGCTTGACGGTATGCCGCACGTTGTCAAAAACAATGAGCTGGTCAGCCTTGAGAAAACGACTGCGGCACGCAACAGAACTGAACCGGGACTTGGGTTCAGGCAGACACTCGAATTCATTGACAGCCTCGTACCCCATAAAACCCACGGCCCCTCCGTAAAAACGGGGAAGCCCGGGCACTTCCGCAGCCCTGATTCCCTTATAAACATCTCGAAGCTGCTCCAACCGGCCTGTCCGGCCCATGGAATGATCAACTTCAAACAAGAGTTCAGGGTCAACTCCCACAAAAGAATAGCGACCCCACTTTTCCCCGCCTTCCATGCTTTCCAGCAGAAATGCATTCTCATTGCCGGCAAACCGCTGCAGCACGGAAACCGGAGTCTCAGTGTCCGCAAGAATCTCCCTGTAAACCGGCACCACATCATATTCGGACGCGAGATACAAATACTCTTTTTTATCAGGACAAATCATGTATGCACCTATAGTCTGCATGGACCCCGACGTCAAGCCATTACCTGAATTTAACCCGCAAAAACCGCCCTTGCCGTTGACCCCCGTCCGGGCTAAACTGATCTCCATGCTTACAGATACTCACACTCATTTTGACGGACTCAATGACAAAATCAGCAACGTTATTGCCAGGGCCGCAGACCACAATGTCACACGCATTATAGCTGTAGGCGGCAACCCGGCGGCCAACGACTTCGCCCTTGAAACCGCAGCAACCCGGCCCGGCCTGATTTCACCGGCAATAGGCCTTGACAGACAAATTGCAGATAAAACCGGGGGAACCAGCATCCAGGCCCTGCTCGCCGACCTGCGCAATAAGCTCTTTTTCCCCCGGGGGCAAAATACCAGACCTTGCGCGATCGGGGAAATCGGGCTGGATTTTCACTATAGCAGCAACACCCGCGACACCCAGCTTCAGATATTTCGCGCACAGCTCAAACTGGCCGGAGAATTCTCACTCCCGGCCATTATACACAGCCGCAATGCCGAAGATGAAACCCTGCGCGAACTTGAAAAACATGTCAACGACACCGCCTCGGTGAACCCGCTGACCGGAGTCCTGCATTGTTTTACCGGCTCCCCGGAATTCGCCCGCAAACTTATCGAACTGGGATATTACATCAGCTTCAGCGGCATAGTAACATTTAAAAAAGCGGAAAATGTCAGGGCAGCCCTCATGGAGACACCCGACAACAGACTCCTCATCGAAACCGACAGCCCATACCTGGCTCCAGAACCGCTCAGAGGCAAACCCAATGAACCTGCCAATGTTGAATACGTTGCGCGCCGTGTTGCCGAAGAAAGAGGAACGGATTTCGAATCCATAGCCCGGCTGACCACCGAAAACGCAAAATCACTTTTTCAATTCGCCGCTTCCGGAAAGAACCGCCTTCACGCTTGAAACATCACTGCCGCTGATAAGCGCCCGTTTGTTCCTCCCGCTTGCCCCCGAGAGGATAGAAACACGATTCGCAGAGACGCCAGGTTTCGCGGCAAGAAATTTCACCAGCGCTCAAGTAGCCATAAACAACCTTAACACAATCCCGTTTAAAATCCCCCCGGCTATGTCCAGCGCAATGAAAAAAATGATAGGCGTTAAGTCCATCATGCCTAACCGCAATGGATAGTTGCGGAAAAATCCCAGGAACAGTTCCACCCATTCATGACACACATAGGCAACATTCGGCGAACCGGCCACCATCGATATGATTGAACCAATAATCAAAACAAACATCAAAGTCCTGACTATAACAACTATTTCCAGGATTCCGGAAACACTTATCAAGGCCAGTCGCAACGCATACTGCACCGGCCCTCCCGTTGACAGATCGCCGATGATCACCCGTTCGCCCCCGGCAATACCCCTGAAATCATTGGTCAGCATATCCAGCGCAAACACAATCGCCATTCCGGCAACCAGAAGCACAACCGGACGGTGCTCGGCTTTTATGGCGGAAAAAGGATAGGTTATTACCCGAATCGCGCCCCTGGCATGCGGCGCCGAATTGTCGTTAAACGTCAGGTATACCACCGCAAAAGTCCACAAGTTCAGCATGAACATGGCAAAAGACAAAAAGCTGAACGCAACCAGACCGAAAAAACCGGGATCCCGGAGGGTTATCCAGAACACCCCCATGCCCAGAGTCCAGCCGCCGCCTTTAACCAGAAAACACCGGAAAACAATCAGGAAAACAAGCGAGCCCAGGGCTACTATCCGGGCTGGAGCCTGCAAAAAAACCGGCTCGATAAACCTGAACACTTTGTCCGTCAGGCTCGACAGCCTGGCAAGGTAAGGATTGAAATAAAATTCACGGCTGCTAATGGGCCATAACCGGATCCAGAAGATCAAAAGCAAAACATTAAATAACATATCCCAGGTTGTCACGGACATCAAAAATCTTTCCTCCGCTCCTCTTTATTCCCCAGCCCGAGTGCGCCGCTCTTCCCTGCCTCGCAGGCCCGTGCAAATTGACATCACAGCCCGGGTCTCGAAAACCACCCGAAGTAAAGCCCGGCTATACACGCAAGATACAGACCCACCAGGATCCAGGATTCAGGCGCAACCCTGCGGCGACTCGGACGTGATGATTTCGACAGCAGAACTATCAATACCAGTGCTGTGGACAGGAGCGACATAATCCCGGTGAATATATGCTCCCACCCGAGGTTGTTTCCCACGCCCAGGGCTTCAGGCGTATACATGAAATCTGCAAAGGAAATAAGTAGAATATTAAAAATGTTGGAGCCCATTATCGTGCCGAACACGAGATCGTAGGACCCCATCTTCACCGCCGTATACCCAACAACGCCTTCCGGCAACGACGTCGCAAGCGCCAGCAGCAGGGTTCCTACAAAACTCCGATCCAGGCCGTAAACATCAGCCAGTTGTTTCCCTGTCACGGCAAGCAGGATTCCGCTTGCCACAACGATAACCGAAGCGAAAACAAACTTCATAATCAGCAGCCCCGTGCCCTTTTCCGCCGAAGGATCCGCGGTCCCGGGCAAGGCTCCGCCCTCGCGTTCAAGGAGCTGTGAGGCCTCGAAACGCTGTAGATAGGAAAACAACGCCAGGGCAACAACAAAAACAACAACAGAACCAACGCCGAAATTCAGCGGACCAAAGCTCATTGGCCAGGGATAAAGCAGGCTCAGTAACATTAGCCCTATTACCGGAAGAGTACAGGCTGCAGCAACCCCGTTTCGCATATCTGTGCGCCTCAGAATTCCGCCCCTTCTGAACATGAAATCACAGAAACCGATAATGGTAAGGTTGAAAACATTGCTTCCGAAAGTATTGCCCAACGCAAGGTCCGGTGATTTGGCTTTAACCAGCGCGCCAATAGTAGTGGAAGCCTCCGGCAGCGAAGTAATGACGCTGAGCATAAGCAGGCCGACCCATGTGCGGCTCAGCTTGAAGCGGTTTGCCAGAGAATCCGCCATAAGCGACAATCGGCTGCCGACAAGCACAACTATTACAGATAATATAGCAAAATATAACCAGTACATGTCGAATACCGTAGCTTTCCCCGCGCAAAACAAAAAGACAAATCTTGCCGCCCCTCCTGCCTTTCTATTCTACCCTGTTTCCGCTTTCCCGGCAGATCCCGCGCACAGCCCGTCATACGCAAGCGATATGCCTTCGGGCAAGCCCTTCTGCGTAGAACTGTGATCCAGCTCGTGGGAAATATGCGTCAGGTAAGACTCCTCTGCTCCGATGCGACGCAACAGATCAATACTCTCGCGCACCGTAAAATGCGTCCGGTGCGGGCGATGCCGCAACCCATCGATGATCATCACATTAAGGCCGGCAAGTTTTGCCAGCTCCCCCTCGCTTATACCACAACAGTCAGGCGCATACCCCACCTTGTAGTTTCCTTCCCGGAAAATGAAACCCAGCGTCGGCTTCTGGCCGTGTTCAACCAGGAAAGGTGTAACACCCAGATCGCCGATTTTATTTTCGCCTTCGCCAATCTCGATAAATTCGGCCATCGGACGATACACCCCCTGCGGCGCTTCTTTCCCCACGTAATCAAAAATCCTGCGCACATCCATTAATGTTTCTCTATGCCCGTAGACCGGGATAACTTCACCCTGCATCGTGTTAAAACGCCGGATGTCGTCAAATCCCAGAATATGGTCGGCATGAGAATGCGTGAAGAAAACCGCGTCAAGCCTGGGCGGCCTGCACTTTAACATCTGCTCCCGGAAATCCGGCGGGGTATCCACGACAATGCGTGTGCGGCCAGATTCAATATAGACGCTCGACCTCAACCGGCGGTTCCTCGGATCTCCGGAACTGCAAACCGCGCACCTGCAACCTATCATGGGAACCCCGACCGATGTGCCGGTGCCAAGAAAAAGCACTTTCATGCCGGATTCCCCCGTGCAATGCAGGTCAAGCTGACAGTTTTGCCAGCATTGGCGCAATCACCAACGAAACAACACTCATCAACTTTATCAGAATATTGAGCGAAGGCCCGGCAGTATCCTTGAATGGATCGCCTACCGTATCGCCTATGACTGCAGCAGAGTGAGCGTCAGAGCCCTTCCCGCCGAAAGCGCCGCCTTCAATGTATTTCTTGGCATTGTCCCATGCCCCCCCGGCATTAGACATAAAGAGCGCCATCATTACACCGGAAACCGTAACTCCGGCAAGCACACCGCCAAGCATCTCTACACCCGCTTTTGCGCCCCAGACATAGCTTCCACCAAACCCGACAAGAACTGGAGTCAGAACCGCCAGAAGACCGGGCAGAATCATCTCCTTGATTGCAGCCTTGGTGGAAATATCCACGCACTTGGCATATTCGGCTTTGGCTTCCCCTTCAAGCAGTCCCTTGATGTCACGGAATTGCCGGCGCACTTCTTCTATCATGGCAAAAGCCGCTCGTCCGACAGCCTTCATGGCAAAGGAAGAAAACAGGAAAGGCAGCATGGCGCCTATGAACAGGCCCGCCATCACAACCGGATCGGTAACGTCAATGTTTACAATCGCAATAGCTTCTTCCCAGCCTCCCTGTACTCTTATGTTGTAAACCGTTTCCCTGAAAGCTGAAAACAACGCAAGAGCAGTAAGGGCTGCCGACCCGATAGCAAAACCCTTGCCTATAGCAGCAGTTGTATTGCCAACGGCATCAAGCTTATCGGTCCTTTTTCTCACCTCAGGCCCCAGCTCGGCCATTTCGGCCAGGCCGCCTGCGTTATCAGCAACAGGTCCATAGGCG
Source organism: uncultured Victivallales bacterium (assembly GCA_964475205.1). GTDB lineage: Bacteria > Verrucomicrobiota > Kiritimatiellia > UBA8416 > CAYSRM01 > CAYSRM01. Next base: position 18,992 of record CAYYVQ010000013.1, on the reverse strand, counting down.
TCTACAGCAAGCTGTATGCCTGTGGTGGCAAGCATTCCGAATGCGGCAATAGCTATGCCGTACAAACCGGCAAAGTGAAAGGACAGAAGGATAGCGGCGGCAATGCACAGGATAGGCAGCGCGGTGGAAGCCATGCCAGTGCCCAAACCGGCAATAATATTCGTTGCTGCGCCTGTTTTCGAGGCTTCTGCTATTTTCCGAGCCGGCTTCTTGTTCTCGGCAGTGAAATATTCTGTGAGCATGCCTATCGCAACCCCGGCTGCAAGCCCTGCGATGGTGGCGAAGAAAATGCCCAACGCATTATAGGAAGTACCCGAAAACGTAAACTCTGAAGGCGCGAATTTTACAACCACCGGATAAGTCACAGCCGCCATTACCAGCGCGGCAGTGAATGTTCCCATGTTCAGGGCCGTCTGAGGATTGCCCCCTTCCTTTGTCCTTACCAGAAATGACCCGCCAATTGAAACCAGGATTCCAATACCCGCAAGAAGAAGAGGCAGAAGAACGAGGTTTATGCTTCCAGCCGAAGCTCCAAGCACCATCGAACCTACTATTGCCCCGACATAGGATTCAAAAAGATCTGCTCCCATCCCTGCTACATCACCCACATTATCACCCACGTTGTCTGCTATAGTGGCCGGATTGCGGGGATCATCTTCCGGTATCCCCGCTTCAACTTTACCCACCAGGTCGGCCCCGACATCAGCGGCCTTGGTGTATATGCCACCGCCTACACGCGCAAAAAGAGCTATGGATGAGGCGCCCATAGCAAAACCGTTTACAACCGGAAGAACAGTACCCTTCAAAACTTCAATGGAATCTCCAAACATGCGGGTATATACCAGCATAAGCGCCGTCAACCCGAGCACACCCAGCCCAACAACACTCAGGCCCATCACAAGGCCTCCGGAAAATGCAACTTTCAGAGCTTCCGCCAGACCCTCACGTGCCCGCTGGGTGGTCCTTACATTCGCGCTGGTTGCAACACGCATACCGAAGAAACCCGCAGCGCCCGAACAAAGCGCTCCTACCACAAATGACACTGCTACAAAACGTATATTGCCTTCGTTGCCAAACGCCAGAAGACAGGCCACAGCTAACACAAAAATAGCCAGCACCTTGTATTCGCGAGTCAAAAAGGCCATTGCGCCTTCCTTTACCGCGATGCCGATTTCCTGCATCTGTTCTGTCCCGGGATCCTGGCGCTTGATCCAGTGCGATTTCCAGCCTGCAACAACCAGCGCCAGCAAGGCGGCTCCCATTCCTCCAAACAATATGAACTCGTTCACTTCATTCCTCCCTTTCTATCCATTTCCCGAAAATGTGAATCTTTACTTGTTTACATCTTCAGAATCAATAATAAAGGCAAAATTTTTGCTTTTTTCATTATCATCCTTTTTCCACGACGACAACAAGACAAAGTGAATCTAACCACCGGTAACAAGGATAACACTGAAAATTGCGCGATATATTCAATCCAGAATTCGGCAGTTGACGCGGCTTTTTTCTGGTGGCGGCGCAGGGATTCGAACCCCGGACACGAGGATTATGATTCCTCTGCTCTGACCAACTGAGCTACGCCGCCACTATGATAACCACCAGCCAATAATAGAAATGCGAATCATAAATGCCCTGCGCCCCCGAATCAACTCTTTTTTCCAGCCCTCTTTTTCCCGCCCGTCTCTCCCTTAATCATTGGATATTCCCCGCTGGATATTGAATAATCTCTTCCTCCCATAGGCCTTGGTCGGCCAGTGTCATGCCCTGCCAGCGCTCTCCTGGGGATTATCCGCCCACATGGCCGCAATCAGCAAAACCACCGCAGATAATAAACAGAGCGCTGCCGCCGCGTCATATGAACCGAGCATCGAATTGGACTTACTGAACACCCATGGGCCTATCGCACTTGTGAATACCATTATAGCCATATTAAACCCGCTGATGGCGCCGATATGCTCCCGTCCGAAGAAAACCGGCCATGTAATGCCGACAAGCAAACCGAAAATGGCCCCCGAAAGCCCGTTGCCGGCTACTATTACCCATTTTGACAACCCCGGGCTGAGCATGCTTAAGCCCAGCCCTGAAATCCCGATTCCTGCCAACATGCTGCATAACAACCATTTCAACTCGATACGATCACTCAACCACCCGGCCAAGGGCCGTAAACACATGGATATCAGGACGCTCGGAATAAAGATTGAAAAACCGGTTTCCCTCGTTAACCCGGAGGTTACAAAGATTGAAGAAACATGAAAACTCAAGCCCGTGCCCAGAAAACCGAAAAGGCCCAGCCCCAATGCAAACACCCAGAATGAATACGTCTTTCTCGCCTCCGCAAGGGTATACTGTCTCAGGTTATTTTTTCCGCCATCATTAGCTTTGTCCCTGTGATTATGCGCCTGTCCGTCCGGCACAAGCCCGCAAACCTCGGGGTTATCCCTGAACAGGATAGCGGCCAGAAGAGAAAACCCAAGGCCGATAACCGCGGCCAGACAAATCCATGCTCCGCGCCACCCCATCTGCGCCACAAGCATATTCAGCAGCTTGGGCGCCGCATTGAAGGCAGGCATCACCAGCAACCCGGTTATACCCACAACCATGCCCCGATAGACATCAAACCATTTCATTATCATGTTGCGCGAAACCATGGTCATCATCCCCTGCCCGCTGAAACGCAAGCCGAAAAATAATATCGTCACAACAATAAACGGCACAACCCACGACCCGGTAAGCCCCAGAGTTCTTGTTATATAACCCGCAATCCTGTCGCATTGACTGAGCAATAGAAGCGAGGCACCCATAGCGACACATGCTGCAGGGGCAACCACCCGGGCGCCGAACCGGTCGTACAATTTGCCCCCATTGGTCAACAAAACAGCGCTTGCAATGGTTCCTGCCATATATGCAATGCTGAGCCTGCTCCGGTTTATCCCGAGGGCTTGAACCAGGTGGTCTGTAAACGCCGAGACACCGTGAGTCTGACCGGGAACACTGGCGATGATCCCTAAAGTCCCCGTTAAGGCCACAACCCAGCCATAAAAAAACGGAAACCTCCGGGGCGCAAAAGGAAAGTTGTAAAAATGGAATTTCATAAATTGCGGCACAATAACCCGAAGCGGATAAAACTGAAACCGAAAAAACATTACTTTCACGCGCCGGGTTTACTACAGGTAGAACACACCGTTTTGACCTGAATAAGAAGTTTCATGCTGGATTCGCCGCGGGCAAATATTATAATCCCTTCATGCTGGTAACTTTAAAAGTTAAAAATTTTGCCATTGTAGATAATATCAAGGTTGATCTGTCTGCAGGGCTCAACGTGATCACAGGAGAAACAGGGGCGGGCAAATCAATACTGGCGGGAGCTCTCGGGCTTGTTCTGGGCGAACGGGCGGATAAAAGCATGATCCGCTCGGGAGAAAACAGGTGCGGTGTTGAAGCAGTGTTCAGCCTGGCGGATTCCTCTGAAGTGGACGGCATTCTGGAAGACCTGGGTCTTGACCCCTGTGAAGAAGGCAACCTGGTTATCCGGCGCATAGTAGCAGGCGAAGGCTCAGGCAGAAACCTGCTCAATGATTCACCGGTAACCGTACAGACCCTGAAAAGGATCGGCGATCTGCTGGTGGATATGCACGGCCCGCATGACCACCAGTCGCTGCTGACCCGTGAGAACCAGATCGACCTCCTGGATTCGTACGGCCATCTGTGGGAATACCGGACGGCATATGAAGATTCATACAATCGGATGCAGCAACTGTCAGGGCGCATAGCAGAGCTGGACTGTGATGAAGAACAGGTGGCCGAACAGATCAACTTCCTGTTATTCCAGGCCAAAGAAATCGAAGACGCTGATCTTTCTGAAGAAGATGAGAATCTTGACGAAGAACACAGCGTTGCCGCCAATGCAAACAGAATCATCGAACTGGCCAACACCATAAACGAAGTCCTGGCGGAATCGGAGAATTCCGCGTTCCAGGCCATGGTGACCGCACAGAATGCGCTGACCGAACTTTCCGGTCTCACCGAACAGGCAGAGCAATGGAGAGGCGAAGCAGAATCAATCAATATTCAGCTTCGCGAACTGGCAGACTCGGTCGCGGGTTTCGCCCAGTCAATCGAAACAGACAATGATCGGCTGCAATGGCTGGAAGACCGCATGGCGCTCTTACAGAAACTCAATAGAAAATACGGCAGATCAATAGAGTCCATCAAAGAACACCTGGCAAAGGTAAAAGAACAAATTGAAGACCTGTCCACAAGAAATGAACAAATTGAAAGACTCCGGAAAGAACTGGCCGCAGAACAGGAACAGGCTCGGCTGAAAGGCGGAAAACTGAGCGCAGCCAGGCACAAGACAGCCGATAAGCTGGCCGAAGCCGTCACCTCCGAACTGCGCGATCTGGGCTTCCAACACGGAATTTTCACAGTCGGCCTTTCGCAGAGCGAGCCAAAACACTCCGGCCTGGATGACATTGAGTTCGGATTCGCGCCAAACGTGGGCGAGCCGGAACGACCCCTCCGCGTAATTGCCTCAAGCGGCGAGATATCCAGGGTAATGCTGGCAGTAAAAGCTGTTCTTGCGCTGCACGACAGGATCCCGGTGCTGGTCTTTGACGAGATCGACACAAATGTCGGCGGCGAAATGGGCAACGCCATCGGCGGCAAGCTCGCAGGCATTGCCGGCAACCACCAGGTAATCTGCATCACACACCTTGCACAGGTTGCCGCGCACGGTGAAACCCATCTGGCCGTCCGCAAGACGGTGCGCGAAGGACGGACATATTCAAATGTCAGCCCGATTAAAGAGGAACAGCGTGTTAACGAAATAGCAAGAATGTTGAGCGGAAAGACCACAAAAGCTGCAGTGGAACATGCCAGGGAAATGATGAAAGACAAAAAGTAACACTGTAAACCAGCAGATCCTGTTCGCGCAGTATTAGCCCGCAGATGTAAGGGAATTGTCCGCAATTTCTACGGCATCACCTGATTGCGGGTTTTTTCTCTATCGGCATAATAGATGAAAAAGGAGGAAATCATGGCCACTAGAAAAGCGTCAGCAAAATGGGACGGGAACCTGAAGGAAGGGCAAGGAATAATCCGGATTGGCAACGAAGAAAAACCTTATTCATTCGCATCGAGATTCGAAGAAGCCGAAGGAACCAACCCGGAAGAACTTATTGCAGCGGCGCACGCCGGATGCTTTTCCATGGCTCTCTCCCTGGGGCTCTCGGAAGCCGGATACACGCCTGAAAGCATTGAAACAGAGGCCAAAGTACACCTCGAACCATCAGGCGAAGGATTTGCAATACCCTCTATAGAACTGGATGTAAACGCAAGGGTTCCAGGCATCGATGAAGATACATTCCGCAAACATGCTCATGAGGCAAAGGACGACTGCCCTGTTTCAAAAGCGCTTGCCGGATGCGAAATCAAACTTTCTGCTGCCGTTAACCGCTAACCTTTTTTATTCACAAGAAGAAAATTTAACCTAGAAACGGCAGTTGCCGAGTTTGCTGTAGCTGCAAGGCGTGAGGTTTTCGGCTATAGTAACTATGCCGAAGACCTCAGAACGAAGCAGATGCAGTGAAATCGGCAACCCCTTGCGGCTTGAAATTCGGGAAGCTCGCCCGCACCCTTTGGGTGGGGGCGCAATAAATTGTAAACTCCTTATTTGTAATAATATACATCGCTTCCCGAATTTCAAGTGCCGTATATAGGTTAAAACTGCCACGTGTCATAGCAGACTATTTTGTCCAGGGGGAGCCTGTTTGCCGGTTTTGAATCCCCGGCAGGGTAACCAAGAGTCATCAACTCGACAACACGAATGTCGTCCGGGATTCCGAGTATTGATTTGACCTGGTCTTCAAAAAACGACCCTATCCAGCATGTGCCCAGACCCTCTTCAACAGCCTGAAGCGCCATGTGTTCCATAGCTATGGCCACATCCACCGGGTAAGCGGTCTGCCCGCACCTCATGACATAATCAGTCTGTGTTGCACAACAAACAATAACTACGGGCGCTTCCCCGACAAAAGACTGGTTATTGGCGGCAACCTGGAGCTTTTCGATCATGGCGGCATCCTGTACAACTACAAACCGCCATTCCTGCATGTTCTTGGCCGAAGGAGCCAGTCTTGCGGCTTCCAGCACAGTGCAGAGTTTGTCTTTTTCAACCTTCCTCGAATTATAATTCCTGACTGAATACCGCTGTTTAATCTGTTTCATTAAAGACATAATCAATCTCCTTTCCTCTTGCCGCCTTCTTCCTCTGCCTACTTCCCGGCAATGGTTTCAAATACAAGCGATGCCCGTCCCCATCCTGAACGGGTTCCAGGAGAGCTTATTGCGCACCTGACCAGCGCCCATGAGGGCCTGTAGAGCTCTCTGGCTCTGAATCCTGAATTTTCCGCCGCTTCTATTGCTGCAAAAATCTCCGAAACAGGCAGATCATTCAGAGCAACCTCTTTTCTTATCAGCGCCCAATCGTCAATTTCTTTGCTGTCGACAGATCTTACCTGTGGATTTTCGTCGGTTTCAACAACTTGTGCGGCAATATCTTCAAGCGGCACAGGTTCAGTCTCTTCAAACCCATTGATCATTGCTTTGGCATCAAGATAAGGCGCAATTTTCTGCTCCAGTTGCCGAAGTTCTTCAAGATATCCCCGTTTCTCTTCAATCCTGGCTGCAATCCGTCCAAGCCTGCCCGGGGTTCCAATCGTCAGGAACAAACCTGCCAGAACAAGCACAACCCCAAGCGCCCACAAGGTGGCAATAACATATAACCTGTTGCGCATTATCGTCTCTCCCCGTAATCATTCAAAATAAACCCGAACCTGTCGCCTTCGAGGTCTGCGGCTTTTTCACGTAACTCCGCCTGATAACCTTTGCTTTCCAGGTACTCCCGCAAAGACCGCACGGCGGCAATAGAAGGGGCGACGCCCTCGATTTGAACAGAGTCTTCTGCGATTGTTAACAACTGGTATTCAAGATCCTTTTCTGAAGCGAGTTCAGTCACAGCATGTAAAACCGGGCGTAAAGATGCGCGCCTTTTCATCCTCAAAAACGGCTCAAGTTTGAGCATTCGATCCATGGTTTCGGATCTTACCTTTTTCTGGGCATCAATCCCTTTCAGAGTGTCAATACTGTATCCCGCAAGTTCGTTGCGCATGGACATAAGTTTCGAATCCATGGCGCTTTCCCGCTCTGCTGCAAGTCTGGATACGGCAATGTTGGCTCCACAGAGGAGAGCCCCGGCCAATACCGTCACCGCGCCCGCGGCCCAGGCCCTGGCCACAACCTTTTCCGCCACCGCAGGATGCTCGAACTCTCCTTGCCTGAGGTTGCAGCGAAGCGGACCTTCCTCGAAAGAACGCTGCGCAAGGCCGCGAACAAGAAAGGTCTCAGGTTGATCCAGTACTTCAACCGAAGCCCCGTCAACACCCGACTCCCGCGTAAACCGTTCAACATCTTCCTGCCGGCCGGCGCCCCAGCCGCATAATAATATCTTAACGGGAACAGAAGTCTCCGGATCAACAGGCAAACCGGCAGAAGTCTGGTCCAAACGGCCGGACTTCTTCAGCATGGCAACAGTGGCCTTTAAAATCCTTCGAACATGCGCCAGATCATAGGGACGAATGTTATACGAGCCCAGATAGGCTGACCCGTTGCCGAGAACAAGAGTCCAGTTACGGAAGCCCATTTGCACAACTGCCCTTATATGGCGGTCATCTGTATCAGGACGCTCAATAATACTCTGGGTCCATAATGCGAGACCTTCGTGATCAATTATAAGCGGATCGATTCCGGCATCTGTCAAAGCATCAAGCCTTGCCTCAATGTCAAGGTTCCGTGCTGCTACCCCAAGGGCGGACGTGCCTTCATCTTCCTGCCTGTATCCGGTAAAGACGTAAACACATTCCTCCACGGGAAACGGTAATCTGATGTCGAGCAACGTAGGAAGGACTTTCTCGGCCTTGCTCTGTTTTTCAAAAGGAGCCTCAAGCCTGCATGTTACCGATTCGCGCACGTTTACAAATCCGGTCACTGCGGTGTTTTCGTCAAAAGGAAGCGCTTCGGCGAGTGGAACGGGTTCAGTCCTTATTCCCTGCCTTGTGCGCAAACAACTGTAGACAACAAAACCTGATTCAGTCCCGCCCTCCTCAGAAGGAAGACCAAAATCCGCAAGACTGCCGGCCACCCAGCGCTGTTTTGCGCCGGACAAATCTTTTCTGCTATCTGCCATTTTATGCGAGCCGCTCCAGGTTAAGCTGCCGGGTCATGCATTTGCCCGGCCAGTTGACACTTAACTCCTGTTGTATCCAAAAAAGTGCCGTTGGCCAAGTTTTTACTATCCGGGACAAATGGATTTTTCGGGCAATGCAAAAAAAGACTACAATTAAAGTATGAAATTAGTTTATATTGCCATTAGCTCGCATATCTCACAGGATTTCGTAGTAGCCTGTCCGCCATCTGGCGGAAGAGCGTGGAAAGTGCTGCTGCGGGGGTGCGAACTGGTAAAATGCCGGAACAGCCGTATAGACATACTGCAATCTGGCATTTTGCCACTTCGTGCCCTCGCAGTGGCGCTATCCGCGCTAGCAACAGGAATTCTGTGAGATATGCGGGTTAAGCGTTTCCGCAGGAAAAGTATGAGATATGCGGGTTAAGACCTTCACGAAAAGATGTCTGTTCAGCCGGAGTTTTATGAAAACTTTCACAATTACAATACAATTGCTGCTTTTGCTCCCTCTGCATGCGTATTCTCAGACCATGCCCGGAACAGTCCCTGATTCCCCCCGGGCACAGTTTCAGAACGCATCCGATATGCTCGCGGAGGCAGATAAAGCGCGCGACAACGGGTTATACGCCGAAGCAATAGAAATTTACGGCAAGGCCCTTAACGCTTACTCTGAATTCAATGATCTGCACCCTAACTGGAAGCCTGCGCTGACAAAATTCCGGCGGCGCTATTGCGGAGAACAGATCGAAGCGCTTAAAAAAGAAATTGATTCAGGAAGAATGTCAACCGGGCCTTCAAACACAAAAATACAGATCGAAGCCCGCAGAAAACAACCTTGCGCCATGGCAATGAAACTGCTCAATGACGGACAGATCAAGGCAGCTTACGATCTTCTTCTTGAAAACATGCAGGCTCATCCTGACCATATACAAACAAGGTTCATGCTGGGAGTGATCCACTGTCGTATGGAAAAATTCCAGAACGCAATCCTTCTGCTTGAACCCCTGACAGAAGAATCGCCGGACATGGCTCAAGCGTACGTCGCGCTGGCCGCCGCATACGCAGGAGCCAACAGGCCGTCGGACGCAGAGTCGGCCTTAAAAAAAGCAATAAAAATAGACCCATCCATTGCCGAACCGCATTATAATATGGCGCTTGTCCAGCTTCAGAAAAAAGACCCGGATAAAGCTGCGGCAAAAAAGCACTACGCCCGTTCGCTTGAACTTGGCGGTACGCGCAACAAGGAGCTGGAGAAATCTTTCCTGGAAACGCAGTAGATGCGGTGAATTCGGCGCGCATCTGGTAAAAAAAACAACCGCTTTCTATTCAGTAATATTCTGTGAGCTCGAAGATTATACTTTTTCGCCGCGCCCGCAGCAGGAATTTTGTTAGATATGCGGGCTAAGCAAAATCGTACGGCGTGTTCAGGTTTTCCCTGATGGTTGTCGCTTCGTTGTCAAGGTATGTTCATAAAGATGATAACGCGAATCAAATGAAATCGTTGATAACGAAATGGCTTTCACACGAGTCGTCCGTGTTCTGAGCCCGTATTAATCACACTTTTTCGAGCAGAGACGGTTCAGAGTATTGGCAGTGTGGGTCGAAACCGTTTTGTCCGGGTTCTCGCTGTGTAGATACACCGCGAGATCGGACAAACCGGTTTTGGCCTGCAATGGCTGTGCTAAGGAACGTTTATGAAGGAGGAGTGTGAGAAATGCGGGTTAGTTCAACAACCGGGACACGGAACCCCGAGCTCGGAACAAGAATTGCTAAAATCGGTATTTCGCAATTCTCTACTGAAATCCTTGACTGAAGGAGACCGGGATGGACCATAAAACCCGACTGAAGATATCACTGCTGTTGATGCGGTTGAGCGTATTCGCAGTGATGCTGGTTTGGACTCTGGACAAATTCCTTCGTCCTGAACATGCCGCATCTGTATACAGAAATTTCTATTTTATAGACGGACTGGGGAACGTTTTCATGTACGTCATCGGTTCGGTTGAGTTGATCATAATCGTGTTGTTTCTGGCAGGTATTATGAAGCGCTTCACGTACGGGTTGACGCTCGTCTTACACGGCATATCAACCTTGAGTTCATTCAAACAATACTTCAACCCATACGACGGATCGAACATCCTTTTCTATGCCGCCTGGCCTATGCTGGCAGCTTGTGTTGCCCTCTATGTCCTGCGCGATGAAGATACGCTTTTATCGTTCACCAAGCAACCCAAACCAAAAAAGGTGGCCGGGGCATGAGACTTCTATCAACCATATCCTTGAAATTGGCAGTCGGCGCACTGACAGCAGTTGCTTCTGCTCCCTACGTGCATGCGGCTTCGGTCGACAATTCAACATGGGCACACATTCTGGAGGCAAGCGTCAGCGAAGACGGATGGGTGGACTACCAGGAAATCAAGAAGGACTGGAACAAGGAACTGCTCGATTATCTCTCGTCCCTGGAATCGGTCAACATCAAGGAGCTGTCCAGCGACGACCACCGAATGGCATTTTGGATCAACGCCTACAACGCGATCACTATCCAGGTTCTGCTGGACGAAGGATTGCCGGAAAAGGTGCCCCATGCCCGGTTTTTCGGCAAAAATATTTTCAAGCAAAAGGACTACCGCATAGCTGGAAAAGTTCGTTCTCTGGACGAAATAGAACATGACATTCTCCGTCCTCGCCACAAGGATCCGCGCATCCATGCCGCGCTTGTCTGCGGCGCGTCGAGCTGCCCCCGGCTGCGGCCGGAACCTTACAGGGGAGACAAGCTCGATGAGCAACTGACGGAGGAAGCCGAGCGCTGGGTGCAGAAGGGGCGCAACAAGGCAGGCAGACGCAAGAACCGCCTGGATAAAGGGAAAGGGGTCTATTACGTCTCCGAAATATTCAAGTGGTTCAATGAAGACTTCTACGGTGGCGGCAAGAACGGCGTCCTCAAATTCCTTGAAAAATTTGGGAATAAAGACAATCACCGATACCTTGAAAAACGGGAGGTTGAAATCGAGTACCTCGACTACGATTGGACTTTGAACGATCGGGAAGAGTAGCTGTCCGCGGCGCGACACATCCATGAACAACTGCAAATCTTATAGAGACGCGATATGATTGATCCAACACCATTGGAACCTCAGAATGAGTTCAACCGGGAACTCGAAGCAAACGTTCGCCCTGCCGACTGGGAAAACCCGACCCCCGACGGTCGCTACAACCTGGTGGTGATCGGCGCCGGCACTGCCGGGCTGGTAACGGCGGCCGGCGCCGCCGGGCTGGGCGCTAAAGTCGCATTAATCGAACGGGGTTTAATGGGAGGCGACTGCCTGAACGTGGGTTGCGTGCCATCCAAGGGCGTGGTTCGTGCCGGACGGGCAGCCGATGCAGTCCGGAACGCCGGAAAGTTCGGCGTACAGGTTCCCGCCGGGGTAACTGTCGATTTTGCCGAGGTAATGCAGCGAATGAGACGGTTGCGCGCACGGATCAGCCAAAACGATTCCGCCGCCCGTTTTCGCAAACTCGGGGTAGATGTGTATTTGGGCGAAGGGCGTTTCATATCTGGAGACGCCATCGAAGTGGATGGTCGGCAATTGATGTTCAGCAAAGCTGTGATTGCCACCGGCGCACGCGCGAAAGCTCCTCCGATCAATGGCCTGGATCAAGTTGATTACCTGACCAACGAGACAGTCTTTTCTCTCACTGAATTGCCCGAAAGGTTCGGCGTCATCGGCGCAGGCCCCATCGGCTGCGAACTCGGCCAGACCTTCGCTCAACTCGGAGCCGAGGTCTTTATCGTGGAAAGCGGGCATGGTATCCTGCAAAAAGAAGACAAAGACTGTTCTCAGATCGCGCTGGATGGCATGGTAGCGGACGGTATCAAGCTTCTGTGCTGCGGGAAAAAGGTCCAGATCAGCCCGGCGGATGGCGACAAAATCCGGTTAAAACTCGAATCCCATAGTCAACGGTACGACGAAGTGGTCGACCGGCTGCTGGTCGCGGTCGGCCGGGCGCCGAATGTGGAGGGACTGAATCTCGAAGCCGCCGGCGTGGAGTATACGAAGCACGGAGTCACCGTAAACGACCGTCTGCGCACAAGCAACCGTGACATCTTCGCCGCCGGCGACATCTGTTCAATGTACAAGTTCACGCATGCGGCCGACTTCATGGCGCGCATCGTTATTCAAAACGCTCTTTTCATGGGGCATTCCAAGGTCAGCGACCTGGTGATCCCTTGGTGCACATATACTTCACCGGAAATCGCTCATGTCGGCCTCAGCGAGCGTGACTTCGCGGAACAGGGAATCGAAATCGACACATATGTCCAGCCTTTCGATGAAATGGACCGCGCCATTCTTGAAGGCGAGACCGAGGGTCTGGTCAAAGTTCATTGCGAAAAGGGCAAAGACAGAATTCTGGGAGCAACCATTGTTGCCGCGCATGCCGGGGACATGATCTCCCAGATCACCATGGCTATGATCAACGGAATCGGTCTCTCGGGAATCGGTTCGACCATTTATCCCTATCCGACCCAGGCCGAGGCAATCCGTAAACTGGGTGATCAATACAAACGCACCAAGCTTACCCCGATGGTCGAGAAGATGTTCGATAAATGGCTGATGTGGAGGCGGTAGACAGCTCTTCCACGAACCACCGGAACCGCGCCGGTTGATTTGAGCGGGTGTTGATAGCATTCGGCGGTGTTGTTGCCGGAGTATCCAGGAGCTTGCGAAGCAACGTGCTTACAAGCGGGTTTTCAGAGACGATGAGCAAAAAGAAAAGAGAAAAAGAGGTTATGTCCGAAAACAGCAAAGCAAAGAAAATCGCCTGGCTTAAGATATCGCTGGTCGCAGCCGGTGTCCTCATCGTTTTTATTGCCATGTCGCAGTTGCCGATGCGTGATATCCTCGAACGGGTGGATGGATTTATCAAAAACCTTGGTGCGTTCGGCATGGTTGTGTACGGTCTGATCTACATCGTCGCCACAGTGTTTCTTGTTCCTGGATCGGCTATCACCCTGGCGGCCGGATTGATTTTTGGACTCTGGTGGGGAACGCTGGTGGTATCCCTCTCGTCAACCATGGGTGCGGCCTTGGCCTTCCTTATCGCACGTTACCTTGCCCGCGCCCGGATCGAGAAAATGGCTGAAAAGAGCCCGAGGTTCGGCGCCGTTGACCGGGCTGTTAGTGAAGGCGGCTGGAAAATCGTGGGATTACTGCGCCTCTCCCCCGCAATTCCCTTTAATCTCCAGAATTATCTGTACGGGTTGACCGGCATCAGGTTCTGGCCCTGTATACTGACCAGTTGGGTGGCCATGATCCCGGGCACCTTCATGTACGTGTACCTGGGCTACCTGGGCCGAGCGGGGGTGGAGACCGCCGCGGGCGAGGGCGGCACGAATGTAAGCATGTGGGTTTTGCGGATCGTCGGTTTCCTCGCCACTGTGGCAGTCACTGTCTATGTAACCCGATTGGCCCGTTCCGAAATCAAAAAGCAGACCGCTATCGAAGATACGGCTGAAAACAGTAAAGGATCGACAGAATATATCTGATGCTGCGCTCCCCGGAAGTAGCAGGAAATAGAAAGAATGATGGTGCATGCGCACCATTACAAACAAACAAAGGAGAATAGATATGGACATCAAAAAACATGTTAAGACGACGCTCAAAGGGGTAGCCCTCGCGTCCCTTGCCGCCGGCATCGGGATTGGAACATGCGGTTGCCGGACCGGCAAAAGCAGTTGCGGGAAAGGCTCCTGCGGAAACGGGTCATGCGGCGATAAGCACGGCGAAGCCAAATCCTCCTGCGGAAACGGTTCCTGCAGCGGAAAGTAACCAGAAAAGGCGCCAGTGAAGAGGGATGACCGGTCACAGGCAGATGCTGAAACGGGGAGCGTAAAAGTACCCGCCAGGACTTGCATCCTTTCTTCGCTTGGTGCTTATCTAAAACATGGGTTTCACCCAGTATCACCGCCGCCGCGAATCTCTGCAACCGGAGCGACGCCATAACGAACCCGGCAACCTCCATTATCTCCATACTATAATGACAAAATATCACTCAAGAAAACAGGCAAACCCCGTGGATGCGATCTTTCCGACCTGCCGTAAACTGGTTGGGCCCAAAAGGTGGGTTGCACTCTATAACGAACAGACCGCCGTAAACGAGGGGATTGATGCAGCCGGGTTTGTGAACGCTATGGAGTCGCTCGCCGACAAAGCCATGATTCCCGATTACCTGCACGAGGTGGCGGTTATCGAACATCTGCTTCATCAAATCACTTCATCTGCTGTGCACATCAACGCTTCCACTGCAGGCGCCGGTGAATGGCAGCTCAATCCTTCCCTGCAGGTTTTGAATACTGAGTGGAACAGTGCCGAGGCAATCCACAACCTGAACGGTGATAATTCATTTTGGCCGACCGAGAAACCGGGGCATACACTGGTCTGGTACGACGCGCGGCAGCAGAAAGCCCGCGTCAAAGCCGCCGACCATGAGGAATTATTCTGCCTCAAATCTTGTGCTGAAGGTTTGACCACCCAACAGGCATCCGACGCAGTGGATAAGCACCCTGACGCTATTCACAACGCACTCTGTCGAACACGGGATCAAGGCTTGATTGTGGGGGGGATCCCAAAATTGCGCCGCGCCGACAGCTTCTGCACCAGTCCGGTTCCGGACGACTTCCGTACCGTGCGAAAGTTTGTATTGCAGTGGCACATAACCCACGCCTGTGACCTGCACTGCAAACATTGCTATGACCGTTCCCGGAGATCAACGATGTCCCTGGAGCAGGGCATAAACATTCTCAATCAGTTCGGCGAGTTCTGCCGCGAAAAAAACGTCGGCGGACACGTTTGTTTTTCGGGCGGCAACCCGCTGATGTCACCACATTTTTTCGAATTATACGAACGAGCCGCCAACCGCGGACACGACTTGTCCATCCTGGGAAATCCATGCGCCCATATCGAACTGGACAGAATTCAAAGAATCAAGAGACCGGAATACTACCAGGTCAGCCTCGAGGGCTTGCCGGAACATAACAACCAGATCCGCGGCAAGGGTTTTTTCGGGCGTGTCATTGAGTTCCTCGGGCGACTGCGCGACACCGAAATTTCCTCGGGGGTCATGCTTACCTTGACCAGGGACAATATCGATCAGGTCTTGCCTCTCGCAGAACGGCTCCGGGGACATGCAGACTCCTTTACCTTCAACCGTCTTTCCCCCGTCGGGGAAGGTGCAGATCTTGCAATGCCGTCGCAAAAAGATTTCAGAGCTTTCCTTGCGGAGTATCATGCTGCCGCTAAAGAGAATCCGATACTGGCCATCAAAGACAACCTTTTCAACATTGTGTGTCGGGAAAACGGCCTGCCGCCGTTCGATGGCTGCACCGGTTTCGGTTGCGGGGCAGCGTTCAATTTTGTTGCTCTTCTCCCGGACGGAGAAGTCCACGCCTGCCGCAAGTTCCCTTCCTTGATCGGCAATATGTTCCGGGAAGATCTGCTGACGATTTACGATAGCCCGGAAGCCCAAAAATACCGCACACGCCCGGATGAATGTCACGATTGCGAACTATGCCCGACCTGCGGCGGCTGCCTCGCCATCACGTCAGGCATGGGAGGGGACTTTTCCGCCGATAAAGATCCTTTTTGCTGGAGAACATCTGAATCTTAAAAACGAAGCAGGAGTCTCAATATGCCGACTTTCAAAATCCATGCCAAAGCAACGGCCCCGGATGCCTCAAAAAAAGCGTTCGAAAGGGCTCAAGAAAAATTCGGTATGCTGCCGAAAGCAATGGGACTGTCCTATGACCTGACCGGACCTCTGAACTGGGCTTCGCCGCCCACCTTTTCCGTTCTCCTCAATCTTGTGGTAAAACGCAGAGGTGATATGTGAAGAACGACGAATACCCGAGAGTTGAAGAGTATGGGGTCATCGGGGATTTACGAACGACTGCGCTCGTTGGAAACGCTGGCAGTATTGACTCGATGTGCTGGCCGGAGTTCGACTCGCCTTCAATTTTTGCCGCTCATGTGGACCGCGCAAAAGGCGGGCGCTTCCAAATCCGTCCTGAATTGGAGGGGATGAGACAGAAAAAAATCTACATACCGGACACCAACATACTTCTTTCGCGTTTTCTCGCTAGCGGCGGGATTGCCGAAATTTCCGATTTTATGCTGTGCGACGGGAATGACGGACGCCAGGTTCTCGTGAGGCGCGCCAAGGCTGTGCATGGTCGCATCCGATTTGCCATGCTCTGCGAACCACGGTTTAATTATGCGCGGACCGAATCGCGGCTGGAAAGCGTCGATTCCAGGATACTCTTTCATAGTGAGGCGCCGGAGGGCCTGACCATGTGCCTTTCGGCATCTGTGGCGCTCGATATTGATGATGACGCCGCGGTCGCGGAATTTGAGCTCGAACAAGGCGAGCATGCGTGGTTCGTGCTTGAAGAATACGATCCTGATGCCGTACCGCCTACACGATCCGACCGATTTGTTAGCGACGCTTTCAAGCGCACGTCGAATTTCTGGCGCGAATGGATCGGCCGCTCGAACTACACGGGACGCTGGCGCGAGGCGGTGAACCGCTCCGCTCTCACCTTGAAACTCCTGACCTCCATCCGACACGGTTCAATTGTCGCTGCCCCGTGCTTCGGTTTCCCGTGCGAGATCGGCGGCGAACGGAATTGGGACTACCGATTCACCTGGATCCGAGACGCCGCGTTCACGCTGTACGGCCTCATGCGCCTGGGATTCACCGACGAGGCCGCGGCCTTCATGAACTGGTTGCAGCAACGTTGTTCGGAGATCGAGGACTGGGGGGATCTGGACGTGATGTATCATGTGGACGGAAGCCGGGTAGAAGGCGAAGTCACGCTCGATCATCTTGAAGGATATCGCAAGTCACAACCCGTCCGGATCGGCTCAACGAATGTCGGCCAGCTGCAGTTGGATATCTTCGGAGAGCTGATGGACTCTATTTACCTGTACGACAAATACGGCACACCAATCTCGTACGGTAACTGGAAGCATCTGACGCAGATGGTCAAGTTTGTCAGCCGCAACTGGAAAAAGCCGGATGCCGGCATCTGGGAAATCCGCAGCGCAAAGAGCAAATTCTTGTATTCGCGCGTCATGTGCTGGGTCGCGGTTGATCGCGCGATTCGACTGGCCCGTAAACGCTCTTTGCCGGCGCCGCTGCCGGAGTGGCAGAAAACCCGCGACGAGATTTATGAGTCCGTTCACCGGGATATCTGGAACGAGGACCGGCAGGCTTTTGTTCAATCCGAGGGGAACGCCTCAGTTGATGCCGCGGGGCTTGTCATGCCGCTGGTCAAATTCATCAGTCCCACCGATCCCCGGTGGCTTTCGACCATGCAAGCGATCAACCACGACCTGGTAACCGATTCGCTCGTGTACCGCTACCGGGTCAACTCGGCTTTCCCGGACGGGTTGCAGGGCAAGGACGGGACTTTTACCCTGTGCTCCTTCTGGCTCATCGAGTGCACCGCCCGCAAAGGCGACCTGAAGCTTGCCCGGTTTCTGTTCGAGAAAATTCTGTCGTACGGCAACGAGCTCGGACTCTTCTCCGAGCAGCTCGACCAGGACGGACGCTCACTCGGTAATATCCCTCAGGCATTCACGCATCTCGCCCTGATCAGCGCCGCCTACGACTTGGACAGACGGCTGGACGGAGAACTCACGCTGTAGTCCAAATAAAAAAAATCCCGAGTTCAACATCGCCGAAAATTATGCCCGACATTGGGTTGAGTTTTCAATTTTGGTGTTCCTCAGCACATCCTAATCCTAATCGTAATCCTACTGGTAATATTATCGACCTCATCCAATGCTGTTGGCTACACTGTGTCGAATGAAAACATAATTTTTTCACGAGAACCGGCAGGGACATTACGGTGCGTATTGTCTCGATACTCGTTGGCCTAATGTCCTGTCCCAGAAATAACATGTCATTTCCGGGACAGGACACTAACCTGGATTATTCACCAACATTCCCGTCAAAGGCAATAACCATCGACTGATCAACGGTTTGCGTATTAAACCACGGATGACACTGATTACACGGATTAGTTTATCAGTTAACGATACGTTTCCATTGCAGTTTAGCATGTTTGAAATTCAGCAATAGGCCAAGCCTGAGCCCGGTATGGCTCAGGTATCCAGTCACCTGCGCGATATGGGTTTCGTTGAATGTTGTAACGACCTTCGTGTCGACTATGACAAGATCATCGACGACAAGGTCGGGCACCAGCGTTCCGATGTGTTGTTCCTTGAAATTAACGGCAAAGCGCTTTTGCTGGTTTACCGTATGATTGCGCAGGCGCAGTTCAATAACCATGGCACGTTCATACAGCTTCTCATCAAGTCCGGGCTTGAGTTCGTTGAGCACAGTCATTGCCGCGCCGATTATATCCTTGCTCAGTTGTTCATGGATAAGTTTACCCATAGCTACTCATGTCTTTCTTTTTTAAGGATAAATGCGTGAGTTCCAAATTACATTCTTATAGCCTGGATTATTCACAAGAAGGAAATTTAACCACGGATAACACTGATTACACGGATAAAGTATAAGAATGATGGATATAAAACAAAAATCCGTGTTATCAGTGCAATCAGTGGTTAAAAAATATCAGCAAACAACTTGTATATTATTTCAAAAAGTTGATGAATAGATCAGGATAAAATACATTAAACCAAAAAAAAGGAACTCACGCATGGGGAAAAATACCACAGGGCAATTG
>CAYYVQ010000012.1:0-63146 GCA_964475205.1 uncultured Victivallales bacterium | reverse complement strand
ACAAAGATCGGGACAATGATCGTGATAAGGATGAAGAGGATCAAGATCGGGCAAATCGCGTTTGGCCTGCAATGGCTGTGCTATGGAACGTTTATGCCGGAGGAGTATGAGAAATGCGGGCTAGACATTGGCGGCAACATTATGCACTATGCTGCTTCAAAAAAACAACCAAAGACAAGGGGAACAGATCATGAATAATATTACTGAAAAAGATGTTGTTCTGATGGCCAACACCATCAGAGGACTGGCGATGGACGGAGTAGAGAAGGCGAATTCGGGGCATCCAGGCATGCCGATGGGAATGGCAGAAGTAGCTTCGACGCTTTTCCTTAAGCATTTCAAACATTGCCCCGCCAAACCACACTGGCGCGACAGGGACCGTTTCGTGCTTTCCGCCGGCCACGGCTCGATGCTTCTTTACAGCCTGCTCCATCTTTCCGGCTACGACCTGCCGCTTACAGAGCTTCAGGCATTTCGCCAGTGGCAGAGCGCAACACCGGGCCACCCCGAATACGGCACTACGCCGGGCGTGGAAACAACCACCGGCCCCCTGGGACAGGGCTGCGGCAACGCCGCCGGTATGGCGCTGGCCGAACAAATGCTTGCTTCCCGTTTTAATACGGACGATTTCGAGCCGGTTAACCATTATACCTACGTAATCGCCAGTGACGGTGACTTGATGGAAGGGGTAAGCCATGAGGCCTTTGCCCTGGCCGGGCACCTGGGACTGAATAAACTGATTGTTTTCTACGATTGCAACTGCATTACGATAGACGGAGCTACAGACCTGAGCTACAGCGATAACGTTCATAAACGTTTTGAAGGTTACAACTGGAATGTCCTTGAAGTGGACGCTCACAAGTTCACTGAAATTGACGAAGCCATAGTGCAGGCCAAACAGGAAACAGAAAAGCCTACAATTATTATCTGTCATTCGCATATCGGACACGGCAGCCCAAACAAGGTAGATACTCCCGCCGCACATGGCGCGCCTCTCGGCGAAGAAGAAATACGCGAAACCAAAAAAAATATCGGCATCCCGGAAGAAGCTTTATTTCATATTCCCGAAGAGGTCACGAAGATTCTTGCCGACCGCGCCGCAGATCTCGAAGCTTTAGCCCGGGACTGGGAGGATGCGTTTGCCGGGTACTGCGAAAAATATCCCGAAAAGGCGGAATTATGGAAAACACATATGGAAGATATCCTTCCGGACGACCTTGAGAACGGCTTTGAAGGCTTCAATGCCGACGAGGCGGTTGCAACCAGGAGCGCTTCCGGGACCGTTATGCAGCACATTGCCGAAAAGCTGCCCCAGTTTGTCGGCGGGGCAGGCGATCTGGCAGCAAGCACGAAGACTACGCTCAAGAAGTTCGACGATATAGCAAAGGGTTCTTACGAAGGCCGGAATATAAACTTTGGTGTGCGCGAACACGGCATGGCCGCCATATTGAACGGCATGGCGCTTCACGGCGGATTCCGTGTTTTCGGATCAACCTTTTTTGTCTTTCTGGATTATTGCCGTCCTTCCGTCAGGCTTGCGGCGATTATGGGGCTGCCCGTAATATACGTCTTTACACACGACAGCTTTAACGTGGGCGAAGACGGACCGACGCACCAGCCGATTGAGCAGCTTGCCAGCCTGCGCTGCATGCCGGACATAACCGTTATCCGGCCTTCCGACGCAACAGAGACCGCCGCTGCATGGTTCGCGGCTATGGCAAACCGGAAAGGACCCACCGTTCTGGCTCTTACCCGGCATAAACTCAAGGTCATTGACCGTAACAAGTACGCGTCCGAATCAAACCTGGGCAAAGGCGCATACGTGCTGTGGCAGAGCCGGGAAGGCACACCGGATTTCATTATTATAGGATCCGGCTCCGAGGTTGAAGCCTCCCTGGAAGCCGCGGAAACGCTTGGACGCGACTATAACGTGCGTATTGTAAGCATGCCTTCGTGGGAGCTTTTTGACGCCCAGGACGAAGAGTACCGGGCAACTGTACTGCCCCCGGAATGTAAACTGCGGCTTGCAGTTGAAGCTGGAGTTTCCATGGGCTGGGAAAGGTACATCGGCCCGGACGGACGGACAATATGCCTGGATCGTTTCGGCACGTCTGCTCCGTATCAGCAGCTTCAGAAGGAATTCGGGTTCACCCCCGAAAACATTGTTGCCGTTGCAAAAAATATGCTGGAAAATGCGTGAGAAGAGAATATTCAATATCCAATGATGAACACGGAATATTCAATGATCAAATAGAGAAGAAAAGAATTTAACTACGAAATTCGCTAAAAGACGCTAAGGTTGTGGGAAACGATTTGTCCTCTTTTTCTTTGCGGTCTTGGGCTCTTGAGGCGGGGACGCCGGGCGTGAGAACCAGACAGGAGAAAAGGGAGTGTTGGACGTGGGACGTGGAACGTATACGAGATAGAGAAGAGAATATTCAATATCCAATGATGAACACGGAATATTCAATGATCAAATAGAGAAGAAAAGAATTTAACTACGAAATTCGCTAAAAGACGCTAAGGTTGTGGGAAACGATTTGTCCTCTTTTTCTTTGCGGTCTTGGGCTCTTGAGGCGGGGACGCCGGGCGTGAGAACCAGACAGGAGAAAAGGGAGTGTTGGACGTGGGACGTGGAACGTATACGAGATAGAGAAGAGAATATTCAATATCCAATGATGAACACGGAATATTCAATGATCAAGGGGGGAGAAGAAAGCAGGGAATACCCAATGATAAGCAGGGGAGTGGGGGGAGAAGGATGTCGGAATTTATAATTGAAGGCGCCAGCAAGTTGGAAGGGGACTTTACTGTCTCCGGCAACAAGAATGCCGCGCTGCCCATGCTTGCTGCCTGTATCCTGACAGACGAGCGGGTTTGCCTGCAGAACGTTCCTCTTATAAAGGACGTTTACACAATGCTCGCGATCCTGGAGGATCTGGGAGTTGATGTTAATGTCCGGGGGCATTCTGTAACTTTGTGCGCAAAAGGGATCCGCAAGCGAAAGCTTGCGCCGGATTTGTGCCGCCAGGTCAGATCCTCGATTTTATTTGCCGGCCCTATGATCGCGCGTTACAACAGGGTTGTTGTCTATCCGCCCGGGGGCGATGTCATAGGAAGGCGCCGCCTGGACACTCACTTTCAGGGCTTGAGCCATCTTGGCGCCAAAGTGCAGGGGACCAGGTGTTATGAGCTTTCCTGCGCCGGGCGCCTTAACGGCGCGCGCATACTTCTTGACGAGGCCAGTGTAACCGCAACCGAAAACATTATAATGGCTGGCGTACTGGCAAAAGGCAGGACAAGCATATTCAATGCCGCATGCGAGCCCCATGTTCAGGCTCTTTGCATGATGCTAAACAAAATGGGCGCTGACATATCCGGCATAGGCACCAACTATATCCGAATACAGGGTGTCGAATCGCTTCACGGCGTAACCCGGCGCGTCAACGGCGACTATATTGAAATGGCGAGTTTCATTACCGCTTCGGCTCTCACCGGCGGAAGTCTTCGTGTTTACAATGCGCCGGTTGAACACCTGGATGTTATCGAAAAACCTTTCCGTAAACTTGGAGTTGAGTGGTCCATCGGAAACGACCATCTGTATTTACCTCCAAAACAGAAACTCCGGATCCGAAACGATATTGGTTCGGCGATTCCAAAGATCGAGGACGGCCCCTGGCCGAATGTGCCCTCGGACCTGATGAGTCTTCTCCTGATTCTGGCCACACAGGCTAAAGGAACCGTGTTATTTTTTGAAAAAATGTTCGAAAGCCGCATGTACTTTGTGGATAGACTCATTGAAATGGGCGCCAGGATTGTACAGTGCGACCCGCACCGCGTTATAGTCACCGGTCCTTCGCCTCTTCATGGAACCCACCTGTCAAGTCCCGACATCCGCGCTGGCATGACCATGCTTCTTGCCGCTCTATGCTCAGAGGGCCGAAGCGTGATCGGAAACATTCAAAGCATCGACAGAGGCTATGAAGATGTAGACAGGCGGTTAAGAAAGCTTGGCGCGTCTATTCGCAGGGTCAGATGAGTGCGCAGTCCCCTTGCCGCGATCTTCTTTATGGTTACCCACTCCCTCCCGGGCTCCGGGCCTCATTGCCATGTTGAGCAGGAATTTTGTGAGATATGCGGGCAGGTTTCTTTAGATCAATGGCTTTGCGCAGAGAGCCGGGTGACGGCGTATGGACATACGTCAAGATCGGCTGGCCAGCAAAGTCGTTGAGATGAAGTGACATGCACACTCGTAATAGATTTTTATGAATAGATCAGGTTAAAATTACACTTGAAGCTTTTTTTCGCAAGGCGCCAGATAGCGCCAACCTTTTGATGTAACTTCCACGGTATCTTCAATCCTGACGCCGCCTATCCCTGGATAGTAGAGCCCCGGTTCAATAGTTATGATATTGCCTTTTTTCAGCCTCGTGTCATTGGAACTTATTGCAGGGGGTTCGTGAATTTCAAGTCCGACGCCGTGGCCGGTGCTGTGAATAAATCCCGCCGGCCTGCCGTCGCTAAGTTCTGTTTTGAATCCTCTCCTTTTAAGTTCCGATGCCGCGGCATTGTGAACCGTAGCGCATTTCACTCCCGGCCGCACACGTTCAAGCGCCGCCTGCTGGGCTGCCTGGACCGCGTTATACATTCGCGTGTAGTCGGACGAAGTTTCTCCTTTTGCTACGGTTCTTGAAATATCGCCCCAGTAACCGTGTTCCATGTGTCGCGGAAAAATGTCCAGAACAATTCCCTCTTCTGCCCTCACAGGTCCGCGGCCTGCTTCATGCGGGTCCGCGGCCTGTTTGCCCGGCGCAATAATTATATCCTGCCCGGTACAGTTATGATCCAGAAGCGTCTTCATAACCAGTTTGCGCAGACGCTCCACGGTAACCGGCTCTCCCCTGGCTTCAAGTTGTTGATTCTTCAGAGTTCTTGACCTGTAAAGCAGATCCGTAACCGCCCGTACCGCAAAGACGCCCGCCTGTTGAGCTTGCCGGATATTCTTGATTTCTTCGGTGTTTTTAACGGCGCGTTCGGGAAAAATCTCCGTTTGCGCAATGGTAATTCGAAGTTTTTTCTTTTTCATTGCTTCGGCAATTGCCACGGGAAAATTTGACGGAACCATTACGCGGCTTACTTTTTCCCTGCGTAACAGATAGACAACCCAGTTGCTTATGCGTCGTCGGCTCTTTGGCGTCATTCCCAGATCTCCGGGCGTCAAGACCATGGCATCCGGGCATGAACGTTTGACCCGTTCCCGTTCCATTGCTGAAACCACAATAAAAGACTTGCCGCTGTGTTTTAAGAATACAACAGGATCTTCCGAATTGAATCCGACCGCATATCGCAAATCCGCCGAACGGCTTGGTTCATCAACCAGTAATATGCTCTCATTTTTTTTCATCCTTTATCCTTTCAGTTTGCCTGTCCAATTTAACATGTTCGACCTCGGTCTGGAACTTTGTATTTTGTTATCCATCAAGGGGTTCGTTGCGCTTGTTGATAACCTGTTAATAAGCTGTGCATATCTTTTGATAATTTTTTCTTGTTTTGTTGGCCTTCTTAAAAGAGTATTGACCCGCAGTTTGATCAACCTTGCAAAATGGCTTGTATGACTGCTTTTTTAGCTTTGTAATGTTGTCTGAAAGTTAAACCGGGGAGCCAGAAGTGGCTGATAATAGCGCCAAAGATGTTTGGGATAAAGCATGTAAATATCTCCGGCAGGTTCTACATCCCGACGTCTTTTCAAGGTGGATTGCAGTAATTCAACCTGAATCCCTTATAGACAACAATTTCACGCTCGCCCTCGACAATGATTTTTATCAAACCTGGCTTGAAGATAACTATCTCTCCCTTATCAAGGAAGCTATTTTGCGGACATCCGAGAAGGATGTTGAGATTATTTTCACGATCAAACCTCACCAGAAGACCGACAACGTTACAAAACCCGCAAAGACTCCTGACAAGAAAGATTCTTTACGCCGCCGGCTGACAAAGCGTCTGCGCAATCGTCCTTATCTTAATGACAAATTCGTATTCAACGAATTTATTGTCGGGCCTTCAAACAGCTTTGCGCATGCCGCATCCATGGCTGTGGCCCAATCCCCTGCCCGCGCGTATAATCCGTTTTTTATCTATGGAGGTGTGGGTCTCGGCAAAACGCACCTCATGCAGGCTATAGGCCACCACATTCTCAACACCTCCACCGCTTCGGTTTGTTACCTGTCCTGCGAGGATTTCACAAATGAATACATTGACGCTCTTCAGAACAGGAACCTGGTCCAGTTCAGAAAGAAATATCGCAACACTGATCTGTTGCTGATAGACGACATACATTTTCTGGGCGGTAAAGAACGTCTGCAGGAAGAATTTTTTCACACTTTCAACGCTTTATTCGATTCTTACAAGCAGATTGTAATGTCGAGCGACCGGCCTGCCAGTGAGATAGCCAAACTTGAGCAACGGCTTGTTTCCAGATTTGAGTGGGGACTTGTAACGGAACTGAATCCGCCCGACCTGGAAACCCGGATCGCCATTCTGCGCCACAAGCAGAGCCAGACAAACATGAAACTCCCGGACGATATTCTGCTCTTTCTTGCACAGAATATCAGGTCAAACATACGGCGCCTTGAAGGGGCCCTGATTCGCGCCATTTCTTATTCTTCGCTGACCGGCAGGGAGTTGACCATTGAAACCCTCAGGCATCTATTGAGGGATTCACTGGAAGAAGAAAAACATGAAGAAGTTACTTTTGACAAGATCCAGAGAGCTGTTGCGGAACATTTCGATGTCAGGCTGGCCGACATGACCAGCAAACGCCGTACACAGGCTATTGCAGTTCCACGCCAGGTTGCCATGTATCTTTGCCGCCGCCTTACCAGGGCATCACTACCGGACATTGCCACCGCTTTCAGTAAAACCCACGCTACTATTTTACATGCATACCGGTCTGTGGGCAACAGGATGGAAGTTGATCCGCAACTTCGAAACGATATGTCGACTATATCGAAAAATCTCGGCCACAGTTTCCAGTTACAGGAGACTGATAAAAAGCTGTGAATACCTGTGAACATCTTCCCTCTTATTTTCAGTTCACAGGTTCTGTTAACATTGCTTTTCTTTTATTAACCGGTCTGTTAACAGGCCGACATGGATGCAAACCGTTGTATACTAGAAACAAATAAAAACTATTGATGCTGTTGACATACCATAATAAGATTAATAATTAATTTAATTTATTACTCTTCTGAATTATATGCCTGGATAAACAGAGGGGAACAGGCCGTGTTTTCGAAAAAAGCCTGAAAAGCAGGATATCGTGGAGGAACAATTATGAAATCAAAGATAGCTAAACAATCGCTCCTTGAAGGACTTCAGATAGTACAAAGCGTGGTCACAAGCAGAAGTACACTGCCGATTCTTTCCAATGTTCTTCTCGAGGCCAAAGACGGCAAGCTCAGTTTAACAACAACCAACCTTGAGGTTACTGTTAAATGTTCGGTTGATGCCGATGTTCAGAAACCCGGGGCAGGTACTTTGCCGGCCAGGAGATTTTCCAGCATTGTCAAGGAACTGCCGGATAAGCCAATAGAAATTGATATTGACGAGAAAAGCACCGGGACCATCAAGTGCAACTCAAGTTTTTTCAAGGTTGTAGGGCTTGGCAGCGACGAGTTTCCGCCTATGCCGAAGACAGATGGAAAGTACACTTATCACATTGACCAGGGAGCATTTCGCGAAATGCTCAGGAAAACATCTTATGCGGCCTCCACCGATGAAACCAGATATGTGCTTAATGGCGTACTCCTCAGCTTCAAGGGCGACAAGCTGACGATGGTTGCTACCGACGGCCGAAGGCTTGCCTTGGTTGAATATGAGATTGAATTTCCGAAGGAAGCTGAAGTTGACATGATACTGCCGACCAAGGCGGTGAATGAGCTTATTCATACTCTCGGTGATGACGGCGAACTGAAAATATCGAGCGGAAACAATCAGATAACTTTCGAATTCAATGAAATTGTAATTGCTTCCAAGCTGATCGAGGGAACATATCCTAATTTCAGGCAGGTTATTCCCACACAGTGCGAGGAGCGCATTACAGTGGAGAGAGAAGAGATGCTTACTGCCATGCGCAGAACATCCCTGGTGACCACTGATAAATCCAATACAACCAAGTTGACTTTCGCTAAAAACAAGCTTGTTGTTTCTACTAATACCCCTGATGTAGGCGAGGCGCGAGAGACTATACCGATCAAGTACAGCGGCAAGGAAATAGATATTGCATTCAATCCTGAGTATGTAATGGATGCGCTGAGAAATTTGAGCAACGATGAAATATTTATCGAGCTGACCGACGAACTGAGTCCCGGTGTTATAAAGTGCGATATACCCTTCCTTTATGTTTTGATGCCGCTACGAGTAAGCTGATACGGGCGGGAGGAGTATTGCGCGTTGTAAACTCGTGGAATATGCTGTCTGCATGAATCTAGACGAATTTCGAAAGGTTATGCAGGAAAAGGACCGCTATGAGAGCAGCGGCGTCCAATCCTGGTACAGGGGTCTTTTTCTGCGGAGAATGGACTGGTGGTATTACTTCAGGATTCTGGCATTAGTCGTCAAGGCGCGGATTTTACGTTGTTTTTTCAAGTCGAAAAAAAAACTTCTGCTGAATCGCGCATTCAAGACCTTCAAGCTGACCGAGGATAGCGGGGCTTCTATAAGCATTGAAAATTTTCAGAACCTGCGTTCTCTTAACCGGCCCACAGTGTTTGTTGCAAATCATATGAGTCTGCTGGAAACTTTTATACTTCCGACATTACTGATATATGAATTCCAGGACGTATCCCCGGTTGTAAAGGCAAGCCTTACAAGGTATCCTTTTTTCGGGCCTGTCCTTACGCTCATGGATCCGATTACTGTTGAAAGAAAAAATCCCAGGCAGGATCTCAAAACGGTTCTCGAAAAAGGACAGCAGGCCCTGAAAGAGGGACGAAGCGTACTCATTTTTCCCCAGGCAACCCGGAGCGAAACGTTTGATCCTATGTTATTCAACAGTCTTGGTGTTAAACTTGCGTTTCGAAACAATGCACCGGTGCTGCCGGTGGCATTAAAGACGGACTTTTACGGCATAGGCAGAAAATTCAGGGATTTCGGACCGCTTAGAAGGGACCGAAAAGTTCATTTCAGGTTCGGAGAAGCCATGGAAGTGAAGAACGAAAAAGAAACTCAGAAAAACGTTGTTGATTTCATACTGAAATCTTTGCAGGAATGGGAAACAGCCTGATCGGTCAGTGAATAAGTCAGGTTAAAGACAAGAGGTGCAAAATAAAATGGACACTATGATACCGGATCTTCAATCAAGTCTCTTATGTGATGATGTAAGGCAGGAAAAAAACGGCAAGTTTATACTTATAGGCCTTTTCGATATTCTTGGTGTTGCGTCTTTTCCTGCGGTGTTTCGCAAGATATGTGTTGTTAACCGCTGGTGCTACGGGTTGGGCCATTTCATGCAGCGAAGCAGGATAATGGACATAAACGGCACAGATGTTGTTGCGGAGGGCAAACCCATTGCCGTGAATCTAAAGGATGATATGGCCGTGGCGACAAATGTGGAAATATTTATGAATGTCAGGTTTAAACAGGCAGGATGCTACTGGATAGAAGTTCTTATTGATGGAGACTTGAAATTGAGATATCCGCTGAAGGCGATGGCCATCAAGCCCGGGGCACAGGAAAACAGGCGCCAGAACCCACCGTCCGGCCAGCCGATGTAAAGAGATGAAGAAATTGTCCGATAATACATGGGTTGAATTGCGCCCGCGGATTCTGGCGGAAAACATAAGGCTTTTACGTCAGAGTCTGAACAGCGATACAGACATATATTTTGTAGTAAAAGCAAATGCATACGGGCATGGACTTGCCGAAATGGTTCACTGCGCATGGGAGGAGGGCATACGGAAGTTTGCAGTCTGTTACATAGAAGAAGCGCTATATCTGCGCGAATTGGCCCCTGATGCCGAGATTATGATAATGGGGGTGCTTGCCGCAAAAGATGTGCCCGCTGCAATAGATGAAGGTTTCAATGTTTTTATTGTAGACCTGGATCATGCCCGGCAGCTTTCAAGTGAAGCGCGCAGGCTTGATAATAAACTGAAATGCCACGTGGTAGTTGATAGCGGCATGGGCCGGCTGGGCGTGATGTGGGATAGTGCGGTAGAGGTAATCAATGAAATCACAGGGCTGCCCGGACTGTCTATAACCGGTCTGGTCTCGCATTTTGCTTCCGCCGACGATGGTGACAAAGCCTTTGCCAGAACGCAGATCGAAAGGTTTCGCGGGGTAATTGAAGAATGCGAAAGGCGCAGGCTGAAGACAGGAAGCAGGCATATTTCCAGCAGTGCCGGGATACTTTCATGCCCTGATTGGGATTTTGATGCAGTGCGTCCCGGAATTATGCTTTACGGCTACCCCGGCGGCAGCTTCAAAACAGCCGGGAAAACATATGCCAGGGCAATACCGATAAGACCCGTTCTTCAGTGGAAAACCACTGTTATCCAGGTTAGAAAAGCGCCAAACGGCTTTCCTGTCAGTTATGGAAGCTGCTATATTACAGACGAACCTACAAAAATCGGAATAATTAATGCAGGATATGCCGATGGATATCCTGTCTCTTTAAGCAACAAGGGCCGGGTAATAATACGGGGGCGGGTTGTGCCGGTTATCGGCAGGGTGACAATGAACCTGACGGTGGTTAATCTTGGACTTGATTCGGACGTAGAGGAAGGCGACGAGGTTATTCTTATCGGGGAACAAAACGGAAAGGCCGTCTGGGCTGACGATCTTGCTGAATGTTGCGGCACGATTTCTTATGAGATTCTGACTAATATAAGGACCTCGCGCCGGATAATTGTTCCGGATTGAGGGAATTGGGCAAAGAAAAATGCAAGCGGTATCGTTAAGACAGATATGAAAGCAAGAGATATAACAATTTCGCTTTTGTTTTTTGCCATGGCTTACGTGTCGGTGTCTTACGGCGATGTCATGGTTACAGGCAGCAGAAGGGTTGAAGGAAAGTTCAAACGCTACAAAGACAGGAACTTTGTTTTTATTTCATCAGATGGCGGCCGCGGGAATTATGATCCCGTAAAGATCAGGAAGCTTATTCCCGGTGAGCCTGTGAAAGTCAATCTTCTCCGGCGGGGAAAGAAAAAACCTGAGACTGTTTTTCTTACCAGGTATGAACGATCCAGGTTTTTTTTCAAAAAAGAAAGAAAAAGCCAGAGGGAACGATCCGTTTCCCTTTTGCTCGTTGATAAAATTGACGTGAACTCAGGCGGAGGCAAAGCAGGAGCGCTGCAGGATGCGCCGCGGCCAATTCAGGCGGCTGACATTTCCCGTCTGGCAAACCGTTCGGATCTGACGCCGAAAGAAAAAGAAGCGCTCGCCGAATACCAGGCATCAAGGAGACGGTACAGTTTATTTGTGAAGGAAAGTTCGGCGATGGTCAGCCGCCTTAATAATGCCCGGGGTAAAGAGCGTGAGCAGCTCCTGAGGGAGCTACACAGGAGAAAAAATGCGGAACAACCGATTAAGCAGCGGCTTCGTGAGGCGCGCCGCAAGCTTCTAAACACTTTTCCTGAACTTTCCCGGCCTGAGCGTGCTAAACCACCGGAAAAACAGGAAAACAATGATCAAGAAGACTCTCGGAAACCGGGGGGTAACCTTGAAGACCGGATGCCGGAAATCAGTAAGGATCATGTCATCCTAATAGACATGAACATAATTGATGATGCAAAGACGCTTACCGGGGAACAGAGGGAAGCTTTAGCCGGCTATCAGGAAGCCGCCACAGTTTACCGGCAGGCTGTTTCAAATCAAGGCGGTGTTACAATTAGCGCTGCGATAGAAAGCCTGAAATCCGCACAACGTAAGCTTTTCATGGCCTTTCCGGGTCTAAAAGTCAAATGATCCGGTCCATCGTGCACGTTGTTCCACATGTTGACCGCCCCGGCCGGAATTCTTTGTAAGTCAAAAAATATCTGGACTTTATCACAAGCGTCAAACGCCCTTCCGGCTCTCCTTTTTGTCAAATTCAGGCATGTGTTTTTACGCTACACGGCCACTGCAACCGGCAACAGGGCACAATTAAACATGTTAAGCCACAAGTGGTTAGAATATAAGACCTTACAAAGAAAATGTTTTGTTGCAAATATGTGTTTTTGGTGTAATTCACAAAAAAAACTGTGTGTAAACACGATTTTCTCAGGTCTGCGATACCTCTGGAGTTATTAAAAGATGCGACATGTTATAAACAACTTATTTACAGGCCCTTCAGGGTTTTATCCCTTCCCTTTTGTTCTTTCTTGTGTGTTGATTTCTAACGAAATGCTTACACGGTACTGACTTAGCCCGCATTTCTCAGCAGGTTAAGTTGTGAGAGAGCAAAGAGCGCTGTAGCAGCGTTGTTACAGAAAAGACGTTCTTCGGTATTGGCGGCTGATCTGTGTTTTTCCAGCGGTTAGTTGTGTGATGCGGTGGATTTAAAAATGTTGCAATATCAGGGCTCGACAGGAGATTGAAAACCAGTTAATTTGTCGATTCTTCACATCCTAACAGAATTCTAACATGAGTTATTTGCTATGACTGAAGAAAGTTCTGCGCATAAAGGTAAGGGGTTTGCGGACAGAAACAGAACCCTTTTCTACATTATTGGCGCGTTGTTTTTTCTATATTTGTTTCTTGTAAGCATCGGGTTGATGAGCACGGCGTTCAAGCTGTTTGGGGAGGGATTTGCCGAAGCCCTTATTCGAAGTTGTGCCAGCCCGGTTGCGGGTCTGTTTATAGGGATATTTGCCACAAGTCTTATTCAAAGCTCATCTACTACCACTGCGCTTACAGTTGGTTTTGTCGGCGGCGGTGTATTGCCGCTCGAATTTGCCATTCCTATTATCATGGGAGCCAATATTGGCACGACTATAACCAACATCATAGTTTCATTCGGCTTTGTTGCAAGGAAGGAGGACTTTCGCAGAGCTTTTGCCGGGGCGACAGTCCATGATTTTTTCAACCTCTTTTCCTTGCTTGTGTTCTTTCCGCTGGAAATACATTTTCACCTGATACAGAAGTCGGCAACGGCGCTGACAGCGGTGTTCGGGGCCGCTGGCGGCGGTAAATTCGCCAGTCCTGTCAAAATGGCCACAAAACCGGTTTGCGACTTTCTTGAGCACATATTTACAAATAAGGCGCCAATGTCTGATCTCATTGCCGGAGTGGCGCTGTTGGCAATTGCGTTGACTGTGCTGATTTTTTCCCTCGTAATGCTTGTGAAGAATATGCGCAAAGTGATAGTTCACCGGGCCGAACGTTATATTAACCGCTATCTCTTCAGGAATGATTTCACCGCGCTTGTCCTTGGATTATGTGTAACAATGATCGTTCAGAGCAGTTCAGTCACAACTTCGCTGGTCGTGCCGCTTGTAGGCGCCGGTGTAATCAGTCTGAGCAGATGTTTTCCGTTTACTCTGGGCGCAAATATTGGGACTACGGTTACAGCTCTGCTTGCATCGCTGGCCACAATATCTGCGGGTGAAAGCGGCTATGCAGGTGTGACCGCGGCGTTTGCTCACCTGCTTTTCAACATTTTTGGAATGCTGGTCTTTTATCCGTTGCGGGCGCTGCCAATGAGTTGCGCTCGCAAACTGGCCGATCTGGCAACAGAGTCCAAGCGCTGGGCTATAATATTTATTCTTGGTTCTTTCTTCGGATTGCCTTTATTGATTATTATATTGATGCAGAAGGGTTGATCCGCAGGCGCATATTTGCGCAATATTCGGTTTGGAGCCTGACCCTGCAGGTTCCATGCAGTTTGCGTAAAAGATTTAAGGCATTGAATTGAAAATGAATCTTGTGCTGACACCCGGCGACTAACGACGATGGTTGCGGACGAAGGCAGTTTTAGAACGGGTTATGCAAGAATAAGGGAGTAGCAGCATGTTTAAAGAATTCAGAAAATTCTGGAACAACGGTGGCATCATGTCCGATGTGATGCAGAAGCTTGGGCAAATGGTGGCGGACGCGGGATACTGTTATACCCATGCCTGGAAGGTATGTTCCGGAGAAGTTGTAGCGCAGAAAATTGAGGATTCGCTGAAAAAGCACGACAAGGATGTCAACAAGGGGGAACGGGCCGTCCGCCGGATGCTTGTCGAGCATCTGAGCATCAACCCCGGCCAGGATGTTTCCGGAGCGCTGGCGGCAATGAGCATGGCCAAGGATATTGAGCGCATAGGGGATTACAGCCGCAACATTTACGGCATAGGTGTAAAAATGAAAAGTCCGGTTGTTGAGTTCGAGCTTTTCGACGAGCTCTGCAAAGTCTACGACCGCATGCACGACTATTTTGGCAAGCTTGAACGCGCGATTCTTCACTCAGACGAAAAACTGGCGCACGAGATCCTGGAAGATTATCAGAAAAACAAGAAGCTTCTCAAGGAGCTTCAAACCAGGATTTTCAACACGGACATGTCTGCTCATGAAGCAGTGCCAACGGCGCTTTTGGCACAATGTTTTATCAGGATAAACGCCCATGCCGGGAACACTGTTTCCGGTGTTATTTTTCCTCTTGAGAATATTGACTTTGTTAAACGCGGATTGAGAGAAGAACAGAATATTTGACCTCAATTATGGAACAGGAAAGGGGACAACCGCGGATAACACTGATAAACCAGAGAATTCAATGGCCAGTACCCATAAGCCGTTAATCAATGGAAAGTGTCTTGCGCTGAGTCCGTTGTCCCATGGTGCTGACAAGTTGATGAATATATCAGGTTAAGGATGAATCAATGGCTATTTTGAGGCGCTTGTTCTGGCAAATCTATTCAGCGCAACTGGCAATTGTTCTGACAGCTTTACTGGTTGTTGGGTTTCTTGTATTTGGCGCATTTGATTCGTTTCATAGAAAGCAGACGATCAGAAAGCTTCGGGACAGCGCCAGGGTTGCCGGGCTTTATCTCCAGGATCAGACCGAAGGGCTGGACTCTGTGGCGGTAGATGCTATTTGCGACAAGCTGGGCCGACAGTCCGACATACGATATACCGTAGTTTTGCCTTCCGGCGTTGTAAGCGGCGATTCTCAACGCGATCCGGAAATCATGGAAAATCACTCTGGCCGGCCGGAAATCATCTCGGCCTTCCGGGGTGATATCGGCCGGTCCTGCCGCTACAGCCGCACAACAGATCAGCACATGATGTACCTGGCGGCCCCGGTGTGGGATAACCGGCGGATTTCCGCAGCAGTAAGGACATCAATTGCTTTATCGGACATTGATGAGACAATCTCCCAGATTCAGAAGGCCATAACATACCCGCTTATAGCCGTTCTCTTTTTTGCGGGAGCAGTCAGTCTTATTGTGACAAGGTTAATTACCCGGCCCGTCAAGGAAATACAGAACGCTTCGCAGAGACTTGCCGAAGGCGATTTTGACATTCGTCTGCATGAACCTTATACGAAAGAGCTGGCAGGCCTTGCCGAGTCGGTGAACCAGCTTGCTGCTGATCTGCAGGCGCATACCCGGAAGGTTTCCAGGCAAAAGAACGAACGGGAAGCCATGCTTTCGAGCATGACCGAAGGCGTGCTTGCTCTTGGTATGGATGAAGCAGTGGTTTTTGCCAACCGCGCGGCATCTGAAATGATGGGATTGGACGGTAAAGATATAAAAGGCAGGAATATACGAGAGCTTGTTCGAAGCGCGTCCCTTTATGATGTTATTGACAACGTAATGAAAACCCGCCGGCCCGGGGCCGTTGATATTTCCGCGCCGGGTCCATCGGAAAAAATACTTCGAGTCAAATCGACCTTGCTGCAGGGTTCAGACGGGATCCTGCTTGTTTTTTCCGATGTTACCGAGGCCAGGCATTACGACCGGGTCCGAAGGGATTTCGTTAGCAATGTATCCCACGAGCTGAAGACACCGCTCACCTCTATTGGAGGTTTTGTTGAGACACTGCTTGAAGGGGCCATGGAAGACAAAGAGCAGGCCAGGCGTTTTCTGAAGATCATAGCGCGACAGGCAGGCAATCTCCGGGTTATTGTAGACGATTTGCTTACTTTGTCGCGGCTTGAAGACACAGGCAGTGAAAGAACCCTTAATCTTGTTCCATATTCGGTCAGAAAGGCTCTGGAGGCTTCCGTGGAGCTTGTTCAACAAAAAGCGGAAGGAAAGGAAATAAGCATTGATGTTCAATGCGAATCGGACCTGGAATTCAGTATGCATCCGGTTCTGATCGAACAGGCCGTCGTCAATCTCTTGGACAACGCAATCGCCGCAAGCAACAGGGGCGGCACGGTCCATCTCAGGGCTTACCTCGAAGGGGCATTGTTAAAGATAGAAGTTGAGGATCACGGCTGCGGCATTCCCCGCAGATATCTTTCAAAGATTTTTGAACGGTTTAACCGTGTTGACACCGGACGCAGTCGCGGCCACGGCGGCACCGGCCTTGGTCTTTCGATAGTCAAACATATAGCGGGAATTCATGGTGGAACTGTTCATGTCGAAAGCAGTATCGGGCGCGGCAGCGTTTTTACAATAGAAATGCCGGCGCAGTGACGCTATCCACGCTGGCAGCAGGAATTCTATAAGAAATCATGTTGCAGGGCCGGCTGCGAAAAGCGAGTGCAGATAGAGGGCCGCCGGGAGGGTGAACGGTGTGGCAATGAAGCTGCCCAGCATTATCTGGTTAAGTATTTTTTTGTCGGCGCCTGCTTTTTCTGCGACCACAGGTAGCGCGGTAATTGGGGGAGCTGAGCTTTGAATGACAAGAAGGAAGCTGAGTTCAGCGGGTAGTTTCATGAAGGCCAGGATTCCAAGAGCTGCCAGCGGAAAGATTATGTTTTTGATTCCCACGAAAACCAGAACGTCCCGCCACGCGAAAGGAGCCCGCTCTCGAAAGTCCAGGTAAATACTCCCCCCCAGCAGCAATAGCAATGCGGGAGCGGACATCAGGCCGATCATCTGTATGCCGGCCAGAAGGAATGAAGGCAGAAGCGTTCCCGGAGCAGCCAGTCTTATGCCCAGGCCGAGGGCTGTTGCTATCAGGGCGGGTGGAATGATGCGGCTGAGTCTGAAGCGCGGGGAACGCGCGGCGGGGAGGAAAAAACGATGCGTGGTGAAAAAGAATGCAGGGAAGAACATGGTGAAAAGGAACAGGTTCACAATGTGAGGCGACTCGGCTCCGAAAAGCTGTGAAATAAGGATCAAGGGAACGAACACAGCATTTTGATAGAAAAGCGCCATTGCGCATTCGCGGCGGTTTGCCTTTGAAAACGCCGGGACGCTGCAGAAAGTAAGCAGCCCCGCGCCCGCGGTGAAAGCGACCCACAGCAAGGGCAATTTCCACCACCCCGGGTTTCCGCCAGGGTTAAACCTGGTTATTATTGTGTAGAAAATATGGCATGGCAGGGCAATTTCTATGGCAAGGATCGAAAGGACTCTCGTACTGTTCTCAGGAAGTATTTTTCTTATCAAGGCCCATATGCCGATAAACCCTACGACAAAAAGAACCGCCATACTTTCAAATGCTGTTACAAATACATTCATGGAGACTCTTCAAGTCGCCATACCTTCCAATTCGAGTCAACCCACAGGCCCATAACTGTTACACCGGGAAATTCCTTTCGGATAACAGCCACTGCATTGAGCGTAAGCCTGTTCTGTACTTCTTCAGAACCGGGAAATCCTGCGCAGTCATGATGGCCTGTTATGGCTATACCGGTTGATCCATGTTTTTCAACGGAGATTTTTATTCTCTGGAGAATAGATTCTGCTGCGGGGCTGTTTTTTCTTTCGCTTAAAATGTGGTTAGGGGCCGGTTCGGTTATGGAATCCACATAAGGGGCGTTAAAATGTTTCTTAAGATATTCAAGAACGGGAAGTTGGACGCGGCCGTCCATACAGTTAATGGCAGTACAGAAATCATTCATGGGTTATTCCTTCTAGACGTTAAAGCGGATTTCCAGCACCGTGTTTTCCGGCACCGGATAATCGCGTTCAACGACCTGAACAAGTCCTTCTTTGCGGGCAGACTGCATATTATGGGTGTTCAAGAGTTTTTCGAAGGGGATAAGTTCGGCCCGTATGAAGCCCCTGGCAAGATCGCTGTGGATCTTTTCAGCGCATTCCACCGCTGTTGCTCCTTTCTGGACAAGCCACGCATGCACTTCCTGTTTGCCGGCGGTGTAAAAGAACATATGGCCTGATTTTTCCAGGACCGCCTTGCAAATGGTGTTGGTGTCAGTCGGCGCTTGATCGAATATTGCCGCTGGTTTCATGCTCAGGGCATTCAAAGCGCGCATATGTTTTTTTTCTTCTTCTGAGAGGGGCATATCGCAGAGTGGCATTTCCGTCTCAAGATGTTCAATGCATCGCGAAAGCAGAGCCTTTTCAGATTCATCCGGGATGCGCTCAAGCCTTGAGCTCAGCGAATCCATGTCCAGGACCAGCAGGTCCAGGATATTTTCCCTGGTTATAGCAATTGCGTCGGCCTGGACATAATCTCCCTGCAGAAATTTAAAGTAGTATGGGGATACTTTTCCCGGTTGAAATTTTTCTGCGAGAGCTTTTACTATAGGATCGTCGTATTTTATTTTTCCTTCCGGTACGTCAAGCCCGGCAAATCCGATATTCATTTATGGAACAACGCCTTTCTTTTTCGCGCCGCTAACCCGCATATCTCACAGGCTACTACGAAATCCTGTGAGATATGCGGGCTAAGCCTGATTTTCTATAAGGCAGCGAATTTCTTTAATAAAGCGCGTAAAGTATGCCATAATGAATTTTAGTATGCGAGAGTCGTTTTCAACAATGAGTTTGCTTTTTCGGAAGGAATTGCGCACGCAGCGTTATTGAGGTTTCAGATGGATCATAACATGCACTGTAAGTGTCCCGCTGTTATCTGTGCGGGCTCCGCCTTCTTTTGGTTCGTTGGGCTCAAAATACAGTATGCCTTCAGAACGAGCGGTAAATTCAGTCTTTTTTCCTGTCACAACAGGCTTGCCATTTTTACCGATCTTTGCGAGTAGGGCGCCGTAGTTAGCGTTTCGCAGGATTTTCCGGGCATCAGAGCCGGGGAGGTAATACCTGTAAAATTTCTGATTGTTTTCGTATCCTTCCGGGCCAACCATTTCCCCGCGGCTGCCGCATCGCCATTTACCTTCCGCTTCCACGCGAATGCGGCTGCCCTTTTTGACTTTTATGCGGGTGGAGGTCGTGGCTCCTGCAGAAACCCTGAACTTACGCATCACTATGTTGGGATCTTTCTGGAACTGCCAGTAGATTTTCGCCCCCTCTTTTGCTTCATAGTTGCGCACTGTTTTATCAAGATACCCTTCCAGAGATAATCTTATGGCGTGTGTGCCCTCGGTCATGTTTATTTTACAGGGTGTTGTTTCTATCCTGCCGTCTTTACGCCATGGCCTGCCGTCCATGTAGATAACGGCTCCCTGAGGTTTGGTTGCCACCGGTATCTCGACGGTAGGCAAAGCGGCTGTTTCGTCATCACTGGCGCCCTTTTCCGCAACAGCCTCGGACGAGAGTATATCTTTCATTTCACTTCCCGGCAAAGCGGCCTGCAGTGTTGCTCCCTGGATTGATGAGGGACCTTTATCAGGATGGGCGGTTCTGACAATGAGTTTCCAGCCATTTCGTTTGCGCGGCCATTCCACAATGTCAAATGGCTTAATCTTGCCTTTTCTGACAACCCGGAACTCGTAATCAGGGCGCCTGGGCAACTGGTGTGAGACTTCCAATTTCCATGTTGAGGGTTTATTCAATAAAGGCGTTGAATGTCTTCCGTCAAAGGCGCCTTTCGGTTTGAAAACGGGGAGCGGGATCACATCCATGCCGTAGCTTTCGATTTTATAATCAATCACCGAATACCACGCCGATGCGTCGCCGGTTTTTGCAATGATATTTCCTCCAGGCTTCTCTTTTGTGTTTCCGGCCGGTCCGGACCCACGCTGCCTGTCCTTTTGTCCGCTGGAAGCGAGCAATTCCGCAAAATTACTAGCAATACGGCTTTCAGGCAAAGACAGGTCGAGTTTGTCTAACGCGCTTTTGAATTTTTCAATGGCCCGGCTTTCAAGATCGCTGATTTTTTCCTTATGTGACGAGAGAATTGATTGTTTTTCGGCTCGGCAAGCTTTGATCATTTTCTGTATAGCTTCCCGATTCTGGTCTTCTATTTTGAAGGAATTTTTTTCTTCAAACTCTTCGAGCGCCGCCTCAAACAAGCGTTTGGCCTTTCCCGCGATGGCAACACCGCGAATATTTCCTCTTCTGCGCATGGCGTTGTACATCTCTTCTGCCTTGGACACGAATTCCTTAAGAAGGCCGGTTAGCTTTTCCGTCCTTTCTTTTTCCAATTTTGATTTTTCGGCAGCATAAAAAGACCTTACTTTCTGGAGTTCGGGCAGGTATACGTTAACATCCCGCGAAGTGTCCTGGCCTTGTGATGTTGCGGAAGATGCAAACACAGCCAGGAACGTCAGCAATATGGATATATTATGTTTTGTATTCATTGTATCTCTTCTACCCGGTATTACTGGAATGGCAGAAGGCGCTGCAGGATAACACAATTCGCCGGCTTCAGCGGCATTGCGGGCAACTCTCAGAAATCCGAAACGGCGCGCTATTTCGTGTTTTCTGACTCTCTTGTTTTCTTATCTTCAATCTTTTTCTTATTTATCGGATCGTACTTTCCCTCGGCCGGCGCCTTGATCTTCCATAATCTATTTTTACCTTTATAAGCTGATATTTTTATGTGGGAAATGATAACCGGTACATCTTTCATAAACATTTTTTTTCCGTAAATTCTCTCAATCCGTTCCCTGGTTTCAGGCGCTTTGAAGCTGATAAAGACGTCAAGATCCCGCACAAATTTGACATTTTTGCGCCGGTATGTAAAAGCGGCCGGTTCATGGATTTTTGTGTATTTTTTTCCGTCCGCATTTATCCATTCTATATCCTGGTGTAGAACGCAGTCGAAAACAAGCCTGTCGTAGTGACGGTTTGCAGAGGGGCGAAGCCGTACGGTATAGTCGCGCCAATCGCCCTTGGATTTTTTATCAGGAACAACCTCGACTTCAGAGAGCGGGGGACCTGCTAAGGCGCCGGAACACAGGAGCAGGAATGCAAGCGTTGCTTTTCCGGCTGGAAATCCGTTTTTCATGGTTGTTACACCCCTTTCTATTTTATCCTCGCTACCCGCCGGTACTTACCCTTGTAATGCCTGGCAAGCTCTTTGAGAAAATTTCCGCCTTCATCGTCAATCTGGTATCCGATTGCGTGTATAACAGGCTGCGGTTTACCCTTTTTCTTGTAGTATTGTTCATAAAGCGCGTCCAAGTGCTTTATAAAATCGGTAAGTTTCCAATACTGTGTAGTGAATTGAGGGGGTTTGGGTCGCGGTCTTCCAGCGCCGCCTTGTTTTCTTCTTACTGTTTTCCAGTGTCCGGGCACGGCAGGGCGTGCAGGGGTGCCTTTCCGGACTTGCCCTTCCTTTGGAGGTCCCTTCGGCGGCGGCTTGGCCGGTCTTGCCGGTTTAGGAGGCACCCATACTTTTTCGGTGGTATAAGTCGCCGTAGCTTCCGCCGCCTCCCACTGGCGAATTCTATCCTCATTCTGTTCTTTCCACTGCTGGCGCTGGGCCTGTATGGCCGATCTTTCCGAGGATGTCATGCCTTTTTTGACACGGGGCAAACCATCGCTGATTATCAGTATAGTGTCAGCGCTGTTCTCAAAAGCCGCGGTAAGGGCCAGGTCAAGCCGTGTTGTTCCGCCAAGGGCGGGAACACTTCCGGGAACCCTGCTTGATCGAACGTCGCCGTGGGTCAAGCCCCAGTTGCCCGGCACGTTGAACGGCCGCACAAAAAGCTTGGCGCCTCCTTTGTTTTCGTCATTGCTGATCACCATTTCATCTTTCCATTGTTCCGCCGCATCAGCAAATGCAACAACATTGAACATCGCCTGTTCGCTTAAAGCGTCGATTACCTTGTAAATCCGGTTCTTTACCCTGGCAAAGCCGTCGGGGCCTCCGCGCTGTTCCTCTACCATGCTTACGGATACATCCACAAGAATCGCTATTTTGTCTCCCCTGCCGCGGATCCCGAAAAAGTTGAAGGAAGACACCCCGGCTCCGAAGCCGCCCAGCCCGTATCCCGTACCGAGACCGGCGCCAAGACCTTTGCCCGAAACAGCTTTGAATTTCGGCTGGAAGCTCGTCTTGATAATCTTGGGATTCATTTTTATTTCGGGCAGGGATAATTGAGATTTTGTCATGGCAACCATCCGCGGAACCATAGACGGACGGCTTGAACTGCGCTGGCGCTTCTGGACCTTGACTTTATGCTCAAGCTTTCTGGGTTCATATTTTCTTACAGGCGGGGGGGCGACAAAGACGGTCTTTTCGTCGCGCATGCCGCTCATGATCTTCATCCCGCCGAAAACCGCCAGTCCCACAACATGTATGACCAGGCTGGCTACAAATATTACCGAAAGCACTTTTCTCCGGCGCTCTGAAATGGTGTAATATCCCATTCCATTAAGAAGTATTTTTAGCTCTTTTTTCATAATCTCACCCCGTTGAAGCAGAGAATGTTACATTCTTAATGCCCGCCGCAGCGCAAGCGTTCATCACATCAATAACTCGCTGATGCGTGACATCATCGTCAGCAGCAATGGTAATCATTGCCTTGCTTTTATTAGCTTCGGAAGCGGCCTTGTAATTAACAAGGAGAGAAGACAGTTCCGGCAGATCCTGTGAAGCGGCCGAATCATATTCACTGCTGTTCAGAAAAATCCGTCCCGTGCCGGTTATTTCAATTATCTGCTCATCGGGCATATCCACAGTGGTTGCCTGTTGCAGCATGCCCGGCAATTTGATTCCCAGGTCGCCTTCGGACTTGACCAGGCTTGCGGTAACCATGAAATAAACCAGCAACAGAAACACCATGTCGATCAGGGGCGCAACATCCAGATCCGGGTCGTCCATTCTTGGTATATTTACTTTCATTGCGCAGCTCCTGCCGATTTTTTGGATTCAGTAGGCACATAGACTCCGAAAATGAAGTTGTCTATGCCTATTTCCGCCATCGAATTCATGACCTTTTTAACTTCTCGGTGCTCGCACCTTGCATCGGCGCGAAGATATACCTGGAGATTGGGATTTTGTTTCAGGCTGTCTTTGACCTGTGTAATCAGGTTGTCCATACTTGTTTCGCTTTCTCCGCTGTATAAACTTCCGTCCTGCAGGATATTGACGGTCCACCGATTGTGCCGTTTTTCCGGCACTACAGCTTTTGACGCGGTTGGAATCTCCATCTCCACCCTTTGCTGCTGACTCAATTTCGAGGCTATCATGAAGAAAACCAACAGAAGAAACACCATGTCGATCATTGGCGCCATGGAAAATTTCGCGTCTTCTTCTGGAATTTCAATTTTCACTTGTCAGGATTCCATTCTTCGGGCTTTTTCCGTCACTTAAGCCGTGCTTTCCGCAGTTGCTTCTGTTGTGTTCTCCGCGGGTCCATCGGCCGGGGTTTCATTATCGCCCCTTCTAACGGCGGTTACAAGGTGGTGCGAAAGATTACCAAGTATACGCGATAACTGGGAAACATTCGAGTTATATTTTGTCTTCAGGTAGAAGTAGAAGAACATCGTGGGGATACCAACAATCAGGCCGGTTGCGGTGGTCACCATAGCTTCGCCGATGTTTCCGGCCAGCAATTCCGGATCGCCCATGCCGCCTTCGCCGATCTTCTGAAAGGCTTTAATCATACCGCTTACTGTTCCCAGGAGACCGAGCATAGGCGCTACCTGCGCAATAATAGAAAGGTAGTTTATGGGTTTAAGGCCGTCGGTGGTTTCCTGCACACTGGCCTCTTCCATTGCCTTTTCCATGCTGTTTATGTCAAGAACGTCCTCTTTTATTCTGTCCAATCCTGCATTGAGCGTGTTGGTAAGCAGGCTGGGATTTGAATTACAGATCTGGCGCGCGCCTTCAAGGTTGATTTTTCCCAGTTCTTCCTGGAGCGATGGAACAAGCTCCGGGCGCAGCATTTTGCCTGTTTGAGACACCATGAATCCATAAACGACCAAACCGATAGCGCCTACGGAAAGCAAACCCAGCGGGAACATTATCAAACCGCCCTGCTTGACAAGCTGCCAGAATGTGGCGCCCCCGCCCTTTTGTTTCTCCTGTGTCACAGTCTCGCCTTCCGCGGCTGCGTTTTGAACCTGTGCCCCCGCAGTTTCCTCCGCGGCTTCCTGTGCGACTGAATTGGACCACACGCCCATAACCGCCAATACTGCAACCATAATTACGAACCATTTAATGTGCCTTATCATTCCCCGGTCTCCTTATTCTCTTCCCCGTCTTCAAGGGATTTCAAGTACTCTTCAACTTTTGTGTTCATGTCTTCTTCTGTTCCGAAAAACACTTTTTCAACCCTGGCTGCCTCTTCCGTGGCCTTGGCCTGCGGAAGAACGGCCTTGAGCCGTCGGATGGCAAACCTTTTCCACTCAGTGCCGTCAAACAGGCGGGCAACTTCATAGTATACATCCCGTGCCCTGTGCCAGTCGAGTGTTTCCTCGTAGCACCTGGCCGAGAGGGCAAGGGCGTTGGGAAACACATCCATATCTTTTGTTTCAAAAGCAAGCGACTGTATTACATTTTTCAGAGCAGTTGGATATTCGGCGTCGGCAAATTCAAGGTGCGCAAGCGTCAGCCAGTACAGCCCGTATGCGGCATCCCAATGCATGGGTTCGCGCACCCTTTCGAGGCTTTCCCTGGCGTCATCGGTCCGGCCCATATAAACAAGACACAGCACCGCCTTCATTGCGGCAGGCTCTGAACTGGCATACCAATCGGCTTTGGCAACAGCATCGTATACAAATTTTGCTCTCTTGAACTGGTCCATGCCCTTGTTGCGGGCTTCTTCGGAAAGGCCGCATCCGGACAACTTGATCCCGCTTTTCAACAGGTAATTGCCGGCGCTGAATGCAGCATCAGCAGCGTTGTTGTTTGGTATGTCCAGGTAATCAAGCACAGGCAGGAGTTGCGGGACAATCAGTTTCGCGGCCCGGCCCCACTCCCTGGACCACACGGCCTTGTTTATTTTTGAGATGTCGAAATCAAGTTTGAAATTGGCAAACTTAATATCA
Source organism: uncultured Victivallales bacterium (assembly GCA_964475205.1). GTDB lineage: Bacteria > Verrucomicrobiota > Kiritimatiellia > UBA8416 > CAYSRM01 > CAYSRM01. The sequence goes on along the minus strand of CAYYVQ010000012.1, from coordinate 37,932 downwards.
TTTATATTAACCTTGTCTTTACTGCTGGACGAGCCGGCTTTCCTATATTTAAGCACGGGGCCGTCCCTGCCGGTAAGGACGACGTTGTCGTCCGTATTTTCGGTTACGATCCTTGCCCTGGCTTCCCCCGAGGCATTATCCGCGGCATGCGCCCAAAGAGCGCCTGTTAACGCGAGAGCGCCAAAGAATGCAGGCAGCGTTTTAACGCATGGCAAGGTTTTTTTGTTTTTCGCTCCGTTTTTCATAAGCTCCTCAATAATTTCCTGGCCTCTTCTCCTTCGGGAGTATTTGCCAGATCGGAAACTGAAAGCATTTGCGTCAATGTCTCTTTTGCCTTTTCCTGCTTGTATAAGCGTCCAAGACACTTTGCCCGCTGAAGGTAAGCCTTGGCCGTCCACTGGGTATAATGCGAATAAAGCAGATATATTCTTTCGTAGTAGGCACATGCGCGTTCGTACTGATTCTGTTTGCGCGCGGCTTCGCCCCTTCCGTAAAGAGCCGCGGGGAAGAGAGGGCCTTTCCACTCTCTCACGCTCAGCACGTCTTTGAAACATTCCTCGGCTTTCTTGTAATCCCTTTTATCTATGTAAAGATTGCCCAGCATCACGAGCGCCTGGCCGGCTTCAGAACTGGATGCAAAAACCTCGCGTATAACTCCCAGGTGCTTGATTGCAACGTCAAACTTTTTCTCTTCTATTGCCCATTTGGCCAGAGTCATTCTGGCGGTCAGCGCATAGTCGGTCTCGGTGAAGTCGTCTATGAGTTTCGCGGACGCCTTGACGGCCAGTTCGTTCATGCCCAGCCGGGCGGCTTCATCGGCCATAAGCTCCAGAACTGCAGCCGACGCATATTCCAGATTTTCCTCTTTGAGCAGATTATCCAGAAGCATTTTCTTTTCCTGTTCCTTCAGGTTGGGCTTGTAAAGGTAAGCCCGGATGAGGCGCAGACGCAAAGGCCGTTCTTCTTCTCCCTTGTTTTCCTGCATGATTGTGCCGATACTTTTCCATGCCTCGAGCTGAGTTTTTCTGTCGACGCCCTTGGTCTTGCCGATCCATTCTTCAAGGATCATATCTATGCCAAGCTGCATCCTGTCTTTGCCGTATTTGACGATGCTTTGCTCATAGTATTTTAAAGCGCCTTTCTTTTCTCCGGTCTGCCAGAGGGCCCTGCCGATCCAGTAGATAGCCATCGGAATGTTAGAACCTTCCCGGTTCCTGCGGATATACCTTTTGAAATGACTGATCATTTTCTCGTAATCATTGTCGTCATTCATCATTTCCGCGGCATGGAAAGCGCAATAGTTATAAAGTTCGATATTCAGATCCTTATAATCCATTGCCCGCTGAAAACGCTGCACGGCGTTCTTGATGTCTCCATAAGTTCCGGAAATATCGCCAAGCATCATGTAAGCCTCCCCGGCAAGAATGCTTTCAGGATATGCCGAAACAAATGAAAGAAGTTTCTTTTCAGCTTTTTCAAACCGGCTCAATCCGTAATCGCAGACAGCGCGCCGGAATGTGGCATCCTCAATATAAGTCGAACCAGGGTAGTCTGCGATATAGTGGTTGAATACCGGGTATGCTTCTTCGTATTTCTTGTCGAACAGATATGACATACCGATCCAGTAAGTGCCTTCCTCTGTTCTTTCGTTGCCCGGATATTTTTTGTTCATCCGTTCGAGCCATTCGACTGCGTCTGCGAACTTCTCCTCCATGAAGGAGGCGTACCCGATAAGAAACATGCACTCGGCTCCGGCCTGGTGTTTCGGGCGTTGCTGCAATACCTTGGTCAGGTGCCTGATAACTTCCGGCCAGTTTTGAAGCTGTGCGTACATCTGGCCAACCGTCAGGCTCACGTCGTCATAATATTCCCCGGCGGGAAATTCCTTAAGATACTGTTTGCCGAGTTCAAAAGCCCTGTCCCATGGCCGAATTTGTGTTGAACAGTGGAAAGCAAGGAAAAGAGCTTCTTCTGATTGCTGGTCATCCGCTTCCTGGTACAGGTAAATGAAAAGCTCTCTTGCTTCTCGATAACGCCTGGTCTCCATGTAGCTGCGCGCGATCCGGAAGAAAAGTTCTATATCATAGTTGTCTATAGAATCAAGAGCTTCAATTTCGGTCTCAATTTCCCCGGTCAATTCTTGGTTGCGCATTAACTCGCGATACTTGCCCTGGGATCGCTTCAGTATTTCGCCGCGGCGGTTAAGATGCTCCAGGTACTGCATGCTTCGCACGGCGAGCATATCATGCGGATATATCAAACGGTAAACCCATAACGCGTCCCTGTATCTTTCTTCAGCAAACAGCATATCTGCTGCTTCCAGTGCAGCCACGTTGTAAGCCACGCTCCATGAAGCAAAAGAATTCGGTTGCAGCAGATAGGGGACAAGTTTGTATACTTTTTCCAGGTCCATTTCCTTGAGGTAGGCAATGGTAAGAAGTGTAGCAGCCCAGCTCGACCGCAACACGTCGGGCGAAACGCGATACAACTCATTTAATAAAGGTATCGCATCTTCCCAGTTGTCTTCAGCCAGATGGCACCGCACCATCGAACCGAGTATGTCCGCCTGCCAGTCCAGGCTGAGTTTGTTCTCATATATTTTCCTGATTTTTTCATAATCCTTTAAAGCCTTTGAGAACTTACTTCTGAAACGAAGACCGTCAGCTATGTAAACCGAAGCCTCTATCACCTTGGGGCCGTGGGAGTGGTTTTTCAGGTAATCATTGAAGGCATCATCGGATTTTTCAAACTGGCCTATAAGGAAATAACACAACCCCAGGTTGAACCTGACAGTGGCCATTTCCCTGCGTATCCGTGTATCCTTGCTGTCCCCGAACCAGGAGAGGAGCTGTTCCAGATAAATAATGGCATCATCGTAAGCCCCCTGTGCCAAGGCCTGTTGGGCCTTCTGCTTGACTTCTCGGGGGGAATCCTGCGCCCTGGCCGCCGTTGAGCTCATAAAAAACACACATGCCAGCAAAACGGCCGTCAGGCAGCCTGACGCCAAAAAGCGGGAAGACTCAGAATGCCTGACCGCAAGCTTATTTGCTGCAAGTGTATATTTTGACCTAGACATAGCATAAAATTTAACAGATGAGCATGCCAAAGTCAAACAGGAATGCACCGGTTAATTCTAAAAATCTGCTCACAAATTGAGCTGATCGGATTTCCCAACTCATTATGCTCCAACCGGTTGACTTGCGGATATATGTTGCCCGGACGCTTCTGCGGCGGCAGCATTTTTTCTTCATGATTTTTCCCGTGTGACGCCTGAATACCAGGCAGTTACTTCTATATTTTCTTGCTTGTGCCGCGGCGGTTTTTTCTTATTGTTGTGCTTACTTCGGGAATATGTCTTATGGATTAACCGGTTTAAGCCAATCCTGAAAGCGCTGCCGGACTGCCTTGCAGGCGGTTTTTTGTGCAGGGCGCAGGATTCGGGCGAAGAAAGCTAAGCCTGATGCCTTACAGAGTTTTTACATCCCGGGAGGCTGCCGAACAGTGGCTGATGGATGGAACCTGAAAAACAGAATATGATTTGAACCTTTTGGCGGCCAGGGGCGATTATAAGGCTCTATAAAACGGCCTGATTCCGGGCGCAAGCTAATAGAAAGGGAGGAAAGTATGGTTGCCAGGGTTATCAAACGGAAACTTTTTTTTGCCGGCATGTCCGCGATGGCGGCAATGGCTTCTGCTGTTGTTGCAGTTGCTCAGGAACCGGAAGAGGAGGCAGGCGAAACAACCGTGCCGGGCGTTATTGTAACGGGTACTCGTCTGGTCCGTGAGCCGATTGACCAGCCTTACGCATTTTATCGCACAACGCAGGGGAAACTGAAAGAACGGGTGGGCAGGACGATACTGGATCGTTTAAATTACGGACCGGGTGTTTTTGTTCAGCGCACCGCTCCCAACCAGGCCAGTCCGTATATCCGCGGACTCACCGGCGAGCAGACTCTGCTGATGATTAACGGTGTGCGCCTCAGCCATGCCCTGATGCGTCCGGGGCCCAATCAATACGCGGCGCTGGTTCCAGGCATGAGCGTGGATGCGCTTGATGCCATCCTGGGATCGTCTTCGGTTGTAAACGGTTCAGACGGGCTTACAGGAGCGCTGGATTACCGGCTGGCTCCGGCAGGCCGCGGCGTGTCGACACCGGTATCGCCCTGGATTTCGTCGAGAGTGGACTCGGGCAACGGGGGAACTATCAGCGCCGGGCTGGACGGGGTTGTCCGCGACTGGGCCTATTCGCTTGAATTTGGCGGGAGCGTTTTTCACGACCGGGTGGGTGGAGACGATTTCCGCGATCACATATTCGGTTCGCGCCTGGAAGCTTACGAAGAAATTCCCAATACCGCTTACGACGGGATTGAAGCCGGGTTGCGCCTGGCATATTCGGGAATACCGGATCATTTTCTGGAGCTGGACGCCGGGCACACACGCCAGACCGACGCGCCGCGTCCCGGTGGTTACGCGGAGAACTCGGGAGATCCTTCCCGCCTTTTCCGATATTTTGATCCCCAGGATTTCAGCTTTGTTCATTTGCGCGACACCTGGGAGACGGGCGCCGGTCTTGTTTCCAGGCTGCAAACGACTCTATGGTGGCATCAGTTCGGGGAAGAACAGTTTCGGGCTTCCATTCGCGATTTCGGATTGCCGTCCCAGCGCGTTCGCCACCGCGAATACGACGATAAGCTTAACGCTTTCGGCACAGACGTGCAGGCCACTACGATGCTTGGCGCCGAAAAGCAGCACAAGCTTACATGGGGCGGCACAGTGATACACGAATTCACAGACAACAGCTACAGGGAGTTCCGTTCGCCGGCCGGTGTTGTTGATACGGCGCTGGTTCAGCCTTACCAGCGGGAGAACTGGCCCAATAAAACCTCGGTATCCGACGACAGCTCCTACGATACACTAGGACTTTTTATCCAGGATAACTGGAACCTCACCAGGCAGTTGAGCTTGCTTGCCGGTGCGCGCTACAGCAGGCATGAGTGGTCGTTTGGGGACGTGGACGGCGACGCCTCGGATATTACCGGGAGCATGAGGGGCATGTTCGATATTACGCCAAACCACAGGTTGTTTGCCGGTTTTTCCAGGGGTTTCCGGGCGCCGAACCTGAAAAATCTGGACGGCGCGGTAGACCGCGGCTCCAGTGGTGTGTCGGCGCACGGGAATCCCGGCCTGGATCCCGAAATCAGCTACACCTGGGAAGGCGGCTGGAAATGGCAGGATGGCCGCAACAACGCTGCTGTCACGGTTTTTAATACCGAAATTGAAGACCTTATTCAGCGCAACTTCTCCGGCGGCGGGGAATTCACAAACGTGGAAGGAGCGGATATCAATGGCGTCGAGTCGGTCTGGGATTATGGGCTGGATTTCGGCCCAGGCAAAGGAGGAACACGGCGTCTTGCCGTGATCGGCTCTGTTTCGCTCGTGGATGCAACCCGGGATATTCCCGTCGAATCTGGCGGCATTTTCGAGGATAACATATCACGCGCCAACCGGTTATATGGCAGTGTCGGGCTCAAGTATGAGCAGAATCGAAACTGGTGGGGACTTGCACGGCTCAGGTGGCACGACGACTATGACGATGTTGCAACCCATCCAGGCAATGCTGATGCCGATGATATCCGCCTTACAGTTGCCGGCGATCCGGACGGAAGCATGCCTGGATACAGTGTACTGGACCTTGTGTGCGGGTGGCGGAGTTCCGACGGAAACCGTGAAATCAGCTTTTTCATAGAGAACGTTGGCGACGAGACATACCGCGAGCCGGGCAGCGGCGTCGACGGCACCGGCCGAAGTGTGGGTATTTCCGCTTCTTTACGTATGTAAAACGTAAAACTGATTGAAAACAATCCTGGTGGCGTAAGATTAAAGCGTTGAGCGTTGGTTGACGGCAGACTTTTCCGGGCTCAGGGCCATAAGCGCCATTGATGTGCTGTAGAGCCTGCCTCCCGCATTGCTCCATTTATCGTTAGCCGGCCATGCTCCGCTATTCTCCTTGACGGTGTCCTGTTTTGCCAGGATAGCGGCTCCGGTTTCAGTGAGCGCTTTTTTAAAACGCCTTGCATCCATCCCGTTTAATGCGGCTGCGTAGAAGAACGCGCCATAGTAATCACGGGGTTCATTTTTTGCGGCCCGTGCAACTCCGCGCTGCACTTTCCTGGCCAGTTCGTCATCGGTCTTTATACGCAGGCGGCCGGCCGAGCTCAGGCAATATGCTCCCATCATGGTCAAAGCTCCGGGTCCTTCGGGATAGTCCCCGGGCTGGTGGTAGCCGAAAAGACCTTTATCGTTGACCGTTCCCGACATCCATGCCAGTCCTTTCTGGGCTGGAAGCAGATACTCTTCCCAGCCAAGAGCTGCGGCAGCCAGAAGGGATTGCACCTGCCACGAAGTTATTGAAGTGTTGGCTTGTGAGCACGATGTATTATCATAGCCCCAGCCTCCCGAGGGGGATTGGCGGCTGCGAATGAAAGAAAGCGAGCGCTCGATCGGCTCGCGCAGTTCGGTCCGACCGGTTGAGGCGAAAATCTTCAGGAGCGCAAGCGTGGCTATTCCCTGGTTATACATTAGCCCGTTGAAATCTTTGCCGAAGCGGCCTTCTTTGCTTTGCTGTGCCGCCAGGAATCGGCCTGACTGAACCAGCGAAGCGGTGTGCGCATCGTCCTTATTTCCGGCTCCTGCCACCGCCATTGCCGCAAGTCCGTTTAAAGCAGGCGAATATTCAACCTTTCCGCCAAAATCCTCCACATGCCATTCGCCGGAGCTTTTCTGTTTTTCAAGAAGCCATCCTATGCCGCGGCCTACCGCGGCGGCCATGGAAGTATCGATGCCTGTATTTTCATGCGTTGCGCGGCTTTCGCGGTGATGTGCAGAAAAAAGGCCTGCTCCCGCGGCAACAAGCAGGCCGGCTGCAATTGCAGTGATTGGCCAGCGGCTTACCGACAGGCGCAGCTCTTTGCCCGGCCGGGCTTGAGATGCTCCGCGCACTGCTTCCGGCAAAAAGCTTGAACTTATGGCAGTGGGCTGAAGCTCTCTGAGTTTATCCGCGGTTTCGCAAACCTCGTCAACCAGCTTACCGCATTTTCTGCATGTTTTTATGTGTTTTTCAACGCCTTCGGAATCAGCATGTCCTTCTATGGCGAACCGGACGACATCCTCCGGAGGCGGGCAGACAACATTTTTGTGTGCGTTTCTGCCGTTATTCTGCATTGTTTAACGCCTCCTTCAGTTTTTTCATTGCGTGATACATTCTTGTTTTTACAGTCCCCAGCGGGATGCCCAGGGTCTCCGCAATTTCGCGGTATTTAAAGCCCTGGTATATGCTCATGACAACCACTGTGCGCATTTCTTCGGACAATGTGCCCAGGGCGGCCTCAATGCGGGTTGCCTTTTCATCCTTGCGGCTAACTGACGCGCTTGCATTCAATTCCATCCGTTCTTTAAGATTGCGCTCGGCCTCCCTGGCCCGCCCTTTTGACCTTATGTGATCTATCCAGGTCCGCCGGGCGAGCAGGTAGAGAAACGTTGTAAACCGTGCCTTTGGCCGGTATTTATCCCTGTACTTAAACAACCTGATAAATGTTCGCTGAGCCAGGTCCTCAGCATTATTATAATCGCCAAGCCGCCGGAAAAAGTTCAATACCGGTTGTTTGTGCCTGATGACGAGTTCTTCGAAGGCGGCGTCATTTTCTGCTGCGGCAAGACTCATCAGGGATTCATCGGAGTGATCGGCGAACCCGCTATGTCTTTTATTTCCGATCATTTCACTTTGTTTCCAGGATGAAGAATCAATTTGATCCGTTGAGCCTGTCGGAAAACTCAGATGAGTTTTCCGACAGGCTCGTTCGGTTCTCCGGGCGCGAGCTGGAGGCGTATTGCACCATGAGAGGCCGGAAATATCAAGCGAGAAGCTGTGATTTGCAAATTTGTGCCCTCGCAGTGGCGCTGTCCGCGCTCAAAGCAGGAATTTTGTGAGATATGCGGGTTAACCTTTGTTTCTTCTTTTACGGTTGTGTGTCAGGGGCAGGGCCTGCAATATTCCTTCATTGTTATTCACAAAGCCCATCTGTTTGCTTACGACAATGCCGCTGCACGAGCTGCCGATCTCCCTTCGCCACATTTCATTGCCTGTGCTGTTGTCAAGCGCCACTATTTCCCGGCGGTCGGCGGCATCTACGGCATAAATCCGTCCATTATCAAACGCCAGATTTCCACAGCCTCCCACCGGCGCTTTCCATTTCAGAGCCCCGGTGCGCAAATCATAGGCTCGAATGTCCATGCTTCTGGCAACCAAACTGCCGTCGGCCAGTTCCATCTTCAGGAAAGAAGGCATTCTTTTTTGCCATAAGATTTTGGTCATGTCACTTGTCCGGCACTGAATGTAACCGCCGTATGACCCGTTCCAGCCCATGTAAATCCTGTTGCCGGATTCGCGCACCGTGAGACCCCCGCGTATGCGGCCGTTGCCGGTCTTGTTGCCGGATAATGAAGCGGTGCGCTCAAGTTTGCCGTTATCGGCTGATAAGATATGGAAACTGCCGCCGCTGGCTGTGAGAACTTTGCCGTTGTTGTAAGACGGTGGTGAAAGTCTTGAGGCCGAGTTGATTGTGGCGGTCCATTTGAGAGTTCCGGCGGTTGCGTTCCGGCAGATTATGGTTCTGTCCGACGTCCAGCAGACTTTGTCCTCTGCCAGAAGCAGCGTCGAAGGACCCGGCCAACCTGAGCTTTGCGTCTCCCGCCTCCAGAAAAGACCGCCGTCTTTTTCCGAGAGAGCTGCACATTGCCATTTTTGCCTGTCACGTGTATACAGTACATACAGGCGGCCGCTGCCGATGGCCATTCTGGCGGAAGCCACCTTGAAATCACTTTTCCAGATTACCCGCCCTGAGCGATTATCCAGGCATGCAACATGCCAGAGTTTATCTGAAACGGCAATGTTGTCTGTGGTTTTTTCGCGTCTCAACACGAAGAGTTTCCCGCCATGCGCAAGCGGGTATGAAGGCGCAATCGCCGGCGAGACAGCCACGCGCTGAAGGTTCCATCCCGAATTTATTTCAGCGGGATTATTATCATGGCCGGAATGATGCGCCGCAATGAATGCGCTAGCGATAAGCAGAGCCCCGGCGAATACGCCGGCGGCCGCTCGTTGAGCAGTTCGTATGCGCCGGGCTCGTTTGATCTCCGCGCTGATTTCCGGCCAGATTTGTTCAATATTACTCATATCTACCCATTGATACGGACCACGCAGCCGGAAAGTGACATTTGTTTTGCGCTTGTGAGTCCCAATAATTTACCGAACAAATTCATTCCATTGCGTAGTGCGCTGTGGCACACTGCAAGTGTGGTTTGCAATAAGTCCCTGGCGCTGTTAACTGGCGCAACGTGCGCGCCGGGCGCGACAGCTGAAAAAGTTTTTTGAAACTGGCTCCGTCAAGAATCAGCTCCGGGACAGGGGCGGATTTCCCGGCGGAACGCTATAGTGTAACGGGAGCGCAGCGATGATAACCCAAAGCCCGGCTCCGGGCCGGAGCATGGTTCTGTACAAAGGCGAGACCATCGCTTTTGAAATGAATCTGAACGATTCGCTTGAGGGACGAGCATATGTTCGCACGACACTCGGACGCGGGGCGGTCACCGGCCGTGAAATAATCGAGCATGTCGAACAGGGCAACCCCTTTGCCGCCCGGGACTGGCATGACGTCAGGATGCGCAAAACCGGAGAAACCTCATATCGTGTAACCTTACCATTAACCGAAACTGGCATATTCAAGGCGAAGTGTCTTTTCATTCCCGCAGGCGAAGATCAACCTCTCTGGCCTGAGGGGGATAACATCACAATAAAAGTCGAACCGGCGGCCAGCTATGCGGCCAACACCGTATACTCGGCTTTTGTGCGGCAATTTGGACCTTTAAAATCCGGGACAGAAGCGGAAAACCCCGATCCCGCTATCGAGAAGCTCGAAGGCATGGGTTACACGGTTATACCGCCTTCCGGGAAATTCAGGGACCTTGCAACGGAACTTGATTTCATTATAGGCGAGATGGGTTTCAGGATTATACAGCTCCTTCCGATTCATCCTGTGCCCACTACCTATGCTCGGATGGGCCGGTTCGGCAGCCCGTTTGCCGCGCTGGACCTTATGGCCGTTGATCCCGCGCTGGCCGATTTTGACCAGGGCGCAACCCCGATGGGACAGTTCCGTGAACTGGCCGGTGCAATTCACGCCAGGGGAGCACAGCTATTTCTCGACATGCCCATAAACCATACCGGGTGGGCATCGAAATTGCAGAATCAGCATCCGGAATGGTTTGCCAGAGATGAGAACGATGCTTTTGAATCTCCGGGAGCATGGGGGATTACCTGGGAAGATCTTGTCAAACTAAGTTACCGGAGTCTTGATTTGTGGAAATATGTTGCCGATGTATTCCTGTTCTGGTGCCGGCAGGGTGTCAACGGGTTCCGGTGCGACGCCGGCTACATGCTGCCGTTCATGGTGTGGGAATACGTTGCGGCGAAAGTCAGGCGCGAATATCCTGATACGATTTTTATTCTCGAAGGGCTCGGCGGCAAAATAGAAACAACAGAACTGCTCCTGGGCAAAGCAGGTCTGAACTGGGCCTATTCCGAGCTGTTCCAGAACTATGATCGCAGGCAGATAGAGGACTACCTGCCGCTCTCTATCCGGATATCGGAGACCAAAGGATCTCTTGTGCATTTTTCCGAGACTCACGACAACAACAGGCTCGCATCGAAATCGAAAACTTACGCCAGGATGCGTACGGCCCTTGCAGCGCTTTGTTCCCATAGCGGGACGTTTGGCATTACCAACGGGGTTGAATGGTTTGCCGATAAGAAGATTGACGTGCATGGTTCGCCGCCGCTGAACTGGGGCGCCGAGGAGAACCAGGTTCAATTTATCAGCCGTCTCAACAGAATCCTGGAAGGACATACCGCGTTTCACGGCCGGGTGAATATGCGGCTTGCGCATACTTCAACGGATAACGCTATGGCTCTTTTTCGCGAGCCGCCAAATGAGCCGCAGAGCCGTATTCTGGTGCTGGCCAACCTTGACGATGAGCGGGAAAACGAGATCTGGTGGAAGACAGAGGACTTTGATGTGTCGGCCGGACAGGCCGCCGACCTGGTTGAAGGCTGTGTCCGCGGTGATTTCAGAACAGGCGGTGATTACTCGGGCTGCACACTGCGCCCGGGCGAAGTAGTAGCCTTGAGCCTTAACCGGGAAGATGTAGAAAAGGTGGACAGTGTTTCGCTGAGCAGTTTCGGATCCGGAGCGTGTATGCAGCAGTGCAGAAAAGCAAAAGCCCTGGAGATCATAACCAGTTTAGGTTCGAGGCATTCGATCGAACATCTTGACCTTGATGCGGAAGCCGGCATGTTGGCTGATAATCCTTTTGAGTTCTGCAGGAAATGGAAAGGGGAGGCTTCGTACGGGGAAATCATCTCCTGGAACTGGCCGCGGGATATCCGGAAAACCGCGATGCTGCCACCTGAAGGGGCAATGGTGCTGGCCGCCGGTTCGCCGTTTGTGTTTGAGCTTAAAGACGGGACAGGGATTCTTCAGAGGGAAGGCGGCATGCAGGGAACAGACGGCTCTTATTTCGCGGTTATATTCCCGGCGGCCGGATTCAGGGGCAACAGAAAACTCGACCTGCATTTAAGCGTATACGAAGACCGGACCGTCCGGGAATCGGTCAGCCCGGTCTTACAGCTTGACCGGAATATACCCGAGGTTTCGACTGTTTTTTCGCGGGACGACGCAATTAAAAAGAAAAGCTATGCTCTGTGCACAAACGGCAAGGGGGCCATGGCTCAGGTTCGCGCCCAATGGTCAGAGATCCGTTCTCAGTATGACGCAATGCTGGCGGCAAACCTTGACCCTGACCGACCAACCGATCCGCGCGTGATGCTTACCCGATGCCGCGCATGGCTTGTCAACCAGGGCTATTGGCAGGAGCTTAATATCGACTTCATGGAGACTTTTGGAGCCGATGGCGGGCGTTGTGCGAGCTGGCGGTTCCGGCTGCCATGCGGGAGAGGCAAGTTTATCGGGCTTACGGTGAATCTTGAAATGAGCCGGGGCGAAAATGCCGTGTCGCTGGATTTTTACCGGCATCCGTCCGGCTCTCGAAGGGAAACACAGGCAGACAATCTGCCTGTTGATCTCATTATTCGTCCTGATATCGAGGACCGGAGTTGCCACGGGAAGACAAAGGCCTTTCAAGGTCCTGAAGAGCATTGGCCGGGACAAATTGAAGCGCGCCGGGATGGTTTTACTTTTGCTCCTGATCCGGCGCGGAAACTGGATATGGCCTGTTCGGATGGAAGCTTTGTTTTCGAGCCGGAGTGGACATATATGGTTGAACATTCTCTGGACGGGGAACGCGGACTGGATGATTGTTCGGATCTTTTCGGGCCGGGTTATTTCAAGTTTTCCCTGGAAGGTGGACAAACAGTGAACATCTGTGCGGCTGTAAATGCGCAGGCGGCCGCGCATCCGGAGCGAGGGGGCAAGACCTGCGGCGATGAAAGCGGCCGGAAGCCCCTTTTGGAGATGACGAAAAAAGCTATTGCCGCTTTTGTTGTCGACAGGGATGGACTGAAAACTGTTATTGCGGGCTACCCGTGGTTTCTCGACTGGGGACGCGACACATTGATTTGTCTGCGCGGAATGATATCCGCGGGCATGTTAAAAGAGTCCGAGATGATTCTGAAGCAGTTCGCCCGCTTCGAACAAGGCGGAACGCTCCCCAACGTGATTTACGGAAACGACGCCTCCAATCGAGACACCACCGACGCGCCGCTATGGTTTATTGTCGCGTTGGAAGACTATGTTGCCGCAGCCGGCACCGCGGAGATTCTTGATGCCGATTGCGGCGGCAGGTCAATACGCGATGCGGTGGATTCAATCATTTGCGGCTACATGGCCGGGACCCCCAACGGGATCAGGATGGACCCCGGATCTTCGCTGGTTTTCAGTCCCGCCCATTTCACATGGATGGATACGAACCATCCCGCGGGCTCGCCCAGGGAAGGATATCCGGTAGAAATCCAGGCGCTCTGGTATCGGGCGCTTTCCTTTGCTGCGGAGCAAACGGCCCGGAAAGATCTTGCCCTGACGGCGGAGAAAGTCGCCGGATCCATAGTGGACCTTTACTGGAGCAGGCGGTTTGAAGGCATGGACTGGTTGTGCGACTGTCTGCATGCCGAAGCCGGGCAAAGCGCCCGCGATGCCGCACCGGACGACGCCTTGCGCCCAAACCAGTTGCTTGCCCTGACCATGCAAGCCGTAAAAGACAGAGGGATAGCCGAAAAGGTTATTTCATCATGCGCGGAACTCCTTGTGCCTGGCGCCATCAGAAGCCTTGCCGACAGGCCGGTAAGATTTTCGATGCCGGTCCGGCGCGGCGGCCGCCTGTTGAACGATCCGGAAAAGCCTTACTGGGGAACTTATTCCGGGGACGAGGACACCAGGCGCAAGCCCGCGTATCATAATGGCACGGCTTGGACATGGATGTTCCCCTCGTACTGTGAAGCCGTGTCGATGGTCTACGGCCGATCAGGGGCCGGACTGGCGCGTTCGCTGCTGGCCGGCAGTGCAGGGATAATGGAAAGCGGATGTATAGGTCATATTCCGGAGATTCTTGACGGTGATGCGCCGCACAGGCAGAAGGGATGCGGAGCGCAGGCATGGAGCGTTACCGAACTTTATCGTATCCTTGCCAAGTATACGTAAACTTAATAACTTGATGAAAGAGACAGAAATTAGGATCAAGAACGCATGTTCGCAGCAGTTGTCTGCAAGGGTGGACGGTTGGAATCCTGCGGATACGTCAGATTCGGCGAGAAAAAGGAAACAATAGAAACATGAATAGCGAGGACATTACCAAGCTTCAGCTTTTTAACGTGGCGCCGGCAATGCCCGAGAAGCTTCGTTTTCTCGAGACACTGTCATATAATATGTGGTGGTGCTGGAATTCGAATGCAGTTGAGCTTTTCAGGCGTATCAATCCGGAGGTATGGCGCAGTTCGAACCATAATCCATTGAAGTTTTTTACGCAGATTCCGCAGGAACGTCTTGAGGAGCTGGCCGGAGACAGCGCCTTTCTGTCACACTATAACGAGATCAAGGAACGGTTCTTCAAGGAAATTCCCGATACCGGCATGTGCGGGCTGCCGGTGAACAGCCGGAGTATTGCATACTTTTCTCTTGAATACGGCATACACGAGAGCATTCGTCTTTATTCCGGGGGGCTTGGCTGCCTGGCGGGAGACCATCTTAAAGCCGCTTCAAGCATTGGAATGCCGATGGTTGGAATGGGCATGTTGTACCGTTGCGGATATTTCCAGCAATATCTAAATGCGGACGGCTGGCAGCAGGAAGCGTATCCCGAAAACGAGCTTCACCGTCTTCCCTTGAAGAAGGCGTGCCGGGGCGAGAATCAGCAGGTTAAGATCAGCCTTCCGCTTCCCGGGGGAGCGCTTCACGCAACCGTCTGGGAGCTGGATGTGGGAACTGTTCCACTCTTTCTCCTCGACGCAAACATTCCAGACAATCCGCCGGAGATTCGCCGCGTTGCTTCTCAGCTTTACGAAGTGGACAAACAGTTGAGGCTTCGGCAGGAACTGCTTCTGGGCTTAGGGGGAATGAAGGCGCTGATCAAACTCGGTTATGAACCGCCGGCCTGCCATATGAACGAAGGCCACGCGGGTTTTGTCGCACTGGGCCGCATTTCGCACATGGTCAAGGACAAGGGCTACAGCTTTGACGAAGCTTTCGAAATAACCCGTCGAACAAATGTTTTTACTACCCACACTCCGGTGCCGGCGGGCAACGAGACGTTTGACAGGGAACTTGTGAAGCGCCATCTTGATGCGCTCAGCGAGGATCTTGGCATAGACGCAGGCGCCGCCTTAGAATGGGGGATGGCTCCTGGTCAGCAGGAACAACATCATTTTACAATGACAATCCTGGGTCTTCGGATGTCAAGGTTTTCCAACGCGGTAAGCAGGTTGCATGGAAAGGTTTCCAGGAACATGTGGAGCCATCTGTGGCCCGGCAGACCGGAGGATGAGATACCAGTGGACCATGTGACCAACGGGGTACACATGGCATCATGGCTTTCCCCGGAGAACGCTTCGCTCTTTGACAGGTATGTCGGCAACGAGTGGAGAATAAAGCCGTCAGACAAGAAATCAGTGAAACGGATAAATCAGGTTCCGGATGTTGAGCTGTGGCGCGCGCACGAGATGTCGAGGTCCCGCCTTATCAGGGTTGCCAGGGAATTTGGCGTCAGTCAATACTCGATGAGGCATTCGACCAGCGCGGAGATATCAAAAATCAAGTCGGTGTTGAACCACAATACCCTTACTCTGGGCTTTGCCAGGAGGTTTGCAACCTACAAGCGGGCAAACCTTCTCCTGAGAGAACCGGAAAGACTCAGGGCAATCCTGACAAATCAGGACAGGCCGGTGCAGATTATTTTCGGAGGAAAAGCCCACCCTGCCGATGAACAGGGCAAGCGGCTTATCCAGGAGATTGTGCAATTTGCCCGCCAGGAGGATATCCGCGACAAGATAATCTTTCTTGAAAATTACGATATTCAGCTTGCGAGGTATTTCGTGCAGGGCGTTGACGTATGGATTAACACGCCGCGCCGGCCGCATGAAGCAAGCGGCACCTCGGGCATGAAAGCGGCACTGAACGGTGTTTTGAACGCCAGTATCCTGGACGGATGGTGGGATGAAGGTTATTCGCCCGAATGCGGTTGGGCAATAGGCAACGGCGAGGAATATAATAACGAGGACTACCAGGATACAGTAGAGGCCCACGCTCTTTACAACCTGCTGGAAAATGAAATAGTTCCTTTGTTTTACGACAGGAACGACGATGACGTGCCCATCGAGTGGACAAAGAAAATGAAAGCTTCGATGAGCATGTCAATGAGTTTTTACACTGCCAGACGGATGCTTCTTGAATACAGGGACAAGCTTTATCAGCCGGCAATGGAAGAGTTCAGCCGCCTCCAGGAGAATGAGTTGGACCGGACCCGGAAACTTGTTTCCCGGAACAAGGGCTTGAATAGGCACTGGCAGGAAGTGAAGCTGTCATCGCCGCAGGCCGACAGGGATATTTCCGTGCTGCATGTGGGAGAAACTTTCAATGTAACCGCCGAAGTTCACCTTGGCAAATTGAAGCCCGAAGAGGTGGATGTGCAGGTCTATTACGGTCCGGTAAATCCGGAAAACCGCATTGTCGAGAGCATTGCCGAGAAAATGGAGAAGACCTCGGATAACGGCGAAGGCAACTATACTTACAGCTGCGAGATTTCCTGCAGAAAGACCGGGCGCTATGGATTGACCGCCCGCGTTACTCCCGCGGGGAGAGACTGGGTTTTTGTGGTGCCTGGATTTGTAACGTGGGCTAACGGAGAATGATATGCCTGGCAGAGTAAGATCTCTAAAGAGGAAAAAACCGAGGATACTTGTTGTAACCCCGGAAATAACCTCGGTGCCCCGGGGCATGGGAAACATGGCCTCTCATCTGAGGGCCAAGGCCGGCGGGCTTGCGGACGTTTCCGCATCCCTGGTTGCCGCTCTTTTCGAGTTGAATTCAGACGTGCACGTGGCTTTGCCTCATTATCGCCGCATGTTCCACATTGATGCAGGCAGGCTTCTTAATGAAGAACTTCGTGTTTACCAGAGCAAGCTGCCGCGCGACAGGATACACCTTGCTGAAGATCGCATATTCTACTACAGGGACGAAGTCTACAGCGGCTATCATGTCGACAGCAGAAAGGTAGCGCTGGCTTTTCAACGTGAAGTCATAAACAACATTATACCGCGCGTCTACCCGGACCTGGTGCACTGCAATGACTGGCTTACCGGGCTGGTGCCGGCTATGGCCCGAAGGCTTGGAATACCATCCCTGTTTACAGTGCACAATATTCATACCCACGCAATGACCCTGGGCGAAATTGAAGACCGGGGAATTGACGCCGCGGAATTCTGGCAGAATCTATATTACAAGTATCCTCCCGGATCCTACGAGGAGACCAAGTACGGCAATCCGGTAGATCTGCTTGCCAGCGGCATTTTTGCTTCGCACTTCGTAAACACGGTGAGCCCTTCTTTTCTCAACGAAGTCTGCGAAGGAATTCACGATTTTGTTCCGCCGGCAATCAGGCAGGAGCTTTATAACAAGAGAGAAGAAGGATGCGCGTTTGGTATTCTCAATGCGCCCGATCCGTCATTCAGGCCTCAGACAGACGCTTATATTGATGTGAATTATTCCCCTCAGGATCACCGGGAGCGGAAAAAGCAGAACAAATGCAGGCTCCAGGAACAGCTTGGCCTTATAAGGGATCCCGACGCCCCAGTGTTTTTCTGGCCGTCGCGGCTTGACCCCGCCCAGAAGGGATGCCAGCTTTTGGCAGACATAATGTATGCAATGGTATCGGAGCACTGGATGGAAAAACTTCAGATTGTTGTTGTTGCCAACGGGCCGTTCCAGAAACCGTACAGAGACATAGTCCGGTTCCACGATATACATGACCGCGTTTCAATTTGTGATTTTGACGAAAAACTCTCGCACAAGGGATATGCAGCTTCGGATTTCATGCTGATGCCCTCACTTTTTGAGCCGTGCGGTCTGCCGCAGATGATTGGCTCCATATATGGTTCCCTTCCGATAGTCAACAACACTGGAGGTCTGCACGATACTGTCAAACCACTGAACTCAACCGCGAATACCGGCAACGGTTTTGTGTTCAACGTTTATGACAGTCTTGGCCTGAAATGGGCGGTGGATCAGGCAATGAGCTTTTACAGGCTGCCTGCCGACATAAAGGAGAAGCAGGTACGGCGTATAATGGAAGAAAGCGCTCATAACTTCACGCATCCGGTTACTGCGCGAAAGTATTTTGACCTGTACGAACGCATGCTGGACAGGCCTTTGGTTAAGGATTACTGATTTTTGCGGATTTTTTCGAGCTTCGGGGTTATTACCGCCCTGCAGTAAGGCGCGCGGGGATTGTTGGAATAGTAATCCTGGTGATAATCTTCGGCCTGGTAAAATTCCCCGGCAGGTGTGATTTCTGTCACTATTTCATCCTTGTATTGTGAGCCCTTTTCACGCTTTGACTTACGCGCAATTTCTTTCTGTTCTTCGGTGTGATAGAAGATTGCCGAGCGGTATTGCGGTCCTGTGTCCGCGCCCTGTCTGTTAAGACTCGTGGGATCGTGCATTTTCCAGAAGATTTCGAGCAGTTCCCCGTAGGAAACTTCGGAAGGATTGTATAGGACCCGGCTCACTTCCGCGTGGCCGGTTCGGCCCGAGGAGACCTGTTCGTAGGTCGGGTTCTCAATCTGTCCGCCCATGTAGCCGGAGACAACCTCTTTTACCCCTTTCATACCCTGAAAAACAGCTTCCGTGCACCAGAAGCAACCAGCGCCGAAAGTTGCTTCCTGTAGTCCGCTTCCGTCTCCTTTCTTTCCCCTTTCTTCAAAATCGAGAGCAACCGAATTGATGCAGTACCTCAGTCCGGTGGGTTCGGGGCCGTCTTTAAATACGTGTCCGAGATGCGAACCGCACCGTGAGCAGAGAGTCTCTGTTCTTTGCATGAACAGCGAATTATCGAGCTTTTCTATAACTGCGTCTTTGCGGGCGGGTTTAGTAAAGCTTGGCCAGCCGGTTCCGGAGTCGAACTTGTCCTCTGACTGAAACAGCGCCTGGCCGCATGCGGCGCATTTATATACTCCGGGTTCATAATGCTTGTTATATTTGCCTGTTCCTGCGGGTTCTGTGCCTTTTTTTCTGAGCACCCTGTATTCCTCGTCAGACAAAATCTCTTTCCATTCGTTCTCTGTCTTGACGACTTTTTCATTATTTTTATTTTCGCTTTTCATCTCTTTGTCTCCAGGTTGCGATCTTTCGGCTTCAGCGCAGGAAACCAGGATCAGACCTGTAAAAAAAATCAAGATTCCACATATTAATTCTGGCAACGCTTTTAAAAATTTTATATTATTATTCATATAAGTGATGAATTAAATTTTAAGGTGATGTCGCCCCCGAGAGGTCGAAGACACTTCTGTTGCCATTTAGTGCTGTGTCAGTGTTTCCAAGTCGGGAGCGACTCATCACCAAACCTTTCAAAATCCACCCTTTTATGCAGCTCAATCCGTGCCAAATTTTGTTAAGAAAAACACGATTTGCAAGTGCCTTATTTCAAACGGTTTAAGACGGTCCATAACTGGGGCTGATATTTCCATGTCTCAATTGCAGCTTTTGTCGCATTCAGAGAACAGTTTTTTGATACAAAGCATGAAGCTTTTGGGTATAGTCCGGATGTTCGTGTGTTGCGGGCCTTGATTGCGACCAATTTCATCTATGAAGCCTGGAGAAAAGACAATTTATGTAGCTCAGCCGCACGGGTTCTGTGCGGGTGTGAGGAGAGCTCTGGATATTGCGGACCTTGTTCTGCAAGAGGCGGACTTGCCGGTATACTGCCTGAAGGAAATTGTGCATAACAGGATGGTTGTTGAAAACCTGCGCGGCAGAGGTATCGTGTTTGTGGATTCAGTTGATGAAGCGCCGCGCGGGGCCACGATTCTCTTCAGCGCCCACGGAGTGTCCCCTGCTGTCAGGGCAAAAGCCCGGGAACTTGATTTAAATATCATTGATGCCACTTGTCCTTTTGTAAACAAGGTTCACACCCAGGTCCGGAAGTTTGCTGAAACAGGATATATCATTCTTCTTCTCGGTTATGCCAGGCATGACGAGATTATCGGGGTTGCCGGCGAAGCGCCCGGTCAGGTGAAGGTGCTGGAAAACGAAGAGCAGGCAAAACTTGTGCAGGTTAAGAATCCCGGGAAGGTGGCTTTAATGACTCAAACTACCCTGAGCATTAAGGAAACACAAAAAGTTTACCGTATACTTGCCGGGCGTTTCCCTAAAATTCAGACAGCGCCACGCGATTGCATTTGCTATGCCACCACCAACCGTCAGAAGGCGGTTTCGGAATTGTCAAAAAAATGCGGCATTATTTTTGTGCTTGGCTCACATTCAAGTTCCAACACCAGACGGCTTGCGGAAGTAGCCGCCGCCAATGGCAGCCGTTCAAAAGTTATAGAGTCGCTTGAAGGCCTGAATGAAATAAATATTCCGCAGGCGCAGAATGTCGGGATTACTGCCGGGGCTTCAACTCCCGAGCAGTTCGTGGATGATGTTCTGAAATTTCTTCTCGCACATGGATTTGCCCGGGTTGAAAATGTGTGCGTTGCAGAGGAAAGCATCAGCTTCCGTATTCCTTCGGAGCTGCGCAGGAAGCTTTCTGGTTAGCCCTGTATTTCTCAAAGGATTTCAGGTCTTTTCCGTTTGAGATTTGAGGGCGCTTGCTATGAATTGAAGCGCTGCGGTATGCACGTTTTTATCAGGACCTGCAAACTCGACATTGTCCAGCAGGTCCTTAAGAATCCCGCGATCAACAACTTTCTTTAAAGCGGGTTTGTAGCTGAAGTCGTATATCCAGGATAATTGCATTAACAGAAAATCACCGAGTGTTTTCACGGTGGAGAGTCTGCAGCTTTTTCGTTTGCGGAACTCCTCGACTATTTCGTTGCTCACGGCTTTATCAAGCTTTACTTCCGGAAGCATGGCCGGGAGATCCTTGAATCCGTCTTTTTTCACGGAGGCAAGAACAATGCGATAAATATCCAGCTTATCGCAGTCGCGGATCATCGAAACAAAAACGAGGCTTCTGGCGGACAATTCACCCGGAATTGTTCTTGCGTTATGATGAGCTATGCCGTCGAGCAGCACGGTCTGTTCCGAATTACTCAGCCCGGCAAAAAGTCCTGCGTCCAATGCCGCCTCTTTTCCACGCTTACCGTGGTCAATGGATGCGGCATCCGAAAAAGTTCCGAAATCGGCAAACTGGGAAAAACGCCCGATGTCATGTGTAAGGCCGAGGGACTCAGCAAGAAGCTGATCCGATCCAGGCCAGCGTAAATCGCGGCTTAGTTCTTTTGCTTCCAGGGCAACCTTGTTCGAATGCACAACCTTCAGTTCAAGCAGCGGGTCAAGGAGACCGTTTTCCGATCGGAAACGGTCTGTATATTCGCGGAAACGGTCCTTTATTTCTTCAAGTTGTTGATCTGTCATTTCACTATTAAAGCGGCATTTGCTGAATAATCAAATCGAATCTCAGCAGCTCGCGCTGCTTGTGTCATTTTCGCCCTTCCGCATTTTCTTCGCGACTCGTTCTTAATGATTTCCGGTTTCTCTTCTGTCGTCATGTTGGTAGTTGTCAGAACATTTGAACAGTATCAATCGACTAAAATTACGATTACGATTACGAACAGGTGTGGACGTTTGCCCTGTATCCTTTCTTCAATGACAGTTTTTTAACGGAATCATATTGTGGCAGGGATTGCATTATCTTTTTATGCGGGTTACATTCGGGAGTGTTGCGCTGGAAAATGATTAATTCCGGGGAGATGAGCCGTGAGATCAAAAGCAGAGCCCGTGTTTGAAAAAAAAGCGAATACTGACAGGTCTTTTAAAAAGTCCAGGCGTCCGTTGGTTGGACATATACCTACTATCGCTATTACTCCTGTCGCCGACGGGCGTCCAGGCGCCTATGAGGCCAACCAGGCGCCTACATGGCGGATGGTTGAGCGTGTTTACAAACTGATCACTGGAAACGTTTTTCTTCCCGACGGTACGCCTGTCAATGTTGTTGTGCCTCCAGAGATTGTATATGGCGCGCGGACTGGCGCCCTGGCGCAGGAGCGCTACACCAAAGAGGGCGTCAGCGCGAATATCTGGGTGAGCCGAAGCTGGGCTTACAGCGATGAACTCATGAGCGCCTGCATGGGGATCGGCAGCAGCGAATGGCAACAGGCTGCGTACGGATTGAACCAGACAGACCGTCCGGGCGCAGTGTGGTTGAAGGCATTTACCGCCGCAATGGATGAAAAGGAGCGGCCTATATTTTCAATTTATAATCCTGATCTTGAGAATGAAGAAGGCGAGATTGCCCCCTATGTTGCCGAGCGTCTCCTGCGCTTTGCCCGCAGTGCTGCGGCAGTTAGCGAAATCCGGGGCAAAAATTACCTTTCGCTTGGCGGAGTATCCATGGGCATCATTGGTGCTGACCTGCGCCGCAACCTGATGCTTCACTACCTGGGCATGGGATCTGTGTCTGTTGATATGATTGCTATACACGGTCGCATGGTTCGGGGGTTGTATGACCACGAGGAACTGGACCGCGCTTGTGAATTCATGAAAAAAAAGTTTTCGTTTAATTTCGGCCGGGGTCAAAGGCCGCTGGCTCAGGATGATCTGCTTCGGGATTGTCTTAAGATGACATTGATTGTTCGCGACCTTATGGTGGGTAATCCGGTGCTGGCATCCAAAACGGAAGGCAGGCGCCAGGGATTTACAGCGAACGTTGAACAGGCGCAGGGCGCTAACGCCATTGCAGCGGGGACGCAAGGGCAGCGACAGTGGACAGATCTTTATCCAAATTTCGATATGACCGAATCTCTTCTATGCAGTTCCTTCGATTGGAATGGATACCGGCCGGCTATGGTTGTTGCAACTGAAAACGATTCGAAGAACGCTATCGGCATGTTGCTGGCCAATCTGATCTCAGGTGTGCCCCAGCTTTTTGCGGACATTCGCACCAACTGGACGCCTGCCAGCGTCAAGGCGGCAACTGGAATTGATATTGAATCCATTGCCCCGCAGGGGCTGGTTGACAAACGTAATTCAGGCGCCGGAGCGCTTGACTATGCGGTTGATATTCTTTCCCTCGCGGGAAAACACAAAGATATGCGGATACAGGACGTTGCCGGAAAACTGCGTGAAAACAAAAAGCTCCAGGAAAGTCTGATCAAAGAAGCAATTGAGAAAACAACCTATGAAGCGGCGGTGCTCGAATACTTTCCGGGCGACGGACTGTCCAGCAGCTATCGGACTCCTGGGGGTATTCCCATGACATCGTATCGCTACAACGTCGTCGGCGACTTGCTGACGGCGTCGGTGGTGGAAGGCGAGACCGTGGAGTTGCCAGGAAATGTTGCCGATTACATCAGCAATGCGACCGACCCGACATGGCCGGAAAGCTATTGGGCGCCACGCGGCATGTCATCTTTCGAATATATGTCTCGGATCGGACCAAACCACGACGCAAACTCGTTTGGACTTATAGGGGCCGAACTGTTGACGCTCAATTCAATGCTGAGAATACCGGTGGATATGCACAATATTCCTGATTCGAGCGTCTTTCGCCCGACCCTGTGGGACCGGTTTGGGGGCGATGATTTCAGAGCCTGCGAGGCTCTTGGGCCTCTTTACTGAATGGCGTGATTCAATCCAGTTTATCTGCCCCCGAGTAGAGTTCTCTCACCTTGACTACGGTTGCGGCAACGCCGGGGTGTTTATCGTTATGCCACTGTTTCATGGAATCAAACACCGGGCCTTCGGTTAAATATTCTATGGATCCTTTGACCTGGTAGGCTTTGCGTTCTGAGGTCAGAAAGAGAAAGGCTCCGGGGCTGCCATTTTTTATATTTTCCCGCGTTTTGCAGAAGTAATTGTCAACAACAATGATTCCAGTATCCGGTTCATATCGAATTTCGCCCACATAGATTGAATTCGGCATCCCATTGGCGTCTACGGTTGTGAGAATCCCCGGGCCTTCTCTTTTTTCCCATGCGTCTTTAAGAATCTTATCGGTCTCTGTCATCTGTTTTTCCTCCTGTGTTTACGCCCGCTCCTTATCCGGCAGCATAAGCATGTTCCGAGATTGGGAAATATACCAAAAGAACAGGGAAGGAACAGGGTTTCTTCCTTCCCTGCCGTTTTTGGACGAGTTTTAACCTGGATTATTCGTGGAAGGCGCGAATAATCCACTTTCGCCACGTCTCTGGGGCAACACGTTGCGCCAGAGTGATCTATTCATCAACTCACCGAGTTGATGAATAGATCAGGTTAACTGTCTTTTTCTTTTTCCAGTTCGCTGATGCGTATATTAACGTCCTCAAGCGCGTCTTTAAGGTATTGAGCCTCATTTTTCAACGCGTCAGCTTCCTGTTGAGCAGTAGGCTGAGGATAGGCTGCCGGATAAGGCCTGTTGTATGCTGAAGGAGCATATCCGAAACCGCCCCACCCGCGGCCGAATCCTCTTCCACGGCCGAACCCGAATCCTCCTCTTCCGCGGCCGAACCCGAATCCTCTTGCAGGAATCGGATTGGCAAAACCGGGAGTATTATATCCTGCGCAGTATCCAGCCGCGCGCCCTGTCATTGAGCCCATTCCCGCAGGCCCTGTTCCATCTCCTCGTGGCATATTGCACCTCCTTTTTTGTCAGGGGCATCAACCCCATGATTTTATTGTTTTTGTAAGATAGACATGCATACAGCGTGCCAATAGCCTTGATGTGCGGTAAGTAGCTTGCGTATAGAAGGATGCAGCAATTGCCATGTATAGCGGCTATTGGGCCGGCTATGGCATTTCACAACACTGTCCGGTTTCAAATCGGTATGTTGCAATGCTGTGCAGTCCTGTCAATCCTGCCGCACCCGTCGACTTGTCACGCTGCAAACCCTACGAAGCCACCTGGGCGAAGTAGGGTCAGCCTTGCATTCCTGAATGGCTCTGCACATTCGGGCCGGGAGCATTTGACATTTCGCCGTTCTTGAATTTCAGTGCGGCTTCACGGACAGTGCCGCTGACGCCTGTGATCAATTTAATATCAGCTGCTTCAAGGGTTCGAAATGCATTTGGTCCGCAATTGCCTGTCAGCGCCACCTTGACGTTGTGTTCGGCCATCAGTTGTGCTGACTGGATTCCCGCGCCTCCTCCTGCCGCAGTGTTGGGGTTTTCTATGGCTTCCGCATTCATTGAGTTAATATCGACTATTACGAAATAAGGACTTCTTCCAAATCGGGTTTCGACCTGATCATCAAGCTTTTGCCCTCTGGATGTTACAGCTATTTTCATCTTTCCCTCCTCTATTTACGATGCGTTCTGTCAAAGCTGACAGCAGTTATTGTTTCCCACCTCAGACCCCACACAAAACTGCCTTAAAGCAGGAATTTGCGCAGATTCTCCGTTTTTTTGGTCAAACAGTTGTTACGCATATACTGTGCCAGAAGGATGTATCTTTATAAGTGTTTCACTGGCAACATCATAAACTGAACCAAACAAATAAAATGCTGGAATTTCCCCTGCAGAATGCAAGGCACAATATCGTAATTGATTATAGTATGCCGGCAACTGTTATCCCGGGCGTTCCCCCGGCGAGGTCGCGCCATAATGTGAATTACTCACAGTGTGCCATTCTGGCTTGAAAAGGTCAAAACCATGTTATACGCTTCTGGTTTATTTGTCAGTAAGCGTTCGAAAGGTGTGTGCCTATGCATATTATTGTGTGTATTAAACAGGTTCCGGAAACGACAGATGTCAGGATCAACCCGGAAACAAATACGCTCATGCGCGAAGGTGTTGAATCGATTGTCAATCCATTTGACACTTACGCTATAGAGGAAGCCTTGCGTCTCAAGGAAAAGCTTTGCGCAAAGGTGACTGCCCTGAGCATGGGTCCTCCGCAGGCGGAAAAGGCGTTGCGGGAGGCCATTTCCATGGGAGTGGACGAAGGTGTTCTCATTTCCGACCGGGCCTTCGCGGGAAGCGATACCTGGGCTACAAGCTATACGATGGCAATGGCCATCAGGAAGATGGGAACCGCCGATATTATCCTTTGCGGAAAACAGGCTTCTGACGGGGACACTGCGCAGGTGGGACCGGGAATTGCAACGCACCTGGAGATACCCCAGATCACTTACACGCGGAAAATAGAGGAAGTAAACGAGACCGAGATTACAGCCGAACGTCTTCTTGAAGGCGGGTACGAAGTGATCAAGGCCCCTCTCCCTTGTCTGTTGACGGTTGTCAAGGAGATTAACGAACCGCGCCTGCCCTCCCTGAAAGGTAAAATGGCGGCTCGAAAGGCTGAAATTTCCACCTGGGGAGCGGCTGATATTGAGGCTGAGCCTTCCAAGCTGGGCCTGGAAGGATCGCCGACCAAGGTTGTTAAGGTCTTTTCTCCCCCTCCCCGCGGCGGCGGAGAGGTTTTTAAAGGCGAAACCTCCGAAACCGTTCCGCAGCTTGTTGAGAAACTGAGAGATGTTGTAATTGAAACTGCTTCCTGAGGTGTAACTGTGAGTAAAGAACCAATTTGTGTAATAGAGAAAAACTGCGTGGGCTGCGGTCTATGCGTTAAGACCTGCGCTTTTAATGCAATAGATATGGTCGAGGCCGAAGGCAAGGATGCCTCGAAAATTGCCAGGATTGATCTTACCAGGTGCACGCTTTGCGGCGCTTGCGTGGAGGCCTGTAAGTTTGACGCCATAGAGATGGTTGAAAAGAAGGCGGGCGCGACTGATCTTTCCGAATACAAGGATATCTGGGTGTTTGCCGAACAGTTCGACGGCGAGATTCAGTCCACAGCTTACGAACTGCTCGGGATCGGCCGGGAGCTGGCGGCAGATTCCAACCAGCGCCTTTGCGCGGTATTGCTTGGTTCCGGCATTGAAGGCAAGGCTTCCGAACTCATTAAGCGGGGCGCGGAAGTTGTGTATGTTGTCGATAAACCTGAACTCGAGTACTTCCAGGATGAAATCTATTCCAAGGTCCTGATCGACCTTGTCAGAAAGCACAAGCCGTCTATTTTTCTGTCCGGGGCCACCACTGTAGGGCGAAGCCTTGTTTCAAGGGTGGCTGTATCTGTGGACGCGGGGCTTACGGCAGACTGCACCGGTCTTGCCATAGATCCTGAAGAAGGCAACCTTCTTCAGACGCGGCCTGCGTTCGGCGGAAATATAATGGCGACCATCGTCTGCCCGAATAACCGTCCGCAAATGGCTACTGTAAGACACAAGGTTATGAAAGAGGCCGAGCCTGATGAGTCACGCACCGGAGAGACCACTCTTCTTGATGTTGAAAAGGCGTTGCTGGAGAGCAAGGCAAAGCGGCTGAAATTTGTGCCCGAAGTTGAGAGCACTGCAAATATCAGCGAGGCCGACATCATTGTTTCGGGTGGACGCGGACTTCAGAAACCGGAGAACTTCGAGCTGGTGCGAAACCTGGCCGAAATCCTGGGAGCAGGTGTCGGCGCATCCAGGGCAGCAGTAGATGCCGGATGGATAGCCTACTCGCACCAGGTTGGACAAACCGGCAAAACGGTTTGTCCCAAGATATATTTTGCCTGCGGTATCAGCGGCCAGATTCAACACCTGGCGGGAATGTCATCGGCCGATATCATCGTGGCAATTAACAAAGATCCCGAAGCTCCAATCTTCGACATGGCAACTTATGGGATCGTCGGCGATGTGTTCGAAGTGCTGCCTGCCTTGACCGAATCATTCCGTCAACTACTGGGGAAATAGATTGACAAAGGTCTTGCCTGGAAAGACAATCGGAAACACAGAGTATACGGGGGTGAATTATGTTTTCTAGAATAGCTTTGACGGTTGCCGTAATTATATCGCTATGCTGCCTTCCGGGTAAAGCATCAGATACCGGCGAGCAAGTGAAGGTTGTTGTGGTGCCTTCACGCTATATGCTGGTAAAGCTTGGTTTTGATCTTGCCGGCATGCGAAGCGTTAAATTGATGAGTTATCACGACAAGACAACTACCAGCGAAACGCTTCTTTACGAATGGAACAGAAGGCTGAAGGCTTGGGATCCTGTAGACCTGTCGGTGTATCGTTCCGGGGACGCCGTTGAAAGCCGGGGTTCCACCCTGGTGGTTCTGATAGGCAGCGACAAGCAGGTTCCTTCCGGCCTTATCAATGGATCTTCCTGGGCGGACACTGTTGTCAGGATCGAGTCTCTGGACATGGTCACCCTCGCAAACAGCCTGGACAGGATCTTCAGATTTACCTCGGCTGAGTGGCGAGGGCTTGCGCAAAAATACGGCCTGGAGCTGAAAGATTTAAACGAAAATCTAAGGCGGTGGGGCAAGTACGGCAAACCCGGCACGGAGAATAAGAAATCGCAGGTCGACAGCATTATCCAGGAAAATACAATGCAGCAGACTGAAACAGAAACCATTGCTCCCGAAGCTTCGGTAGATGAAGCTCAGCCCGTTGTTTTTGTAGAAGAAAAAGTAGACAACTCGGTTGTAGAGGAACAGGATACGCAGCCCGAAAAAGGGACAGCATCCATCGAAGCTGCAGCTTCAGAAGATACTATAGCCCCCGAAGACAAATAGCCCGCATATCTAACCCGCATATCTCACACTCCTCTGACATAAAAGTTCCATAGCAGCGCTATTGCAGGCCAAAACCGGTTTGCCCGATATTGATCCTCTTTATCCTTATCACGATCATTGTCCCGATCTTTGTCGATAATGATCGTGACAAGGATCGGGACGAAGATGGGATAAGGGGGCGGAAACAATCAGTCGAAAGGTTTCGACCCACACTGCCAATACTCTGAACCATTTCTGCTCGAAAAAGTCTGATCAATCCGGGCTGAGGGAGCCTCTTGCCTATTCCCTGACCTGTCCTTTTCCCAGGACTACATACTTGTAGGTAGTAAGTTCTTCCAGTCCCATCGGTCCGCGGGCATGAAGCTTGTCGGTGCTGATTCCTATTTCCGCTCCCATGCCGAACTCCCCGCCGTCGGTGAATCTCGTTGAAGCGTTAAGATATACGGTAGACGAATCAACTTCCTTGAGAAAGGCATCCTGCGACTTTTTACTTTCGGCAATAATTGCATCGGAATGGTGGGAGCCGTACTTGTTGATATGTTTTACGGCTTCCTTAACCGATGGCACCACCTTTACGGCCAGTATCAAGTCCAGATATTCCTCTCCCCAGTCGGCTTGCTTTGCTTCCTGCATTTCCGGTATTATCTTTTTTGCGGCCGCGTCCCCGCGCAGCTCAACATTAAGCTCCATCAACCGCTTGGCAATCGGCGGTAGAAAATCCTCCGCAATTTTTTCATGAACCAATAATGTCTCCATGGCGTTGCAGACTCCGGGGCGCTGGCATTTGGCATTTTCAACTATATTCATGGCCTTGTCAAAATCGGCAGATTCGTCGATGTAAGTGTGGCAAACCCCTTTATAATGTTTGATGACGGGAATACGAGCCTGTTCAGTAACGATTTTTATCAAGGCCTCTCCGCCGCGGGGAATGACCAGATCCACCAGACCTTCCAGACGTACCAGCTCTTTTACCGCATTTCTGTCGGTAGTGTGAATAAGCTGGATTGAATTCCTGGGCATGCCTTTGCTCTTGCCTCCGGTTATCAGCGCGTCGGCAATTGCGCGGTTGGAATTCAACGCTTCCTTGCCGCCCCTCAATATCACGGCATTTGCCGTTTTGAAACAGAGCGCGGCAGTATCGGCAGTAACGTTAGGACGCGACTCGTAGATAATCGCAATTACACCTATTGGAACACGCCGCTTGATTATCTCAAGTCCGCTTGGTCTTATCCATCGGCTGATCTTGGCTCCTATCGGATCTTTCAAGGCTGCGATGGCCCGGATTCCCTTGATCATGTTTCTTAAACGAGCATCTGTCAGGGTCAGACGATCCAGCATGGCGGACGGCAGTCCTGATTCTCTGGCTGATTCCAGGTCCCTGGCATTGGCTTCTTTTATCTCGTTGATGCGGTCGTCGAGGCAATCAGCCATGGCCATAAGAATGGTGTTTTTCTTCCGTGAATTGAGGAGCGTTAACTCACGAGAAGCTTCCAGTGCCCGCTCTCCGAAACCGACTATTTCATCATGCAAAGTCATAGCATATCCTCGTTTGTTTACGTCTGTAAAAACTCGGTTGTCCTCATATTCCCGAAGCGAGAACAATGGTTCCAACATCTTCTCCGCGCATAACTTTTTTTAATACCTGATCCTGTCTTCCGTTAGCTATTATAACTGAACACCCGACTTTTGCCGCAGCTTGCGCAGCTTTCAGCTTGCTGTACATTCCGCCTTTGCTGAGGCTTGAATTGGCGCTCCCGGCCAGCTCAAGGGTTTTCCTGTTAACAGCCTCCACATATCTTATGCGCCGAGTATGTCCTGATTTACCCGGTTTTCTGAGGCCGTCCACAGTTGTGAGCATTACCAGCAGGTCCGACCTTATGAGTTTAACCAGCAGCGATGCAAGCAAATCATTGTCCCCCAGCGCCAGGTCCGCCCGTATTTCTTCATCGGCTACAACGTCGTTTTCGTTAACAATAGGTATCACGCCTTTGCGCAACATGTTTTCCATGGTGCGCCTGGCATTGCTAAGACGGATTTTATGATGAAAATCCTGGTGTGTAAGAAGAACCTGGCCGATCTTGTACCCATAGGATGAGAACATTTCTCCATACTTCGACATCAGCCTTGTCTGTCCAACCGCCGCAGCCATCTGCAGGTCGGGCAGCGTTGTCGGGCGTTCACACATCTTCAGCGCCTGCATGCCGGCGCCAATCGCCCCGGAGGTGACAACGACCACCTCGTATCCCTGCTTGCGCAGGTCGGCAATCTGCCTGGTCAATGTCCGCATACGCCGGACGTCCGGCCTGCCGCTCTTCTGCACAAGCACACGGCTGCCGATTTTTACCACGATGCGTCTTGCATCGCCCACAACTTCCCTGTATTTAAGCGATTTCCTCATGCTCTTCCTGTATCAGTCAAATCCTTGGTATATATAGTGAAAGTATGCCGGCTATACAACGGAAAAAAGCCGGTCCGGGTTCCGGCGCCTGTTGTCCGAATATCACCGGTGTGATATTTTGACAACACGCCTTTGAGTTCTTGACAAAAAACGCTTGCAGTTTCATCGTTTCTTCAGGCTGCAAGCAAAGGAACCATGCGGTCACAAAGGAGTATGTAATATGAAGATTATAGATCCGTTTTCATTTTTTGGAACGATAAGCTTTTGTTTTCTTGTCCTGTGTACGGCGGGTCCGGCCTTTTCGTTCGCGAAAACTGAAAAGGACGTCAAAGAACTTTCAGACAACAACACCGCTTTCGCTCTTGATTTGTACTCCGATCTCAAGGAGCAGGAGGGAAATCTTTTCTTCTCGCCATATAGCATTTCTGCGGCTTTTGCCATGGCATATGCAGGCGCGAAAGAAGAGACTGCAGAAGAAATGAGACAGACGCTTCATTTTTCGCTGCCTGAAGAAAAACTGCACCCGGCTTTCAAGGATTTGAGCGCCAGGCTCACCAAACTGGAGAAACAGGAAGTGATTGAATTGTCTGTAGCCAATTCTTTATGGCCGCAGGAAGGATATCCTCTTCGAAAAGAGTATCTGAAAGTAATGAATAATTATTACGATACAAATGTCCAGGCTGTCGATTACAGGAAGAACCCTGAAAAGAGCCGGCAGACTATAAACAAGTGGGTCGCGGATAAAACCCGGGATAAAATCAAGGATCTCATACCACCAGGCGCAATTGACAGTATGGCCCGGCTTGTTCTGGCCAACGCCATATATTTCAGGGGCAAATGGCAGAACAGTTTTTCCGAAAACAAAACCCGGGACCTTCCATTTCGCCTTGGAAAGGAAGGCGAAATAAAAACGCCGATCATGAAGCAGACCGGACAGTTCAGTTACTACGAAACCAGTAAAGTCCAGGTCCTGGCAATACCATATCGTGGCAGACAGGTTCAGATGGTCATAGTTCTTCCTCGCGAGCTCGGAGCGCTGCCCATGGTTGAAAAGCAACTACAGGACAACCTGGACAAGTATCTGCGCAACCTAAAACCCCGCCAGGTTGATCTTTATCTGCCCCGGTTCAAAGTTTCATCAAGATTCCGGCTTGAAAAGACGCTTTCCGATATGGGAATGAAGACAGCTTTTCTTCCTAAAGCCGACTTTTCGGGCATTGACGGAACCCGGAATCTGTATATCGCAGCGGCTGTTCATAAGGCATTTGTAGATGTGAATGAAAAAGGAACCGAAGCCGCAGCGGCCACCGGCATTGCATTTGCCACGACCTCAATACAGCCCGAACCAACCGTATTTAAGGCGGACCATCCTTTTTTCTTCATCATCCGCGATACTGTTTCAGAAAGCATTCTCTTTATGGGGCGGGTTACGAACCCTTCAGCAGGCGAATGAAATGAGCCCTGCGAATTATCAATAATATTGCACTGGGCAATTGCTTTGGTTGTGCCTGCCGCAGCCAAACGGGGTGATGCCGCCTTCGCGAGCCGACCTGGCAGCTCGCGTCACGTCTTTGGCGCAACTTGTTGCGCCAAAGTAATCTAAGAGTTGATGAATAAATCAGGCTATTCAGCTTCTCTTCCGTTTACGTTTCTTTTTCTTCTTGCGCTCTTTGCTGCGTTTCCTTTTTTCTTTTTTGCGCATTTCTTGCGCAACCTGTTCCTGTTCGGAACGTTTCGGCGTGGTTTCCTCGCTGTCGGCAGGGGCGGTTGGTTCCTGTTCAAAACCGGGTTGCTGCTTTTCGTCTTCCTGTTTTTTCTTCCCTAAAAGCCTGTCCATCAAACCCATTCGAGTCTTCTCCATTGTGTGTTAAAGTTCATAGACGCCATTAACTCTAACACAGTTCTCTATGGTTGTCTTTAATTAAAAAATATTCGGGGCAGCGAATACAAAAAGTTTTGCCGCGCCACTCTTTCTCTGCTCGATACACCTACCGGCACAACAACTTACAACTGGTTTAGTGTTTTTCATGAATAATTCAGTCGGAAGGAATCGTCTTGTAATGTCCCACTATAAGTTCATATGGTGAACGCTTTTCCAACATTTTACATCACTAGCCTGACTTATTCATGAACCTTCGTTGGGAGAGTGCACAGGTTGCGGCAGATCAAGGGATTGTAGCAGGAAGCCGGGCGAAGGCGCGTTAGAACACTCCGAGGTCGGCTTTCAAGACAAGTCATTGAGATGTCGTGACATGTGTGCTCGCAGTAGATTGTTCATGAATAAATCAGGCTAGAGCCCGCATATCTCGCGGAATTTCGTAGCGAGAGCGTGGAGAGTGCTCCTGCGGGGGTGCAAATTGGTAAAACGCCGGAGCAGGCGTATAGACATACTGCAATCTGGCGTTTTCCAATTCGTGCCCTCGCAGTGGTGCTATTTGCGCTCGCAGCAGGAATTTTGTGAGATATGCGGGCTAGAAATACGCTTTCAATGGAACGACAACTTAAAAAAGAGATTGCCCGGCGCCGCACTTTCGCGATAGTGTCGCACCCCGACGCCGGAAAGACCACTTTGACGGAAAAATTTCTGCTCTACGGCGGAGCGGTAAACCTGGCCGGTTCTGTCACGGCCCGCAAGAATCAGCGGACAACGACTTCCGACTGGATGGAGCTTGAGAAGCAACGCGGCATTTCGGTCAGTTCGACAGTGCTCCAGTTTGACTATCGAGGCTTCCGAGTTAATCTTCTGGACACGCCGGGGCACCGGGATTTCTCGGAAGACACTTACCGGGTGCTGACAGCAGTAGACGCCGCGGTAATGGTGATCGACGCTGGAAAAGGCATTGAGGACCAGACGCGCAAGCTGTTTGAGGTGTGCCGGCAGAGAAGGGTTCCAATTTTCACGTTCATGAACAAGATGGATCGCCCGGCGCGCGATCCGTTGGAACTTCTCGACGAACTGGAGCGGGTTCTCGGAATTGGGGCTTATCCAGTGAACTGGCCGCTTGGCGATGGCCTCGACTTCAAGGGTGTATGGGACCGCCGAACCAGGCTTGCGCACTTCTACGAACGAACTCCCGGCGGCTCCTACCGCGCGCCGCTGGCCACCGCGGACCTGTCGGATGCTTCCGTTCGCGAAAGGCTAAGAGAAAACGTGCACAGTACAGTTTGCGAAGAGGTGGCTATGCTCGACGGCGCGGGCTGCCGATTCGATCCAGATGCGGTGGTGGCGGGCAAAACTACTCCGGTTTATTTCGGCAGCGCGCTGAACAATTTTGGAGTTCAGTTGCTGCTGGACGGCTTTCTGGACTGCTCCCGAGCGCCGGGTCCGCGCCGGTCCTGCGCTGGAGAAACAATAACGCCCGAACATCCGGCTTTTTCGGGTTTTGTGTTCAAAATACAGGCCAATATGGATCCGCGCCATCGCGACCGCGTAGCCTTTGTTAGAGTTGCATCGGGCCGCTTCGAGCGTGATATGCAGGCGTTGCATGTTCGCACTGGCAAGACCATACGCCTCGCTGGCGCGACGAAAATGTTCGGACAGGACCGCGAAACCATCGACGAAGCCTTTCCCGGTGACGTCGTCGGCATAGTGGGCAAGGACACCTTTGCTATCGGCGATACGCTGACCGAGGACCCGAAGATTGTCTACGACGAAATTCCCCGGTTTGCTCCGGAATGCTTTGCGACGATTGCAAATCCCGCGCCCTCCGCTTTCAAGCGGTATTACAAGGGACTCGACCAGCTCCTGCA
Source organism: uncultured Victivallales bacterium (assembly GCA_964475205.1). Lineage (GTDB taxonomy): Bacteria > Verrucomicrobiota > Kiritimatiellia > UBA8416 > CAYSRM01 > CAYSRM01. The sequence continues at coordinate 3,473 of CAYYVQ010000012.1, read as the reverse complement.
GGAGGGCGTGATTCAGCGCTATGAGCTGCCGGATGAGGCTCGAAAGCTCTCGCTGCTGGGCGCGGTAGGGCCGCTACAGTTCGAGATTGTCAAATATCGTCTCGAAAGCGAGTATGGGGCCGAATCCCGCATCGAAAGGGTTCCCTGGACTATGGTTCGATGGCTGGACCCGGACAAGGATGTGGATACTTTGATTTTACCCTACGGAGCCCGCCTGGCAAAAGACGACCATGGGCGAAACGTTGTCTTATTCACGGACAACTGGGGGCTCGGATATTGCGAAGAAAAAAATCCGGATGTCCGGCTCAGCGATAAACCCCACTGCAAGACCGGTTGCGATTCATCCTCAACGGGCGGGCGCGCAACAGCCGAACGTTTGTAGTTATGGCCGCACCGGGCCGAAAGTGTGTCGATATTAAAAAGATTCCAAAACAGCGGACGCCGGGATGTCCAGTATGCCTTTCATCCCTGTCGCATCATTTCCAGCGCATCAACGGTAAAGACTACTGGCGCTGCCGGAACTGTAGGGCCACATTTATCGCAGCAGGGCAACTCCCGGATCCGACTACGGAATCGAATTGCTATCGCTTACATTGCAATAGCACAGAGGATCCGGCTTACCGGCGTTTTCTGGACAGGTTGGCCACCCCGTTGCTTGAAAGGATCGCGCCCGGGTCGGAAGGACTCGACTACGGATGCGGCTGCGGACCAGCGCTGGCGAGCATGCTGACGGAAGCCGGGCATCGAATGCAGCTTTACGACCCGTTATTTTATCCAAATATCTCTGCGCTGGAACGTACCTACGATTTTATTACCTGCACCGAGGTCGCCGAGCATTTCCACCGTCCAGCCGCCGAGTTTAAAACCCTGAATCGTCTTTTGCGCCCCGGCGGCCTGCTCGGAATTATGACTTGCTTCCAGACCGACGACAACCGCTTCGCAAATTGGCATTACCGCCGTGACTCAACCCATGTAGTGTTTTATCGGGAGGAGACGCTTCGGTATCTGGCAGCCCGTTTTGACTGGGAATGCGAGATACCGGCTAAGAATGTCGCGCTGATGCGCAGACGCTAGTCTGATCTATCAAATTCATGTGTGCGGATTTTCGAACACGGGAATAAGGGGACGCCCTATTGTGGAATTTCTGGAACTGACCTAAGTTGCAATGAAGAAAAAATTTAACCACGGAGAATGATGGATATAAAAAGGAATCCATGTTATCAATGTAATGGGCGGTAAAAAATATCAGCAAACGACTTGAATATTATCTCGAAAAGTTGATGAATAGATCAGATTAAACTTATCATTAAAAATGAAAATTAAAGCTATCACACCAAAATTAAAGCTCATTGTCCTGATGATCCTGGCGATTCTTGCCATTGTTCTGATACTTCAGAACAGAGAGATGGTCGACACGCGGCTGCTTTTCGTGACAGTTTCTATGCCTGTAGCGGCTCTGTTGGCCCTGACGCTGCTGCTTGGATTCGCGGGTGGGGTTCTAGTTGCAATGAAAGTTGGCAACCGACACGGAAGAAAACCCGCTGAAAAAATGAAGATATCCAAAGGTTGACCGGCTAACCCGCATATCTCACAAAATTCCTGCTGCGAGCACGGATAGCGCCACTACGAGGGCACGAATTGCCAAAACGCCAGATTGCAGTATTTCTATACGCCTGCTCCGGCGTTTTACCAATTTGAACCCCCGCAGGAGCACTCTCCACGCTCTCGCTACGAAATTCCGTGAGATATGCGGGCTAAACACGCCTTATTCCAGCGCCGGGCGCGGATCGCGCGCGGCGCCTGCACCCCTGGTTTGAAGCCGGGAGATAAATATCTGCGTGACGGTATTTCGGATGCCTTGCAAAGCTCCAATGTGAAATGTGAAGACGTGACCCCGAATGGCCTGATTGCTTGGCGTTTTTCTTGTTTCAAACATTTCCTTATCAGGTTAAGATTCCTCAATATTTCTCAAAGGATTTCGTAGTTGCCGCTCCGCCATCGGGCGGAAAAGCGTGGAAAGGGTTGCCATACGAGGTTTATATCGACGGCGGACGCACTGCGACCGGAACCGACACGTTGGAATGGATTAAACGTATCGACGGCTACGGTGTAACTTGTATTCTGCCAACGAGCAAATCGACGGACGGCGTTCGCACGGGCTATGACCTGCCGCTGATACGCATGATAGCCGAGACTACCAGCGCCGAGATGGTGGCATGGCGGCGCCGGAACATTGGAACATTTTCGCGAAGCCGCAAACGCGGGAGCAACGATCCTACTGGCAGCGTCTGTGTTTCATTTTAACGTGATAGGCATACGGGAACTGAAGCGTTACCTTCGAGATAACGGCGTACCCGTCACAAATATAGAGAAGGAGTAGTTATGGAAGAGATTACACTGGAAGCGCTGGATACCGAACAGTTCATTGAATCGCAGGTAGAAGCTATTCGTGAGGCTGCCGAAGGCGCGATTGCTATCAGCGCGCTTTCCGGCGGTGTGGATTCGGCCGTAGTAACACTGCTGGCGCACAGGGCGCTTGGCGACCGGCTAAAGACCTATTTCATAGAGAACGGGCTCATGCGTGAAAACGAAGCACAACACGTGGTGGAATGGTTCGACGAACTCGGTGTTCCAGTCGAAGTCGTAGATGCCAGCGACAAGTTTTTTGCCGCATTGGAAGGCATTACAGATCCTGAAGAAAAACGCGAAAAAGGTATTACGCAGGTGTTCTACAAGGACGTATTCGCCAACCTTGTAAAAACCAGCGGCGCCTCTGTCCTGCTCCAGGGAACGAACTACACCGATATCATGGAGACTGCCGCCGGGGTTAAACGGCAGCACAACGTTTTCGAACAGATTGGTATCGATCCTGAGGAAGCTTTCGGCTACAAGGTGCTGGAACCCATTATAACGTTGCGGAAACCTGCCATCCGTGAAATCGCGCGGGCGCTTGGACTCCGTTCGGAAATCAGCGAACGTCCGCCGTTTCCGGGACCGGCGCTGGCTGCGCGGTTGATCGGCGAAGTAACGCGTGAACGAATCGCAATTGTGCGCCAGGCCACGTCCATCGTAGAAGAAGAACTGGCAGACTCGGGCGCCTTCCAGTACATGGCAATACTTCACGAAGACAAGGTAACCGGTGTGCGTGACGGGAAACGGGATTTCGGCGGGCAAATCGAAGTTCGCTGCTGGGAAAGTACCGATGCAGTTAGCGCGACACCCACGGAATTGCCGTTTACGACCCTGCGGCGTATCGCGGACCGGATAGTCAACAACGTTCAGGGTGTCGTAAGCGTAACCTACAATATCGCGTGTAAGCCCCCGAGCTGCATTGAGGCAGTTTAAACCGCATTTCTCACACTTTTTCGAGCAGAAACGGTTCAGAGTATTGGCAGTGTGGGTCGAAACCTAATGGCAATAACTTAAGCAATTCGAGCGTATCTCCAAGTGCATTCTCAATATCCAACAGCCAA
>CAYYVQ010000011.1:0-64706 GCA_964475205.1 uncultured Victivallales bacterium | reverse complement strand
CTGTATTTTAATTGAATTTTTGCCAAAATTATGGGTTGATGAATAGATCAGGCTAACCCGCATATCTAACAGAATTCCTGCTTTTCTCTTTAAGCTGATCTATTCATCAACTTTTCGGAATAATATACAAGTCGTTTGCTGATATTTTTTTTTACCACTGATTGCACTGATAACACGGATTTGTGTTGTATATCCATCATTATTATACTTTATCCGTGTAATCAGTGTTATCCGTGGTTAAATTTCCTTGGTGTGAATAATCCAGGCTAAAAGAGAAAGGCAGAGACAATGGATAGACCTAACATCCTTTACATCCATTCGCACGACACGGGGCGATACATCCAGCCACATGGCTATTGCGTTGCTACTCCTTGCATTCAGAAGCTGGCAGAACAAGGAATCCTCTTTCGCCAGAATTTCTGCGTCAACCCAACATGCAGCCCGAGCCGGGCGGCTTTGCTGACCGGATGCTATCCGCACGAAAACGGTATGATCGGGCTGGCGCATCGCGGCTTCGGACTCAACGACTATCAACAACACATTATTCACAGTCTCAGACGTGCCGGCTATGTGTCCGCCCTCTCCGGCATCCAGCATATTGCCCACGGCGAAAACGCTCACGATATTATCGGCTATGACCATTGCCTGACATCGAACCGGGCGGATACTCATACCAAGGCAATCGAGTTTCTCGACAACATCCCGGCCGAACCCTTCTTCCTTTCTGTCGGCTTTTCAGAAACACATCGAAAATTTCCTCTTGAGCATCCGCAAGACGATGCCCGCTATTGCATGCCTCCGGCACCGTTGCCGGACACTCCGCAAACCCGGGAAGACATGGCTCGTTTCAAAGAAAGCGCCCGCATTTTCGATGCCAAGGCAGGCATGGTGCTGGACGCGCTGGCACACAATGGCCTTGCTGACAACACACTTGTCATCTGCACAACAGATCATGGCATCGCCTTCCCTCGAATGAAATGCAATCTGGAAGACACGGGAATCGGGACCATGCTTATAATGCACGGCCCCGGCGGATTCCATGGCGGGAAGGTGATCGACGCCATGACCAGTCATCTGGATATCTTTCCAACGGTCTGCGACCTCTTGCATCTTGAGCCGCCCCAATGGTTACGGGGCACATCCCTCATGCCATTGGTTCAAGGAAAAACCGATGAGGTTCACGACTCACTCTATTTCGAGGTGAATTACCACGCGGCCTATGAACCGATGAGGGCAGTGCGAACCAAAAGGTGGAAATACATCAGGCGTTTCAACAAACGAAGCATACCCGTGCTTCCAAATTGCGATGACGGCGAAAGCAAGACGCTCTGGCTTGACAATGGATGGCAACAAAAGCCAGTGAATGAAGAATCGCTGTTTGACCTGATATTTGACCCGAATGAAATGAATGACCTTACCATGGAAACCACCAGCCAAAGGGTACTGCAGGACATGCGAAACCGTCTGACTGAATGGATGAAAGAAACGGATGACCCTCTTTTGCGTGGCAACATCCCCTTGCCCGACGGAGCGGTTGTAACCGATCCAGACAAATTATCGCCAAATGAAAAACCGGAGATTACCGGCGTCAATAAGATTCAAAGCAATGTATAGGATAATGAATTGGCCAATAAGATGGACAGTGCGGCCAAGGCGGGATAACTCAGAGAATATCGGATATAAATGTCCTGAAAAAAGCTCACAAGCTGTTCGCTGCTAACGGGACAGTATAGAAATGGATTTGACTTTACGCATAACATGGCTGTCCGGCCCTGATAATGCATGGACTGTAAACAAAACTCAGGCGGATCCGAATATGAAACTTCTATCAATCATCGAAAAACCGGTGGCGTCCTATTACTGTCTCGCTGACGCAAAAACGCCACTGTGGCCCAAGATCCTCGTGGCGGCGGTTATAGCCTACTTGATTTATCCTCTCGACCTGGTCCCCGATATGCTTATGCCCGGACTTGGCTCAGTAGACGACGTTCTGCTGATCGTCATAGCATGGCGAAACCTCCGGCGTTACGTAAAGGCCGAACACATTAAAATGGCGCGAAGCAGGCTCGGCATAAAAAGCCGGGATGGAGGACCGAAAGATCATCATAAAAAGAGAGATAACTCCGGGCGGAAGAATACCCGGACAACTACAGAGCAATACTATGCTGAAGTTCTAGGTCTGGGTGCAGACCGGTCCATGCCGGCAATCAAGCAGAAGTATTGGGAACTGGCAAAACAGTATCATCCCGACCTCGTGCAACACCTCGGCATAGAGCTTCGCCAGGTCGCGGATCAGAAAATGAAGAACCTCAACGACGCTTACCAATTCTTCAAGTCCCAACAAGACTAGTCCCAAAATAAGCGAGGATTTCTTCGCGAGAGCGTGGAGAGTGCTCCTGCGGGGGTGCAAATTGGTAAAACGCCGGAGCAGCCGTATGGACATACTGCAATCTGGCGTTTTCCAATTCGTGCCCTCGCAGTATTGCTATCCGTTCTCGCAGCAGGAATTTTGTGAGATACGCGGGTTAGTGAAGGTCTTTTCAACCTATATTCGGGAGTTGCCGAATTTCAAATGCCGGGTATAGGTTCAAATCGCATGCTTCACCACGCGCCCTGTATGCAAGTATCGTGAAGCCCTGCCACAGGTTTCCTTCCGGAATCAGAATGAAATCGTACACTGCGGAAGTTTTTCGCGCAGATCATCTCTATATTCTGCAGAAAAGTTGTTGCCGTGCAGCATCAACAGCCTAAGATTCTGAAGTTTCTCTATCTCTTCCGGCATTGCGCTCAGCTTATTGTTGTCCAGTTCAAGACATATCAGCTTTTGCAGTTCGCCAATCCATTCGGGACACTTCTCCAGTTCGTTCCCGCTCAAACCAAGAGCTTCAAGATTATGCAGCTTGCGTATCTGGGGGGGCACATTTTTTAAAGAATTATTCTCCATGTACAACCGTTTCAGTTGCGTCAAACTGCCTGCACCCGGAGGCAATCCTTCAAGCTGATTGCCTTTGACCCTCAGCCATAGCAGATTTTTGAGTTCGCCTATCTCTTCGGGAATACTCTTCAGGTTATTGCGGTCAAGATTCAAGTATTTCAGTTCTGTAAGCCCGCCTATTGTACCGGGGACTGTCTCAAGTTCATTATCATTAAGGTAAAGAACTTTGAGCTGACTCAGCCGGCCGATTTCAGGGGACAAGCTCTCGATTCGATTTTCCCCCAGGTCCATCCAGGTCAAGTTACTGAGTGTTCCTACAGGATCGGATATGTTCTTTATTTTGTTTCGCCGCAAACTCACTTTCTGCAATCGGGGCAACCGGCTCAACCGGGAAGGAAACAGTTCTATGCCGGAGTTGTACAGATTCACATAATGGACGTCTTCATCTGCCTTCAAAGCATCGTTAATGTCTGTATATTCCTTCAGTCTTACCGGAGCTTCCTGTGGAATACACCCGGAAAAAACAACCAGAACAGCCGCAAAAAACACACAAAACCGTACCGCCATATCTTTTTACCCCTGTTTCAACGTAACGACAGACTAGCTCCGTCAATAGCCCGCCATATTTTTTTTAAAATTCTGCTTGCCCAATTTGACAAACTACTGTTAGGATACGACGCTATGAAACATCAATCAATCATTACTTTAGGCGTATCTCTATTTCTTCTGGGAGCGGCAACGCTTCCTTCTAACTCCGCATCAATTGCCAGGAGCAAGCTTGCCCGCGAACATCTGATCGCCGACAGGGATGCTTCAGCATGGAGTGCTGGTGTGCTGGCCATCACCGGGGAGCGTGAAATTGAACTTAACAGCCAATTGCACGATCTGGAAACAAGTTCAATCTTTGCCTATCTTGGATACGATGTTCTGCCCTGGCTTACATTCTTCGGCGCAGCAGGCACAACAGAATCGGAATTGGCCGATAGCCCGTGGGACAATGACAGCCATGCAGAATTCATGGTCGGAATTAATGCAAACCTGATTGACCAGTCGATACTTGATCCTTTACTGACCGAAAACAGACTTGGTCTTCACGCATCTGCCTACGCCACCAGGGCCAGCGCCGAGTGGGGTCCGACTGAAGCCGACTGGACAGAATTAAACATCGAGGCAACGATATCCATTATAAATGATGTTACCGGGAACAAGTTGTTCTGGCCTGAAGCCATTTCAATTTTCGCCGGACCGGTATATTCGGAAATTTACAGCAGCGAATTTGATGTCGAAGATAATTTCGGTTTTACTGCCGGCATGGCGATGTATTTCACAGAGCGATTGTCCGTAAACGCGGGAATTGACAACTTCGAAGATTCATCTTTCTTCGCGGGAATGCATGTCAGGTTCTAAAGTCCTGCCCCGTTCATTTTATCTACACGAAAACGTAGTCCATCTAAGCCGCAATCTGCTCGGCAAATGTATCTATTCCCGATCCATGGACGGAACAGTCACAGGCGGAATCATAGTTGAAACCGAGGCATACGCCGGCCCCGAAGACCAAGCTTCTCACGCATTCAATAACAGGCGGACCCCGCGAACCGAAACCATGTTTCACGAAGGCGGTGTAGCATATGTCTACCTCTGCTACGGCATACACAAGATGCTGAACATAGTAACCAACCGCAAAGGAATCCCTCACGCCGTGCTTGTCAGGGCAATGCAGCCGACTGCCGGTCTTGAAACGATAATGGCCCGGCGGGGCGGCAAGCGGCTTGACCGCGCTATTTCGGGCGGTCCAGGATCGCTATCCATGGCACTGGGCATTACGCTGCAAGACGACTGTACAGACCTGACCGGAGATCGACTGTGGCTCGAACGCCCGGAACTTGAGCTGGATCCAGAAAAAATCGTTGAGGGAAAAAGGATCGGCGTTGATTACGCAGCGGAGCATGCGGACTATCCCTGGCGCTTTCAGATTGCCGGCACTATGTGGTCACAGAATCCTATAAAAGCGGCATAACCACAAACTCTCATTGCTCAGTACCGGCGTTTTTTAAGTTTGATCACCACAAGAAAGTCTGGTAACCAATATGTCGCACAGGGGAAATGACCCGCGTATCTCATGAGTTATCGCAACAGTGCGCCATCCAGGCTGACAGTGGATCGCGCCCAGACGATCATCGTTAAGATGAGGGAGTCTTGTGTCATGAAAAATGTCATAAACCGCTACTTCAGGCTGCCGGAAAACAACACCGACATACATACCGAATTTGTCGCCGGCCTGACAACTTTTCTAACAATGGCTTACATAGTCGTTGTTCAACCGCTGGTGCTCTCCGGCAGGATGTTCGGAGCGCCGACAGGCATGGACTTTGACTCTCTGTTTACAGCTACCTGTCTTTCGGCTGCGTTGGCTACGCTGATTATGGGTCTTTATGCGCGTTATCCTATTGCCCAGGCTCCGGGGATGGGCGAGAATTTTTTCTTTGTATTTTCTCTGCTGCCCGCTACTGCAGCAGCGGGCATTGCCAACGGATGGCAGACAGCGCTCGGAGTCATTCTCATTTCCGGCATTCTGTTCCTAATCCTGTCGCTGTTGGGAATCAGGGAAATGATAGTCAATGCAATAAGCCCCAGCATGAAAAACGCAATGGCAGCCGGCATAGGGCTCTTCATAGCTTTTATCGGTCTTCAGAACGCAAGCCTGATCGTCACCTCAGCCACCGTGATTCCCGGTTCCCCTCCATCGTTAAATCCCGGCACACTCGTCAAACTTAACGCTGATTTCTTTTCCCCGGACCTTGTCGTGTTTTTTTTCGGGTTGATGTTGACAAGCGCGCTGCATGTGAGAAGAGTCAAGGGCTCCATTCTTTTGGGCATACTGGGTTCAGCTCTGTTCTCCCTGCTGCTGCGTTTCACAGCAAGCTCTATGCCTGCCGAACAAATGCCCGCATGGCTGGCAGGCTCAAAGCTCATGACTGAGTTCGTTCCTGCAGGCGGTATTGTCGCCCAACCGCCGTCTGTTGCCCCGACCTTCTGGAAAATGGACGTTACACAGGCTCTATCGCTGTCCATGATTCCATTTATTGTCATATTCCTGTTTATGGACGTATTCGACACTATCGGCACACTCATAGGGGTCAGCGAGCAGGCCGGCTTCATAAAGGATAATAAGCTTCCCCGCGCACGGCAGGCTATGCTTTCGGATGCCGTTGGAACAGTTGCAGGCGCGTGCCTCGGCACAACAACGGTCACCAGTTTTGTAGAAAGCGCAGCGGGTGTTGAGCAGGGAGGTCGAACCGGACTGACCGCAGTCTTTGCCGCTACACTCTTTATTCTTGCTCTGTTTTTCAGCCCGATAGTGCAGATGATCGGCAGCTACGCTCCTATAACAGCGCCGGCCCTTGTAATTGTAGGGGCAATGATGATTCGAAATATATCGAAAATTGAGTGGAAGGACTACAGTGAATCCATTCCGGCGTTTCTGACTGTTATCGGCATTCCCCTCTCCTATTCAATTGCAGACGGGCTTGCGCTGGGATTCATCAGTTATCCAATCGTGAAATTCTTTGGAGGCAAAGGTAGGGAAGTCAAGTGGCTGATGTATTTACTGGCGGCAATTCTAGTGCTATACTTTTTGGCTGTCAGGGTAAGAGTGGAATAAAAACCGCAGGTGCGCGGCTGCCGGAAAAAAGGCAGCGCTGTCACCAGGATAAATCAAAAAGCGCCCGGAGAGTATCTGAACCATGAACACACCAGCCAGAACCTGCAAAAGAAATTTGTCAATCGCAGTTTTGATATGCTCGACTTTTACAATGGCATTGGCGGAATCCAAGCACCAGCATCTGGTTAAGCAGAAACTTGAAAATTATGCACGAATCAAAACCCTGACATGCAGGGTAAGACGGACCGCCGAATCCGGGAACCGGAAACTTACATTTCTCAGCAAAGTCTTCTACAAGAAAGGGGATTTTCTCCACTCAAAAACCGTCGCTCCATACAGTAGAACGGTAATCGCGAACGGAAAAAAATTATACAGTTATTTCCAGAATCACACTAAAGGCGTCGCAAAGGATATAGATAAACTTGAGAAAAACGAACTGATCAATCTTCGCAAGGTACCTGGAACGCCCATGGATCATCTTTACCGGCTTGCTGATTCGCCGCAGACAATTCTGGATCCAACCGCCGGATACGCTGAAAGGTACGCTTATACAACAAAAAATGCTTTTGTTGTGGTGTCCGTCGACAAGGAATCCCGGATTAAAAGCATCGCTTTCTACAATGGTAAAGACATGAAAGACAAGAAAGCGGAGACTATGTACAGCCGGCATAAGAAAGTTGAAGAAGATCTGTGGATACCCTGCTTACATGAAAGCACCGTATACCATGAACAGACAAAGGCAGTTGAAACAATACATTTTAACAATCTCGAGGTGAACGTTCCCGTTGCTGAAAATCTGTTTATTGCCGGCAACTTCATGCCCGATGTAGAATTTGTTGATTCCTATTCTGATCTGCGGTAAACAATCCAGGCTGCAGGAAAGCTTGCGTTCGGCCTAAAAATCCAATAATAACGCTTGCCATAAACTAAAATACTTGTAAAAGTATAACACGGAAGCGGAAGTTGTTAACTAAAAACAGCGGGAGAGAAGAAATGAAAAAACTGGTTATTGGTTTGATAGCGGTAATGATGGTGACGGGAACGCTAGGCATTACAGACGCCCAGGCGCAGGAACAAGACAGAGGCGGTCCAATGGGCTTTATAGCAGGCTGCTGTTTCGGGATAAGAGCCGCAATGGACTACAACGAGGGCAAAGAAATTCATTGGCGGGAATGGTGCCGATTGATTCCCTATGTTGGAGGAGTGTTTGCCATCTGGGACGGTGTTGAAGGCTACCAGGGAAAGACCAGAGCATATTATGCAGGCCAGTACGGCGCGATGTACTATTGATTACACCACGTTTAACTGAAAACAATACTTTCAAGATAGCAAAAAGCGCTGCGGCCGGTGTCGTAGCGCTTTTTGCAGTATCAATCTGCCAGGCAGGGAACCTGGATCTTGCCGAGTCTTTGTTTGAAGAAGGTTCTTGGGAAATATGTCTGAGAGAATGCCGGCGTGTTCTGGCTCAATCGCCTTCAAACGACCTGGCGCGCCTGTTTATGGATGTATGCAACCTCAGACTGGGAAGACACAAGCAGCCTTCAATTGAATCATTGCGTGACCTTATAACGGGCAACACTCTCAGCCGCCGCCATAAAACCATGGCTGCTTTCGAGTGCGGAGAAGCGCTGAAAGCTGAAGGAAAAGAAAAGGATGCCTTGAAATACCTGTCAGATTCATTCTATCAGACCCGGAACAAGTCACTGGCAACAAAGAGCGCAAGCAGTATTAAAGCAATCCTGGACAGCAAAGCAGGCCCGAAGATGGAAGATAACTCCCTGCGCATCCAGATAGAAACGGTCTTATCAAGTTCGGGCGGCAGAGTGCGGATGCCTGCCGCCGCTCCAGACATGGAGTCCACAGGAAAGATCGGCGAACTTATAGTCTGGTTATATCGTGAGGCAATAAGTCCAGCTCTGGGGCAGCGCTGTTCATTATATCCAAGCTGTTCAGAATACTTTCTGAGGGCAAGCCGAAAACACGGCCTGCTTGGTTTCCCCATCCAGGCAGACCGTTTCGTTCGGGAACCCGGAGTTGTTCAAAGCAAAACAAAACCTGTTGTCTGTGGAAACATCATTAAGTATGCCGACCCCCTTTCCGACCACGATTTCTGGCTGCGCAACAACAAAAGTGAGAAAACTCCATGAGGCTGCTTGCCACAGCAACAATCCTTGCAATATTCAGCCTGTCAGACAGCCCGGCACAAAATGGCGCTCATACAGCCAGGATTGCCCGTGAGCTTGCGGAAGAAGGAGACCATCTGCTGGCCGCAGTAGAATACCGCCGCATGGGCATGTATTCGTCTGACGACAACGCTGCAGCCGGATACTACTGGGCTGCTGCATACGAGTACTGGCTGGCCGACAATCATTCCAGCCAGTCAAAGGACATGCTGGCTAAAGCAGAACACTTGTCCCCCGCCCTCTTCGAGGAATCTATGCTGCTTTCCGCGCACCAGGCCATTGATTCGGGTAACCTCGCGGAAGCAGTTTTCTATCTTGAGGCTGTGGCTGAATCTATCCCGGAAAAACCGGCAACCGATTATGCTGTACAGCTTAAAAACTTTACTGGCCTCCGGCTGGCCGAAGCTCATTTTTCCGCAAACAGCAGCCGGAAAGCCGAAGAAATTATCAGACAACTGCCAGCAGAAATAAAAAGGAAGCCCCTGGCCGCTGTTCGATCCTACAGGAGAGGAAAGGACAAAAACCCTGTGTTGGGTGGAATACTCGGACTGGTACCCGGACTTGGATATGCGTATTCAAAGGAATACGGCAACGCGTTGCGCTCTCTGATTCTGAATGGATTGTTTATTTTCGCCATGTCCGATACCGCCGCCAATGATCAGTGGGGCGCTTTCACTGCGTTGAGTTTTTTCGAAATAACATGGTATACCGGCAGCATATACGGAGGAATTGACGCCGCACACAGATATAACAAAGACCGTTTCCAGGAATGCCTGCATGACATACGCTCAGAAGGCAGCTTCTCCGTGGACAGAATGTTGCTGCCCCTGGTCAGGCTTGACATACAGTTCGGGGGCTCCGAATGAAAAACAATGAAGCAACACAATACCGGAGCAAAGGCTTATGGGGCTCAGATCTTTTTGATTACAGCAGCTTACCTTCCACTAACGATTACTGCATGTCCAGGATCACCACGCTCAGGCATGGGACGGTTGTATCGGCGCAGCATCAAACAGCAGGTCGCGGCAGGTTCAGTAGAAACTGGTTATCTTGTGAGAATACATCTTTGTCGTTCTCTGTAGTCATTGACAACAAAAAGATGCCGTATTCCGGAATTACAGGCATGGCCGCCGCTGTGGCCGTGCACCGGCTTCTGCTCCGCGAAAGTATAGATGCCCTGCTTAAATGGCCGAATGACGTAATCGTCAACAACCGGAAGATCAGCGGGATCCTGCTTGAGGGCGCATCAGACCGGCTTGTACTAGGCATAGGCCTGAATGTGAACATGGAATCAGCGGACTTTCAATCATGCGGGCTCTGGCCAGCCGCTACGTCCATGAAACTTGAGACGGGAATAAGCTATGAACTTAGCGATGTTCTTTACAACCTTCTGGATGAACTTGAACAATCGTTGTGCTCCCTGGCGGAAGACGGTTCTTCGCTCATTCTCGACTACTGGCGCAGTTACGATCTTCTTAAAGGCCGACACATAACTGTAAATCACACAAACAACTCACCATCCGGTCTCTGTACTGGTATCGGCGCAAGCGGCGAACTCTCGCTTATGGACAAGAATGGCGCGACACATTTTTTCCTGTCCGGCGACGTGACACTAGCCTGACAAAAAATCCCAGTTTTTTATTGCCTTCCTGATAATGTTAAGTCACAACTAAAGTGACTATTTCCTACTCACTTACCGGAACATAGCAATGATTCAGAGGGTAAACTAGATATGGCTACTGAATACAGAGAATTACTTAAGAGTAAAATGAGCAGCGACAGCTATAACAAGCTGGCCGCTCTGGAAAACGGGAAACTTTTCAATTTCGTGGGCCATTGGATCAAGCTATGCCGGCCTGACTCGGTTTACGTATGCAACGACAGCAACGAGGACGCGGAATACATCCGTAAAAAATGTATCGAAACCGGCGAAGAAAAACCTCTCACCCGGCCAGGACAGACGGTTCACTACGACGGATACGGTGACCAGGCCAGGGACAAGGCAAACACCAGGTTCATGGTGAACCCTGATCACATCAAACAGATGGGAAAACTCAACTGTATCGAATACAAAGAAGGAATGGACGAAGTCAACAGCATCATGGAAGGGATCATGGAAGGCAAGGAAGCGATAGTTAAGCTTTTCTGCGAATGCCCTACTATGAGCCCTTTTTCCATAGGTTGTGCACAGATTACAGATTCCTTCTATGTGGCTCATTCAGAAGACATACTGTATCGCCGGGGTTATGAACATTTCCAGAACATGAAGTTGGAGGAAAAGGACGACTTCTTCCGCTTCTGCCATAGCGCAGGCAAACTCGATGAACGCGGCTGCAGCATAAATATTAATAAACGACGAATTTACCAGGACCTGGAGACGTTAAGCGTATATTCGACGAACAACCAGTACGCGGGAAACTCAGTCGGCCTCAAAAAGCATTCCATGCGCCTGGCCATCAAGAAGTCATCGACTGAAGGATGGCTTTGCGAACATATGTTTATAATGTCATGTCACAACAAGGGAAAAGACCGTTCAACTTATTTTTGCGGCGCTTACCCTTCCGCCTGCGGGAAGACTGCCACGGCTATGCTGCCAGGCGAAAAAATTGTCGGCGACGATATTGCCTACTTCAGGAACATAGACGGTAAGTTCCGGGCGGCAAATGTTGAAAGAGGAATCTTCGGCATTATCAGGGACGTCAATCCGAAAGACGATCCGCTCATATTTAACACTCTTATGGAGCCTCAGGAGACCATCTTTTCCAATGTCTTGACTGGTCCGGATAATAAGCCTTACTGGCTGGGCATGGGAATGGATACGCCGAAAGAAGGCGCGAACCATTCCGGTCCCGGATGGTACGAAGGCAAAAAAGATTCCGCAGGCAATGATATACCTCTGGCCCACCCCAATGCCCGCTATACTATCCGCATGGAGTACCTCGAAAATCTGGATCCGGCATGGGACGACAAGGAAGGTGTCGAAGTTGGCGGTGTGATATACGGCGGAAGAGATAGCGATACATCTGTTCCGGTGGAAGAATCACCTGACTGGGAAAACGGGATAATCCTGAAAGCCTTGACGCTGGAATCAGAAACAACGTCGGCCACCCTTGGTAAAGAGGGAGTCAGAGTCCCTCAGCCTATGGCCAACATGGATTTCATCAGTTACCCCATTGGCCAGTACATCCAGAATAACATTGATTTCGTCAAAGGCATGACAAGTGTTCCGCGGGTCTACTCCATGAATTATTTTCTACGCAATAAAGATGCTGAATTCTGCACCGGCAGGCTTGCCAAGAGGGTCTGGTTGCACTGGGCTGAAAGGCGAACACACAATGAAGTTGACGCATTTGAAACCCCTACCGGGCTAATTCCGCTTTACGAGGACCTTGCCCCGCTTTTCAAGGATCTGTTGGACGAAAACTATGAGCATGAAGATTATGAATACCAGTTCTCTTTCCGATGCAGCCCCTGGCTCGCAAAACTCGAAAGAGCTAATACATACTTCAGGGAAAATGTGCCTGACTGCCCTGAATTTGTTTACCAGCGATGGAATGACACCGCGGAGAAAATTCGGCAAGCAGCAGAGAAGTTCGGTTCGATCATACCCCCGGGTCAGTACAGATCCTGGAATCGTCGCCCGGCAGCGAAAACTCTGGCTTGATATCCTCCGCGCAATCGCGTGTCTCGCGGTGGTTCTGTACCATGTGGCCGCTCCGATTTTAAGTGAAACCAGATACGCGTCCGGTTCACTGTGGTGGACAGCCAACCTTGCTGCCGCGGCGGCATCGCTCTGTGTTCCCCTCTTTGTCATGGTCAGCGGATCGCTACTGATTCAAGAAGCCCGAGACCTGGCTTACGGCCGATTTTACCGCAAGCGATGCAAACTGATCTTTCCTCTTATTTTCTGGACCGCATTGTATATCCTGATCCGTATCATGTCCCCGGACCGGGAAGGATGGAACGTTTATCTATCCAACATATTCAGGGGGGCGCCCTATTATCACCTCTGGTATTTGTACATGCTTCCCGGTCTTTACGCCGCCACCCCCGTGTTTGCAGCTTATTCAAAAAAAGTTACACAAGGGAGAAGAATAAGACTGCTGGCAGAAATACTTATCTTATCAAGCGCTTTTTCCATGTTTCTGCATTATCATAAAATGGAAGAATATCACTCAATTCTAACAAGGTTCATTCCTTACCTGGGCTATTATATGGCTGGCTACGAATTAAGCCGTGTGGAGATCAGAAGGAACGCTCGCAGAATAAGCGCCGGAACTGCTTTAGCATCTGTGGCTGCAATTGCTTTAACCAGCCGAATTCTATGGCCCGTGGCAGGAGGGAACAAAGCGACTCTTGTCTACGTGAGCCTGAGTCCGTTTGTAGTAGTCTATGCTCTCTCTTTTTTTCTGTTCATGCGCTCCCAATTTACAACGTCCGGATATTCAGATTCGTTCACAAACAAATTGATATATGCTCTGGCAGGCTCCGCATTTGGAATATACGCGGTTCATCCGATGCTATTGAGAGTTCTGGCGGCGCTCAACATTCCAGGAGCCGCACTGCACCCGGTCGTCGCAGTTCCTGCAGTGACGGCTTTTGTTTTTGCATGGTCCTTTCTGGCAGTCACGGGGATTCAGAAGGTCCCGCTTCTCAGAAAAACCGTAAATCCCTGATCAACAGTTTCACTGAGAAAGACCAAAGCGGCAATTAACCTGACTTTTTATTGGATAACCGAATGCAAACACTGTACTTTGAAAATTCTTTGTTGTCTCAAAGTCTTGCCGCTATTAATCTGTTTGGCAGGATTTTTTGGCATGGAGCAGTCTGCTTTATCTATAATGCTTATAGAGAAAGCCGACTGATAAAGCTGTGAAAGGAGAATACAGGGATGAAAATTAAACCATATGAAAGCTGCAAATACGATGAAATATCACTGGGCGAGGTCATGCTTCGCCTCGATCCGGGAGATACTCCCACCGCAAGAAGCCGAACCGCGAGATTGTGGCATGGCGGGGGGGAGACAAACGTAGCCGAAGGCCTGAGCTACTGTTTCGGCCTGCGAACTGCAGTAATTACCGCGCTGGTAGACGACGGAGTGGGCAGGAATATAGAGAACCAGATCAGAGAATCAGGTGTGGATGTTTCAAATATCGTCTGGTTCTCCACCGACGGAAGAGGGCAGTTCTCCACCGACAAAAAAGGAACTATACACAACGGGATAAATTTTACCTGGACTGGCAAAGGGGTACTGCCGTCTGTAACTGAATACTACAGGGCTCATACTGCCATACGCGAGCTTAAGCCTGGCGATGTTGACTGGAAATCCCTTTTTGGAAAAGGCGTAAGATGGTTCCACACCGGAGGCATCTATGCTCTCATTTCGCCTGCTTCCGGAGAGGTAGCGTTGGAAGCCATGAAAGCAGCGGGCGAAGCCGGGACCTATCGGTCATTTGACCTTAACTACCGTTCAAAGGTTGAGCCAGACAAAGAAAAGGCAAGAAAACAAAACTGCGAAATAGTCGCGCACACCGATTTTCTTGTAGGCAACCAGAGCGACTTCAATGACGCACTTGGTGAAAGCTCCCGTAAAGTAGGCAAGGACGAGCCCTTTGATGTGTGGCTCGAGGCTTACTCGGAGATGCTGCGCAATGTAGCGGCCAAATATTCCAACCTTAAACTGATAGGAACCCAGCTTCGAGCCGCGCTCAGCGCCGACAGAATCAACTGGGGGGCCGTCCTGTATGACGTGGAAAATGACAAGTTGCATCTTGCCACAACGCGCAACAATGTTGAGATCGTGGACCGGACAGGCGGTGGAGATTCCTTCATGTCCGGCGTTGCCGCTGCACTTTTGAAAGGCAAAGATGTTGCGGAAGCAGTACAGTGGGGCGCTGCACACGGAATATGCGTACAGGCAACCCCGGGTGACGTAACGATGGTCAAACAATCAGAAGTGGAAAAAGAAGTTAAACGAGCTGCCGGCGGCGGCGGGGTCAGCGCGCTTCGATAGTTCGAAAGTTTTTATTAACGCACAATAAAAAGGGAATCGAAGAATGGAAAATGATGAAATGAGACGCACCGCCGTGGATGCGGCTTTAAGAAAAAGCGGTATTGTAGTGGTCATGAACAAAAGCCACGTGAAGAATCCTGAACATATCGTCACTACAGTGACCGAGATCCACAACGCCGGATATGTGGCCGAACTAACCTTTAGAATCGACGAAGGATTGCTTCGGGAGGCAATGCAGGAACTGGTAAAGAAACGCGACCAGAGCGCCGCTGATAATCCGTTCGTGCTGGGAGTAGGCAGCGTTATTAATCCTGCCGAGTTAGAATCGGCTATCGAAATGGGGTTCGACATGATAGTTGCGCCTGCCAACGTAATGGGCGGGTACGGCGAAGGAAAAGATTTTGTTCGCATAGCTCACGAGTCAGGAGTTTTTGCAGCTCCGGCAATCTTCACACCAACCGAATTCCAGTATTTTGTTGAAAGGGATGACGGACTTGAACCTGATGCTGTAAAAATATTCCCCGCTCGTTCACATGGCCCCAAGGGGTTGTCTGATCTCCTTGCCCCTTACGTCCGGGAAAGGCATAAAAACAGAATCATTATGCCCACGGGCGCTGTTGATTATGAAACAGGACCCCAGTATGTTGAAGCTATATCCAAACGCGGTTATACTCCCGTATTAGGCATGTCTGCCCCTCTGAAAGTTGTGATTAATAAGGATGCGCCCGGGGATATAGATGTAATCAAGGAATCTTTAGAACAGTTCAAAACTCAATTTAAGAAAGCGATGGCAAAATAGGGAGACACAAATGACAACAGAACCGCAGGACAAATTCAGTGTAGAAGGAATGGTAGTGGCTGTGACCGGAGCCGCCGGAGTCATCTTCGGAGCAGTTTCGAAGATGCTGGCGGCAAGAGGGGCAAAAATAGCCCTTCTGGATATCCAGGAAGAAAAAGTCAAAGAACTCGAAGCCGAGATCAACTCGCAAGGCGGGCAATCAATTGGCCTGAAATGCAATGTTATGGATCCTGAAAGCATTCAAGGCGCACTGGACTCCATAATAGGCAAATTCGGCAAATGCGACGCATTGATCAATGGAGCCGGGGGAAATCGCAAAGGAGCATGTGTGCCGCCAGACGGCAGGTTTACAGAACTCTCCCTTGATGAACTGGACAAGGTTTTCGCCTTGAACTACAAGGGAACATTCATGCCGACACAGGCCTTTTGCAGATATTTTGCCGAACAGGGAAAAGGAGTTATCATCAACACCTCTTCAATGAGCGCCATCGCGCCCCTGACAAACGTGCCGGGATATTCAAACGCAAAGGCAGCAGTCACAAATTTGACCAAATGGCTTTCGGTACAGGTCAAAGTTGATTTCCCTGAAGCGTCCATAAGAGTCAACGAGATAGCCCCGGGATTTCTGGATACCACGCAGAATCATCAACTGCTCTTTGAGAAAGATGACAATACTCTTACAGCCCGCGGCAAATCAATCATCTCTCATACCCCGATGAACAGATTCGGCGCGCCGGAAGAATTGCTCGGGCCGATAGTTCTGCTTCTATCTGAAGCCGGCAGCTTTATTCACGGCGTTACCCTTTGTGTCGACGGCGGGTTCGACGCCTACTCCGGCGTAGGCCCGCTTGACGAAAAAATAAAATAACAAAACAGGATGGCTCCAGCCGCTCTACCATGAACCCTGCTTCGAGCCAAATCCCCAAAAAGTTGCGAAGGAGCGGGGCGGTTCTGCAGACCTGGTATGTCCAGGGGTCAAGGGGAACATACTCCAGACAAAGAACAGCCCCGCTCCGGAGCGAAATGGCACCCCCAACGGGAGTCGAACCCGTGTTACCGGGATGAGAACCCGGCGTCCTAGGCCACTAGACGATGGGGGCAAAGGAACAAGTGCGTGTATTTACCTTAATCGGAGCTTATTGTCAATAACAACAACCTGCAAATCTTGAAACAGCATGTCCCTCACTGCTCTTTCGTTTGCGCCACCAGCACCCAGCAACCAGCATCCAGCACTCGGCAACAACAACCCTCTTGCATCGATTCGGAAACAGGATTAATATTCAGGCCATGAATGAATCCCGCGCAAACGCGTTAGAAATGAGAAACCTTACGGTTTCATTCGGCAGAAAGGACTCGGTTGTTCCAGCATTGCAGTCCGTCAGCCTTGCTGTGCCCGAGGGCGGAATATTCGGTTTTATCGGACCGAACGGAGCCGGCAAGACAACTGCCATGCATGTTCTGCTCGGATTCATCAAGGCGGTCTCGGGCGAGGCTTATGTGCTTGGCACGGATGTGCGCAAAACAATAGCCAGGGAAAGGATAGGATACCTTCCAGAGCGGCCTGTGGCTTACCGGTTTCTTTCCGGCCGCGAGCTTCTCGTTTTTTCCGGACGCCTGTTCGGCATGAAAGGTCCCGAGATCGAAAAGCGGATTAAATCGGTTCTACACCAGGTGGACCTCGAACATGATGCATCAAGAAGAATCGCAACATACTCAAGAGGCATGTTACAGAGAATATGCCTTGCTCAGACCCTGATCAACGACCCCGACCTGGTAATACTTGACGAGCCCACCAGCGGAATGGATCCTGTAGGCAGGACAAAGATCCGACGCATAGTGGAAGATTTGCGTGAAAGAGGGAAAACGGTTTTTTTCTCTTCCCACGAGCTATCTGAAGTGGAAACCGTTTGCGACCGAGTCGCCATCATTGTAGACGGAAAAATAATCGCAGAAGGCGAAATTGACGAAATTGTCGAGAAAGGCGAAAGCCTTGAAAAGCATTTTCTGAAGACAGTAGGCGCCATCGGCGGAAACAACACGGGTGAACAGACATGAAAATCCTGGCAATTGCAGCAGTCGCCTTCGTTGAAGTAATTCGCAGAAAAGAAGCATACGTTTTGCTTATACTTCTGGCAGGAATCCTAATGGCAGTGGTGTCGCTGGATATCTTCGGTCTGGGCGGTGTTGCACGGTACACCAAGGACATTGCCCTGCTGGCTGCATGGGTCTTCTCCTCGATACTGGCCGTGAATGTCGCATCCCGCCAGATTCCCGATGAGGAACAGAAAGAAACTGTGCTCCAGGTTCTTTCCAAGCCGGTAAAGCGCATTGAATTGCTGCTGGGCAAACTTATTGGTTCATGGATAGTGGTTTCTGTGGCAACATGTTCATTTTACCTTTTTGCCGTGCTGCTTGTCAAGCTCAAGGGAGCTGATTTTGACGTTGGAACTCTGACGCAGGGTTATCTACTTCATTGTATTGCCCTGGCTGTAATCTGTTCCACCGGCCTGCTTTTTTCCACCCGCCTCAACAAGGACGCTGGAGCGACCTTGACATATGCGCTTACGGCGGCTTCCTTCATTGTTGTTCCGCGCATTCCCGAGTTTGTTGCGCAGGAAACGGGTCTTCGAAGCTCTTTGCTTTTTTTCCTCTACAACGTGTTGCCGCACTTTGAAGTTTTAGACATGCGAAAAAGAATAGTGCATTCTTACGGACCTGTTTCAACAGAGATACTTGTGCAATCCGTTTTTTACGGAATTGCCCTGACAGGAGCAATTCTGATCCTGGCGTGGTTGTGCTACAGGTCAAAAAAATTCTCCAG
This sequence comes from uncultured Victivallales bacterium, assembly GCA_964475205.1. Lineage (GTDB taxonomy): Bacteria > Verrucomicrobiota > Kiritimatiellia > UBA8416 > CAYSRM01 > CAYSRM01. Next base: position 46,294 of record CAYYVQ010000011.1, on the reverse strand, counting down.
AAGCAATGTACTTTGAGAAGCCGGAATGATAAAAGATTTTATCCAACGCACTCATTTTTACGTAACTGCTGTACTTTTTCTGTGGACCTGCGCATTTACGCTTTCATGCAGGCTTTATACAACAAACCTGAAAGACGGCCGCCTTGCAGCTTCGCGCGAAAGCTCTCTTCTATCAATGCTGCTCAGCGATGCCAGGTTTGCCATCTCCGGTGAATTTTACGGCATGGCAGACACCTATTTCCATCGAGGTGTTGAACACATAAAGAAAAAAGCGCTTGAAGAAAACTTTTTCAGGAAACTGGAAGAAGAAATTTCGCCCAACTCGCATGTGCATGTCAGAGACATGGATGTTCAGGAAATTATGCCATGGCTGCGTCTTGCAACCAAGGCTGACCCTCACAATGTACAGGCGTACCTTGTTGCCGCCTTCTGGTTGCGAACAGGAATCAACCGACCTGACAAGGCGCTGAAGATCCTTGAAGAAGCACAATGGAATAATCCGATGAATGCAAAGATCCAGTTTGCAAAAGCCAGGATCTACATCACTCAAAAAGAACTTTCCAGGGCGCGATCGGCGCTGAATGCAGCCGTCGCCTTCATGGAAAAGGGAGAAGACAAATCGGCGCCGGAGAACAAGAGCCTCAAGGCCAGAATACTTTCCTATCGCGCAATCCTGCATGAGATCGCAGGAAATAACCGTCAGGCTGCCCGGGACTACGAAAAAGTTCTCGCCCTGTTTCCGAACCGAAAACACCTCAAAGATAGGATGGAAGCCCTGAAGACCGGCAAAAAAGTCCGGACCAGGGCATATAAATTACTCAATCTCATGACTGAAGCGGATAAAGAAGCAACTCCAAGGATGATGTTTCATGATGCCGGCGAAACACACGTGCATCCTGAGAAACCTGAATAGAAGCAGGGGTACATGCGCCCTGAAGCGACTGGACTCCCGTCAATATAGAAGGGCTCAATTCTCTGGAGTCAACGCTAACTTCATGCAGGCGAACCGCTTGTTTTGGGATTAATCGTGCAATGGACCAATAGTAGAGGCTAGAATATGCTAGTACTGGAAATAGACCGGATGTGAGAAATGTATCTGGAATTTTTTAAACTCAGGGAATACCCCTTTAATATTACGCCCGACCCGCGGTTTCTATATTTCGCGCGGCATCATAAAGAAGCTTACGACCACCTGATTTACGGCATCCAAAGCCGTAAAGGCTTTATCGAGCTCACCGGGGAGGTTGGATCGGGTAAAACAACGCTGTGCCGGGCCGTTCTTGCCAACCTCGGAAACGAGGTGGAAACAGCGCTGATACTCAACCCCACGCTTACAGAAACCCAGCTTCTCCGTGCCATGCTTAACGATTTTGGGCTTGAAGTCAGAGCGAAGGACCGGCTTGCCTACATAGAAAAACTAAATGATTTTCTTCTTCAGAAAAACCACAATGGCATCAACGTAGCAGTCGTGATCGACGAAGCCCAGAACCTCAGCCCGGCCGTCATGGAACAGGTTCGGCTGCTGTCCAACCTTGAAACGGATCAACATAAACTTATACAGATTGTGATGTGCGGCCAGCCGGAACTCAAAAAGAGGCTTGCAAGACCGGACCTTCGCCAGCTTCGACAGCGGATTACTATCCGTTACCATCTTTCGCCCCTCTCACAGGAAGATACCGCCATGTATATCCGACACCGATTATGGATCGCGGGCTCAAACAACAATATCACCTTTGAACCCGGAGCCATTCGGGAGCTTCACAGGTATTCAAAAGGCAGCCCCCGTCTAATCAACGCGGTAAGTGACAATGCACTGCTGGCAGGATACGTCAACCGCACACACACCATCGGCGCGAAATTAGTAAAAAAAGCCATTAACCAACTCGAGGGATTAACATGAGTCTCATACAAGAAGCTCTAAAGAGACAGCAGGAAGATAACGGCCAGGACAGCCAGGAATTCGAAAAAGCTCCGCCCGCTCAGAACCCGGACGAACAGACCCTTCCTTCGGAATCGCAGGAAAATCATGCCCTGGAAGAAAATCCACACACAGGAGAGGAACCTGAAGAATCCGCCGCCGCAAAAAAGGCGCCGCCGCAAAAAAAACGAAATAAAAACAGGTTAGTCCCGGCAGGAATTATTGCAGTTCTTGTTATTGTTTCCGCTGCTGCGGCTGTATACTTCCTTTTGTTCGCGCATGGCGGAGACTCAGGCACTAAACAGTCCGAGACAGGGATTCCGGAAACCGCCGTAACCCCGGAAGATCAAACAGCGGATGCGCCTTCTACCCGCGATGAAACAATTAAAGCCGAAGAGCAAACCGGAGAACCGGAAAATCAAAAGCCGGAAAAAAACGCAATGACATCCACAGGAAAAACCAATACTGCGAAGAAAATAGACAAACAGATTCGCAAACCCGCTCCATCTACCGATAAAGGCGAGAAAAAGCCTCGCACTGAACCTGTTCTCTGGCCGAAACTCACAGTGCAAGGCCTGTTGTCCAGAGGTCGCGAAGGCACAGCGCTGATAAATAACGAGTTAATCCGGCAGGACGAACAAATAAAGGGTGTTGAACTTATTGAAGTGCGCAAAAGCTCAGTAGTGCTGAAATACAAAGGGGAAACAATGGAACTCAAAGCCAGGGAATCTACCAGGTAGACGCGCTTACGCCTGGCTCATTCTTCCGGATTTTCCGTCTCTGCAAGAACCGTCATTGTTTTGTCAAGCGCGCTGTCAAACTCGCCGGGCATGCACATGAAGAAATGGCACGTTTTGGCCGTCAGCTTTTGCACGTCTTCCCGCAGCAGTGACGAATACGGGTTCATAATCGCCACCATCGGATGGTCCCCTACGAAACCAAAGATTAAAGCTCCGCGTCTAAGCATGAAATCCATCGACAGCAGCAGGCCCGCTTCGTCAGGCATATCAAAACTCGACAACGAAACAATTGGCGTGTTGGTATCCTGCGATGCTTTTACAATAATTTTTTCAAGATTCTTAAAGTTGCGATGTTCAAGCACATGCAACACGGAAACTGTCGATATGGCATCGCCTGCTGACATCTCGGTAAGATCCTGAACAACGCTGGAGTATTCCTCCTGGGTCAGATCATTGGCTTCCAGCAGCTTCCACACAAACGAAAGCTCCTCAGCCATATTAAAGCTATAGCTTACCTTATCCGATCCGGCAGAAGTGACAGGTTGCTGTTGAGGCAGAGATTCACCCTCTTCTGCTCCTTCCCCGGTCAGTTCCTTGATCCGCTTGACGAGAGATGCGGCCTCTGGCCTGTCTGAATGCTCTTGCAACACACCCAGAAGCTCTGAGGCAGATTCAACGTCATGTTCTGCAATAAGCGCTTCACCCAGCCGCAGCAGGTACTCCAGGCTCTTCTCGCTTTCACCAAGGCGTTCGTAAGCGTGATAGAGCGCTTCCAGAGAACCGCGATCATTCGGCATCGCTTCAAGAATCTGCTCGAATGCAGATATAGCTGCCCTTATGTCTGCTTGTTCGCCGCCTTGTTTTTTTCCTTTTTTTCCCTCGGTCATATTTACTCCATGCAAAAATGTATACCTGATTCAACCACTTGAAAGTACGCTCTAAGCGTTAGACCGTCAATAAAAATGCAGCAACAACAACTGTAGAGAATCGCCGCTGAGGTTCATGAATTCGCATTGCCAGAAATTTTCAATTATGTAATAATTAAGCTGTTAGTCATGATATCAAACAAACATGTCTGAGCATACCGAGGTAGACGAATGGCCAAAACAAGAGAACAGCAACGGGGAAAGATTTCTGATATTCTTCTCAAGAATAATGTTATCGACGCAGAAACTATTGCCGATGCTGTAGAAAAGGCAAGAAACGAGAAGCTGCGGCTTGAAAAATACCTTATACAGAAGAATCTGATCAAAAGCGAGGACCTGGTCCTGGCTCTTTCAGAATATTTAAAGATAGCTCCGGTCAGCCTCTCGAAGTTCACTCCTGACAAAAATCTGCTCGACCTTATACCAAAAGAAATAATGCAGAAAAGAGTTGTGCTGCCAGTGGCAAAAACCGCCAAACATCTGACTGTAGCTCTAGGTGATCCTTTTGATCTTATGGCTGTTGACGAAATCAGCACTATTACCGGTATGAGTGTATCCTCCCTTGTCGCCGCCGAAAACGAGATTTCGCAGAAACTTATTGATGCATTTACCGAAGAAAGCGCCCAGGGACTGGACATGGAAGACGTCATGAAGGATGACAGCGAAATCGAGCTCCTGGAAGACGAAGAGGACGAAGACAGCATAGATGCGATGCTCGAAAGCGCTGAAGGAGCGCCGGTTATCCGCATGGTCAACATGATCCTGGTCGAAGCCCTCCGGACAGACGCCAGCGATGTTCATATAGAGCCCGAAGAAAAGCGCGTTCGACTTCGGTATCGTATTGATGGACGGCTTGTTGAGCGTCCCGGCCCCCCTAAAAGCATGCAGAATGCGGTTATATCCAGGGTCAAAATCATGTCCGATCTGGATATTGCCGAACGGCGGGTTCCACAAGATGGCCGCACACATATAAAGGCTTTGGGGAAAGAGGTCGATCTACGTATCAGCCTGATGCCGACTGTACATGGAGAAAAGGTTGTTATCCGAACTCTTGACAAATCAAAACTGCTCGGCGGAGTCGACAACCTGGGTTTAGATGACATCTCGCACCGCGCTTTCCGGCATGCGCTTGCGCAACCTAACGGAATTGTGCTGGTCACCGGCCCTACCGGCAGCGGAAAAACCATGACCCTGTATTCATGTCTCCAGGACCTAAACACGCCGGACACCAACATTATAACCTGCGAGGATCCGGTTGAATTTCAGATTCCCGGACTCAACCAGGTACAAATCAATCCGAATGTCGGCCTTACTTTTGCTTCTGCGCTCAGATCAATTCTCCGGCAGGATCCAGATAAAATACTTGTCGGAGAACTTAGAGACAAAGAGACCGCCCACATAGCAATCGAAGCGGCGCTGACAGGACACCTTGTGCTAGCCACATTGCACACCAACAATGCAGCCCAGGCTGTGACAAGACTCATTGATATGGGAATAGAACCCTTCATGCTGGGCGCATGTCTAATTCTTGCCCAGGCTCAACGACTTTACCGGAGGCTGTGTCCGGCATGTAAAAAACCAATGGAAATTGATGCTGAAGTACTCCGAGTCAACAACATACCTCCCGAGTTTTTTGAAGGAGTTACAATCTACGAGGCGAAAGGATGCCCGCGGTGCAACAACAGAGGATATAAAGGACGCGGCGCGGTAATGGAAGTGCTGAGTGTAACCGAGAAACTCCGCCAGGCAATTCTTCGCAACGCAAATGCCGAAGAGCTTATCGCGCTTGGCAAGGAAAACGGAATGCTTACCCTGCAAGAGTCCGGCCTCCAACGAGTAAAGGAAGGCGTAGCTTCCCTTGAATCAGTCCTTGAAGTCACAGGCGGCTAAATCGTAGCATAAGAATAAGCAAAGAGGCAAAGAGAACCACCACATGAGCCCAGTAGTACAGACAGGATCGCGGCAAGCTTCCTCCGGAACAAGACGGAGTGATGCTTCCGGACAAAAAGCCGCAGGAGGAGCCAGGAAAAGCGCCGCATCAAAAAAGGCGAGAAAACGCACACCCGGCTCCAAAAAAATTGTTTCAGATCTTCTTCCGGGTTTTTCACGGCAGCTTTCCGCAATGTTGACCGCCGGTATGCCCATTGTAGCTTCCCTGGAGGCTCTACGCGACCAGACCGACAATCCCAACTTCAAGCATGTGATAGAAAACATCAAAAAAGACATAGAAAACGGCTCCGCCTTTTCCGACGCCCTCCGGAAGTACCCGTCAATCTTTGATGAATTGTACGCAAACATGGTTCACGGCGGCGAATCCGGAGGCCAGCTGGCAGAAACCATCGGGCGCCTGGCAGGATTCCTTGAAGCAAGCGCAAAACTGAAAAGAAAAGTCAAATCAGCCATGATGTACCCTGTCATTGTTTTGTGCATCGCAATTGCTATTTCTATCGGCCTGATAATCTTTGTTGTGCCTGTATTTGGCGAAATGTTCGAAGACTTCGACGCTGAACTCCCCGGCCCCACACAGGCGCTATTGGACGTGAGCGCATTCCTCCAGAGTAAGGGCCTCTTTGTTTTCGGGGGGATAGCAATACTGGTTATCGCATTCAAAAAATGGAAACAAACAGAAAGCGGCGCCTACAAGTTTGATCAATTTACACTTAAAGTGCCGGTCTTCGGGGAACTGAACAGAAAGGTAGCATCCGCCAGATTTGCCCGAACCTTTGGACAACTTATACGCAGCGGCGTGCCTATATTAAACGCTCTTCAAATTGTCTCCGGGGCCACAGGCAATAAGGTGGCCGGGCGGGTCATAATGCATGCAAGAAACAGCGTCGAAAAAGGCGAACCCTTATCCTCTGCATTGATAAAGCAAACCGTATTCCCCATTATGCTCGTCCGAATGATGCAGGCAGGCGAGAAAACAGGAAAAATTGACGATATGATGGATAATATCGCCGATTTCTACGACGATGAAGTCGATGCCATGCTCTCAGGACTCACATCGCTCCTGGAGCCTCTGCTGATGATATTTCTAGGCATCATAATCGGCGGTATCGTGTTATGTATGTTTCTGCCCATCTTCAAGATGGGGGAAGTCGTCAGCGGCGGCTGATTTCAGGTTTTGCCAAACCTAAAAACTGAGAATTCTTCTTTACTATTGCCTTCTATTGTTTTTATACTCCCCTGCAAAACTCAGTAAACAGACATACGGAAACAGCTTTTAATGGCAAAACTTCTTCTAGTTGATGATGAACCCAGTATATTGAGCGTTCTGACAACACTTCTGAAAGCAGAAGGATACGAGGTAACCAGCGCTCTAGGCGGCGTAAAGGCCAAGGAACTGCTTCAAGCCGAAGACTTTGACCTGATGCTCTCGGACATAAGAATGAGCCCGATAAACGGCATGGAACTGCTTAAGCTGGCGCACCAGGAAAAACCGGCGATGGGTGTGATAATGCTTACCGCCTACGGCTCTGTAGAAACAGCCATAGAAGCTTTAAAGCTTGGCGCTTTTGACTATGTAACCAAGCCATTTAAAGTCGACGAACTTCTTATTACTGTGCAGCGCGCCCTTGATTACCAGCGAGCCTTGACAGAGAACGAAGATCTCAGGGCCCAACTGGACACAAAATACCACCTTGAGAATATAATTGCTGAAAGCGCTTCAATGAAAAATGTCTGCGAGATGGTCAGACGAGTAGCGCCCACCGACACTACTGTGCTGATATATGGAGAAAGCGGCACCGGTAAAGAACTGGTGGCAAAGGCAATCCACTCCCACAGTCACAGAAAAAACAATAACTTCCTTGCCGTTAACTGCGCCGCCCTCCCCGAACCGTTGCTGGAATCCGAAATGTTCGGACATGCCAAAGGCGCTTTCACAGGGGCCACTTCTGAGAAAAAGGGGCTTTTTGAAACAGCTGAAGGCGGAACTATCTTTCTGGATGAAATTGGCGCAATGCCACTGAGCATACAGGGAAAACTGCTGCGCGTATTGCAGGAAAGGGAAATCCGGCGGGTCGGCAGCAATCAAAATATACCTATTAACGTCCGGGTTCTCGCTGCCACAAATAAACCACTTGAGACACTTATGCAGGAGGGCTCCTTCCGCCAGGATCTGTATTACCGGATCAGTGTTATTCCAATCGAAATAAAACCTTTACGTGAACGCACAGAAGATATAATGCCCCTGGCCTATCATGTTATCAAAAGCGAGACCCAGGAAAATCAGCCCCCGCCCCTTATAACCAGTGAAACCGCAGCAGTTCTCGAATCCTACAAGTGGCCGGGCAATGTCCGGGAACTGGAGAATGCAATGAAACACGCTCTTACATTCAGCGAAGAAAATAAGATCAAAAAAGAGGTACTGCCCCCCAAGATTGCTGCTACACCAATAACTGCGCAAACCACGCAGGGCCCATCCAGTCTTGAGGCAACACGCGCGAAGTCCCTTAGAGCTTTCCTGAGATCTAAAGAAAAAGAATACCTTGCCCAGGTTCTTGAACATACAAAAGGCGACAAAGAACAGGCGGCCAAAGCCCTCAATATAAGCCTTGCAACACTATACCGGAAACTCCCCGACGCAGATACAACCTGATTCCGATATGCTTCAATAGACCAAACGAGCCCGTTTCACAGGCAGAACCCGGCATTATTAAGGATCCCGTATCGAGAAGATGTGAGATATGCAGGCTAAGCACAGTTTCGCACGTTTGCATATATGTGAAGACCAAAGCTTCATAATTTTCAAGTGGCTACATATTTGAATCACTAACACTGTAATCATTATCTTTTTCAGCTTTTACCTTTAAATTTTACATATCCCCCTTCAAAAATATATTTCTCAATTCTGCCAACCCTTTTTTGCAACTTTGCCTCTATGCGAGATTAAATATTTATTGCAGATGCCAATTCCGCAAAAATAGAGGTAAATTATTGCTTAATTGAAGTATCCAGGCTATTTTTAGAAGTAGACACAAGTTTGGCACGTAGTTTGCTCTACAGATATGACGTTCGACACAGGTACGTGTCGCTGGGTAAGTTCGCAACCCATAAATCCTGAAAGGAGGAATGCGATGAAGAAGAAACAAGGTTTTACACTGGTAGAGATTATGATCGTCGTGGCGATCATCGGTCTGCTGGCTGCTATCGCGATACCTTCATTTGTGAAGGCTCGTAATACGTCAAGGCAGAACGCATGTATCAACAACCTCAGGCAGATCGACGGCGCCAAAGAGCAGTTGGCGCTGGAACAGAATCTGTCACAGGGCCAAACACCTGATGATGATGACGTCAACGAATATATCAAGGGTGGAGATACACCGGAGTGCCCGTCAGGCGGAGAATATACATACAATGAAATCGGAACGAATCCTGTGTGCGACATAACGGATCCGACAATGCACCAGCTTCCGACAGGAAATTAAACTCAATTCTACGAGTTTATGATCAAAGAAAAGGAGCGGTTCTTATAGACCGCTCCTTTTACTTTTCACCCGCATATCTCACAAAATTCCTGCTGCGAGCACGGATAGCAATCCAGGCTCTCGCTACGAAATTCCGTGAGATATGCGGGTTCAGGTTATCTGTCAAAAAACCAGACTTCCCTGGTAAGGCGCTGTTCATATTCTGCGGGATCCAGGCCCCTCCGCCTCATCAGGCTCCTATATGCGGCAAGAACTTCCCGCTTATAAGGGAAAAGCCTTAGAGCCTTGATGTAATGATCTGCCGCTATGTCATATTTGCCCTCCCGTTCGTAATATACGCCCAGGTTGGCCAATGCCAGGACCCTGTTGTGCCGATCGGAATTGCTGGGTATGGGCGCAAATTTTGTCTCCGGCGAATAACGCTGCGTAACAGTTTCGACATCCGAAGTGCGATCCAGCACAAATTTCAAATGTCGAAGCGCTTCGGTTTCTCTTCCGGATTTAAGCAGAATTGAGGCAAGAGTATTCCGGGCGCGAAGATTCTCCTCGTTTGTTTTAATCACGCGGCTCCACATAACATTTTCAGAATAATACGCCTTGTTCCGCTGATACGTACGGAAGCCTAATGCGCCCGCAAGCAAAACAACACCGGCAACTATAAAGGCCCTGCCACTGGCAGAATCCTTATTATGCATTATCAGCCGGTACAAGATGCAGGAAACCAGCACAACTACACCTGCAAGCGGCATATACATCCTGTGCTCTGCAGCTATGTCAGCAAGCGGAATTATGCTGGAAGAAGGAGAAAGAAAGGCAAAGAACCATATAATCGGAAATCCTGCAGATTTTTTAAAAATAACAAGAACCACACCGGCAACCAGCAGACATGTCACCAGCATAACCGACAGCCACGCGTCGCTGATTCCGCCTGCAGGTTCCCATGCATAATCCAGGCACAGGGGAAAAGGAATAAAAGAGACTCTCAGGTAATGAAGTATCACCTCCGCTTGCGTAATCAAGTACTGCCAGACTGAAAGCGGCGAAACAAGCTTGACCGAACCAACCCCTCCCCCTGACGCAACCTGCCTGATAAAACGAAGTTCCAACGCAGACAATGCCGGCAAAGTTGCTATAAGTCCCGCATAATACAACCACCGCGCCTTCAGCATCCGGATGAATCCGCGACTGACAAATACATAATCGTATGCCAGCACAACCAGGGGAACAACCACCATAACTTCCTTGGTTCCCATACCGGCCAGGCATGCAGAAACCGAAGCAAACAACCATGGTTTTGAACGCCCGGACTGAACACCCCTGACAAACAGATACAGAGTAAGCAGAGCAAACATCCCCATCATGGATTCGTAACGCTGACATATGTAGGTTACGCTTTCGGTATTAAGCGGATGCACAGTCCACAAGAGAGCAGTAAGACCGGCAAATACCGCTGTTGACTGCCTGTTATCTCGATAAAGCGCCCCGGAAGTCCTCAGGATCAACCCGTACACCAGGAGCGCACAGGCAATGTGAAAGGCAAGGTTTACTGCATGGTAACCCGCTTCCTGAAGCCCTCCCACAAGGTAATTGAGCTTGAAAGTCCATTTTACAAGCCATCTCTGCCCGAATTCCGGCGTCCATGTCTTGTACTCTCCGGCTTTCTCAACAATAAGATAGTTGTCGTCTAGTACAAAAGAACCGTAAAAGGAATTGGCATACGCAGCTAATGCCGCTGCCACAAGTAGCGCCGGCATCACCCTGCTCCACCGGATATAAAGTTGCCGTTTTCCGTTCATACGGCCATTCCCCTCAATTTATTGCAAACACTGAATGCTTCTTAAAACCACTGGGCCAAAGGTAATGAGTAAAACATCAGTATCTTAACATGCCTTTAGCATGCGTAAAGACAATCGGAAATCCGGCATGCATCCCCTGCGCAATAAGCAGGTTGACACAAACTGCTGTACTCACTGAGGTATAGCGGGTTACAAGTCTCGCCGCAGGCCCGGCGAAGCCAGATCCCGTAACCCGCGAGCGCCAATAAGAAATCGCCCTTCTCGTGCTTTCCGTTGCCGCCGGTTCCCGGTCGGCAACGCTTTACACATAACGCTTTAACCTGCTATTCTTAACCTTATCTATTCATGAAAGACGCCAGGCAATTTGCAAGTTGTTGGGAAGGGAAACGATATTGATTTGCAGTGTCAACCGCAGTTTTAACTTGTGCGACGTAATCAATGTGGAATGGGAGAGCCTGGTTTTTTATCAGCGCTTTAATAGACCAGGTTAAAAAAGGGGTATGGAATAGCGCGATGAATTCTGAAACAGACATAACTGAACCTATTGTTGTTGTTCCCTGTTTTAACGAACAGGAACGAATCGGCTCGGTTGTGCGCTCAATCCGTCAAAGCCTGCCCAACTCCGAAATTGTCGTTGTAAATGACGCTTCTACCGACGGTTCTATGAAAGAGGCAAAAGAAGCCGGCGCGGTGGTCCTGCCCCACGCATGCAACCTGGGCTACGGCGGGGCGCTTGAGACGGGCTATCTTTATGCGGGAGAGCGCGGCCATAGAATACTTCTACAAATGGACGGAGATGGACAGCATTCAGCTTCAGACTTCAAAAAACTGCTCGACCCTTTAATGAAAGAAGAAGCTGATATAGTCATTGGCTCTCGTTACCGAAATGACGCTGCACCGAGCCACAAAGTTCCATTGTCAAGAAAGCTGGGCCATGGTTTATTCTCCCTTTTTATCTTCCTGCTTACCGGCAACAGGCTGTCGGATCCAACATCAGGATTCCAGGCGCTCGGACCACGAGCTGTCGAACTGTTTTCCAGCGGCATATTCCCCTGCGACTATCCTGATTCCGACGTTATCCTCATGGCCCATCTTTCCGGGTTGAAAATCGTAGAAATTCCCGTAAGCATGCATTCCCGCTCCGGCGGCAAATCCATGCATGCGGGATTGGAGCCATTCTACTATTCAGTCAAAATGCTCTTTTCAATGTTCATAGTCCTCCTGAATTTCCGAAAATGGTCACGATGGCGAAAAGAACTGCAAAACGGCTTATAACCACGACCCGAACACAAATTACACAAGAAAGGAAAGATGAAACTACAAAATACGCTGAATACGGCAAAAGAGTTGCCTGCTGCAACGGCTGCATGTTTTAGCGCCTACCCGGTCGAATAAAGGCGTATACGTAATTTGCAAAAACAGGAGACGTCACATGTACATATCACCGCGACAATTTGTAGCTTCCATAACCCTGGCAATATTGTTGCTGGCTTTGATAATACGGCTTGTTCAGAAAGGGCGGCTGGACATTTCCTATTGCTGGCTCTGGCTGGCAATTGGAGCAGGAATAATCCTGGTTGTGCTGCGATATGACTGGCTCACAGTTGTCTCCTCGTTTATTGGCGCCAGGACCAATACAACCACACTGTTCCTGCTGGGTTTCTTTGTTCTACTTCTGCTATGCCTTCAATTTTCACTTGTGATCTCCCTGCACAGGCGCCAGATCAAGAAACTGGTACAGAAAATAGCGATAATTGAAGCTCGCGCCGAACTCAATAAGCAAAGCAACAGGACCTGATTAAATCCGGTTATGAAGGTAGCCCTCACAACAGCCCCGGTTACAATGAAGGAACGCTACGGGAATTTTGCCGGCGCCGGAAGCACCGAACCGTCTTTCGGGCTCGTGTCTATTGGATCTTTTGCAAAAAAAGCATCTCACAATATCAAACTCATAGAGGCTGCGGCTCAAAATCTGTCAATCGAAGAAACACGGGAAGCGATTTTAGCCCGGGAACCCATAGTGACGGGCATATCATCAACCACAATGGGAATCAGCGCAACTCGCAGTCTTGCAGAACAACTCAAACGTTCATCTCCTGATATGATTATCGTGCTCGGCGGCTGCCACGCCAGCGCTCTGCCCAAAGAAACGCTTAATTCATTACCGGCTGTGGATCTGCTCGTGACGGGCGAAGGCGAACTGACTTTTACCGCAATACTTGAAGCGGTTCAAGAGTCAGGCTCTATTCCAAAAGGAATCAAAGGAACAGCCTACAGGGACAACAACAATGTCGCCATTGCCCCTCGCCGAGAACTTATTGACCCGCTGGACTCCCTGCCCCTCCCTGAGTGGGGACTGCTCGAAGGCTTTCCTGAAAGCTTTCATCCGTCTCCCGCCAGGATCAGGCGCTGGCCCTGCGCTTCTGTTGTCCTGACGCGCGGATGCCCCAACCAATGCACCTTCTGCGACAGGTCAGTGTTCGGCAATGCATGCAGAGCCTACAGCCCGGAATATGCCGTTGAAATGCTGCGTCAGCTTAGCGTCAACTTCGGGGTCCGGGAAATACTTATTGAAGACGACACTTTTGTAATACAAAAAGATCACGTCCGTCAGTTCTGCGAACTTCTGATAAGGAAAGGACTGAAACTGTCATGGTCATGCCTCGGCAGAGTCGACCGTATGGATAAAGATATCCTCGCGTTAATGCGCAAGGCCGGATGCTGGCACATTTCCTACGGAATCGAAAGCGGAAGCCCGGAAATCCTGAAAAGGGTTAAGAAAAACATCAACTTTGACGTTGTCAATTCAACGCTTTCTGCAACCAGGGCAGCCGGAATTCAAACAAAAGGTTTTTTTATTCTCGGACTTCCGAGTGAAACCCCTGGCACCATCGAACAAACCCGGAAACTTCTACGGGAAATTCCCGTGGACGATATTACAGTGATGCGGTTCACCCCTTTCCCTGGCTCTGAAGAGTACCGCATCTTGAAACAATCGGGGCAAACAAGGTTTCAGTGGGAACGCATGAACACACTGGCCACTGCCTACGTTCCGGAAGGCATGACCCACGAAAGCCTCGACAAGGCGTACTCGCGACTCCTGAAAACTTTCTACTCCCGCCCCGACGTTCTTTTCCGGCACGGACTAAAAGCCGTCCGGCATCCACACACAATACCGCACCTGTTGAAAGGCCTGAATGTCCTCAGAAAGGCGACGGCGTAAAAATGGCTGCACAATCAGACAAACCCGATGTCACGGTAATAATCGTTACCATGAACAGGCCGGACCTCTTGAAGAACTGTCTGGATCATATCCTGAGCCAGACGTACCAAAACATCCATATCATTGTCGTGGACAACGGATCCTCGCCCCCTGTTGAAGAGAGTTGTTCAGGCTACAACCGCGTGTCCTTTCTGCGGAAAGCGACGAACACGGGCTTTGCGGCAGGCAATAACAGCGGCATTAACGCCACAGGCAGCAAATACGTGGCGCTCATCAACAACGATGCAATGGCCGAACCGGAATGGATATCTTCAATGGTTGAAACAGCCGAAGCGAATCAATCTGCAGGGGCCGTAGCGTCTTTAATTATTGACGGAAACAATCCCGAGGTTCTGGATTCCTGCGGCGTTCATGTGGCGGCAGATGGTATGTCAAGGCAGGCATTCAAGGGGAGGAAAATATCTGAGTTTTCACCCCCTGCAGAAACACTTTCATTCAGCGGGTGCGCCTGCCTCCTGCGGCGCAATGCTCTTTCAAAAACGGGCCTCTTTGATCCCCGCTTTTTTGCCTACTGCGAGGATACTGATCTGAGCCTGCGCCTGCGCTGGCAGGGATGGAAAGTCGCTGTCTCGCCACAGGCAAGGGTAAAACATCTCTATTCAATGACCGGCGGCGCTCATTCCCTGGACAAGATATTCTGGGTGGAACGCAATCATTTCTGGGTCGCCCTGAAAAACTTTCCCGCAAGTCTGCTCTGGTGTTTGCCTGCGGTTACAATATACCGATTCGCGCTGCAAGCAAGGCTGGTTCAAAGCGGCTCTCTTGCCCCCTTCGCCAAGGCACATAATCGCCGGCAAATAACCGCGGCAATCGCGCGAGCTCATTACTCGGCGTTTGCCGGCATGCCGGATATGCTTCATAAACGGCGCAAACAAATGCAGAACCGGAGAATTCCGGCGCAGGAAATGTCTTTATCGCTGAAACAATACCGTCTTTCCATGCGCCTGGCCCTTGGAGAAGCTTAAAATGAAAATCGCTGAAATAGTGGCTTCTTTTCCACCACATCACGGCGGCACCGGATACATCTGCTTTCAGAACGCAATGGCTCTAGCCGGACTCGGACATGATGTGACCGTATTCGCAGTCGATTACGGCGATATAAAAACCCGGCCAGACCCTGACGAGATAACCGTTGTGCGCCTGAAACCGAAACTGAGGTATCGGGATGGAGCCATTCTTCCACAGCTTCTACCCCGGCTCAGAGGTTTCGACATTTTTCATCTCCACTATCCTTTTTACGGCGGAGCCGAATTCGTCCTGGCTGCCTCGCTCCTATACCAAACACCGTACCTTGCAACTTATCATATGGATGTGCACGGCTTATCGTTTATTCAGAATGCCTTGATAAACACATACGAATCAATGTTCCAGCGTGCTGTAATCAAACGCGCGAGCGCTGTTGCCGGGCCGAGTCGCGAATTTCTTGCCCAAAGCAAGGTGTCTTCGCTTCTGAATTCAGAACGCGTTGCCGACATACTGTACGGCGGCGTTGACACGGGCGTCTTTTACCCGCGCCCACGTCCGGCCGATCTTGTCGAAAAACACAGACTGGAAGACAAAACAGTAATCCTTTTTGTGGGCAACCTCCAGCCGTTCAAAGGACTGCACATCCTTATGCAAGCGCTGGCAAAACTTGAAGAGCGCCATGATCTCGTTCTACTGGTTGCAGGAGGCGGATACGGCGAACCAGAATATCGCCGTCTTTCAAACGAACTCAAAATTGAAGACCGCGTTATATTTGCAGGCCCCCAGTCTCAATCAGGCCGACTGCCGGACTACTATGCACTCGGCGACTTCCTGACGCTTCCATCTACTCACTCCGAATCCTACGGGCTTGTGATCCTCGAGGCAATGGCCACGGGACTGCCTGTAATCGTATCCAACCTCCCGGGCCCCTCTCAACTCGTGGAGGCAGGAAAAGATGGATTACCGGTAGCCCCCAGCAATGATGAGGCTCTTGCAGATGCTATCAAGTGGATGCTCGACCACCCGGAAAAGCGAAAGAAGATGGGAGCGGCTGCCGTCGAAAAGGCAGGACGTTACACCTGGCAGCAGGCGGGGAAAGAACTGGAAGCAACGCTGCGGTCGATTTTACCAGCTTCTACTTGATTTACGTGATATTCATTTGGCCCAGGGCGCTCCGAATATTTTTTGACAGGGCCGCAAGCGAAAACCGCTCTTCAACATGTCTTCTAGCAGATTCCCCGAGTTTCTTGCGGCGGGAATCGTCTGACAGGAGGTTTTTTAATCGGTCTGCAAAAGAATCCGTGCAGCATATTTCTGCCTGAACACCATCCTCTATCTCAAGCCCCTCGGCTCCCAACTGAGTTGTCAACACGGCCTTTTTCATCGCCATTGCTTCAAGAATCTTGAATTTTGTTCCAGAACCGGAGACTATCGGAGCCGCAACAACGCTGGCCCTTCCGAGATAAGGCAAAACGCTGTGCACCATGCCGGTGATGTGAATATGGTCGCATCCCACGGCGCTATTCTTCATCGATGAAGTCGGGCTCTTGCCGACGAGAAACAAACAATGTGGAACACCGTGCTGTATTTTTTTTGAAATGTCTATCAGCTCCAGTGCGGCCGCTTCGGTGGGAGGAAAAGCATATCCACCGGTAAAGACAATATTTCCTGCTTCTTCCTCGAATTGATCAGGCCGGTAACGTTCCAGGTCCAGGGCATTTGGCACCACATGCACCTGCTTGACGCCTATGTTTCTGTAATATTCTGCGTCAACACCCGATACAGCCCACAGTTGATCCGCCCTTCGAAGATGCCTCCGCTCAACAAAAAAGCAGTTCATTCCAAGAACAGCGTTTTCAATTTTCTGAGCTATTGAACGGCTTGATCGGGCCACTCGGAAATACAGCCGCGATTCAACATTATGCGTGTCCACTATCACCTTGCGCCCTTGATTAGAGACTAAATCGCACAGCTCCGACATGAATGTGTCGCCCAGAACAACCACATCAGGAGCGTAATCTGCTATTGTTTCCCGTATAATTTTATTTCTTTTTGAAGACAAGTAACGTTGAGCCGGGATGCTTTTCATTCGCGCGGCAGAACGCAGACACCTCGCAAATCGGGAGCGCCGGGTCTCTATTCTGGGCGGCATAAACATGACATCATCCGGGGCCAGCTTCTTGCGATATTTGACTTCGGGGCGATGTCCGAGCACAATCATTCGGACATCCGCAACTTTTCGCATCGCCCGCCACAAAGCTTCAACACGCAACGGCGCCCCAAAATCCAGGGGCAAAGGAGAATATGGCGCAAAATACAGTATCTTCATACTAACCTGATCTATTCATAAAAATCTATTACGAGTGTGCATGTCACTTCAGCGCTTTTTTCCCGCGATGGACCCTTTCAAGCCATGGCCGAAGCACTTCGTTCAAAGACCAGCGCAACCTGACAAGCCATGATCCTTCCCGCCGTTCATACAACTCCTGGAGCTCTTCACCAAGTCTCAGCCTCGCAAGATCGGCAAATCCGTTCTGTATCTGGACCAGGTGCACTTCCGCGAGTGACTTCCCCCGCTGTGCGACCGTTTTTGCCTCCGAATGATAAGTTTCACAGGCAACAACTTCATCGGTTGCGGCGAACCAGCCGATTTCTGACAACCTGACCCAGAAATCAACATCAAGGGCAAAGTGAAGATCTTCCCGAAGAAATCCAATCTCACGCGCAGCCTTCAAGGAAAAGAAACATCCCGGCTGACAGAAATGCTCGCCTCTCGTCCAATCTGCAATTTCCTCCCTGGAGAGTCTTTGCGGACGATGCTCATAGATAAGCTTGCCACCCGGAGTCTGTGTGCGCACTGCCCCTGCCCACGCCACAGCGTCCTGATTCTCCGCCCACAACTTTGCGATTTTCCATAGCGCCCCGGGAACAAGAAAATCATCACTGTTGAGCCATCCGCATATCTTCCCTTGCCCCATCGCCATGCCCTTGTTGATAGCATGGCTCTGCCCCCGATCCTTCTCGCTGACCCACAATGACAGACGATCAGAGTATTTTTTGATAATCTCAACTGAGCTATCAGTGGAACCGCCGTCAAATATTATGTACTCCAAATTCGGGTAATCCTGCTCAAGCACAGACTTAAGCGCCTGCTCAAGATAATCACTCTGATTATAAGAAGGGGTGATCACTGTGATCAGAGGAGGATTCTCCAGAACTTGATCCCGATTAAGATTCACTGCTGATTTGTTCATCCTAAAACATCCCCGTAATCCACTCGGGGGAAGACCTCAAGCTTGCCTCCTACTGTGGCATTGTAGACCTTAACTCCCATTTCATCGCAAATCAATTTCGCCTGACTGTAGTGATAAATCATCATGTCAGGATGCGGATCGTGCCATTTTCGCCCTTTGCCAAAATAAGCTGAGTCGAAATGGTTCAAATCATCGTCTTCGGTCGATATCAGCTTCTCGCCATCCTCATCTTCTTTTCTTGCGCTCGCAGGAACATTGTAGGATGTATCGCATCCGATCAGGTATATAGGATTAAATCCAAGAAAAACCGCGAGCTGGAGCGCCGCAATGGTTACTGATCTGACGCTGTAAACATACGCGGCAGCGTTTTTGCTGAACATTCCTTCAGCCCCAAGGTCTTGGCGCAAGGCTTTCTCATTATACCAATACAGGTTGGATGCCGATTTTAAATTCGGGTTAAGCGAAAAAAGAGCCGGAAGAAAAAACATGGTTAAAGGCAACTCCTCAATCATTCCGGCAATTTCATCGGCTATATCCGGCACAACCCTTACATCAACCGCAGTGTAGAAAGTCGGGCGCCACGATATTCTTTCAAAAAAAAGATTACATCTATTGCTACACCAGGTGTACTCTTCTTTAAAGAGATCAAGATCCATCTCATTCAGGCTTGGACCGTTGCCAACAAGAAAACAACGGTTGCCGCTGTAACTGCCGCGCAGCTTCTCCATGCGGGCTGCCATGTTCCGAAGATTCGCATCAGAAAACGCCTTCCTCCACAGTCGAAAGTAAGACAACGGCGAACGCATGAAATCATGCCTGGGATCCAACCGCTCCGCCACATTTTTTTCATAAAACCGGTTCAAACATTTCATCCTTCAATATCCACCACTCCTTCACATTAACCATTCGCGCAAATCCTAGAGGTTCGCGGCTAAGCAATCCCCTATTCCCCGAACTCATCGGCCACAGCGTCGTTTTCCGGCTTCTCGCCTTTCAAAACCCTTATACAATCCACAACAGCCCCAAATTCCGCATTATACCTGCATAGTCGGGCAGAAGCGCCAAGATGCGCAGTGAGCACAACATTGTCAAGGTCGGTCAAGGGCCCCTCGTAAGGCTCGGTTTCGAACACATCCAGCGCCGCGCCTGCCAGATGTCTTTGAAGAAGGGCATCGGTAATAGCATCTTCTTCAACTATCTGACCCCGTGAGCTGTTTATCAAAAACGAACCAGTAGGCATAAGCCCAATCCGTTCCCGGTCAATAAGATGCCTGTTCATCTCGGTCATCGGTACATGCAATGTTACCAGGTCACTACTGCGCAAAAGCTCTTCCAGACTCCGCCACACAACATTTGGCATTTCCCTGCCATAAACTTCCGGATCCATATCCGTGGCGACTATGTTCGGCTGAAATGGCTGAAGCAGATTAATTACCCTGCCGCCGATTCTACCCACACCGACAACCCCTATTGTAATTTCCCGAATCAGTTTTCCCATCAAGCGGTTCCAGGCTTTTGCCCGCACCGACCAGTCGGATTCGTGCACATGCCGAACCAGATTCAGAATGTTGGCCACAGTCAGTTCAGCCACAGCATCGGAAGGTGCATCTGGAGTGTAGGTTACCGCTATATTGTTGTTCTTACAGTATTCAAGGTCAACATTGTCAAGACCTATGCCGACTCGAGAAACAACCTTCAGACGGTCTGCTACTGAAAGAGTCCCGGAATCATAATTCTCCGTTCCGGCAATTACGCCGTCCACACCAGCAAGCAGATCTCTTGCCTCATCTATTTTCAGCCGTCGCTCAAGCGGGTCAACAATCAGCTCCCACCCTGTTTCCTCGAGAAGATCAAGCGGTTTCCTGCCGGTAGTGCCAAAAGGATGCGCCGCGATCAATATTCGCATCTGTCCCTGTTCCATCGTTCACCGCCTCTTCTCAGCGAGCTTTAACGCGCCGCTTCTCCCGTCTTCTTTCTTATTGTCGCCAGACCGGCGCTGCAAATTGTTGACAGAATAGTAATATCCAGACTAAACGCGATCATCTGATATCCTTTCTCTATTGCCTTCACGGCCTGATCCGGCTCAGGCTCAATGACGTGAATCCCGGCGGCCACATTATGTCGCGAGCAGGCATCCAAAACCTTTTCCTTCGCCTCAATGAGCTCCGGATGTTCCAGTTCGCCTGCGATGCCCATGGAAGCGCTTAAGTCATAAGGACCGATAAAAACAGCGTCCAGTCCCGGAACGGCAAGTATACCGTCAATGTTACGAACCGCCTCAATGTCTTCTATCTGCACACAAACCGTTTTTTCCTCGTTGGCAAACGCCAACCTGTTTTGAAGCTCCAGCCCGTAGGAATTGTCACGGCAGAATCCCAATCCCCTACGGCCATCGGGAGGATATTTAACCCCGCTCAGAACCTCACGGACTTGCTCCGCGGTTTTGACCAGGGGACAAATCACACATTGAGCTCCAGCATCGACAAGCCGCTTTGTCTGGTAGTAATCCGGCGAAGCCAGCCTCACGGCGGGGACACACTTGTGACTACCAGAACGTATTGCCTGAAACAGAACTTGCACATCAGGCAGTTCCACGGCCGAATGCTCCATGTCAACAGCAAGGAAATCAAATCCCGTCTGTGCCATAAGCTCGGCAACAACCGGACTTCCGGTATTGATCCAACTTCCGATGACAGGCTTCCCAGTCTTAAGCTTCTCTCTCATGAATCACACCTCACCTTTTCCCCCCTTCTCCACATGATGACAGACCTTGTAACCGCCCTTCTTTTCCAATGACCTGATAACACTCATCAACTCACATCACTTTTCCCGTACAACGCCATGATTTCGGCCAGTTTGAATGTGAACTCATCATCTATATCAACCGATTCAATTCGTGGCGTTACAAATATGTAAGGTTTACTCCCGATTCGTCGGCCAGTCGCCATAAAAGACTTCCTGGTAAACACATATATACAGGAATTCTCTTCATAAACAGGCTCAAGTTCCTGAGTTGGGATCAGATGCTCGGGATCATGATTAACAGCAGATCCGTCCGTTGTGTAAAAGCGGCTCCGGTGCTCATTTGCGCCAAAGAGAGAATCATGAGTTTCCTCGTTTTTCAAGAACTCCGACAACACTGATGCTATCGTTTCGGCACGAAGAAGCGGGTTGGTTGTATGTGTCTGCACAAAAAGGTCAGAATCAGTCTGCTCGATATCATAATTGAAAATCCTGTTGGTACTTACACGGTCGCCCTTCAGTTCATCCGGGCGCTCAACTATCCGGACCTTGCGGGAAACTTTCGGACCTTCCAGCATCACCTTCGAACTGTCCGTATCCACAAGTATTTCATCCACCGCGTAGGTTCGATCCAGAGTCCTGAGTATATGCTGATAAAGCGGTTCTCCTGCGAAACTACGGAAATTCTTACCTTCAACTCTCTCGCTGTGTTCTTTAACCGGCACCAATGCAGTTACTTTACGATTATAGATCATCCGATAGTCCTTTCCACCTGTTTCTCATCTCTCCTATTTCAATATCAGAATAAAAATGCTTTGTATACTTCGCGTTGCACATGCGCTCGACATAATCATCCGGCAGTCTCAACTTCGAAAGAATTTTTTTATACAATGCACCATATCTTTTTTGTATACCCACATTCCGTCTTTTTATGGAAAACGAGTCAAGATTCAAGAAAGACTTAATGACGCGCTCTTTTTCACAATCCGGCAACTCGCACTTTATGATAAGAACGGATGTATTGTGACTT
Organism: uncultured Victivallales bacterium; assembly: GCA_964475205.1. Taxonomy (GTDB): domain Bacteria; phylum Verrucomicrobiota; class Kiritimatiellia; order UBA8416; family CAYSRM01; genus CAYSRM01. The sequence goes on along the minus strand of CAYYVQ010000011.1, from coordinate 24,210 downwards.
CTAATTACAGCGTGTCCGACATCGTGAGGAAATTCATACTCATAAACATCGATCCCAGTTACCGGTTTCAACTCTACGTCAAACCATTCAAGAGGTACATCATGATCATAATTATCGAGGAAGAGTTTTCTCACGCTGGCAATATCTTCCGGAAAAGCGCCAACAGAGACACCTGAAAACATCCCATAATTTTCAAACAATGCTGAGATATTCCTGTCTACAGGCATTCGAACACATGTTATCACTCTTAAAGAGATCTGGTTTCGCCTGATCCGCCTGTGAAGACGAAGCCCGAGCCTACCCTCCTTGATGATGTTGCCCTTAGCTTCATGCGCCTTGTCAACCTTCTCGATATTGGTCGGGTTAATTCTGTGGCAGTGGTAAACGTTAGACAACCCCTCTCTTAACAATCCCTCATATATGGATGAGGAACCGACCTTCCCCATCTGATAGACGAGCACACAATCATTGAGACCGAAATTGAACAGCAATCTAATCCTACTGATAAGTTGACTCAACGATGCCTTCGAAAAAATATTCTTACCGGATAACTTCATGCCGTCCCCATCTGAGCAACCTGAATTTTGCGGACTATAAGCCCACAGGCAACAGAATCAGGAAAGCCGCTCTTTGTGCAGTAATCATAGCGGTATCATCTCAAATTGAGCTCACCATCTCAACAGTATAACGTCCCTCCCACATACGCTCTTTTTTTCTCTTCACTTCCAGACCGGAAATAACCGAGAATTTCGGGACCAGTGTTACCGGAGGCGCTTAATACCTGATTGAAACACCTTACAGAATCTTGACACCATCTGGATTTGCAACTATATATCATTAGCCTGTAATCAAAAATCGTTCCGGCTTTTACTGTCACCTGCGTCAGGAAGCCCGAAAGAAAACATGTGTACGTTTTCCGCCACAAAACAGGAGGCACTCAGGGTCCCGTCCAGTCTCTGTGTGGATTTAAAATGCAAAAAAAAGAACTCCTAATCTATCTTGATCCTGGTTTTCTCAATGACCTTGGACATTATCACAATATTGCAGACAGCATTCATAAAGAGGCCTCAAGAAGAAATGTGATCATCCGTCATTGTGTTAACAAGGAAGTCTGTAAAGAAGCAGCTGAGAAATACAGGTTGGAAAGAGTATTTTCCTTTAAACCTTTTCTAAGGCAGCCGCATAACAGCAATACCATAACAGGCATACTTAGGAATACTGCGCATAGCGCGATAGCTGAAGCAAGAAACAGGGCACTATTACTCCGCACATTTCTTCAAGAGAAGAAAACTACATCTCAAAATCTGCGAACCTTGACTCGCAACATGATTTGGAATCAAAACCGTAGAGTGCTATATTCTTTTGCCGAAGAATTTCAACTTGTGCTCGACACTATACAGTCTGACATTTATAAAAAAATAACACTTTATATGTATACTGCCGCTCCATCTTTTCTCCCTTGCATAGCCCAGGCTGTCAAACAGAAGCAGCTTTCCAGCAATATACAGGCCTATGTCTCGCTCTTTTACCTGAATCGTCAATTTTGCGAAGGAAAGAACGTGGTCAGATATAAACGCAAACTTAAAACCGTCTCTCAAACACTCCGCCATGAAGATCCCGAAAGACGCGTTCATATTGTTGCTGATTCTCACAGAACCATAGTCAAGTATTCGCCTTTCTTCCGAAGGGATATCTCCCTGTTCCCAATCCCTCTGGATCAGGAAGGCATAGATTCAAAGCCCTGCCGAACCAGCATAGAATCTAAGGATAAAATCGTCATAGGGTTCTTTGGCCTTTGCAATTTCAAACAAGGTTACCACCTTATAATGCAGCTTTATGACCACATCGTTCAAACTCCTGCATTCGATAGAGCACAGTTCATAGTGCGTCATAATACGGGCCTGTCGTCCTCTTCTCAAAAGAAACTTGCGCAGGATTTCAGAACAAGAACGAAGCGAATCACTCACCTGGAGGGCAACTTGCAAAACGAAGAATATTCAAAGAGACTCTCCGGTTGCGATATCATCCTGATCCCTCATTCTGCCGATTATTATCCGTGTCAGACTTCCGGACTATTTGTGGATGCGCTGAAAAAATGTAAGGTGGTGGTGGTTCCAGACAACACCTGGATGGCCGATATGCTCCGAGAGTTCGGGTCAGGCGAGACATTTGTATCTGGTGATCTGACTGACTTCATCAGAGCAGTTGAAGCCATCTATCATAATCTGGACAAGTACCTGACGCGCACAGACAGGAACATAGATGAATTTCTCAGGTTCCATACTGCGAAAACACTTTTTGATAAAATGCAGGTTGGATGCGAAGATTATTGAAGACAGTGGTAACCGAAAGTCTGAAAAGAAGTAATCATGAATATCAAAAGCTCCTTTAAGAAGCGGGCCTTACAACTTGCAAGATGGTCGTGAGGCTGGCCGTTGCGCTGGACCAGACACTATATGAGTAATTGATATTCAACAAAACAGCTTCCTAAATCGTCTCATAAAGAAGTTAACAACTTTTTTTTGCCCGCTCTCCCGTCCGTAGTCCAAACAAGCTTTGAGCATATGTTCCCAAACTATGCCGCCTCTGCATGCTATGATGTTACCCCAAGATTTCGGATGTATTTCACAAGGATATGGCGCCAGCCTTCGCCATGTGTGGCGGCTGCCATATTCCTGTATCGGCTCCCACTCCGAAATAAGCATCTCATAACCTTTATCACGAAGAAACCCGGTTAAATCCATATAAGTATAACCAGACATATGAGTTTTCGCGTCCTCAAATTCACATACAACCACTTCCGGCATGAAACGATCCCAGGGAAATCCCCGCAAAACAAACATGTCATGTCCTTCTGTATCAATTTTCAATATGCCGGCGCGGTTAATGTTCTTTTCCATACAAAAGTCAGAAAGGGTCACTGTGTCAACTTTCGCAGTCTGAGCATGTGAAGGGTGAAACGGATGTAGCCCGGAAATTCCAGACGATACCGGGCTGGTATAAAAGGCCCGACCTCGCTCATTGACATCAGACGCAGCCCGCTTGTCAACGTGCAAGGCCGAATACTTACTCTCAAGCTTTTCAAGGCCTTTTCGTCCGTGCACAGACGGTTCCATCGCAAATACTGTCCAGCCTCTTGACAAGAAATAAACCAGAGGGCTGCCCCATGCGCCCACATCAATCATCAGACATCGCCCCCCGCAATTCATAACATAGTTCACCGCCAGCTTTGTCTCATCCATCCTGAACACGCTCATTTCATCTCTTACCTACTCAGTTTACAAATCAATTGATTCAGCTTAACCGAACAATATCGAGGATTTATATCGATTCAATTTTCGCAAATATAGATTTAACCAAATCTTTCCCATTGTATTTAGTTATAATCAGTTCTCGACCTTTCTTTCCTTGCTGCTTGCGCCAATCAGACTGTTCCGACAAGTTCAGTAGGATTGCGGCTAATTCTTTGGGGTCATTTTGTTTCAAGACTAATTCTGATTGATCAATTTCAGAAAGCACGGACCGCACCTGCGGATGGTCATTGGCCACCACAACTAAGCCGCTGGCCAAATAATCAAACAGTTTTAAAGGAGAGCCCATTTTGGCGGGACCGTCATGATACAACACCAACCCAACATCCATTCGGCATAACCACCCGGGCAACTCTTCATACGGAACAGGCCCATGATAATGGACATTGGGCGGCATGTCTCTCATGCCATGCATGGCTCGACCTATAAGATGAAACTGCACCCTCTTGCAATGCCCTTGTATCCAAAGATATTCTGCAGCCTCGCGCAACAAATCAAAATGGTGCCAAGATAAATCGGCGCTTCCCATCCAAACTGCTTGAAGGGTTCCGGGCAGTGATTCAACTCTCCTAACCGGAGTAGCGTCGGGATGAAACAAAACGGGATCTGACCCATTAGGAATTGTGGATGCTTTTTGAATTTTAAGAATGTCACGAACATAATTGGATATTTCATCGGTTACACATATAGCAAAATCACAACCTCGGCCATACTTTTTGAGTTGGCTCTCTGCATGTAAAACATCTTTCGGGGAATATCCCCGAATTCGTCCGTATTCAGGCACTGTATTAAATTCCCAAAAGATGGGTTTGTTTCCAAGAAGTGGACGAAAAGGAGGAATAGCCCATCGTGCTTGAGGGGGTAGCGACCATTCGATACGCACATAAAAAGCATCAAGTCCACGAAGAGTCCGCACCAAGCTCAAGCGCCCATAGGGAAGCAGACTTGCTAAAGGATGTGCCTCTTTTCCATCCATCCAAATCTCATGTCCAAGTTCCCTGGCATTTACCACAAATTGTTTCACATGAGCATTCACACCAGTTGATAAGTGTGGTTTATATTGGGTATTCAGGTAGGCAATACGCATTCAACTATCCCTGCAATCCCGATGAAACGCCAAGCGCAAGTAATCGTTCGCGGTGAACTGCATGGCCATGGTTTTTCTCAAGAAATGCATAAGCGCTTTCAATTAGGTTCTGATACTCTACAGGGTTGTCCATCAAATCACTGATAACGTTTTCAACATCGCCTAGGTTGGCATATCGGGCTGCACTCTGGAAGACAAATTCCTGATCAGACGACAGAATCAAAAGTGTAGATTTAAATGCCGCCCACAGAGTCATGCAAACAACGATTTGTCCTCCATCTCCGGCGCCGCCTGAAGTATGTTTTCTGCTTCCATCCAGTGCTCTTCAAATTGATCTTTTCTTGTTTTCCACGTGTGTTCAGTCTTTATCTGCGAGGGCAGTTTCCCGCTGCACACATATTTACGGGCCGTCTTTCTATCAACCTAAATTACCTATCACGGTTTCAACATCATCTACACCAGCTTCCACATTTTTAATCATGGAAACATTGCGTTTATAAGAATTACCCACACGATTGCAAAATTCGCTCTACTGTGGATATATACGATTCCATGGAATAATTGGCTTCCATGTGCTGCCGCCCGGCTTTTCCGATTTCAGCCGCCAGAGCAGCATCAGAGCCGACTTGCAGCATGTGCTTTGCCATGGTTCCGACATCCCGTTCAGCGCTAAGAAGACCCGTTTTACCATCAATTACAGCTTCCTGTATCCCGGCATGACGGGTTGAAATCACTGGAAGCCCCGAGGCACTCGCTTCGAGAATAGCAACAGGGGTTCCTTCGCAGTCGCCTTTGGTATCGCCCACCAATGGACAAAGCGAATGCTGTACAAATGCCCGGCTTCCGGCCATCGTCTCCAAAACCTTCTCATGCGAACAAGCCCCCAGGAATTCCACGCAGTCCGCGATTCCCAAGGCCGAAACAATGTTCATGCAAGTCTCCTTCAGTGGGCCATCACCAGCCATAACCAGTTTTGCTTGCTGAAGCTTTTTGCAGACCTGCGCAAAGGCAAGCAGCGTAAGGTAAGGGGCCTTTTTGTCCACAAAACGACCGACCGACGAAAATTGCAACGGATTGCTCGTAAAATCAGCCGCGCTTATTCTGGAACAGTCTACCCCATAGGGACGGACATGAATCTTCTCTGCCGGGAATTCTTGCGCAATCAGTGCATCACGCATATGCAGCGAAACCGCAATAAAAGCTGCCGCATTTTGCCCTAATTCACGATATTTCTCCCAGTGCATCTTAGTCATGTCGGCACGATGGGCATCAAAGCCATGAAAATGTACAACCAATGGTATACCCGCTTCACGGCAAGCATCCATCAAGTTGACGCCAATAAAGCCATATTGCGCAAGCACTACGTCAATACGACGACTTTGCAGCAACCGCACCAGCGAGCGCTCCTCTAATTGGCGCAACGATTTACGCAAGACCCTAAGCTCCGCGAATAGCGCTGCACGCTTAAACAGCCCACGCGGCACGGGGAGTATTGGCACCCCCGTATCATATAACGACGGATAAGCCCCCCCGTACACAACCAAAGAAACATCATGCAACCGTTCAATCTGAGCCGTAATAAACGTCTCACTATACGCATGCAGAGTTGGTGTTGCTATACAAATATTCATCCTTTTACCCTGATTCGACGCTCGACTTTTGATTTCAGAATTTGGACTTTAGCCCCCTCCCCGCACAACTCTCCACACAAACGCAAAGGCATGGAGAGGGCAGCATGTGCGCCCCATGCCCATACACAATCAAGCCACCACGCCAAACTTTTTCAACAGCCCCTTCACAACACGCACCGCCCTGATCACCACCGACCGCTCATACGTATGTATAAGATTGCGCAAGCGGCGACGTTCAGCGGCAACATGGACCAAAGCCACCTGCATAGCCTCCGTACTTTTAAAAAGCCCAAATATCCTTTCATCGGTGCCCTGATTTCTACCGGAATATGCCGACACGATTGCCCGCATTTCATCAATCATTCTTTTAGTCAGCAGTGTTTTAACGCTCGCATATTGCGCATCACTCAAGTTTGCTAGCAATTGAAACAAAAGTTCCAGATAGGTATAATGGAGCCGCAACAAATCCTTTTCAACATTGCTTGTTGCAGACATCTCATGCAGACGATATCGCACAAGCAACTCCGGGCTATAAACAAAAGGTCCTTCAAAGCCAAGCAGTACCCATAGCAACCAATCCTCATACTGGAACAATTGCGGAAATTCCACACGCGCAAATACCCGCAACAGAACGTCCCTCTTTGCCAAAACCGACGAGTTACAAATGCCATTACGGAAAAGAAAATGGTCAACCTCTGGATATACATACTTAATTACGTTCTCGCCTTTTGTAAAACGCTGCCCCGAATCACAGGCGGCATCACATTCGTCAACAATCGTAGCCCTCGAATGTGTTAGAACTGCATCAGGTTCCCCTTCAAGCAATTCTACTTGACACAAAAGCTTATCTTGCTCAAAAACATCATCAGCATCAAGAAATGCGATATATTCCGCCTCTGCACTCATAACGCCAAGGCACCTGGAGCGATAAACCCCCTCATTACGCCCACCCTCATGCTGCATCAGCTTTACGCAAGACTCACTTCCAAAACGATCCTGTAACAATGCCAAAGTCCCATCCGAGGAACCGTCATCTACAACAAGAACCTCTCGCGGCCGAAGCGATTGACGCAATGCCGAATCAATCGCCGCAACAACATACTTCTCTGCATTCAAACAAGGAATAACCACAGAAACGGTTCTTTTCGAAGAAATTGGCACTTGTCTGTCCATTGTTTCATTCATTCAACATCCTGATGCAATGATGTATCCGACCTCACGTTTTGAAGAGCACGCTGCAACAGGCGATTCCGCAACCCGAGCGAACATCCCCCTTCAAAAAGCAAAAGCAGACGCTCACATTTTCCATTCAATGCCCGTGAGAAAAGGCACGTATTCACCAAATAGTATAAAAATCGATCAACCTTCATCTTGCAAGCAACCGACATCACTGGATGGCTAACAGCATAGTCCAAAGCCCCCTCCAACGCACTTTCATGACCAACATCAAAACTAAATCCTTTCCGCGCATAAAAAGCATCCCCTGCCACAACAACAGACTTGTACCGCAAAATCATTTCAAAGCCCGCCTGACTATTACATGTAATTCCCATGTCTGCCATATCCAGAAGAGCAGACGTATTCACATCTTGCCCGGCAACGATACGCACGCATTCATTTTCCTGTAAGTTCAAGCTTTGAATCCGTTTTAAAGTTGCATCATTATACAAAAGAAAACCATTGACAATAGGCATCCCTAAATCTGTCCATATTTTATCATTTGCAACCCGGAAACCTCCTGTACTTTCCTTCGGATGAAGCCTTATCACGAGAATCCAATCTGGCTTGGATTCAAAGAACCGAACGGTTCTATTAATCAAATCGAGTGGATCAGGAAAAATTGGCGAATCCATGATAATCGAAGCGTCTGTCATAACTTGACCGATAAACACGGCAATTTTTCGATCTTCCGGAATTTTCAAAAACTGCCTGATCTCCTCCGCAGACCTAATACCATCAGTCAAATGCTGCTTGCGTTTTGATTGGCCAAGTGTCGCCACAAACCGGCGAACTTCCTGTCGCTGCGCATCTGTAAGCACACGCGTTGGCAACCAGTCCCCCAGTACACGTGACCCAGAATGGCGGTTGATTATCATTCCCGTCAGATTATCACAATAAAAGTAATCTTTATGAAACGATCCTTCTGCTGCGACAGTAATCATACCCCGACGACGTGCCTCTTCGACAACTGGCCGGATAACATGTGGGCAACCTTGGCAAGCCAGTAGAACACTCGGGCTCCGCTCGTCCATAATTTTCTGCGCCCCCGTCAGGCACAAAACAGTTTGCCGATAGAAATGCCGGATAATCTCTAATTCTGTTTCAGAGATTTCGCCAACAACAGTTCGTTGTAAAGCGCCTAAAATGGCAGTTTTTGATAATGCCCATAAATAGAATCCATCATAACTGATGGATCCGTAATTCTCTACATTGACAGATGCGGCAATAGCGTTAGCAGCCTCAGCATCCCCGCGTTTAAACAATACATCGAGTCTAACCTCGTCAAACGCATACAGGATTCTCATCCAGACATTCGCCTTGAATATTGCATTCCAATCGACCTGCTCCCAATTGATGTACGACAAATACATAATCCGGCGGCGAAGGCCAACTCGCTCGAAAATACCAAGGATAAATTGCTTCATATGTATAAAACCCATACCAATATACTGTCTAATATACAAAACTCTGCATACAGCAGTGCTGCGTGCAGCCACTATATAGCGTTCAGAGAAAGAATTTTAACATGAAAAGGACATTCCTTTCCCTCATATCCCATTGTAGATCTGAATATCAGAGCTGCAAAGCATCCTAATTCGCTCCATAATTATTTTATTGCTGTAAATAGACTCTTTTACCGAATGGTTTGGACTTCGATTCGTTTGCTTGATTGACAGGTTGATCTTAAACTTATCTTCAACTCTTGATTGCCACTCACCAAGGTGCTCAACTTTTCCGACCACACTGATTCTTTTTAAACTCGCAATAGCTTCTTACTCATACTGTGATATGGTCTTTGCTGGACAACTCGCATTAGAGATAGAAGAAAAATAGTAAAGGTAGGATTGCCCGGATTTCCTCCCTTTATATGATCTCAAGTATTCCTCAATATCGAGATTGCTCTTGCCCCATAGTGTATCGTTCTTGTAACGATTGTAAACATACTCAGATATCCAACGTTCAACAGGATCACGCAAAATAGTGACAAAATTCCATGTGTTTTCAAAAGTTGCGATTATGTTAGGAGGACAAAAGCAGTGCGCAGCCCCAAAATGATTATGAGAGAGCGACAAATTATAGGCCAGTATTACTTTTCTAACATCCATCATGTCAAAATCTACTGCATCCGCACAGCGGGAACTGGCAAGAAGATCGATGCCGAACCTAGATACGCGGTATCCCCTGTACAAACCTTTATACAAGGCAGATGTGATGGCACTGCCAGCACATTTGGGAACATGGCAAAAATAGACCTTTGACATTTGATCGGCAGGTACTTGATTTACCTCGCCTTTGAGCATTATATTCAAGATTTTTTTCAAGACTCTCATGAGTGTGCTCAATCCTGTTTTTCCGTCAAAACACAAGAGTACATTACCTCGGCAAATTTCTTGCAACCGGAGACGGCGTCGCATATTCCTGCGATGCACTCTTTAACACCTCTCTTAATATTGTAATGTTGCTGTAGAATATCGACTATCATGTTCTCAGCAGTTTCTCCAAATATTGTGAAAGAACTCAACATCCACTCATCCATCCCAAACAAAGCCAGTGCGCCGCGGTTCTTATGGAGGTAGTAGTCATCCACGGCGACGCCGATTGTGGGCACGGCATTGGCCATGGCAAAAACGATTGGATGGTGTTTCATCGCCAGGCAGATCCGAGCCCCACCTATGACTCCCTTTACCACCTTGTAATCGTATTCGTATTGCAGCATCCTGGCTGGTTCTTTCATCGCTCGCATACAATCTTGTATTGCGCGCTCATCGCTTTTCACCATAGGCACAAACAGAACCTGCAATCCATGCTCGCCAACCAAGTAATCACATAATTCTGCGAATCGCGACACCAGTCTTTCCGACAAGGCCTTATCCTGCCCCCAATAATGAAAACTGACTGCTGCATAAGGTTTTGAAGCATCAAGCCCTGATACATCCAGATATTCCCACGCCTGCTTGCCATCAATCTGGTCACAGAAGAGCGCATCATCAAACCGTTCCTGGATATGGTCGCCAGTAATGCCGATTTCTGCTAGCGCCTTTATTGATTCGTTGCGATCGCGGACGGTTATACTCTCGGCACAGGACAACCCCCATCTGGCGAGCTTGCGGTCCGCACGCGACTTAAATATACCAATCGTGTGCCCCGTGAGTATTGTTCGCACCCCTAGCACCTTGCACAATCGCAGCAGCAGCATATGATCCCAGAGCCGACTCCGCGTCATCCCCGTCAAATACCCCCCACCGGACAAATGCAATACCGATGCACTGCTCAATAGTTCCAGAAAGTCGGCTTCGTGCTTACTGACCGTAAAGAGCGGCAGACCATATTGCATGCAGCTGGCCGCCAGCATCAATCGCCGCTTGATCCGCCAGAATGTCTTTTCAAAACGCCTGTTTGAAGCACCATAATAAGGCTTCCGGTTTGAATCAAAAAACACCACCCGCGACGCAGCCACAGCCTTCACGCCATGTTGCTCCTCCGTATAGGCCGGATTCGGCGAAAGCACAATCGCTTCGGCTTCCGGTGCTGCCTCAGCCCACAGTTTCAGATTTGCCCCAAGCTGCGCCTCATCCCCCGTATTGCCATAACCATACCCCCCCGCAATCAAAACCCGCTTCAGATCCTCGCTGTGCCCTATTTTTACGAAAAGCGGACGACGTAGCCCTGTCATCATTAATAATTTCTTCATCGCACGGTTCGGATGGCGAACGCAAAACAGGAATGCTTTAGCGACATAACCTAAGGGTTTTGGTGTAATACGCTTAACCTTGGCAATCACATCTGCCGTGAAATATTTCGTGAGCATCCACGGAAGTTGGCGTAAATACACCACATCACATTGATGAGTAAACACTTTCGTACGCAATATTTCAAACATCCGGCGCTCAAATCGCATACACTTCCCATCCGCACGGACGGCACGCGCGGCACGCACCCACCAGCGCAGAAAAAGCTTACGTATAACGCGATTCCCAAAAAAACGGCGGCAAGCCATCTCAACATCATCAGCCTTACGATAATGCTCATTGTAAACCGGCACAGGGAAATCATGCTCAGGAACGGGTATACCAGCCTTGGCATATTGATGGATTCTGTTAAATGCGCGGACCTTGCGATACTCAAATGCTCCACGCCAGTTTTCAATGCATTTGCTGTCTTTTACCTTTGTATATTCCAGATAGTTTTTCTCAGTAGCCAAATCAATAAATTGCTGACCTCTCGGAGTTCTCGCAATTAACCAAGCTGCACCATCTGGATATGCATAGCCCTCTTGATTCTTCATCCATACATCTGCAACGGAAATATCTGCTAGCTCATTTCCGTAATCCGTGCATGTGTAACACCGATCTGGAGAAAACATCCGATAAAGCGCTCTGTGTGCCGTACGGTCTAGGTAGTGTGTTGAACCATCGGTCATCTCGACCGTAGTAACGCCCGGAAACTTTCCACCCCGATTGGCAAATCGTTTGACTTCGGCTGGATCAAGCCCCATCGCTTCGACCAGCTCTTTTCCAGCCTGCCAATTCATATTCAGCCCACAAAATGGGCCGATGATCAGCTTGCATTGCTCCAAATACTCGTTGCGTTCAGTCTTTCCTAAGTGGTGAAACCCAGCCGTCTGACACGGCAACAACGCCATGCAAAAGGATCTTCCGCCAGCAGCAAGCTCAGGAAGCATCTCCAGCGACGAGCAAATCACATATTTGGATCCCGCGAATAAATCAACATCTTCCGGTTTAGCGGCGATCTTAGGTTCCGCACAAAAGGGATTACCGTCGTCCGCACTCGCACGAACCACGCCTAGGCAGGCATCAAAGCACCCTAACTCCAGCCCCATCCGAAGGAGCGTGGTGGTCACACCTCCGCTTTGGCCCTTCTCAATAGCTTCTTTTGATGTTGAATAGGCAATGCCGACGCTCAGGTGATGTCCTATATCCGGTGTTGATGGCTCATAAGGCACATCTGAACCATGCAATTGATCCATTAGCTCCCGATAGGGCCAGCGCCACCCTGTGCAAAGGGTTCTAAGCGGCTCGAGTTCAGTCGAATTGCCACCTGTAATGACCGGATACCCATCACCATCCTTTGTCAAAACACCCGACCTGTCTGCGGCAAAGCACGCACCACAACGAGTACACAAGCTAGGGTCGATTAAATGCTGATTAGAATTTTTCGTATCCATGTTATTTTTATATGATCACCGGAATACAGCAACAAGGTGGGTGCCACCGCGAATTTTTGCGACACAAAGCCGCCCGAACGCATCCATAATTCTTTCGCGTAACCTCCGGCGTGGAGAGTAACCTGATGAAAAAGCCGTATCACCTAAGTCGGTTGTAAAGACATCGACGTCATAGATCTTCTTCTTAGCCCAGATTCGAATGCCTTTTCGACTGAATGCCCATAGATGACGAGGCGGGTCAATTCCGTGCAGGATACCGCCAGTCAGCCAAATCCATAAAATTCTATACTTGCTGTAGCCACTTGCCTGCTTGATCTTGTAGTAGCGATTCTTCAGATTCGACCAATAATACGCAAGGTATTCCAACGAATCACCGTTCGGGCATTGGATCACGACTTTGCCACCCTCGGCCTTGAGCTTAAGCAAATCCTCAATGAACCCCAACGGATCCGTTAAATGCTCAATTAAATGCCGACTGTAGATCAGATCAAATGGAGGAAGGGCGGCATCCGTCAGTTTAAGCACATCCGTGTGCAAAACGTTCTCAACGCCTAATTCATCCTTCACAAATGCACAGGCTTTAGGGTCCAGATCGACATACGTGCTCTTACCAAAGCCGTATTCTTCAAAAGCCTTCGAGAAAAGACCACTACCCCCACCCACATCAAGAAAACGCAGCCCTTCACCACGAACATCAAGATTTTCAAGCAGTAGTTTGGCGATTGGCAATTTATGGAGAATTGAATCAACAGACAGACTGGCATGAAATCCATCATAAAATGCCTTGAGTTCAGCCTCCGAAGGAAAAGGCTCTACACGCCCAGTGCCACACTTACGGCACTGAAAAATGTCATACGGTCCCATTTTATATATGCGAAAACACGCACCATTGCATAATGCGCAAGAAACCAACTCTTTCTTTACGTTATCCAAAAAAGACTCCTTTTCGGATTACCCTAGACTGCTATTCAAGGGGCATTCCTAGTAGTAACAGACTCAAAGAATATTTGCTAGAGCAGGCGCTCTGAATCTTCCAAACTATTCTACGACACATTTTAAAAGTGCGTTCACGCACTCCTGAATTCCGTGTCTGCACCTTTTTGGAACTGCACATAAACTCGGATCTAATTTGCATCATGTATTCTTTAAATCTCACAAGCGGCACATTCTTTTCGTTCCAATAATACAAATCATCCCAATTGAAACTGCTGCGATTCATGTCAAGTTGGAACTTATCAAACCTAACGTTAGCATCGACCACACCATCTGCCTCGAGCCGACGCCATAATTCAGTCCCCGGAATCGGGTTAAATAAATAAAAGCCGTTAATGAATAGCTTTTCTCGGTTCTTGCGGAGAAAGCCCATTGTCTCTTCTATATCTTCTTCCGTCTCATCCGGCGATCCAAACATGAAAGATCCCGCACAAGGGATAGAGTGCTTCGCACACATATCAATAAGCCGTTGATGGTGTCCAATTGTTATGCCTTTACCCTTAAGTTTAGAAAGCAAACGATCCGAACCTGTTTCTGCGCCAAACCGAATAAATCGATAATTCAAACGTTTCAAAAGAACAATATCTGCATCATCAACCATATTCGAGCGACAGAAACCTCGAAACGTCACCTTTTCGGGTATTTTTAGCTCTATGAGCTTATTGGCAATCTGCCTAAACCTCTCTTTATTCGCCATCCATAGATCATCAAGAATTGCTATTTCTTTCACCTTCGATTTTTCAACTAAAGATTGAATTTCGCGAATCACGGAATCTGCACTTCTCAATCTATATTTATCTCCCCAAAAACAGTGAGAGGCACAGAACGTACACTTATAAGGACATCCCCTTGATGTAAATACTGGAGCATCTTTTTCCATCCCAGAAAGACGATATGGTTGCGGAAGCGAGTCTAGCGATGTAATAAAGCTTCGCGGCGCGCTCACTCGAATCTGATTGCCTGTGCGAAAAACAATGCCGGATATATTTTCCAGAATATCTAAAGAAGGATTACCATTCTCTAGGGCAGTGAGCAGTTCCAGTAATGTCTCCTCGCCCTCCCCGACAACACCAAAATCAAATTCATCAGGCAGTAACTCAGGCAAGGCTGTTATATGATAGCCTCCCAATATCGTAATGCACCCAAGTTCGGCCTTACATGCTTGGGCAAACCGTTTAGCCTCACCAATAACCTGACTGACTGCACCAACTCCAATTACGTCTGGTCGAAAAGAGATTGTCTCATCAACATCGGAAACTATTTTCAGATGCAGATCACATCCCTTAAAATTTTGCTGAAGATAACTGTATAAATAGCCTACCCCTAACGACGTCATAGTCAGAGGTTCACCGGGATACTGCGCAACATGCAACGCAACTTTCATCAAACAGGGTCCTTCCATGTTACAGATCGACTTTCGCGGCTCATAGAGCTAGTCGCCTTCCAATTCCCGACCATCTGCACGGGGGCACTGCCCACAAAGCCACCAGTAACCTTGAAACTCTTAGCAGCATAGACCCAGCATAAATGCCGTACATTTGCTGAATCAAAGACAATAACGCCGAATGCATGCTTGCCGGGGTTGAAGTTCAGGACCGGAATTTTAACTTCCATATGAAGGAGATCTCCATTACTGAAGAATGATATGCCGTTATAGCCTGAATGCAGTTGCGCCGTGAGCTGCCCACTTTGGTCCATAAAGGAAATAGAAATGAGAAATGCCTCATACTGCGGCGCCACCCGTAGATCAAATTCAATTGCGGCACTTTCGCCAAAACGGACAACGTCAGGATCTATGATATTTCCTTGCCGTAAGTGTAAATTCGTGATCTCAGCTTCACCTGTGCCTAGTTGCTTAGTCTCAAAATCAGCATTTCCAAACATATCATTATACAGCTCAACACCCTTTGTGGTATCGCCGTCAAAAGCCACAACGCCATCCTTCAGAACCAAAACGCGCTGACAGATGCGCGCTACCGTGGACATCTGGTGCGAGACAAAAACCACAGCGGAATTAGACAATACATCAGAAATCGCTGCATAGCATTTTGAACGGAAGCCAACATCTCCAACAGCAAGGATTTCATCAATTAAGAGCAAATCAGGTTTGATTGCCGTTGATACGGCAAAACCCAACCGCACTCGCATTCCCGACGAATACGTGCTGACCGGGGCATCGATGAATTCGCCGATTTCAGCGAAGTCGACGATTTCATCAAATTGCGCATCAATCTCGTGCTTATGCAGTCCCAGGATCGCCCCGTTCAAGTACACATTCTCGCGCCCGGTCATATGCGGATGAAAACCCGCCCCCAGCGCAATCAACGCCCCCACCCGCCCCCGAATCGCAATCTCTCCCCCATCCGGCGGAAAAATCCCCGCAATCAATCGCAAAAGCGTAGTCTTCCCACACCCATTCCGCCCAATGAGCCCCAGGCACTCTCCCCGCCGCAAGTCAAACGAGATGTCCTGGAGCGCCCAGAATTCGTCACGACGCAACGGCGACTGAAGACTAGAGACTGAAGACTGAAGACCTTTGTTGCCAGACTGACCGGAGGCGAATTCTCCTGAAAAGTCTTCAGCCTTCAGTATTCCGTCTTCAGTCTTCTCTAGGACTTCTGTCTCAGTATTTGAACCAATACCTACAAGGTTTTTGCTCAAATCCTGTATCCCGTACCACATAGAACGACGAAGGTTTTTGCAGAATTTCTTCGAGACATTTCGGACCGATAAGACCACACCCTCCGCCATACCTTCCGTGTCTTCCTTTGCTTCTTTATCGCGACTTATTACTGCTTTTTCGTTCATACTAATAGGTTGACCTTTGTGCACGGTGTCTAGCCTGATCTATCCATCAACTTCGTAATGAGAGTGCGCAGATTGCTTTAGATCAATGGCTTTGCGCAGATAGCCGGGTGAAGGCGTATGGACATACGTCAATATCGGCTGGCCAGCAAAGTCGTTAAGATGAAGCGACATGCACACTCGTAATAGATTTTTATGAATAGATCAGGCTAGTTAATAAAACAAAATCCTTAATTCTATATAATGCGTTCTACGACTGTTAATTCACTTACATAAAACAGGCGCCATGCAATAAGAAAGGCAATAAGTGAAAAAACAGCAGAAATAAAATAGGCGAGATAGTTGTGCTGATAAATGTGTCCGTATATCAAAACATCACGGGCTGAACAGACAAGATACGTAAGGGGGTTCCACTTTATGATTGCTTGTGACAACGGGTTTTCTATTGATTCAGCGCTGTAAATAACCGGGGTAACATACATCAGCAACCCTAAAACCATGGTTACAGCCCTGCTCAAATCCACCGCTACGATATGTACCATTGACATAATTAGCCCCATAGCGCCAGCCAGAAAGAATAGGGGTAAAATAACAAACGGAAAAAGAAGAATACCCGCGTTTGGGAACGCAATTGAAAAACCGCCAGGCTGAAAAATTCTCAATAATATCAAAACAAAGAGATTCAATGTGAGAATGATAGTAAAGCTGGCTGCCTGTTGCCCCATTTCCTTAAACAACATAGCTTCATGAGGATAATTGACCTGCATGATCATACTCCGCCCAGCTTCAAGAGTTTGCGAGCTGGAGGTGTAAAGCCCTATAAAAAAACCCCACATTGACGTACCTATCAATACATATGCAGGATATGGAATACCAACTTCCCCCGGGCGCAGTACGCCCGTCATCTGAAGGAAAACCCAGGAAATGATTCCGAAGAGCGGCATCAAAACAATCCATGTTAGTCCAAGAAACGACTTCTTGTACTGAGCAAAAAAATCACGTTTAAAAAGCTGCCATATCAGCTCTCGCGACTGCCAAACGTTCCGCATCATGATGGTCCAAGTGTGTATCAAGCCTTGCTCATGGCGCTGATTAGGACGATATACAGTGATTTTCTGAGAATGCATTTTGACTTATCCCTTATGACATGAATACATCAACACTACAACCTCTCAACCAGCTTCAATACCGGACTGTCAACAAAGCCGGCCGCCTTTTTCCGGAGGCTTCTCGCTCGCTTAAGCTGCTCCCGGAGATACGTGAGATCGTGGTCAGCAGACTCCGCCTCGCGCACATATCCGTCAACATGGTCAAGTTCGACCTCCATTAATTCGAGTTTCTGACGAATAAAACGCAATATTCCCTGCCTTAGCGCAACAGCTATGTTGTCCGCGGTCCTGTAAAAATTCTTCCTCTCGCCCTTCTTCCTTGTCCGCCTGACCAGACCAAGATTCTCAAGCTGCCGGACCGCCACGCTGACAGCCCCTTTGCTTAAGCCCAGATCACTCTCTATATCCGAGGCTGTCCTCTCACCGGGCCTGAAATACAAATAAGCCAATATCTCACCGACAACCCGGCCCAGCCCCATATCCTCCGAAAGCCTTCCGCCCAGCTCAGAAAGATCCCCGATAGCCTTTTCAACATTTGGATCGCTTTTCTTCTTCATGTTTCACCATTTTTTGAAACTTCAGAAAGTTTATGCTCCATACCAGCGAATGTCAAACTCAATTTCATTGTCTTTTTTGCGTATTTAGCGTATTCCATGATTAAGAGAGGAATATGAAGAGAAACTACAAAACACACAGAAGACACTAAAAGACATCACCTGCCGGCAAAAGCCGGCAGGCAAATTCGCGCATTTCGTAGTTCCACAACAAAGAAACAACAACAAATGAAACGCTGGCTCACAATATTGGCCGTAATCACGTTTGCATTGTACCACTTTTCCAATAACGATGCAGATGTGGACTTGTGGGGGAATATCGGCTTCGTGGACTCCCTGCCATGGCAGGAAGGCTTTGACTGGTCCAATACATATTCATATACCGAACCAGGCCACAAATGGATCAACCACGAATGGCTTGGCCAGTACATCCTGAACCGCACATTCCACACGGCCGGAAACCCGGGACTTCTAGCGCTGAAGCTGATGCTGGGTTTCGCCGTCCTGGGGTTCATTGCAATATCCATGCGAAAAGACAAGTCGTGGAATGCGGCAGGTTTTCTCTATCTTGTACTGATAATATCAACTATGGGCTACGGCTACTCCACCCGCCCCCACCATTTCACATATCTGCTTTATGCAACCATGTTATGGCTTATTTTCAAATCAAATATGCGCCTGCCTCTCCTCCCTCTGCTGACCCTGCCGATAGCTGTCTTGTGGGCAAACCTTCATGGCGCATTTTTTATTGGCGCCATTCTGCTCGCCACAGCCTCAATATCAGAATTCCTGCGGCTGCTTATATCTGAAAATAAGGAACACGCGCAAAGTAACCCTGAAACCGAGAAAAGCCAACCTTCTCAACAGGCGCATCCAAAAACCATGGCGAAGAGACGTAACCACTTAGCATATCCTGCGTTTCTATCTGCCTCCCTCATCATCTTTGTTGCCGCAAGCTTCATCAACCCCTACGGTATCCGGCTATGGAGTTTTATCTTTGAATCCGGTTCGGTTATGCGCCCGTACCTCAGCGAATGGGCGCCTTTAGACCTCATAAAGAATTTCCACGAGCACGTCGACTTTCTTGTACTGGTGACTATCACGGCAGCCTGCCTGGTAGCCGCAAGGAAACAAACTGATATCAGCGAAATCGCCGTACTCTCCCTCGCAGCGCTCGCCGCTTTTTTCATGCGAAGAAACATACCCCTTTTTGCCATAACCACAGGAATCCTTTGCTTCAGACACGTCAGCAGCGTGGCAGGAGAGTCAGTACAAAATATTTACAGAAAAATGCATCCTGCGCTGATATCAACTTTTCTTGCAATTTTCAGTATCCTCAGCATGTTTTACGCAACCACTTTCAATAAAACCGCGCCACTGCAAATCGAAGTCGACAGAAATAAATTTCCTGTGTCAGCTGTTGAGTTCATCAAAGACAACGAAATAGACGGCAATGCCATCGTTTTTTTCGATTGGGCCCAATTCGCAATATGGCACCTTTATCCGGAAACCAGGGTATTTACTGACGGCCGTTTTCTCTCGGCGTATTCCAGCCGCACGGTCAAAGACTACCTTGACTTCATATATGCTCGAAATGTCTGGTGGAAGGATGCCCTCGAAGAATACCCGACCGACATCGTCTTAATACACACAGGAAATGAAGCGTTTACAGAAATGCAGAAACTCGAAGATTGGGATATGGTATATCGCGACAAACTTGCCGCGATTTTCGTAAAACAACCTCACAAGAATAACTTCACCTCAGAACTGCCGGAAACAGGAGATCCGCGTGTCCGCATATTCCCATAGGACAACCACCATTACATGCCTTACTATAGCGGCCGCAGCAATCGCACTGAGGCTCCCGGGCCTCTGGACAAATTTCTGGCTTGACGAAATATGGGCCTTGCAACTGGCTGAACACACAGAAACATTTGCGGGCGTGTTTACCCGCCTGTCTATGGACACCAACCACTGGTTGTATACCCTGATAATGAAAATGTACGACCCGGGTTCGCACTGGTGGGTATACAGAATTCCATCTTTTGCCGCGGGGATAGCAGCGCTTCCCCTTGTGTTTGCGCTGACTTCAAAATGGTCCAGATCTGGCGGTATAACGGCGTTAATCCTGTGCTCATTTTCCTGTTTCCTTATCGTTTATGCTTCGGAAGCAAGGGGATACTCGCTGGCAATCTTTTTCTCTCTTCTGTCAGTCTGGTTGCTTGAGAAGTATCACGAGGACGGTTCGCCGCTCATTGTTCCGGGCTTCTGGCTTGTGGCAACACTGGGAATTTTTTCACATCTCTCTTTCATAATGATATATCCGGGTCTTTTGCTTTTTACCCTGATGAGCCTGCTGAAAAGAAAAGCAACTCTTCTGGAGTTGTCAGCAAAAACAATTCTCATCCATATTGTCCCTGCCACTGCAATAGCCATTGTTGCTTTTCTGCTCGTCCCGAACATGACACACAGAGGCGGCGCCGAACAGACATTTTCCGAAAGTGTGCTGAAATTCTCTTCTCTAGCAATCGGAGCCCCGATCAAGCCGGGATGGAATCATGCCGCCCTTGGAATTCTGGCCCTGATAAGAAATTTGATTATTACCGCGCCCCTGACAGACCTCCTCAATGGTTTATCATGCATTCAGAGAATAATGCGGACAGGCCCCAATCCATCAGTATCCGCGGAACCTCGTATGAACTTGAAAAGCGCTTTCAATCCTCACATATGTCCGGTTTCGACTGGTTTCTATATGCAAGGCATCAATGAAAAAAGCATCTGAAACCTCTGTTTTACAGACCTTTCTTTTCCCCGTGCTTGTCCTGATAATAGCGGCAGCTGCCTTCTTTCGTCCGCCTTCCAATGCATCCAACCTGGATATCGCACCCGATTCGGTGGAATACACAACCGGAGCATGGCACCTGGCTCACGGAGACGGCTACCATATAGAGGTCAACGGCAAAGACTATCCGCCGCGATACCCGCCCTGGTTTTCTGCCATAGCGCTTTCGCCCGCTTTTCTGCTATTCGGCAAGGAACCCGGGAACGCTTTGCTTTCTGTATTTGCGCTTTCAATGATAGGAACCTGGGCGGCTTACAAAACCGGAGCATTGATTGGAGGCCATACGGCTGGGTTTCTGGCCGCAGCCATGGTTATAATTCTGCCAGAATATAACGCCTGTTCACGGCAAATCATGACCGACGCTCCGGCTGCCGCCCTTGCTCTTCTGCTCGGCTTCATGTTTCTGTTATTCTACAAGGCACAGAATGTGAATACAGCTAGATGGCTGGCCGCAGGAGTTGTGGCAGCCATTGCCGCATCTTTCCGTATCACCATGATTTCGCTCTTAGTCCCGTTCACATTGCTGGCGGTCAAAAAAAGATCTTTTAAATCTCACAGAGCCCTGCGCCTTCTCGCGCTATACGCGCCGCTGGCCGCGCTTTTGCTGGCAACCGCGCAGTATAACAACCGGGTTTTCGATTCGCCATTCCGTAACGGTTACAACTTCTGGTGTCCTATCCCCTACGATTTCTTTCCGCTGACATGGGCAGCATCTTATCTGCCTGAAAATATCATGGTTCTATGCGGCAGCAGCGCCGGATTCCTTATTCCATCCATCGCTATCCTGTGGCTTCTGCAAAAGAAAAGAGTTAGAAAATCAAACAGACCGGTCACGGATCCGTCTGCTTACTGGTTCTTTCTCCTCACAGCCGGGGGGCTTCCAGCAATGCTGCATCTGTTCTATTTTTTTTCGGAAGTCCGTTTCTACCTCCCGCTTCTGGCTCCGCTGGCTGTTATCGCAGGAATTTACCTGGCGGGCATCATGGAAACCTATGTGCAACATAAGTTGCGCATCGCCGCTATCATGCTGCTTTTCGTCGGTCTGTTCACTGCTTTCGCGCTTAAAGCGCACCCTGAGCCTCACAGAAAAACCGCGGCAGATGGCATCAGACAATATACACCCCCCGATTGCATGGTGATCGCCTCAATAGACCCGGCATATCTTGAATTCATGGTCGGCCCCGATTCCACCCGCAAAATTCTTCCTCTATCAAGGAATGTGGAATACGCATCCAAAGTAGTCAGCGCCATAGATATGAGCAAACATATGCCGCCTTTGACTTCGCCCGCATCCCACTACGTATTGGAACTCAAGGCCCTGGGAGCAGAAGAAGTCTTTGCAAGAACCGCAGAAGAATCCATGCTGGAGATCAGAACTCAACTACAAAATGGACGGGAAGTCTTTCTCGATGCTACTGGCACATCAATAGAAGACGCAGAGATCCTGCTTGAACTCCGGGAACAGTTCCAGCTTGTGCCTGTCCGTAAAAATCTATACAAACTGGAAATAAATCCCGAGAGAATGCAACTCTGATATGACCACCGCGACAAAAGACAGAATCGCAACAGTTTCAATTCTGTTGACAGCGATAATTTACGCTATTTTTTTCTGCCTCATATCACACTTCAAGTATCATAACTTCGAATATACCGATTTTGATCTGGCAATCGATTCAAACGGCATGTGGAACATTCTACACGGGTCATTCCATTCTTCTATTCACGGCATCCCTTTTTTCGGGAATCATATGCGTCTTATCCTGGTTCTGCTGGCGCCCGTCTATGCAATCTTCCGGACACCTCTCTTCCTGCTATACCTGCAGTCGCTCGCCCTGGCTTCAGCTATTCCAGCCACATATTTTTTTGCCCGAAAAGAAATAGCCAATAGACTTGTTTGTGTGCTCCTCACGCTGGCCCTGGCAATATATCCTCCGCTCATCAATCTGAATCTCTACGAATTCCATCCCATAGCATTTGTGGTTCCCCTCTTGATCCTGGCCTTTCTTTTTTACAGACAGGAACGCTTCCGCCTGTTTCTTGCCTGTCTCATCCTGGCGCTTTTATGCCAGGAGAACATCTCCCTTATTGCCATCGGTTTCGGGCTATACGCATGGGCGGACAGACGAACTTTTCTCTGCCGATGGACCCTGGCTCCGGCAATTATCGGGATTGTCTATTTCGTGACCATAATTCTGATAGTCATGCCCGCGCTTAATCCCAACATCATCCAGTTTCATAACCTCTATTCTGCTTCGGCCGACTCCTTCCCGGCCGCAATAGCAGATCTCGCCTCACATCCAGTCAGCTCAATTCAACGGGCATTCCAACCCGACAAACTTGCATTCATAGGTACCCTCACTGCTCCGTTGGCATTCTTGAGTTTTCTCGCACCCGGCAACATTGTTCCAGTACTGCCTGTCCTCGCACAAAGACTGCTCTCGCTGAGGGAAAGCGAAGCAACCATTTTTTTTCACTACCAGGCCGAGTTTATCCCCTTTGTGTTTGTGGCCGCAATATTCGGGATCAAAAGATTACGACACAAATTTCCGCTAATAGCGGGCAGGCTTGTTATTCCGTTACTTATTATTTTCCCCGCGCTCTCATGGATCAGCCACGGTTTCACAGAACACCTGGAAGGGGAGATATACAGGGCACTTCACAGAACGGCCCTCGACTCAAGGAAAGAATCGGCAATCAGGATGATTAACAAAAATGACTCTGTCCTGGCGACTTTCGAGTTTCTTCCAAAGCTGTCCCACAGGAAGAATATCTACTCCCTCCACCACATCTATTCAGGATTCCATACATTGTCCGATGTTGCCTATTCTTTACCTGAATCGCCTGACTGTATACTTGTCAATACCATTGATCCTCTGACTTTCGACGCAAACGGGTTCTACGGACCCAACCATCATAATAACCTCCGGCAACTTATGGATGGCAAAGACTGGCAAGTTGCCTGCAATGCTGAAACACTAATGGTCCTAAACCAGGGAAAGGGTTCGATGCCTGTCAACCGGCTGGTTCAACGTGTTCAGCGGCTGCCGGAAATCAATGAAAACATCATTCAGTCCGGTTTCGCGGATTTTGTCAGACTGCGCGGTTTCAGAATTTCAGAACCAAACAAAAGAGGCGTTTCGCAATTGTCGCTTTACTGGGAAAACATCTCAGGTCATAAGCTTCCTGATTTCAAGGTGTATATTGAAATCACCTTGAAAGACCGTATATACAAGACCATCCTGACCCCCGGCAACAGGATTTATCCACCGCAGACATGGCCCATTAAAGGATTCAGCAAAAGCGCGCACGGTCTCATCGGAGTTAAGCGCGACGAGCTGCAAAAAGATCTGATTTTAAAAGCAAAGCTGAGCTTTTCGTATAAAAGCCTCGAAACACATTAATCCTATAAAGAGCAGCTGAACCACGAATGCACACCTGTCTGCGTGCGGACACGCACAGGCAGGCGAATAGA
>CAYYVQ010000010.1:0-71921 GCA_964475205.1 uncultured Victivallales bacterium | reverse complement strand
TTTGACACAAAATTCGAGAGGCGTTTCATGGCCTCCTTGATCTTTTCCATGTCTGTGGCGAACGAGCAGCGCAGAAATCCTTCTCCCGCCGGACCGAAGGCTGTGCCGGGAACGCAGGCGACATTTTCCTTTTCCAGGAGCCCAAGCGAGAATTCCTGCGAGGTCATGCCGGTGTGCCCGATATATGGAAAGGCGTAGAATGCACCCTGGGGCAGGTGGCATGTCAGGCCTGATTCGTTGAGCGCGGCGTGGATGTAGTTGCGGCGTATTCGGTACTGGTTGAGCATCTCCCGGATATCTTTTCTGCCATTGGTCAACGCTTCTATTGCAGCCTTCTGGCTGAGTACCGGAGCGCATAGCATTGTGTACTGATGGATTTTCATCATTGCTTCAATCAGAATAGGCGGAGCGCAGGCAAATCCGGCCCTGAATCCGGTCATAGCCCAGGCTTTTGAAAAACCGTGCAGAAATATTGTTCGGTCTTTCATTTCGGGCAGGGAAACCAGGTTGAACCTTTCATCATTGTAGGTGAGTTCAGAGTAAATCGCGTCGGATATTACGATCAGATTATTTTCGATTGCCAGCCCGGCAATGTTGTCGCGATCCTCTCTGGTCAGGACTGCGCCCGTGGGGTTGGTTGGGAAGTTGATGATTAAGGCTTTCGTTCTTGGGGTTATGGCCCTTTCAAGATCTTCGGTTTTCAAGCGGAAATTGTTTTCGCGGGACACTGCCACCGGGACAGGTATGCCGTGGGCCAGGGTTATTGTTGGAGAGTAGGAAACGTAGCATGGTTGATGGTAGATAATCTCGTCGCCGGGTTCGACAATGGCTCTGAGAGCGAGATCGAGCGCCTCGCTGACTCCCACAGTCACAAGTATTTCGTTGTCCGGGCTGTATTCAGCGCGGAACATTTTGCTGACGTATTCGGAAATGCCTTCGCGTAGTTCTAAAAGGCCCAGGTTGGATGTGTAGGATGTTTCACCCTGGTTGAGCGCGTAGATTGACGCTTCCCGGATGTGCCATGGAGTAGTAAAATCAGGCTCTCCGATGCCCAGGCTTATGACGCCTTTGCGCGATGAGACGATTTCAAAGAAATCGCGGATACCTGAGCGCGGGATATCCGCCACGTGAGATGCTACCGGTTTATACGGCTGAGGCTCGTCCGGAACACCGGCGACGCCTTGTTTAAGGGCTGACTTTAAGTCTTTCATGTTCCTTCTCTTTTTCCATGGTTATGCCCTGGTCTTTATAGGTTTTGAGCATAAAGTGTGTTGAAGTGGACAGCACTCCTGAAATTGTTGCCAGTCTCTCTGAAACGAATGCGGCCACTGAATGCAGATTGTCGCCTTTGACGAATACCAGCAGGTCATAGCCCCCTGACATGAGAAAGCATGATTCGACTTCGGGGAATTTGCTTATATTTCGAGCCATCCGGTCGAATCCGCCCTCGCGCTCGGGTGTTATTTTGACTTCTATTACCGCCCGCACCGTCTGGAGGTCTAATTTGTCTTCGTTGATTACGGTTTGATATGCCCGTATTACTCCGGATTTTTCATATTCGTCGATTTTGTTGCGAACCCGTTCCTCCGACATGCCAAGCATTTTTGCCAGGTCGGCCGTCGACTCCAGAGCGTTTTGTTTAAGAAGTCTTAGCAATTCATCCATGACTTTTCCTTCCAGTGTTGAACTCAATGCTGCTGAGGCAAACCAGCATATCTAGTCGAATTCCTGCTGCCAGCGAGGATAGCGCCACTGCGATGGCGTCAATCGGCAAAACCCTGGATTGCATGATGTACATACGGCTGCTCCTGTTTTTCACCAATTCGCGCCCCCTCATCAGCGTTTTCAACGCTTTTCCGCCGGATGGCGGACAGGCCGAAATCGTGTGAGATATGCGGGCTGCGCATTCTCATCACGAAGTTGATGAATAGATCAGGCTAAAGTGTCAAAGCAGTCGCATCTGTTGTCAAGCGTGTTGTACAGGTTGGTTGGTTACAGCAACGCCGCTTTTTGATACAGTGCCTTCGGAAAAAACGGATATTTCAGCCAATAAAAGACAGGGGCAGGCCGTAGTTATTAATGAAAAAGTGCAATAATAGAGAAGAGACTGAATTGATCCGGCGTCTTCAACGCGGAGATTTATTGGCGTTTGACCTGATTTTCGGCAAATACAGGAGGCAGATTTTGGCATATGTTTCAGGGTTGATTATGGACAGAGCCGGCGCTGAAGACATAACGCAGAGCTGCTTTATAGAACTGGCCCGTAATATTGAAAAAATCGACCCGAAAAAGGGTGTATCCGGATGGCTGTACAGGGTGGCCAGGAACAAGAGCATTGATTATCTCAGGAAAAGGAACCGTGAGACGGTAACTGATCGCGCCGGCTATGCGGAAATGATATGGAAAGATCCTGCTTTTGAAGCCGACCGGAGCGAGCGCTTTGAACGGCTTGGAAAGGCTTTGGCCGGATTGGATGCAGAGGAGAGGGATATATTGTCGCTTAGATTTTTCGGAGATTTAAAATTCAGGGAAATTGCTTCAGTGGTCGGGAAGCCGTTGGGAACTGTATTATGGAGAAGCCGTAAAGCCCTTGAAAAGATGAGACAGGAGCTCGACACGGAATGAGCATCGAATTCATGAAACCTATCGTTAGCGGGTCGGAAACAGGCTGAGAAGAATGAAGTGTAAGAAAGCAAAACAAAGTATGGTTGCAGGGAATGACGGCGTGGCGGAGCGGGAGCACATGGAGCAGTGCAGCCACTGCTCCGGTTTGAAGACTCTTGTCGGGGACATGGAAGAAGCGGGCAGAAGATTGCGTTCGGTTGAGATGTCTGAATTTTCAATTGCCAGGACCCGTAGCGAGGTTGATTCAGCCCTTCATGGCAGGAGAAAAGAAGCTGCGGCCTTACAGAAAGAGTCGATTTTTGGCGCTTTGCCTGCGCAAATATATGCTGTTGCAGCTTTTATTATGATTGTTGCGGCTGTATTTATGATGACGGGCCCAATGCGGGATGAGGGCGAGCAGAACGTCATTGACGCCCGGCCGGTTGGCGCCGTTTCCTTAAGCAGGCAGATTGATGCATTGAGGTTGAAGATTGAGCGGGATATGGCTTCGCTCAGCGGACAGCTTGAAGAAGCCGGGCGCAGCAGTTACCTGGAAAGAGCCAGGGACGAATTGAAGGTTGAGATGGCAGTGGCCAGAGCGCGCATTGACAATATAACCGGAGGAAACCGATTATGAAGAAAATGGTTTTGATTTCAGTTCTGACGCTGTGCGGTTTTGTATTCGGGCAGGATGGCGAGCAGGCTGAAGTGGCAGGAGGCAGGCAGTTGTCGCCGGTGCCGCCGGGTAAAAAATATGTTATGAACGCTGTTTTCAAGCGATTTCCCGGAGTTGATCAAGATGAAGTTCTTGAGTTGGCAAGAGAGCACTTTGCGGCAAAAATGCAGGAGATTGAAAAGCTCACCTCTGTTCGTCCGCACGAAGCTGTTGAACAAATGACTCAAATTGTGTACGAACTTGTTGAGCTTCTTGAGATTAAGCAATCTTATCCGGAGCTTTTCGATAACAGGATAAAGCAGATGCGGCTGGAAAAAGAAGCTGCCAGGTATGCCCGGCAGGCCCGTCTGGCTGAAGGAAACAAACGCGGCGAAGCTCTGACCAGGCTCAAGGAAACCCTTGCGCGGATCTTCGAGGTGAAGCAGGAAGTGGTTAGAATGGATTTGGCGCGAATGGAAAGCGAGCTTCGCAGGCTTGAAAGAATGGTAAAAAAGAGAGATGAAAACAAGGATTTGATTATTGACCGGCATATCCGGCAGCTTCTTGGAGAAACCGCTCAGATGGAGTGGTAAGCTCAGCTAACCTGCCCCGGCGAGGGGGAAAGCCTGAACGATGAGGCTGTCCGGTTTTTCAGATGCGTAACGCGGGTGTTCTAGATCAGGCTAGGGAACAGGGATTTTTTATGAGCATTGAGAATATAAGAATTGTTCTGGTTAACCCTCTTTACGGGGGGAATATTGGTTCGGTGTGCAGGGCAATGTCCAACATGGGATTGACCGATCTGGCTATTGCCGACCCGAGGGATGTTGACCAGGATGAAGCCAGGATGATGGCATGTCATGCGCACGATATTTTGAATTCCGCCAGCAGATTTGATACTCTTGAAGCAGCAATTTCCGATTGCGGCCTGGTTATAGGCACCAGCGCAAGGCGGGGATTATATCGACAGCATGCCTTGTCGCCCCGGGAGATTTGTCCCGAAGCTCTTGAAAGAGCAGGATCGGGGAAGGTGGCGTATGTGTTCGGCAGGGAAGACAAAGGATTGACGAATGATGAGCTGGCCCTGTGCACAAGGATTGTTCGCATTCCCACTGGCGACGAGAACACTTCGCTCAACATATCGCAGGCAGTGATGGTGTGCTGTTATGAATTATTCTTAGCTTTCGGCGATTACGAGCCGCCCGAAGAGAAGACCGGCGCCGCGTCTTCGGAGCTCAGAGAGATCATGTTTGGAATCTGGAGAAATACGCTGCTGGAAATAGGTTTTATGCAAGAGGAAAAGGCGGATCACATGATGTACGGCTTAAGACGGGTGCTTGGACGCGGTGCGCACACTGTTGATGATGTAAAGATAATGATGGGCATTGGCAGGCAGGCGGAATGGGCCGCGAAGAAGCGGTAAGGGGAAGAGGGCGAGACGGGTATCGCCCGTATGGGAGTTTTTATGAGCAAGGTATCGGAAAGTTATTTATCGAAGGTATTGGAGCAATGCGGTTTGTTTTCCGGGGAACAGATTGCTGATCTGGTTGAGCAGACGCGTACGGGTGACAGCAGTATTACCGAGGTTGTGGTAAGCAACGAGTATGCCAGCGAGGAAGCTTTTCTGAAATCGGTTGCAGATGTAATGAACCTGTCCTTTGTACGGGTTGGAAACGAGCCGATTGACACCGAAGTGTTGGACAAGTTATCCACAAAAACGGTTTTCCAGCACAATGTCCTGCCGATTTCATTTGAAAACGGCATTCTGACCGTTGCGTGTAAAGATCCGTTTGATCTTGGGCTTGTTGATACTTTGCGCATAGCTTCCGGGGCCAGGGTGAAACTTGCATTGAGTTCTTCCGCGGATATTAACAAGGCGGTTACGTCTTTTTACGGGGTAGGTGCTGACACTGTCGACCGCATGATGAGCGATGGAAGATACGAGGTGGCGCCGGAGGAGGAACTGTCAAAGACCGATCTTGGGCAGATGGACCAGGAAGCTTCCATTGTGAAATTTGTAAATCAGATTATATGGGAGGCCTGTGAGCAGGGAGCTACTGATATACATTTTGAACCGATGGAGAACGAGCTCCGGATACGGTACCGGATTGACGGTGTGCTGCATCAGACCCCGGTGCCTCAGCAGCTTAACAGGTTTCAGGCGGCAATAATTTCGCGAATCAAGGTTATGGCGAATATGGATATAGCCGAAAAGCGTTTGCCGATGGACGGCCGGATAGGTTTACGAGTGGGCAGCGAGGACATAGATATTCGTGTTTCGACAATGCCGACGGTTTACGGAGAAAGCGTCAGCCTGCGTCTGTTGCAGAAAAGCAGTGAATTCATCAGCCTTACGGAACTTGGTTTGAGCGACTATGAACGGGACGTGGTGAAGAAGATAATTCACAAGCCCAATGGTATTGTTCTTGTTACCGGTCCTACCGGGTCGGGAAAATCAACATCGCTCTATGCGTTTTTGAATGAAATCAACCAGGTGGACAGGCGCATTCTCACGGCTGAAGAACCGATCGAATACGAGATGGAGGGTATCAACCAGCTTCTTGTGAGACCGCAGATCGGGTTGTCATTTGCCAGGGCGCTGAGGTCTTTTCTGAGGCAGGATCCGGATATTATAATGATAGGCGAGATTCGTGATGTAGAGACTGCCGAGATGGCTATTCAGGCTTCGCTTACCGGGCACCTGGTCTTCAGTACACTGCATACAAACGATGCGGCCGGGGCTTTCACGCGTCTGCTTGATATGGGAGTGGAGCCTTACCTTATTGCTTCGGCTGTTGAGGCTGTTATTGCCCAGCGCCTGGTGAGGCGTCTTTGTCCTGATTGCCGCAGGGATGTCGCCCCTGACAAGGATTTTCTTGATGAAATAGGTCTTCCTGCCGACGGACGAGGCGAAGACAGGGTATTTGAACCTAATGGTTGTGAAAAGTGCCGTGATACAGGTTTTCGGGGGAGGGTTGGTATATTTGAAACTTTGCAGGCAACTGACGACATTGAATCCCTGGTGGTGACGCATAGTTCTACGCACATTATAAAGCATAAAGCCATAGAGCAGGGGATGAGGACGCTCAGAGAAGATGGCTGGGCCAAGGTCCGGGCCGGGGTGACCAGTATAGAAGAAGTGTTGAGGGTTACCGAAGAAGCCCAGGAGACTGCTGCAACTATACAGGCATAAGATTATGGGGAAATTTAATGGCGCGGTTCCTGCCGGTCAGCGCCGCCTGGCGGCAACATGCGCGGGAATCGGTTTGTGATCCGTAATTTTAAAATAGGCGGGATGGAGAAGATGGTGTATGGCATTATTTGATTACAAGGCAAGAGCTGCTGACGGCAGAAGGGTGGAAGGCTCGGTCGAGGCCAGGGACCGCCAGTCCGCTTTGCTGGAGATTGAGCGCTCCGGCCATATTCCGGTATCTGTTGCCCGACGGCTTCAGAATACGAAGCAGCACACAGAGGTCCGGCCAAAGTTCACATGGAGACGGGCCGGCCCCAGAATGAGTTCGAGGGAAGTTCTTGTTTTCACTACAGAATTAAGCGATTTGCTGGCTTCCGGAATGACGCTTGGCAATGCCTTGAATGCCCTGGCCAATAGAAAGACAGGCCGTTCTTCGGACGACATAGTTGCGGCGCTCAGGAACGATATTCTGCGCGGAGCAAGTCTGTCCGAGGCAATGGCGGGTTTCCCGAAGACGTTTCCTATGCTTTATGTCAGCATGATTCGCGCCGGCGAAGCCAGCGGCGCGTTGCCCGAGGTTTTGCGGCGGCTGGTTGAACATTATGATCGCATGCAGGAGCTGAAAGAAAGCGTAATGATGGCGTTGCTTTATCCTGCGATTGTGTTTTTTGTCGGAATTCTGCTTATGATTTTCATGATGCTTGTTGTTGTGCCGCAGTTTGAGAAGGTGTTTCAACAGATGGGCGCGTCCATGCCGTTGGCGACGAAACTGCTTATAGGGATAAGCCGGGGCGTTGGCAATTACGGATTGTTTATACTGGCTGCGCTTATAATATCTGTTATACTCGCTGTTAGGGCAGTCAAGACGCCTTCCGGCCGATTCTGGTGGGACGGGCTTTTGTTGAAGACGCCCATGATCAGGGGGATTATAGCCTCCAGCGTATACGCCAGTTTTGCCAGGACCCTTTCAACGCTGCTTACCAATGGAGTGCCTGTTCTTAAAGCCCTTGGCATCGTGAAAGATACGGTTGGCAATACGGTTGTGGGCAAAGAGATTGACAATGCCCGCGAAAGGGTTACCGACGGCACAACTATTTCCGGGCCGCTTGCAGCCGGCAAGGTATTTCCTCCCCTTATGACCGAGATGCTGGCAGTGGGCGAGCAGACCGGCGACATGGCCGGGGCCTTAACCCACATTGCCCAGAGATATGAAAATGAGCTGGACAGGAATGTGAAGGTTCTTACCACTGTGCTTGAGCCGGTGTTTATTCTTGTGATTGCGATTGTTGTGGGATTTGTGGCGTTGAGCATCATGATGGCCGTGATGGATCTTACAAGCGGGCTGGGAGTGTAAAGGGTTAGGGGCAAGGTTGAGATTCAAAATCGAGAACTGAAGGTTCAATGATCAATGGCAGAGAAAGCGGAAGAATAACAGGCGCGGGTTGGATTTGTGAATACTAATCAATTAAAGAAATGGAGGAATGAGGTAATGAAGAAAAGAAAAAGAAACAGAGCCGGCGGTTTTACTTTGATTGAGCTGCTCCTGGTGGTGGCGATACTGAGCATACTGGCCACGGTTGTTGTGGTGAGTTTGAGCGGACGGAGGGAAGAGGCGATGGTAAGCGCGACGCGAGCCGAGATACAGGCGATTGGAACAGCGCTTGATTTGTACGAGGTGGACACCGGCAAGTACCCTTCTTCGCTGGACTCACTGATTAAGGATGACGGGTCCATGAACTGGAACGGGCCATATTTTAAGCAGGAAAGATTGCCCGTTGATCCCTGGGGAAATGAATACCGTTACAAGAAAGAAAGTTCACGGCGATATGAAATTGTGTCCGCAGGGCCGGACGGCAATTTCGGGACCGAGGACGATCTGACGAATTAGGCTGCGAAGGTTTTTTCACACAGGGGCCCCTTTCCGGAACATTATTATGAGTCGATGGAAAAAAGGTTTTACGCTGCTCGAGCTGATTCTGGTGGCTGCGATCCTCGGTGTGATGGCGGCGGTTACTGTTCCGGGCTTTGTTCAGTCTATCAGGGGCAATCGGTTGAGAACTGCGGCAAGGAACGTTATAAGCAGCGGCCGTTATGCCAGGAGCATGGCAGTGATGAAGCAGCGGCGAATGGGGATCTTTTTTGATTTGAAAGAGAACACAGTGGCCGTTCGGCAGCTTGACGCGGGTGATCAATCGCGGGATTTAATGGAATTTGACAAGTTGGCTGTAAGCGCTGAAAGCGCGGCTGATTTTAACAACGGCCGGCGGCAAGACAATGAAATCGGGCCTGAATTTGCCGGCGCAACGGGCGCAACAGTTCAGTCTGGTTCATCCGGGGCTGAGTTCAGCATAAGCCGCGAGCTTGAAGGTGTGGAGATTCAGTATGTTGAAACCGAAGAGGGCGCGCAGAGATTTGTTGAAGGGCGCTGCAGTGTGGCATACGAGGTAAACGGAAGATGTTCGCCTTACACGGTAATGTTGGCGGACAGCGATGGAGGCAGGCTGGTAATAGACGTTGATGCGCTTGCTTCAGCAGAGGTCAACGAGGCTCCATGATGATATTATCAGCCAGAAAATCAATTGGCTGCTCCGGCATGACGCTTGTAGAGGTTGCGCTGGCTGTAACGATTCTTGCGGTCGGCTTGACCGTGCTTCTTACTTCGGCATCCAGGTGCCTTGGAGTGATGAAGGCTTCGCGCAGATATCAGGATGCAATGTGGGCTATGGAGAAGGGAATGGCCGAGAATCCTCTTTTTGTTACCAATGATGTTAAATCCCTTGAGGTAGACGGCCGGGAGTATGGTGAATACATGTTCTGGCGCAGAGTTGAGGATGATGAGGATGAAGACGGTTTATACGTGACCCGGACAGGAGTGACCTGGTTTGACGGCGACCGGGAGATGGTCGAAGAGGTGACCCAGTATGTGCTTGAGCTTAAAGATGATTAAAACGCGCGGAGAGAAAATGTGCTCCTCTGCCGGGCATGGCGGTTGCGGCGTGGCGTTTACTCTTATAGAAGTGCTTGTTGCGCTAAGCATTTTTGTTATTGCATCGGGTCTTGCTTACATGTCTTTTTCGATGGTAAGCCACGCGTGGACCAAGGGCATGGATATGGCCGACAATCTTCATCATGGAGATTTTGTTATGGACCAGCTTGTTACCGGCCTGAGATCCGCTTATTATCCGAATGCGCGCGGCGCTCAACCGGAATACGGGTTTTATCATACCGACAACGGCGACGATTCGTACAGCAGCGATGTTATCAGTTGGGTAAAGACCGGCGCTTCCCTGATAGGCAGTCAAGACGTACTGGCCGGAACGCCGCACAGGACGGAGTTCAAGGTTGAGCCCGGTCTGGACGGGGAGTCATCTGCCGGTGTCCGCGCATGGAGGACTTACGGCTTGCCCGAGGATTTTGATCCTGATGAAATCGAGCTGCGGGTATTGTCTGAAAGGGTTACAGGATTCAACTGCCGCACGGCAATTGAGAAGAAACAAGGCGAGATTGAATGGCTTGACGAATGGGAGCAGACAAACCGCCTGCCCATGGCTGTTGAACTCACGTTGTTTTTGACGCCCCTGGCGGAAGATGAAGAACCGGTGGAAATAAGACGAATAGTAGGTATTCCTGTGGCGTTGCAGGCGTGGAAATGAAAAATATAAGACATAAACGTGAAGGATCTGCATTGTTGATAGCGTTATGGATAGTAGTCCTTTCATCGATGTTTATTGTGTCTTTTGCTTTTGATGCCGCAATGGAGTCAAGGCTTATATCGTATTACCGCAAGCGTAAGGACGCAGAATATCTTGCAAGATCAGGGGTGGCCGTGGCGGAAATGCTGATGGGCAAGACCAAAGACATCAAGGGTGATACGCCCGATGATGCCGAGGCGGAGGAGGACAGGTGGTATAATGTGGCATGGGACCTGAAGCATGCAGACCACGTAAACCTTGTTGAAGATGCGGGCAACGGGCAAATAGCCGTCTCAATCAAAGCAGAGGAAAGCAGAAGAAATGTGAACAGGCTGAAGACGGACGACTGGGAGCGGATACTCGAGTTAAGGGGCATTCCTGAAGATTTGTGGCCGGTATTGATAGAGTCTTTTCAGGACTGGGTTGATTCTGACGACAATCCTCGCTTTGACGGGGCCGAGACAGAGGATTATTATGACGATCTTGAAGAACCTTACAAGGCTAAAAACGGAAATCTTGATACTGTCGAAGAATTGTTGCTGATCCGCGGTTTTGAACCGGCGATTCTGTATGGGGGCGAATTGCAGATTGGACTCGGAGAGGAAGATACGATAAACATTGACCGTGGAATTGCGGACCTGTTGACTGTTTACGGCAATAAGGTCAATGTAAACGCCGCCGGAGCGGATGTTTTGATGACTTTGCCCGGCATTGACGAAGTGGAAGCCGCCGCCATTCGCGAGGAGGTTCGAGGGCTTGAGGGCGAGGATATGGAGGGTAATCCTTTCAGGAATCCAAATGATTTTCTAGCCAGAACACAGCTTCCTGTTTCGCTGAAGAGTTATATAACAACCGATTCCAAGATATACAGGATTACCTCCAGGGGAAAGGTAGCGGGAGTTTACCGCACCATTCAATGTGTAGGACACTATGACGGGAAGCGGTTGAATGTGTTACGATGGATTGAGGATACATAATAATGAGCCAGGATGTTATAACGGCAGTTGTATTTGAAAAAGACCGGATAGAATGGGCTACGCTGCGTAACGGCGAGAAACGCCGCGCCCAGGCCGCCGGCAGCATTGATTGTCCCGGTTGGGCTGACATGGAAGATAACGAGCTTGAGCCTGTCATTGAACAGCTCAAATCCCGAAAGAAGGAATTCGGCAGAAGGATTGCCGTAGCGTTGTCTTCTGAACGTCTGCTTCTGCGTATCATGAGTTTGCCTTCGGATGAAGAAGACGAATTACAAAGCATGGTTCAGTTGCAGGTGGACAAGCTCTCGCCCTTTGCCGATGCGGACACCGTGTGGTCTTACGAGATCCTGGCTTCTGAAGACGGTTCCAGCCATGTTCTTGTTGCCATGGCTGGAAAGAAGTTTCTTGATCGCGTTAGTTTTGTCCTGAAATCGGCCGGAATAAGGTTTGAGCGGCTGGACTGCGGATCAATGGGCCTGATACAGGCGTTGAGCGATGCCGGGGCGGTGGACGGAATCGGTCGGGAGGTCATTATCTTTCCCGGCGCTAAAACCGCGGAAATACTTGTTTTTCAGGACGGCAGACCTGTTGCCGTCAGGACCGCCGACATGCCGGAAGACTCCGGTCCGGAGGAAGCCGGACTTGAGCTTGGGCGCGATATTGCATATACGCTTCTGTCTCTCGAAGTAGAGCATGGAGTGGCAGCGGAGCAGCGGATTCGGGCCTGGGTTCCTGAGAGTCTGGATCCCGCGGTTATTGCAGCAGCCGGGCGGGAAACCGATGCCGAGATTTCCTGTGAGTCTATGGATGAGCTCTCAAGCGTTGCCGAAGGGGTGGCTGTTCGTGAGAGTTCCCGCCGACGGGGTTTGCTTGATCTGACCCCTTTGGAGTGGCGGCAGGCCAGGCTGGAAAAGGGGTTCAAGAAGAGAGTTATTGGCTGGACCACCGGAATTATTGTGTTCTGGCTGGCTCTGGTCGGCCTTGGCATGGGTTTCCTGCAGGTCCAGAGGACTGACCTGGCTGAATTGAAGGCCAGGGACGAGGAGCTGAACCGCTCCTTTCTGGATGTGCGTGAACTGCGGGCCCGGGCTTTG
Organism: uncultured Victivallales bacterium; assembly: GCA_964475205.1. GTDB lineage: Bacteria > Verrucomicrobiota > Kiritimatiellia > UBA8416 > CAYSRM01 > CAYSRM01. The sequence continues at coordinate 59,706 of CAYYVQ010000010.1, read as the reverse complement.
ATGTTCACGCATTATACCGACAAAAGCCATTCAGCCCTGGACTCTCTCTGGGAGATAAGCAGGAAGTTGCCCGATGGCGTGGAGCTGCGTTCTTTTGCCTATCGCAAGGGAGAGTTTCTCCGGATTACAGGTGAAGCTTCGCAGGTGGATCTGATATACGAATTCAAGACCAGGCTGGACGCGTCAGATCTGTTTGGAGAGAGCATCTTAAAGAGTGTGCGCCGAGATCGCCGAAAGGGAAAAGAAATTTATGATATCGAAATAAGGCTTCCCGAGGAGGAATTATGAACCTTTCAAAAAGGGAATTGACGCTTACATTGACAACCAGCGCAATCGCGTTGTTCGGCCTCACCGTGATTTTTGCCAAGCCGCGGTTTGAGGAATGGCAGGCGATAAGGGAGCAGAAGTCTGTTATCAGTGAAGATATTTCGGAGAAGAAGGAGATGATAGCTCAAAAGGAAAAATGGGAAAACCAGTTCGCCAGGCTGAGAGAAGCCTTGCCTTCTTTGCCTGAGGACAGGAGAGTTGACGTGCACTGGTTGTCGATTATGGATAATATTGCCTCGCAGAACGATTTAACCATAGGCAGACGCGAAGCGGGCAAAGAGAAACATATCCGGGGCGTCTATGAACTGCCTATCGAGTGCAAGGAATGGGAGGGAACTATTGCTTCGCTGGTTAACTTCCTGATTGATATGCGGAAGCAGGGCGCTATTCTCGATATCCGTTACCTTACTGTGCGCAGAAAGGACAGCCGGAACCTTAGGGGCAGTTTCCTGCTGTATGCCGCTTACACTCGAAACCGGGAACAAGAACAGGAGCGAGAAGCCGATGAAACCTGAATGGCGAAAGAAGCAGAAAATGACAGGAGGCCGAATGATACGTGTTAGTGCGACAGAAAGACTGCTTTGCCTCTTTATGGCGTTGCAATTGGCGGCAAGTTCCGTTTTTGGTCAGCTTCCGGATATGTCCGAAGCTGGCGACAGCGAACCTGGCGAATCCTACAGATTGACATTTGACGGCGAGTCGCTTGATGTTGTTATCCAGACTTACAGCAGCGTGACAGGGCGAACGCCTTTGGTCGATCCCGGCGCAAAGGCCGATAAGATCACTTTGCGCAGCCAGGGCGAATTAACAAAGGCTGAGTATCTTGAAGCAATTGAAACTGTGCTGAGTATGCACGGGGTTGCTCTTATAGACACCGGCGAGAAATTTGTGAAAGTGGTTCCCGTCTCAAAGGCTCAGAAAGAATCCCTGAAAGTCCAGAAAACTGTAGACGAAAAGGAACTGTCAAAGCGATCCAGGATGGTAAGCCAGATGATTCCGTTGCGCCACATTACCACCAAGGAAGCTCAGGCCGCCATCACGGCATTAAAGCATGATTATGCAGCCGTACAGGCTTTTGAAAGGACCAACAGTATTCTGGTTACTGATACTGCAGAAAACGTAAAACGGATAATTGACATAGTCAGTTATCTTGACCAGCCCATAGAGAGGCGCGAAGAGCATCATATAATCCGGATAAAGCATGCGAAGGCCTCCGATATAAAGACCAAGCTTGAAGAGATTGTCAAACAGACAAGGGAAGAGGAAGAAGAATCTAAGGTTCCGCGGCCCAAGCAGTCCGGTTCACCCGGAGTGGAGAGGGGATCCAGTGAAAGAACTACTCCGCGAGGCGTGATCAGGCCTCCCTCGAAATCAGCAAAACCGGCGGTGCCTGAGGCAGTGGAAGAGATTATTTCTGACGCTGACCGCGGTGTTATCCGCGGAGCGGTGCATATAATTGCCGACGATAGAACGAACGTGCTGATCATAATTACTCGTCCTGAGAACATGGTTTTCTTTGATAAGATTGTTTCGGTCCTGGATGTTGAGACTGCTCCCGACGTTCTTGTAAAGGTTTTGAAGCTTGAATATGCGGAAGCCAAAACTGTTGCCGAGACCCTTAATACGTTGATAAGCGAGAAGAAGGATGATGTAAGACCGGTTGCAGACGAAGATCGAGACAAGGAAGAGGGGGGGCGCGCCGCGGTGTTGAGGGAATACGTAAAGTCGCTGGAGAGGCAGCGTAGCGACGGCGAGGGGAAATCTAATATAGGCGAGCTTTCCGCGGCAGACATTAAGATACTCTCAGATGAACGGACGAATTCTCTGCTGATCATGGCCAGTCGGTCCGACCTTCTTACACTTGAAGAGATAGTCCAGAAGATGGATATGATGCTGCCCCAGGTTCTGATTGAAGCGGTTATAATACAAGTTGACCTTAACGATACCCTGCAGTCGGGCATACAATGGGTCCAGAAATCCTTGATTGCCTATAAGGAAAATGCCGATGGCACTCGCGATGCCCTGGGCGCTTTTGCGGGAACTGCCGGTGGCGGATCCGGCGATATGCTGCCGAATCTTGCCGAGGCAGGCGGGCTTACTTCTATGAACGACTTTGCCCATTCTTCCGGTTTGACTACTTATTTTACGCACTTCGGGCTGAACCTCAGCGCCATAGTGCGGATTGTAACTACGGACTCCCGCGCAAAAATACTCTCTGCCCCGGTTATAGTCACCACCGATAATACGGAAGGAACCATAACTTCAAGCGAGCAGCGTTATTTTCTGAAGGGCAGCACTGTTGATCAGTTCGGAAACGTCAGGCCGGAGACGGAGATCAAGGATATAGGTTTAACGTTGACGGTTACCCCTCACATCAACGAGAGCCGGAATGTGATGATGGAAATTTCCCAGGAGGTCAGTGATCTGGGCCCGGAACAGCAGATAGAGGGACAGGGTTCATTTCCCACGACCAAGAAGAGAACCTTCAACTCCTCAATATCAGTGATGGACAAGGAGACCATCATACTTGGCGGGCTGGTTCGCAACAATGTCAACAGGGAGCGAAGAAAAGTTCCTCTTCTGGGGGATATTCCTCTGCTGGGCGCTCTTTTCCGTTATAACAGCGTGGACAAGAGCAGGGGCGAAGTTGTTGTGTTTATCACGCCATATGTGCTTAATGACCCTGAATCCACGGCCGTTGAATCAAGAAGACGGAAGGAATCGCTTAATATGAAAGGAATATGGGAACGCGGGTGGTCTGACAGCGATCTTGCCGATCCGATGCGCGGCGCCCCGGAAAAGACAGATTCCGCCGGTGAGGACAGGGAAACAGGCGCCACAAATTCCGCTCCGCCTGATTCCAGCGGTTCGGGGGACGGCGGCCAGAGCCCTGTCAAGATCGTTGAATGAGATATCCATGATAATTTCTCCATGGTTTTTTTAATAATTGTTTGACATATCCGTGGAGCTGTTCTAAAGTTCGCGAGTTTTTGATTCAGAAAAGAGAATTCGGGTTGGCAGGAAAAATGAAGACATATGTACCAAAAGATCCCGGCAACGAGCGGGAATGGAAGCTGATTGATGCCAGTGGCGAATCGCTGGGCCGGGTGGCGGTAAAGGTGGCTGATATGCTGCGAGGCAAGGACAAGCCTACTTTCGCCAGAGACGTTGATACGGGCGCGTTTGTGGTTGTTGTTAACGCCAAAGATGTTAATCTTACAGGCAGAAAAGAGAGCCAGAAGATTTATCAGCGCTACAGCGGTTACCGGGGCGGTTTAAAGGAGTTGACTGCTGCGCAGATGCGCGAGCGTCATCCTGAGCGAATAATAACTCTTGCAGTCAAGGGCATGTTGCCGAAGAACAATCTGAGCCGCAAGATGATGAAGAGGCTTAAAGTTTATGCCGGAGCGGAGCATCCGCACGTGGCTCAACAAGTCCGGAAAGTGGAAGTTGCGTAAGATATGGTAGAAGATAAAAAGGTTATACAGGCGACGGGCAGAAGAAAAACATCGATTGCGCAGGTCAGGTTGATCCCCGGTGATGGAAAATGGAGAATCAACAAGCGGGATTTCGAAAATTATTTTCCCCAGGAGGCTCTGCGGCAGTACATTGTTCAGCCATTGCAGCTTACCAATATGGCAGGTGAATACGACATTATTGCCAAGCTAACAGGCGGCGGCCTGTCCGGCCAGGCGGGAGCTTTACGGCATGGTCTGGCAAGGGCATTGGCGCTGAGTGATGCTTCTTTGAGGGAAGTCCTGAAAAACAGCGGCTGCCTTACCAGGGATGCTCGAATGAAGGAGCGCAAGAAAGCCGGACAGCCGGGCGCGCGTAAGAGATTCCAGTTCTCCAAGAGGTAACTGTCTTACTGCAGTTTCTGCATTTCATATATTCAGGACCGGTGTGGAACCTTTTTTGATTCAAGAAGAAGTTCTGTCTGAATAATTCGATCGAAAAGAAACAAACCACGAACTACGCCGATAAAACGGAAGCATCAAGTCGATCAGGCGGGCTGTGGATGGACAGGCGCGATCCATGAAGTCGGTGACAGGTTCCTGATTTGGACGAACCTTTCTTTGGAATCTTTCCAGTAAATCGGGACTCGTAAAAGATGCGGGAATTGGATAAATGCCGGCGGGTTGAAAATGAGTGAATTTGCGATTGTAAAAGGGGGCGTAGCAGCACCCCGAGGGTTTCGCGCTTCTGGCGTGTTCTCGGGTATAAAACAGAAGTCTCCTGACCTGGCCCTTGTGTATTCTGACCGGGATTGCGATGTTGCCGGTGTATTTACTTCCAATAAGCTCAAGGGCTGGCACGTTTTTCTCTGTCAGGACCGAATCAGTAAAGGTGAAAAAATCCGTGCGGTTGTGGTAAATAGCGGGAACGCCAACGCCTGTAACGGCCAGCAGGGCAGGAAAGACGCGGAGAAGACAGCGGAGCTAGCCGCCGGGCGGCTTAGCGTTGATTCACGCAATGTCATGGTATGTTCCACGGGGACTATCGGAATTCCCCTGCCCATGGATAAGATTGAGGCGGGAATTGCAGTAGCGGCCGGTTCTCTTGATGAAGCCGACGGTTTTTCGGCCGCAAGCGCCATACTTACCACCGACACCGTGGAGAAGCAGGGCGCAGTAGAGCTGAGTATTGACAACCGGCCTGTTCGTATAGGCGCCATGGCCAAGGGGTCGGGCATGATCGAACCGAACATGGCCACGATGCTGGCGTTCTTCACGACCGACGCGGTCGTGGAAAGTGAAGCCCTGAGCGCATGTCTTAGTGAAGCAGCAGACATGAGCTTCAACAAAATTTCGGTTGATGGAGACCAGAGTTGCAATGACAGCGTTTTGTTCATGGCAAACGGGGTTGCAGGGAACAGGCCTTTGAACAGGGAGCATCCCGAATGGCCCGTGTTCGAGGCTGCCGTGAGGGATCTGGCCATGGACTTGGCATTGCGTCTTGTCCGCGACGGTGAGGGATCAACAAAGCTTGTTACTGTGCGGGTGGTTGGTGCGGCTGGGGCCGCGGATGCCCGGATGGTTGCCAGGGCAGTTGCAGGTTCCTTGCTGGTTAAGACTTCCTGGTTCGGCAACGAGCCCAACTGGGGAAGGATTGTCAATGCCATAGGTTATTCCGGCGCCCGGATTGACGTTGATAAAATAGATGTAAGCTATGATTCCGAATGTATAGTAAAAAGCGGGCAGCCGGTGCCAAATCTGGATGCGAAACAATTCAGCCGCATAATTGGGCAGGATGAATTTACGGTTAATATTGACCTGAACATGGGGCGATACAGCGACATTGTCTACACCTGCGATTGCAGTGTGGATTATGTCAAGATTAATGCCGAGTATATGACCTGAACCGCTTTGAACCAGTACAATGTGCGGCTTTGAAAGGGAGAATAAACGCTACGATGGAAGAGGTAATACAGAAAGCGCGGGTTTTGATCGAAGCGCTGCCGTATATTCAGACGTTTCGCGATGAAATAACTGTTATCAAGCTCGGCGGCAGCGCTATCGAAGATGAAGCTCACGAGCGCGGCATCCTTGCGGATGTGACTTTCATGGAGTGCGTAGGCATGTATCCGGTTATTGTGCATGGGGGTGGCAAAGAGATTAGCCGGATGATGAAAAAAAGAGGCATTGAACCCGAATTTCGACAGGGCGTGAGGGTTACATGTGAAAAGACTATTGAAGTAGTCAGGGATGTGATGGAGCATATAATCAATCCCAGGATCGTGGCTATTCTGGAAGAAATGGGGGCCCGGGCCGAAGGCATATCGGGCGAGGAAGTTTTTGGTGTGCGCAGAAAAGAGGGTATAGACGCCCGAACAGGGCGGAAAATAGACTGGGGTTATGTTGGCGAGCACGAAAGCGTTAATGTTCGACCCGTAAAGCAGGTTCTGTCGCGGCGCGCCATTCCTGTTCTTACCCCTCTTGGCAGGGACAAAGGCGGAAATCTTTACAACATAAACGCGGACACTGCTGCCTCTGCGCTGGCCGGCGCCGTTAAGGCCAGAAAGCTCGCGCTTCTTTCCGACGTGCCCGGCCTGTTGCAGGACAAAAACGATCCTGAAACGCTGATAGAAACTTTGAGCGCCGGAGAAGTAGAGAAACTTGTGAAGGCGGGAATAATTGCAGGGGGAATGTTGCCGAAGGTGCGAGGCGCGCTTGACGCGCTGCGCGCCGGAGTTCGGAAAGCGCACATGATTGACGGCAGGATGGCGCATTCGCTACTGCTTGAAATCTTTACTGATAAGGGAGTAGGAACGGAGATGATAAAGGATGATTAACGCAGTGGAAAATGTAAGCAATCTTTATGACAAGCATGTGATGTCCACATACAAGCAGAATCTTGTTTTGACAAAGGGCAAGGGAACTAAGGTCTGGGATATTAACGGCAAGGTCTACCTGGATTTTGTTTCAGGAATATCCGTCTTGAATGTCGGATATTCGCATCCGGCCGTGGTGTCTGCTATTCAACAGCAGGCTGAGAAGCTGATTCATGTTTCTAATCTTTATTACAACCAGCTTCAGCCCTGGCTGGCGGAAAAACTGTCCAGCGTTTCATTAAAGGGCAAGTGCTTTTTCTGTAACAGCGGCGCCGAAGCCAACGAAGCGTTGATCAAGCTGGCACGTTTGTGGGGACATGAATCCGGCAGGTATGAGATTGTCACAATGAGGAACTCGTTTCACGGCAGAACGCTTGCCACGGCTGCTGCCACCGGCCAGACCAAGGTTCAAAAAGGTTTTGAGCCAATGCCGGAGGGCTTTGTCCTGGCGGATTTCAATGATATTGATTCGGTCAAGAAAGCCGTGGGAGAGAAAACAGTGGCCGTTCTGGTGGAAGCCGTGCAGGGCGAGGGCGGCATTGTGCCTGCGACCGAAGATTTTATGACTGGTCTCAGGGCGTTCTGCGACGAGAAGAACCTGCTGTTGCTTTGCGATGAAGTTCAATGCGGAATGGGCCGGACAGGAAAGTGGTTTGGCTACCAGCATTACGGGATAGAGCCTGACGCAATATCGGTGGCCAAATCCCTGGGCAGTGGATATCCGATTGGAGCGATTGTGGCTGGGAAAAAAGTTTCCGATGTATTTCAACCCGGGCACCATGCCAGCACATTCGGAGGCGGGCCCCTGGCTTGCGCCGCGGCGCTGGCCACATTGGGCGCAATCGAGGATGATCGGCTTCTGGACAGGGCTGAAAAGACGGGCAAGGTTTTTCGTTCCGGGCTTGAAAAATTTGTTGAGAAATATGAGAAGGTTGCGGAGGTTCGTGGCAAAGGATTGATGCTTGGCATGGTTCTTGATTGTGATGCCAGGCAGTTGGCCGATGAGATGGCCGATATAGGTTTATTGACTCTGGCCACAGCCGGCAACGTGATCCGGTTCCTTCCGCCTTTAAACGTCAAGGGCGGCGAAGTAGAAGAGGCGCTGGATATTATTGACGATTGTATTGCAAGGATGCACGGCGTGGGTGAAGATGAAGCTGTCGATACAGAGACGGCGCCTGGCGGGGAAGAAGCCGCGAAAACCGGCGAACAACCGAACGTTGAAAAAGCATCGCAGGAACCCGGGTCCGCGGAGAACAGCCATGACGCTTGAAGAACTGAAAAAAGAGAAAGTCGGATTGTGCGTATCCGGCGGTCTTGACAGCAGGACCGTTGCGGCCAGGTTGGTCGAAGAAGGCGTTGGCTTGATATGTTTTACCGCCGATCTTGCGCAACCTGACGAAGACGACATTGCCGATGTGGCCGAAAAAATGTCCGCCTGCGGTGTTGAGACAGTGATTGTAGACCTGAAAGATTCCATGGCCGAGGCCTGTATGCAGGCGATAAAGGCCCAGGCCCGCTATGACGGAGGGTATTGGAATTCAACAGGGATAGCGCGGGCAGTCACTGTAGAAGGTCTTATCGGCCGGATGCAGGAACTCGGTTGCACGGCGCTGGCTCACGGCGCTACGGGCCGGGGCAATGATCAGATGCGCTTTGAACGGTATACCAACGCCCTGGCCCCGGGCATGAAGGTATATGCGCCATGGCGTGACAGCGGACTGCTTGAACAGTTCGGTGGCCGCAGCCAGATGGTGCGGTATTTGAAAGAGAAGGGGATTGAGGCTTCGCAGGGTGAGAAAAAGCGGTATTCCACCGATGCAAACCTTGCTGGTTTGTCGTATGAGGCTGAAGATCTGGAGCATCTTAATACTCCCTGTACCATTGTTGACCTTCAGATGGGAGTGTGGCCGGAAAATGCGCCGGATCGCGCGGAAGAGTTTACAGTGCGTTATGACCAGGGTCTGGCCGTGGAGCTTAATGGCCAGCAGCTTGCGCCTCTGGAATTGATTCGTAAGGCCAATGAGATCGGCGGCCGCAATGGGATAGGCGTGAAGAACGCCCTGGAAAACCGTATTGTCGGCACCAAGAGCCGCGGAGTGTACGAGGCTCCCGGTATGGAGCTTTTGGGTTTTTGTCTTTCTCAGGTATACATGGCGACGATGGATCGCAAAGCTTCGGAACTTTTCGGTTACCTTTCCAGGTTTGTCGCAGGGCAGATATATGACGGGCGTTATTTTGACGCTGCAACAACTTCAGCCTTGGAGGCTGTAAATCAGCTCGCGTTGTACGCTTCGGGAACGGTAAAAGTTGAGTTATACAAGGGCAATATTCATTTCATGGAGCTCGGGGACTGTCCGGCTTCGCTTTACAATGAAGCAGACGCTTCCATGGAGGTGAGCGAAGGCCTCAATCCGCGCAGTTCACAGGGTTTTGCCGAGATTCAAAGCGTTGAAGCAAGGGCCATGGCCCGGGCAGGCCAGATACGCGCTGGCAGATAGCCGTCCTGTTGCGGGGCTGTCGTTCCGGAAAGAAACAGATATGCCGGTTCTGATTGTAGCTGCCGAAGTATTTCTGTCAGCGTATGTACTGCTGACCTGCATACGGATATTAAGGAAGCCGTTCCTGTCAAACCTGGGACGCCTTGCTTTTCTGGCCCTGGCTTTTGCTGTTGCTTTGTGTGCCGGTTATTTTTTTGCAGCTTTATTGAATCGTTTGACGCGCAATCCTTTTGTCCTTTTTACTGTTGAGTCGCTTTTATCTCTGATCATATTCAGTTGTATATTTACTATCGGGGTTCGGCTGTTTGACAGGCGGATGAGGTGGAAAAGGGATGAAAAGTCGCGGCTCCGGCGTGTGGTCGACGTGAGCGGCAACGTGGTTCTGGTTATGATGGTTATTGCCTGTGCTGTTCTGGCGGTTGATTTTCTCGCAAACCTGGCAGGATTATCGCCGTTGGAGTCAACTGTTCGCAGGCACAGCCTGTACAGTGGATATTTCCTTCCCCCTGAAGACCGCGGCCCGGGCGGCGTGGATTCCGTGGATTTGAATGCCGGCGTTGATCGTCAGGCGAAATTTATCGCCGGGTTGCAGCGCACTTTCAGACGTTCAAAAAACGCGCTTGCAGCTAAAACCGGCTCGGCGCAGGCGCTCGACGAATTAGCGGCCCTGGTTGAGATTTTGAACCTGCCTCAAAGCGAAATGGCATGGCTTGTTGAGAATGAGCCTGAGTTGCAGAGATTGAAGAACAACAAGCTGCTTAACCAGGCGCTTGGTGACGAGGAAATTATTGAACTTGTAATCAAGGTCGGAGAAGGGTCGATTGTTTCCCTTTACAAGCTTGGGGAAGAACCCCGGATCCAGGCCCTTGTTTTCGATCCGGAGATCAAGCGCGCGATTTCGTCCATTGATCTGAAGGACTTGCGCCAACAGGCCGGGAAACGCATGAAACGCCGGGGCGGGACTTTCAGCCTGACATGGAAGACAGCGGGTGTTGATCTGCCCATGCAACTGGAGTCTATTCTTGATGACCCATCCAGGTGGTCGGACGAAGGAAATGCCGCCGGTTTTCTTGCATGGGGTGAAGGGATACGCTTTGGAGCGGGCAGGGCTGTTGTTGAGGCCGGCGAAACTCAGAAGGGTATACTATGTATTGAATCGGGCCTCCATCCTTTTTTGTGGGTCAACGGCATACGCGCTGAACCGGAAAAGAAAAACGGACGTTATGAATTCCCTTTTGTGCTGGAACCGGGCGCTAACGAGTTTCTGGTGATGATGGATCTCCGCAATAGCGGGAGGACCAGAGCCAGGGCATACGTAATCAAGCGCTGAGACCGGCTCCACGGAAAACGTTGTTTTCGCTTCAGCTACCGTGTGTTTTCACCGTGCATAAGAGGATTCTTAACCAATATTTCGCTTTCCGGAATTTTGTCGTCGTATTCTCCGTGGAGCAATTTCAGAAATTCCCGGCGTCCTGCGGGAGAAGCTTGGTATTTTTCATAAAAATTGTTTATGACCGATCGAAACAGGTAGCTGATGCCGCCGGTGTCGTGGATCAGTCCGCCTTCGATCCGGCCCGGCATTGCGCGGCTCCAGCACATTGCGCCCCCTGTTGTGTCCATTTTTGAGCGGAAGTCTTTGAACAGTTTTGATGCCGCCGGCATGACTGCCGGACGCGGATAGGTTAATTCTCCCGGCAGCACAAGATACAGTTTTCCGGAAGCGGAGTGGCGGTTCAGGGATTTGACAGTTATCGGCATTCGCGCGGCAAGTCCGTCGATCTGTTCCTTGTCATTTGACTGCAATGTTTCTCTTGCGGCGGCAAGGTAGGAGTCAAGCTCCCGGCGCAGCAAAGTCTCAAGGTTATCCAGGAGGCTGATGGCGGCAGGAAAGATATGCATTCCTCGAGCCACGGCAATGGTATTTGCTTTGGAAGGCGCCATGCTGAGCAGCCTGGAGACTGCTGCGCCGGGTTTTGAGTTGTCACGCCGGTTTTTCTCTTTCAGCCAGCCATAAGGGCCCCGCCCCGGTTGAATAAGCAGGTAATTATCAAGCTGGCGGCACGCATACATGCTTCGGTTAATCAGCTCATGTTCGTGGTAGCCGAACATTCCCATGGTTGTGGTATAAGTGTTTTCGATGGAAAACCGTTCAATATTTGTATCGAGCGTTTCTTCACGAAGCCGGACACTTCGGCTGATGAAGGGTTCGTTTTCGGTCACTGTTTCTCGAAAGCCGGTTGCGTGCGCTATGTTGTTTTCAATTGCCGCCACCCGTGAGTTGCAGTATTGCCGAAGCATATTTTTGCTCTGCGCCGGCTGGATAAAGGCGTACGATGCCATGTATTGTGCCTTATTCAGGGCGGCAAGGTAATCGAGAGCGCTATCGTAGCCGTCAATTTCAGGCAGCTCGAATGTCTCTATGCGTGTTGAAACTGTCCAGTCTGCAATGCTCTCCAGGTTCTGTTCCGGACGGTATTCACGGACCATGGTTATAAGTTTTTCAGTTACTTTGGAAGAAAGATTCTTTTGGTCCAGTTTTTCCTGCAACAAACGGGTCCACCGGGCAGCCAGGCTGCCCTGTCGCTTTTCCGGTTGTTTTCCGGATATGGCCAGGTTGTTTAATTCGCCGGGCAGGAACATGACTGCTTTAACGGCTTCATTCATGGGAATCGGCCGGGTTGCCGAGAGGGGCTTGACGTCGGAAGAATAACAGGAGTATTCAATGGACTGGAATTGTTTGTCGAAATTCACTGCAATGCCGGTCCCGTGAAAGTTCCGGGCCAGGTCAAACAGGCTTGAAGCGAAGCTTTCGTACGTTGCAGTGGCAAAGCATTCGGCGTAATCGAGCAGTTCATCGGTGTCTTTAAGTCCCAGTTCTGTCCTGATGCGCAGGTCCATCATGCGCCGCTCAGATTCGCTCATGCTTTCGAGAAACGATGTGCGTAACTTTGCTATCTGTCCGGGCATAATGATTGAAAGCTGTTGTTCAAGTCCGGGCAGGAACGTTTTTAAGACGGCCGGATTCAGACACGCGGTTAGATCTTTCTCTGCATACTTTTCAGTTATTGCTCTCACGGTGTCGCTGCTTGCCAGGCGGAGTTCCGGATCCGCCTCGGCAAGGGCGGAGGCTAGCGAAACGGAACTGCAGATATACGCGTAGTCTTCCGAGCATGCTACGTAAAGATTTCCGGGCATACCATGTTTTGAGGGCTTAATGTGATAGTAAGGCGTTCCGTCTTGTTTTTTCCGCTGGAAGGTTCTGGGCAGTGTTATATTCATCAGCATGCCGGCAACGTTTTTTCCGTCTGCAACAGGCACACTGAGGGCGAACTGCAACGGTTTGCCGCCAAGATAAAGTGTCAACGAAAGCGAACGCCGCGAGTCAACGCCGCTTATAAGCGCAAGGGTCTGAGCATCCAGCGGTTTGCCTGCTATGTTCATCCCGAGGAAGGCCAGGACCGGTCTCTCATATTTAAGGAAAGGTTGCAACTGTTCCGGAACTGCTTTTTCCGGAACAAACGACATGAGCAGGTCGTTTATGTCGTTAAGCAGTTGGTCGAGGTTATTGACCCGCACATGTATAACCGGATTCTTGAGAAGGATCTTTTCAGGCGACCCTTTGGGAACGCCTGTAGAGCGCAGTGGCGGTATCCGGCCTTGCCCGGTGGACTGGGCAATGGAATTGTTTATGGCGATTATATTAACACACAGAGCCAGGGCGAACGTAAACAGGCGCCTTTTCATATGATACTCCTTCAGTTTTCCGATTTCCGCGTGATATGCGGGTTAATACCCAACCACGCAACGAAGAAGTCTAGCTTCAATTATTGAAAAGGGCAAGTGTGTTCTGCTATGATTGGAGACTATGAATAAGCCTGTTTGTTTAACTGTTGCCGGTTCGGACAGCGGCGGAGGGGCCGGTATACAGGCCGATCTGAAGGCCTTTGCCGCGTTAGGCGTTCACGGCGCAAGCGCTGTTACCTGTTTGACTGCTCAGAATCCGGACCAGGTTTCCGGAGTCTTTCCGGTCGACCCGGGTTTTGTGGCTCTTCAGATCAGAACCGTCTGCGATTTTTTTTCTGTTTCCGCCGTAAAGACCGGCATGGTCTATTCAAGCGAGATAATCCAGGCTGTTGCCGAAGAGGTAGATCGGTCGGGCATTGCCGCCCTGGTGGTGGATCCTGTTATGGTGTCTACGTCCGGCGCACGGCTGTTATCCGAGGATGCGCTGGAAAGTCTGATGGAATTGCTCATTCCCAGGGCCGCTGTTGTAACTCCCAACGTGGCTGAAGCGGAGATAATCGGCGCCTGCCGCATCAGGAGCATTGAGGCCATGGAAAAAACGGCAAGCCGCATTGCGGACCGTTTCGGTGTAGCCTGCGTTGTAAAGGGCGGGCACAGTGTCGGCGACAGCAGGGACATTGCCGTGGATGTCATGAGTTTTGAGGGTCGCAACAGCAGGTTTTCTCTTCCGCGCGCGCAGGGAGTTGACACGCACGGTTCAGGTTGCGCGTTTGCCTCGGCTATTGCCGCAGGCCTTGCCGTGGGCAAGTCAAAAGAACAGGCTGTTGCAGGCGCAAAGGATTATATAAGCAAAGCTTTGTGTAACTCTGCATCTATCGGGTTGCGCAGGTTTCTGGATTTGTAAGGCGTCTATGCGCTGACAATACAGGCGCCTTGTGAGGGTAGCAGAATCCCGGTCTCGCAATCGCAGTTGAATTCTTTTTTGAATGCGGTTTCCAGGCGGCGGCAGACTTTTTCCGCGTATTGAAGGTCGGCAAGAATGATAGCCGAGCCGCCGAAGCCGCCGCCTGAAAGCCTGGCGCCCAGCGCCCCCTCTATATGTGCCGCACACCTGACCACGAAATCAAGTTCAGGGCAGGAGTTTTCAAAATTCAGGCGTGAGCTTTTGTGCGACTCGAACATAAGCTGCCCGAAGTTTTCCATATCAAGTCCCTGCTCGATTATGTCTCTGCCTTGCAGAACCCTCTTGTTCTCTTTGATGATGTGCAGCGCTCTCCTGGCGATGGTTTCATCCATGTCTTTGGAAACAAGATCCCACGCTTTGTGGTCGGCGTCGCGCAGTGAAGTGAACGGGCGCTGCAGTTGAACCTTGAAAAATTGCGCCGCCTGTTCGCATTCAAGTCTGCGTTCGTTGTATTTTGAGTCCACGAGACTGTGTTTTTTTTTGGTGTCGCACATTATCAGGCATAATTCGTTGTTGCTGAGCGCCAGCTTCCTGGTTTCCAGCGATCTGAAGTCGGTCAGAATGAAATGGTTTTCCTCGCCGAACAGGCTGGATATCTGGTCCAGAAGGCCGCACTGAGCGCCCACGAATGTGTTTTCCGCTTCCTGGGCTATCCTGGCTAGATCAATTGGTTCCACCGTTGTTCCGAGCAGTTTCTGAAAAGCAAGGCCGGCTGCAATCTCAAGTGCGGCAGAACTTGAAAGGCCTGCTCCCGCAGGGATATCGCTTCTAATCATTGCGTCAAATCCGGGGCTTGCTGAAGATCCGTATTTTGTGTTGAGGATAGAATACATGCCCTTGACGAAATTAGGCCAGGAATCGTTTTCCAGCGGGGAAGGATCTGTTGCGTCGAACGAGGCGGTCTGATCCAGGTCTGCTGCAAAAATATTGCAGTTTTTTGAATTGTTGCCGGCGCAGAAAAACAGGCATCCCAAATTCACTGCACATGAGATAACGAATCCCTCGTTATAGTCGGTATGATTTCCCAGTATTTCAGCTCTGCCCGGCGCGTAAGCAATAATTTCAGGCGATCTGTTGAAAGTTCCTGAAAACCGCTCCGTTGCCATCTGAAGCCTTTCGTTGTCAAGCAGGCGCGGGCCGGAATAATTTTCTCTCATGCCGATAATCTCAAGGTATGGTTGTTTTTCTCCCGGGGCTGGAACAACCGGGAATTTCGGCTGTTGCTATCTACGTATTAACGACAGCACTTCTTCTCTTTTTTCTTCCATGACATCTTTGGTTTTTGCTTCCAGGTTGAGTCTTACAAGCGGCTCGGTGTTGGAGGGACGCACATTGAACCACCAGTCCGAGAACTCGATTCTTATGCCGTCCATGGTTTCGAGGTTGCCGTCGGAGTACTGTTTTTTAAGGGTTTCCAGGACTGCCCTGGCGTCTTTGACTGTGGAGTTTATCTCGCCGCTGCTCCAGTATTTTCTAAGGGGTTTAACGGCTTCCGACAGGGATTTGCCTGTTTTGCTAAGAATGTTTGCTATTGAAATGGCTGCCAGGGCGGAGCTTTCGGCGTAGTAGTTGTCTTTGAAATAGTAGTGTCCTGACAGTTCACCCGCAAATATTGCGTTATGTTCCCTCATCTGGCGCTTGATAAATGCGTGGCCGACTCGGCACATTCTGGGGATGCCGCCTTTTTCGGCGATTGCCTCTTTTACCGACCAACTACTTCTCAGGTCGTAAAGCACGATGCCTTTCTTCTTTTCCAGCAGATCCTGGGCTATCAGGGCGGTTACAAGATCCATGGGGACAATTTCGCCGTTTTCATCTACAAAACCCGCCCGGTCGGCATCGCCGTCGAATGCAATGCCGAAAGCGTAGCCGCCCTCCTTTACCTTTTTCTGCAAGGGCTGAAGCGTTTCCAGCTTAAGAGGGTTAGCTTCGTGGTTCGGGAACGCTCCGTCGAGTTCGTCAAAGAGTTTATCCATTTGCAGCAGCTGTTCCAGTGTGCGGGCTTCAATTACGCCCATGGCGTTGGCCATATCTGCGACCACTTTTGGCGGTTGTTTCAGGTCGGCATAATCGGCGACCAGTTTCTTGTATTCAGGCATAGGGTCGTGCTTGCTTACAGAGCCCCGGCGGTCCGGCGCTTTGGAAAAGCAGCCGGATTCCACAATGCGCTGTATATCCTTTATGCCGGTGTCACCGCTTATGGGAATGGCGTTTTCTCTGCACAGTTTGAATCCGTTGTATTCGCCGGGGTTATGGGAAGCGGTAATCATTATGCTTCCCGATGCACGTAGTTTTCCTGTTGCAAAGTAGCACATCGGAGTTGAGCATACGCCGATGTCTATTACGTCCACACCCTGGGTCGTGAGCCCTTTTGCCAGCGCCTTGAATAGCGGTTCGGAATGCTCCCTCATGTCGCGTCCAACCACAACGGTGTCCGGGTTAAGGAATGTTGCAAATGCTTTGCCGATCTTTTCAGCCAGCCCGGTTGTAAGTTCTTCTCCGTAAATTCCTCGGATGTCGTATGCCTTGAATATTTCAGCCATAATTACTTCTTCTCCTCATAGTTATGGCGGCATGGTATAGGAGCTGGTTATAGCCTGCAAGTTAGAATTCGGTATGGCGCCGCCAGGGCGTGGTATTTTGTGTCGCGGGCCTTATTTTGTGTCAGCCGGTGTCGATGCTGCCGAGAAGGACCTTGAGTTTTTTTGTTGTAACGGGCTTGGTTATCAGATGATCCACGGCTTCGGGTTTTTCTTCAGCGGTATCCATGATGTCTCCAAATCCTGTAATCATTATGATAGGCATTCGTGGCGCAACTTTTTTAATTTCCTCCGCCAGTTTATCCCCGTTCATTCCGGGCATAGCCCTGTCGGTAATAACAACATCGTATTTATCGGCGTCGAACTGTTCGAGCGCTTCGTTTCCGGAGGGAACAAGGTCCACCTTGTGTCCGTCATGGAGGAGAATATCCCGGAGCAGGTCACGCTGTGTTTCCTGATCTTCCGCTATCAGCAGGCGAAGGGGTCGGTTTTTCTCCTGCTTTTTCTTTGCCGACTGATCCTGGGATTCCTGCCCGGGTCCCGCCGCGGGCAGCAAAATCCGGAATGTTGTGCCTTCGCCTTTTTTGCTGTGGATTGTAAGCGCGCCATTATGGCGTTCTATTATTCCTTGTGTGCTGGCAAGGCCGAGACCTGAGCCGCTTTCTTTAGTTGTATAAAACGGGTCGAGGCATTTCTGTTTGACCTCGTCTGACATGCCAACGCCGTTATCGCTGAATTCCAGCTTTACCTTGTTGTTCTTGTGGCTGGTCCGGATTTGTATTCTGCCACCCCTGGGCATTGCGTCTACCGCGTTGAATATCAGGTTAGTCAGGATATCATGGAGCTCGGCTTCGTTGCCGCAAACATGGGGTATATCGCCAAGATCTGTTTCCATTTCCACGTATTGTCCGGAAACCTGGGTTTCTTCCTGCCATCGCGGCCTTGTGGCGGCCACGGCCTCGGAAATGACATTGTTTAAATCTACGGCCGAAAATGATATCTCCTCTCTGGGCCTGTAGAATTTCCGCAGTCTGCGGACGCTGTCAGCAGCATTCTGAGAGGCCTTGTATATATTCTGGAGATAGCGTTTGGCTTCATCCTTGTCCTCCATTATTTCCGGATCCTCCAGCATGAGCATGGTGTAACCGTGTATAGGAGTGAGCGCATTATTAATGTCGTGAGCAATTCCGCTGGCCATTGTGGTTAAAGCTTTGCGTCTTTCCTGTGCCAGCACCTGCTGCTGTGTTTTGCGCAGGGCTTCCAGTGCGTCTTCCAGTTGCTGGTTTGTATTCTCAAGGGTCTGCTCATTGCGCTTGCGTTCGGTTATATCCGAAATAAGCACAAGGTCAGCGATTATATGTCCCGACTCATCAGTCAGAGCGGTGGCGTGTATCAGTCCAACACGTCTTTCGCCTTGTTTAGTAAGAAAATCCAGCTCATATGGCGGTACGTCGTGGCCGGTCATTCTCCTGGCAAATTTTTCGGAAAGTATCCGCTTACTCTCTTCGGGCAGGTACGGCAGTTCCCAGAGATCCATTCCTATGACTTTTTCAGGTTCGTAGCCAAGCCAGTCCTTCAGGCGCTGATTCACCTGGACGACTCTCGCCTCAGTGTCCAGCAATACTATGGCTTCCGGGGAAACCTCGAAGATTTTCCGATACCTTTTTTCGCTCTTTGCTATAGCCTGCTTGGCCTCGCGATGCTTGAGCGCATTGACAAATATTTCTCCCGCGGTCCGGAGAAGCGATACTGTATCGGCGGGCCACCGGGTTGTTTTTCTTATTGAGTCGAAGCCGATAAAGCCGATGAGCCTGTTCTGGTAAACCATGGGCACGATGACAAGAGATTTTATGTTTTTTGATATACAAAATTCTTTTTCTGCCTGAGCTTCAGCAGGAAAAGCAGACACGTCGGGAACATTGATTGTCTGGAACTGCCGCAATATGTTCATAAACCATTGAAACGATGCGCATGGAAGTTTGCCTGAATTAAGGCGCGGCGGAAAAACTTCCGGCGCAGACCACTCGTGGGTGTTGACCATGAACTCCAGTTGTTTATCAAACTGAAAAACATACGCGCGGTCGGCGCCTGCGAACCCTGCCAGGTCTGAGAGCGCATTATCAATGCGCCGCTCTACCGAATCCATCGGAACATTTATGAATTCATGCGAAAGACTCGAAACCAGCTTTTCAAAATGCAGCCTGTACTCAAGCGCTTCTTCAGAGAGTTTGCGCGCCGTTATGTCCTGGTGAGACAATACAAGCCTGACTCCCGTTCTGGAAACAAAACGGGTTCCAGTCAATTGGAACCAGCGGCGTTTGTCAGGACTGTGGCAGGGATACTCAAGATCGAATGATTCGGCTTTACCGCTTAGCAGATTTTTTATTCCCTGCGCGGTTTCTCCGGCCTTTTCAGATGACCTTCCGGAAGCTTTTTCAGTTATTTGCAGATAGTTGGCGCCCAGTCCGTATTGTTCCCATGTAAGATCGTTGTTGTCTGCAAAGTCGCGCCAGGCTTTATTGACTGCAATTATTTTGCCGCTCTCGTCGGTAATGGTTATGTGGTTTTTCAGCGAGTCGAGCGTTAGCTGCCAGAATTTTCGCAGGTTCTGTTCCTCTTTTTCAACCAGCTTGCGATCGGTAATATCATAATAGTGCTCAATGCGTCCGCCGGCATAATGCCCGCTGCGGATGGGCTGGCTGCGATGTTCAAGCCACCTTTCATGCCGGCCCTTGCCTTTAAGTACATGGCATTCGAAAGTTTTATTGTAAAGATTCCGAGAATATGCCTCATGGAGCAGGCGGGCAAAATTCTCGCCGTCTTCAACTGTATGTTTTATTTTTTCGTCGATAAGCTTTTTCTTGTCTTTGCCAATAGAAGTCTCACGGTCAAGGCCGAAATACTCGCTCATTGCCCGGTTGATCCATGCAATTCTAAAGCGCGAGTCCAGAATGCAGACACCGACCATTGAGTTATCCAGCACATCATCGGTCATGGAACGGTATCGTTCCTCGCTTTCAACCAGCTCTTTCTCTGTCCGGATTTTTGCAAAGGCAAGCACAAGGTCCCTGGAGACTTCTTCAAGCAGGTTCTTTTCTCGTTCGCCGGGTTCAATTCCTTCCTGAATATGGATATGGATAATGCCGATTGCCTCGCTGCCTTTAATCATTGGCGCAGCTATTGATATGCATTTGTCGGCAGACGCCCTGTGCGGGCATGTCATGCATTCTGAGTTCTTGCCCCTGGCGACGCAGATATTCCGGGTCCTCACAGCTTTTCTTACACACCCGGGCGCTGATCCCCGGCCGTCGGGAGATACGGACCACGAAGGAGAAGATGCCTCGCTGCCGCATTTTTCCACCGGCGCAAGCCGGCCCGACTCATCTGTTTTGACTGCTATGGCGCAGCCCTGGTAATGAGCTGTCTCGAATAGCGCCCTGCATGCTTGCTGCATGAGCGGAATAAGATCTTCTTCCTGAACAATGATCTGGTTTATATTCCTGATAGTGTTGGAGAGTTCGTAGAGACGCTTTATATGCCTTTCGGTCTCATTCTTTTCGGTGACATCCCGGATGGAACCCTGGAATCCCGTGATTCCGTCTTTTTCGTCAACAACAGGCGCTGATGTTATCAGCGTTTCGATAACCGCCCCGTCTTTTCTTCGCAGCTTGACGGGGTGTTCTTCTAAGAGGCCTTTTTCGATTATCAGCCGCAGGTGCTTTTCCCTTTGCGCCGGGTCAGCGTAGAGATCGGCTACGCTTACTTTGCTGAGTTCCCCGGCGCTGGAATATCCGAGCATTTTTACCATGGCCTCGTTCATGTCCAGCCACTGCCCGTCCATTGTGGTAATAAAAAGAGCATCGCGGGAGGTGCGGAAGAAATTGAGATATCTCTGCTCCGACTGCTTCAGTTTTCTGCTGATATCTTTACGTAGAGCCATTTGTCCATATACCCGCTGTAAGTTGTTTAGTTCTTTATGTTATCGGCAAGCCTTTCGGCTTTCAATCAATTAAGCGGAATATTTTATCACAGCGCCCGCGCCAGTTGCATGTTGTGGCCGGGCGCGGCGAAGTGATATTGTTGAGGTGATGAAATTTGCCTGGAAAAAAGCTGTTGAACTGGCTGAGGGATTGCTTCGTACCGGGGTGTCCCGTGCCGAACCGTTCGGGGCGGGGAAGTTTTCCGAGGTCTTCATTGTAGAGGCCGGCGGCAGGGAATACGTGCTCAGGATTGCCCCGCCGGACGGTATGCTGCAGCTTTTCTATGAGCGGCGGATGATGCGGCAGGAACCGGCGATTCATGAGAAGCTTCTTGCGGAAACAGGAGTTCCGGCGCCCCCGATCATAGCCTGTGATTTCGGGAGGACGCGGATTAACCGGGACTATCTAATCATGCCGCGTTTTCCCGGAGCGCCATTGAGCGAAGCCGGGCTTTCAGGCGCGGCTCGCGACCGCGCCCTGAAAGAGTGGGGTGGCTATGTCCGGGAGATTCACAGTGTGAAAGCCGATGGCAACCTTTTCGGCTATCTGGGCGCTCATAATTGTATGAAGCCACAGCGGACGTGGCGCGATGCGTTCCTGGTTATGTACCGGAAGTTGCTTGATGACATTGCCGGGTGCGGCATGTACGAGGCTGATACGGCGGATCGGGCAATGGATCTGTTGCGGGATAACGCCGGAGTTTTTGAGGAGTGTGAGGAGTCCAGACTTTGCCATGGAGATCTGTGGATCACGAATCTTCTTGTGGATACTGAAGGCCGTGTCACGGGAGTTATTGATTTTGACCGCGCCTGCTGGGGCGACGTGGAATGGGATATGGCCATTGCAGAGTATTGCGGGATAACCCGCCCTGCTTTCTGGGAGGGATATGGAAGTCGCATCCAGACGCGCGAAGGAAGGGCCGCGGTGCGACGTTTCTTTTATCTGCTGTATGAGCATCAGAAGTATATTGTAATTTCGATGAGTTCACGTCGAAACAGTCCGGAGGGGGCCGGAAGATATGCGCAGGAGAGCCTTGCCGCAATGAAGGGTTTTCGGCAGAGCGGTATACCCCGGTTTTGACAGCCGGATTGGAGTTGCTTTGATTGCGCGACTCAATTAGCCTTGTGCCGGTTTTGGAAAATAAGAAATTAAAAGGAGTCTCAATGTCTGTTAGAGTCAGGTTTGCGCCGAGCCCCACAGGGAACGTTCATATCGGCAATATACGCACGGCGATATTCAACTGGTTATTTGCGCGTCACGAAGGCGGTAAATTTCTCTTGAGGATTGAAGACACCGACAGGGAAAGATCGACGCCTGAAGCCCTGGAGACTGTGCTTAATGCCATGGACTGGCTGGGTTTGGACTTTGACGAGGAGCCTTTGTATCAATCACGCAGAACGGAAGCTCATCTTGAAGCCGCCGACCTGCTGCTGGCCAATGGCCAAGCATACAGGGAACAGCGCGGAGGAGACCGTCCGGGGGAGGTAGTGGTTTTCCGCATGCCGGGGGAGGCGGTTTCTTTTGAGGATGAAATCAAGGGAACGCTACGCAAAGAAGCCGAGGATATGAAAGACTTTGTGATAGTCCGTTCTAACGGTACGCCGGTATTTCACCTTGCCAATGTGGTCGATGATATCGCCATGGGCATTACCCACGTGATACGGGGGGATGACCACATAGAGAACACTTATCGTCACGCGGCGTTGTACAGGGCGCTGGGCAGTTCGGCGCCGCGCTTTGCCCATCTTCCGATGATAGTCAACCATCAGGGCAAGCCGTATTCCAAAAGGGATGGAGCGGCGTTTGTGGGCGATTTCCGCTCGCGCGGTTATCTGCCGGAAGCTGTGTTCAATTACCTTGCGCTTCTCGGATGGTCGCCTGGAGACGACAGGGAGAAGATGACCCGGGAGGAGATGATAGAAGCCTTTACCCTGGACCGGGTCAAGAGCGGCGCCGCGCAGATGGATTTGAAGAAACTGACCCACTTGAACTGGCAGTATCTTTCCGAGCTGGATCTGGAAGATTTTGTGGATTACGCACGTTCGGCGGTTGAGGAGCAGCCCTGGAGCAGCGAGCTTGACGCGGGCTATTTCCGGAAAGTGTGCGGGCTTATGCAGTCGCGCGTCAATACATATGAAGACATAGCCATGTGGAAATACTTTTTCAGCGCCGACCTTGAGTATGACGAAAAGGCCGTTCGGAAGAAGTTGAAAAAAGAGGGCGTCAGGGAAGCGCTGGCTATTTTGCGCCCGAAGCTTTCGCAGGTTGCATTTGATCCCGGGAGCATTGAAAGGGCCATACACGAAGTCGAGGACTCCATGGGCATAAAGCAGGGCAAATTAAATCTGCCTATACGCATTGCCGTAACCGGGATATCTCGCGGCGCGGGCATTTACGAGACAATGGCCCTTCTCGGCAGGCAAAGCGTGTTGAACAGGCTTGAGTATGCGGAGAAAGTGATTTTAAGCGAAGAGTGAACAGACCGGCAACCGGGAGTTGATTATGGATTCAGGACAAGTTGATTTTATACGCGAGATAATTGAAAAAGATAACGCATCCGGGAAATACGGAGGCAGGGTGGAAACCCGATTTCCGCCTGAGCCGAACGGCTATCTGCATCTTGGCCATGCCAAGTCAATATGCCTGAACTTCGGTGTTGCCGGGCAATACAGCGGGAAGTGCCATTTGCGCTTTGATGACAGCAATCCGGAAGCCGAGGAGCAGGAATATGTCGACTCGATAAAGGAAGATGTTGCGTGGCTCGGGTTTAATTGGGGGGACGATCTCTACTTTGCGTCCGATTACTTTGACCGGTTGTATGATCTTGCCGTTGAACTTATAAAGAAGGACAAGGCCTATGTGTGCGATCTGGGCACGGAGGAATTCAAGGAATATCGCGGTGTGCCGGGACGTCCGGGCAGGGAGAGCCCTTCGCGCAACCGTCCGGTAGAAGAGAGCCTTGCTCTTTTTGCGCGCATGAAAAACGGTGAATTCGAGGAAGGCCAATATGTTCTTCGCGCTAAGATTGATATGGCCTCGCCGAACCTGCACATGCGCGACCCTGTTCTTTACCGGATAAAAAAGGTTGAACACCACAGGACCGGCCGCAAATGGCTCATTTATCCCACGTATGACATTACCCACTGTGTTTCCGATTCACTTGAGAGGATAACTCACTCGCTATGCACTCTTGAATTTGAGGTGCACAGGCCGCTCTACGACTGGCTGCTTGATCAGCTTGAACTGTTCCATCCTCAGCAGATCGAGTTTGCCAGGCTGAATCTTACCTACACTGTCATGAGCAAGCGCAAACTCCTTGAGCTTGTCAGGGAAGGATACGTGTCGGGATGGGACGATCCAAGGTTGCCCACGATAAGGGGCATAAGGAGACGGGGTTATACCCCTGCTTCCATAAGGCAGTTCTGTTCAAAGGTAGGAGTGACGAAGGTAAACAGTCTTACAGACGCCGCTCTCCTGGAATACTGTATCCGCGAGGAACTCAACAGAGTAGCTCCGCGCGCAATGGCTGTGTTCGACCCGGTCAAACTTGTAATCGAGAACTATCCCGAAGGCGCGGAAGAGATGCTCGAAGCGGTTAATAACCCGGAAGACGAATCCATGGGGACAAGGAACGTTCCTTTTTCCAGGGAACTCTACATTGAGCGGGGCGATTTCATGGAGGAGCCTCCGCGTAAATATTACCGGCTTGCGCCGGGGCGGGAAGTACGGCTCAGGTATGGGTATTACGTTACCTGTACAGGCGTGAAAAAGGACGATGACGGAAGGGTGCGCGAAGTCTATTGCACATATGATCCCGAGACCCGGGGCGGTTTTTCGCCTGACGGGCGAAAAGTCCGTGGGACGATACACTGGGTCTGCGCCGCGCGTTGCGCCGAAGCCAGCGTAAGATTATATGATCGGCTTTTTTCAAAAGAGCGGCCAGACGAGACCGAAGAAGGCCAGGATTTTAAACAGTTTCTGAATCCCGATTCGTTACACACAGTCAAAGCAATGATTGAGCCCTGCCTGAGCGATGCAAAAGGCGCAGAGCGGTATCAATTTGAAAGAAAAGGATATTTTTTTGTGGATCCGGTGGATTCCCGGCCGGGAAAGCCGGTTTTCAACCGTATTGTGCCTCTGCGCGACACTTGGGCGAAGAAGCAGAAACAGCAGAAGAAAAAATAGCGCCCCTGAGGTATTATCGCTGATGAGTAAACGTGTTGTAGCAATAGTAGGCAGGCCCAATGTCGGTAAGTCGGCTCTGTTTAACGCCATTGCGGGAAGGCGCATTGCCATTGTGCATTCTCAGAGCGGGGTTACCCGCGACAGGCTTATGCGGGAAGTGCATTGGCAGGAAAGGGTTTTCGACCTTGTCGATACAGGCGGACTTTGTCTTCCTGACAGCCGCCAGAACGCCGATGTCATTGAGTCGGCCATACGCGAGCAGGTTGGCGCGGCCCTTGAAGACGCTGTAGCGGTAATTCTGGTTACCGACGCCACCTCCGGGATTACTCCGCTTGATGAAGATGTTGCCGCAATGTTAAGAGGCAAAGGCCTGACAGCAATTGTTGCGGCCAACAAGTGCGATTCGCCGGAGCGGGATATGTTGTCGGCTGATTTTGAAAGACTTGGATTTCCTGTTTTTCCTGTTTCCGCCCTGCAGCACCGCGGGCTTGAGGCGTTGATGCAGCCGGTGCTTGAAGAGCTTCCGGATATTTCTGTTGCTCCGGATGTTGATCCTGTATATGTAGCCGTTGTCGGTCGGCCGAATGTCGGTAAATCTTCCTATTTGAACAGGCTTTTAAGAAGCAACCGCGTGATTGTTTCAGACCAGGCCGGAACCACCCGCGACAGTGTGGATATTGCCTTTGAAGTCGGATCCGGAGACGGCGCCAGGCATTATGTTTTGATTGATACCGCCGGAATGAAGAAGAGAAGCAAGGTCAAGACTGCTGTTGAAAAATACGGCATGATGCGCGCAGGGCAGAGCATCCGTCGGTGCGATTTGGCCGTGCTGTTGCTGGACGCCGCGCAGGGTCCTACTGCGCAGGATAAAAAAATTGCCTCGGAAATTCAGGAGAGACGGAAAGGATGCATAGTTGCCGTCAACAAGTGGGATCTGTCCGAGGATGTGACTCAGCGTGAATATGCCGCGGCCGCAAAGAAAGCTTTGCCGTTTCTTTCTTACTGTCCCCTTATTTTTCTTTCCGCAAAGTCGGGCTATAACATAAGAAGAAGCATCGACGCTATCGACTATGTTGCCGGCCAGGTAAGGGAAAAGCTGCCTACAGGTGTGCTTAACAAGGCTTTGCATGATGCCCAGGACAGGACATCTCCGCCCTCGGTTCGCGGGAAACAGTTTAAAATTTACTATGCCGTCCAGACCGACGTTCAGCCGGTGAGGATTAAACTCTTTGTGAATGATCCCGCTCTGATGGTCAGGGCTTATGAATCGTATCTCGTTCGCTCGCTCCGTGAGAACTTTGGTTTGGAAGGAGCCCCTGTTGAGCTTGAAGCCGTTCCAAGAAGAGAGAAAAGAAGCTGAAAACCAGGTGTTTTCCCGTGATAATGCGGAATCTTCAGGCGGGCTGTTTTTCATTCGTCTATGGATATTTGTGATTGTTTCCTTTTTTGGTTTTGCCAGTTAAAGGCGCGCGTGATACGATTTTTTTTGAATTCGAGTCTTTTGACTTGTGTCTTACCACATATGGTGTAAAAGTTCTCCATCAAAGTGTTACAGTAGTATATATTGTGGTTAACATTATTTCTCCGGGGGTGTAGTTATGCTTGATATTCGTGAATCTGCAGAAGTTGTAAAGGAAACCGCTGCAGGAAGACAGAAGGCTGAGAAAAAGAAACCGCCTCGACCCGGCAACAGGGCCGGGGCCAAAACCCGGGGTGATGCTATTGAATTTCCCAGGATAATGAGCACGGGCGGCGATCCATTCGAGAGTTGTGAATGGGAACAGAGGGTTACTTCAATAACCGATGACACCGGGAAAGTGGTTTTTGAGCAGAAAGATGTGGATGTACCCAAACAGTGGTCTGCGCTTGCCGCTAACGTTGCGGCTTCGAAGTATTTTTACGGGGGGCTGGACACTGGCGACCGTGAAAATTCCATTCGCCAGCTTATAAACCGGGTAGCTCGTACAATAAGCGACTGGGGAGCAGGCGCGGGTTATTTCAAGAGCAGCAATGATGCCGAGAATTTCTATAACGAATTGAGCTACGCCTGCCTGCATCAATACGGATGTTTTAACAGCCCGGTATGGTTCAACGTGGGTCTTTATCACATCTATGGCCGATCTTCGCCTTCTCGCGCATGTTTTGCGTGGGATGCAGAAAAAGGCCGTATTTCACAGGTGGAAGACGCATACAAGCATCCGCAATCTTCGGCGTGTTTCATACAGGGTGTTGAGGACACTATGGAAGACATTATGCGTCTTGCCGGATGCGAAGCAATGCTGTTCAAATACGGGTCAGGTACGGGAACGGATCTAAGCACTTTAAGAAGCAGCAAGGAGAAGCTTTCCGGCGGCGGGACGCCATCCGGGCCTTTGAGCTTTATGCGGGTATTCGACCAGATTGCCGGGGTTATCAAATCAGGCGGAAAGACTCGTCGGGCCGCCAAGATGCAGAGCTTGAAAGTGACGCATCCTGACATAGAGGATTTTATAAACTGCAAAACCAGGGAGGAAAAGAAAGCCTGGGCCCTGATTGAACAAGGTTATGACGGGACTTTTGGCGGAGAGGCCTATGAATCGGTCATGTACCAGAACGCCAACACTTCGGTAAGGGTAACCGATGAGTTTATGCGCGCGGTTGAGAATGACGAGAGCTTTGAGACCAGGGCTGTTCAGACCGGTGAAACTGTCGACACGCTGAAAGCGCGCGATGTCATGCGCAAAATCGCGGAAGGGACGCACGTCTGTGGAGACCCCGGTGTCCAGTATGACACTACAATCAACCGGTGGCACACGTGCAGGAAGTCCGGCCCGATCAACGCCAGCAATCCATGTTCTGAATTCATGTTTGTGGATGACAGCGCGTGCAATCTGGCTTCGATCAACCTGATGAAGTTTGTTGATGAGTCCGGCTATTTTGACATTGATCTTTTCGAGCATGTTGTGCGCCTTTTTATTATAGCGCAGGACATAATAGTGGATGGGTCCAGCTACCCAACCGAACAGATTGCCGCGAATTCGCACCGGTTCAGGCCTCTGGGCCTTGGCTACGCTAATCTTGGCGCGTTGATTATGCGCATGGGGTTGCCTTACGACGATGAAGAAGGCCGGGCTCTTGCAGCAAGCATTACAGCGCTAATGACCGGTGCGGCATATTCAGCATCCCAGGAGATGGCCCGGGTGAAGGGTCCTTTTGACGAATACGAGAAAAACAAGGAACCGATGGGCGAAGTTATCAGGATGCATCATGAGGCTCTTGAGAAAATAGATGCCGGGCTGTGTCCGCCTTATCTCGTGCGGCGCGCCAGGGAGAGATGGGACGATGTCCTTGAAAAATGCGACGAAACAGGCTTCAGGAATTCGCAGGTTACATTGCTGGCACCGACAGGCACTATAGGATTTGTAATGGATTGCGACACAACCGGCGTGGAACCCGATATTGCCCTTGTCAAGTACAAGCAGCTTGCGGGCGGCGGGATGCTGAAAATCGTCAACAAGACAGTAAGACCCGCGCTGGCAAGGCTCGACTACACGGACGACCAGATAGAGGCGATAATAAAATACATAGACGAGAACGAGACTATTGAAGGCGCGCCGTGTCTTGATAACGAGCATTTGAAGGTGTTTGACTGCGCATTCAAGCCGAGAAACGGGCGGCGTTATATCGAGTACAAGGCGCACCTGCGGATGATGGCCGCTGTTCAGCCGTTCCTTTCGGGGGCAATCAGCAAGACTGTCAACATGCCGCATGACGCGTCTGTCAATGATATCATACAAACTTATATCGATGGTTGGAAAATGGGTCTTAAAGCAGTGGCGATATATCGCGACGGTTCAAAAAAGACTCAGCCGATGAATGTCGGCAAAGAGGAGAAAAAAGCCACATCGGAGGCCAACGTTGCTCCCACTCCACTCCGGCGCAGGCTTCCGCTTACCCGGCAGTCTATAACCCATAAATTTGAAGTTGCCGGCCATGAAGGCTACTTGACGGTTGGCATGTATAAGGACGGGGCCCCGGGCGAGGTTTTTATTACCATGGCCAAGGAGGGAAGCACTGTAGGCGGGACCATGGATGCGTTTGGAACGGCGATATCTCTTTGCCTGCAGTACGGCGTTCCAGTTCAGGAGCTTTGCCAGAAATTTGCGCACAGCCGTTTCGAGCCGAGCGGTTTCACAAAGAATCCTGACATACCTATTGCCAAGTCAATCGTGGATTATATTTTCCGGTGGCTGGATGCCACCTTCCCGGGAGGAAAGGCTGACCAGGTCTTGCCTCCTGGCTCGGCTGACAGTTCCGCAGACAATCAACGGGTTCTTCCGGAAGGGGATGGTCAAGCTTCCATTATGACTGCTTCAATGATAGAGCAGGAACAGCAACGCGTGGACGGACAGTTTGAGCATTTCCAGGAAGATGCTCCGACTTGCGATGTGTGCGGCGCTATTACTGTGCGTAACGGGGCATGTTATCGATGTTATAACTGCGGCAACTCCATGGGGTGTTCTTAAGCCTTTTATGAAGCTTATTGACGGAACAGTTGTGGAGCACAGAAATCGGGGTCCGGATTACAGGGAGCTTGTTTTTCTTGTGCCGGAGATTGCCTCCGAAGCAAATCCAGGGCAATTTATTCATCTTAAAGTGCCGCGTTTAAGCAATGCTGCATTGCGCCGTCCTTTCAGTATATACAAGGTTTCCGGCGACGGATTGCTTTCTATTATTTACAAAAGGGTAGGCAGGGGCACTGAAGCTCTGGGTTACGTTTTTAAAGACGAACGGGTAAGCCTGCTGGGGCCGCTGGGGAACGGGTTTCCTATGCCGGCGACTGAAACTTTTCCGGCGCTTGCCGGGGGCGGTTACGGCATTGCGCCGCTGGTGTTCCTCGCAAAACGCTCAGGACGTTGTGGATCTGCGTTCATAGGCGCCGCGACGGCCGATGACGTGCTTTGTTCGAAAGAACTGGAGGCAATGGGTTGGGAAGTAAGAGTGGCTACCGAGGATGGCTCGAATGGCAGGAAGGGCCTTGTCACTGATGTTTTTGATGAATGGGCAGGGTCCTTGCCTGAGCGCAGCGTACCTGAAATATATGCCTGCGGTCCCGACGGGATGCTCAAGGCCATGGGGAGCAGGGCCTGTAACAATGGCTGGAAAGCGTGGTTGTCCCTTGACCGTCATATGGGTTGCGGACTGGGAGCTTGTCTTGCTTGTGTGCAGAAGATTCGATTAAGTGATGGCAGCGAGGTTTTGCGTAGAGTTTGCAAAGACGGGCCGGTTTTTGAAGCCGGAGAAGTAGTCTGGGATTGAAGCATTGAAATGCGCCTTCTTTCCCTGTGGGGGCAGCGGCTGCGAACGCCTGGAAGGAATTTATGAACAAAGTGGATTTGACAGTTCAAATCGGCCGGATGAAGATGAAAAATCCCATCATGGTTGCTTCGGGCACTTTCGGCTATGGGCGGGAATATGCCCCGGTAGTGGATGTCGACAGGCTGGGCGCCATTGTGACAAAGGGTGTAGGCGTTAAGGAATGGCAGGGAAACGCTTATCCGCGGCTGGTCGAGACTCCCTGCGGATTGCTGAACGCTGTCGGACTTCAGAATCCGGGCGTAGAATATTTTATTAAAAATTACATGCCGTTTCTGCAGGAGTGCGATGCATGTGTCCTGGTAAATGTCTGGGGAAGAACGGTGAGCGAGTATGTGGAAGTTGCTTCGCGTCTTGACGAGGTTCGGGGCGTTGACGGGATAGAGCTGAACGTGTCCTGCCCGAATATTAAAGAGGGGGGGATGGCTTTTGGCGCTGACCCTGACATGTTGAGAACTGTGGTACGAAAGGTCCGGGAAAGGGTCGACTCCACCTTAGTGGTAAAGCTCTCTCCGAATGTTTCAGACATTGGCCTTGTTGCCCGGGTTTGCGAGGAAGAAGGGGCTGAAGCTGTATCCTTGATTAACTCCATACCTGCAATGGTTATAGACACGGAAACACGGAAACCCGCACTTTCCAATATTGTCGGCGGACTTTCCGGGTCCGCCATTCACCCCATAGCCACAAGGATGGTATGGCAGGCTTCCCAGGCGGTGGATATTCCTTTAATAGGTATGGGCGGTGTCACCGGATGGGAATCTGCAATCGAGATGATTCTGGCAGGGGCGTCGGCTGTTGCGATAGGATCCGCGAACTTTGCCGACCCGGAAGTCGCGGTTTCCTCCGTGAAAGGCATCCGTGAATACATGGAGCGCCATGGTTTCGGGTCGGTATCGGATCTGTGCGGGGCCATGCTGTCATGAAGCGCAGACGTTTTTTCATTTTTTCCGGTCTCCTGGCTTTGGGCCTTTGTGCGGCAATCTGGATTTTCTGGTTTCCATATTCTCCAGGAAGCGTTTACCGCGTCATTCCCAACCACGCCGCTTTTGTAAGTTGCCATGATGATCTTGCCGGCCGATGGCGATTACTGCTGGATAACCCTGTTGTTGAGACCGGTTTGAGGTTTGCCGGGGTCGCAGATGAACGCCGGTTCTTTGAGTCTGAACCGGGCATTGATGAGCTGTTGCAACTTGTGGCGGGGAAACGGACGGTAATAGCTTTTGTTCCCTCCCTTGGCGGCCAACCGGCCTGGATTCTTGCAAGCTGGATGGGCGGTTACACCCAGTTTTTAAGATGGCTTCCGCGCGCCAGGGGAGTTGATGGAATGCGATTTGAACGGGAGATGATTGAGGGCGGCCACAGCATCTGGAGAATTGAAAAGAGAGGAGATGGTTCTCGCGGGTTTCTTTCCGCTGCCGCGGTGGACGGGGTTTTTGTGGTTTGCCTCTCGCGCGACCCGAATGCAGTCAGGCACCTGGTCCACTATTCGGAAATACAGCCCGGGAAAGGCAATGACTTCTGGCTGGACATGATTGGCGATGGCGAAGCGGAGGATTCAGGATGGGTTGCGCCACGGCTTACAGGTGCGGCTTCGGCAGGAATCGGAGGCATAAGCTACTCTACTCCAGTTATTAGCGAGGACTCACTGGTCGCGGAGGCGGAAGTGTTTTCCATGTATGCCGGGGCGCTCAAATCACTCCAGGGTTCCAGGTTGACATTGAAACACCGCGCGCAATTCGAGGAAGTTTCAGAAATGCTTGGCGCTTCCCCCTCCGCATTGATGATTTGCCCATGGGCAATACCCAGAGCCGTTATCGGGATGCTGGCTGAAGAGGAAACCCCTGCCATGGAAATCATCAGACGTTATGCCGGTGAGGACGGGTTGTTTTTCCTTGCCTTCATGAGTGATGAGTACGGCGGGGAAGCAAACGATTTTTCGGTGCCGGCGGTAACTGCGGGCATCTATATTGACGATTGTCCCGGTGTAATCGAAGAAATAGACGATGTTATCGACGTATTGAACGCTCAATACGGAATGGCCTTGTTGCCTCGAAGAATTGAACTGGCCGGGACCAATGCCGTTGTGCTTGATAACACTAAGCCCGGACTTTACGGAAATCTGCAGCATGATGAGAAGCCGGTAATGCTTCAGATAAACAAGTGGCTGCTGTTTTCGTCCAGTTCGGCAAGTCTTTCTGCCGTTTTGAATAAAACCGGAGCGGCAGACGCCGCCGGGCCTTTTCTTACATCGAAAGAACTGTCAGGAAAAAAGGTTTTTGCTGAAGAACACAAGGCCTTTGCAGGCAAGATAAATATTGCCGGAACACTTTCGGGTTTAAGGGACGGTTTTGCAACTGCCTATCTGCATTTGACCAACACGGATTCTGAAAAGGCCGACGAAGCCAGGCATCTTCTTGCGAAGGCGCAATACATCGGCGCTTTGACAGAACGCCTGGAAAGCGCGATCTTTCATGTTTCGCCGCAGGCAGACAGTTTTAAAGTCGGTCTTGAAGTCAAGGGGAAGAAACGCGACCGGAAGGACCTGGTTGCGTACGGCTCAGATCCCTTCTGCCAGACCTGCTGTTCAGCGAGGGATTGAGAAAAAACATGATATCTGCGAACAGGATGAGTTGTCAGGACTCCTGTTTGCCGGAGGCTTTTTTTATGCGCGCGCGTTCCGCGCGGCGTTGTTTGCGTTTTCGTTCGCGCGTCGTCGGGTATATCTTCCAGGGCAGCCATTTGTCCATCCATGCGAGGAATTGACCGACACGGAAAATTATGGAAGTTCCTTCCTTTATGGCGATCGGTTTACCGAAAGCTTTCCCGGCCACAATTACTGCCGCTACAAGCGCTGTCATAATTGTTGTTGCCGCTACAATTGATGAGTTGGAAGCATTCTCCATCAGACTCAGAACGATTGTAACACCGACGGCCCCGGCAAGGGTTCCGCATACGTCGCCGACTACGTCGTTGCAGAAGCTTGCCACGCTGTGTGCATTTCTTACAAGCGCAAGGGCATGATCAGCCCCGAAAATACGTTTTGCCGCCTTGGCTCTGAGTGGTTCTTCATTTGCTGCCGCTGCTGCGATTCCAATTATATCGAAGACTGTGCCGGCCAGGATTACAACTATCAGGACTATAAAAGAAAAGAAAACAAAAGTGATATTTTCTATTATGGCCTGGGATACAAGGCCTGATATAAGGGCAAGAAGGAGGGCCCAGGCGCCTACGGTCACACCATGCCTAATGGCAAATGAAAGGTTTGGTTTATTTTCTTTTGGCAAAGCGCAGCTTTTCTTTTTTTAATCAAGTTATACGGTAATAGGCTGTCAGCAGCTTGACGGGTTAATACTACGCCTTGAGGTCCAGCAGGTTTTCCCTGCGGTTCTGCCCGCCACGGGCGGGTGGTTTCCCTTTATGAACCGCATTGTCCTTGCGGACACGGCTGGACTGCCACTTAGTGCGTACTTCAATCCCCGTCAAACAACGCCAAACGGCGAACAGTCTAGGAGCTTTCCTCGAGGGCTTCTTTTCGTCTTCTATCCTCTTTTGCAGCGCCGGTTTAGGCCCCTGGGCCGTCCCCCGACTCCACGCAAGGCAGGCTACACTGCACACAGCGTTAACCGCATGCAGGTTCATATCCCATGTCGTAGTCCGTGCTGCGCCAGCCGGTACCACAAGCATGGGTCTCCACGGGAAAAGGGCATTTGCCCGCATGCCATTGCGGATTGCCCCCTTCCCTTAACTCCCAGAATCGACCCCCGACTGGGCGTCGGCAGCCAACACCAGGAACTTCACAGGTTTGCCATTGGCGGATTTTTAGCCCCGCCTTCGAAGTCGACGAAGCCCACTAGAATACTGCGCCGACAGCCGAAATACCTGTTATTCCGGCCTATTTCTGTATCAAATATATAACTAAACGTGTTTTTAAGCAAGCAGTAAATTTATCAGTAAGATTCCGGCCCGTTATCGACACGCAGATTATTCTCAACTCTTTTTGCCCCGCTTTTTCGTGCGCACCTGGCAGCCTCTGATCTTGCATACCAGGAGCGGACCTGGCCCTTGAGAACAGCGACACCATCCCTGACCTCGACGGTGACATTGTCTTCGTCAAGATGGATGTTCCAGTAGAGCTGGTCGCGCGCGTCATCAGCTATTTCCCAGTCTTCTTTTTCAGGCCATGCATCGTTGATTTTCAGGTTGTTCTGTACATCGACTACGCCTTTTACACGCCAGACCACTTCTTCGGCCACTTTTTTTTCGAACTGCGAATCGACGTTTCCTGAGAGCCTGGCCTCGCCTTCGTGGGCGCCGATAGTCAGGTCATAGCGGTCCACGTAAGGATTCCGGGATAAAGCTGCCTCGATTTTTTCGGTAATCTCCTTGTCTGTGGAAGCCATGGCCGGACGTACTTTGATAAGATTTTTGACGCGCCAGACCCCGACCGTGTTTGCCGCTTTCTCTTCAGCAGCTTTTTTGGCAGCGAGGTTGTCCACAATGCCGGTCAGAGTTACTATTCCGCATTTGCTGTCAACGCCGATATCAAAAGAAGAGACGCGCGGGTTCTGCCGCAGCGCAGTCTGAATATTCTCTTTAATCCTTGGATCCGGTTTTCTTCCGGCCTGTGATTTGCCCGGAATTTCGTCCGGGCCGGGGGGCCGCACATTGAGCCGTTCGCTGTTTACCGATTGTACGCCCGGTACCCAGGCAAGCGAAGAGGCCATGTCTTTTTCGCACGAACTGGAGACGCTTCCGGTTAATTTTACTTTTCCGTCCTTTACAGTCACATCAACAAGACGAGCGTTGCCCCGGACGTCGTTCTTTAGCAGCATTTCGATCTCGGACTGGATCTCATCGTCCGGGCGGTCGGTTTCATAGCTGATTTCTATCCGGTTATCAACTTCTTTGACGCCCTTTACATCTTCTGCAATGTCTCCGGCAAGAGTGCGCGCATGGTACGATTCCACGGCTCCGCTGAGAATTGCTACTGAATCTTCGACAGCAACATCGACATCGTAGGAATCCGTTGCCGGATCGACATTAAGAGTCTGTACTATGTCGCTGCGCAGTTCCTTGTCGCTGCGTTCGACGGGTTCAATTTTGATCAGGTTAACTACGGACTTGAGGCCAAAAATATTTCCGGCAAGATCTACAGCTTTTTTTCTGGCCGGTATAGTGGTCACTGACCCGGAGAGGGTGGCAACCCGGTTCTTCACCTGGACGTCTATGCTGTCTGCAGGAACCTGATTATCCAGCGATAAACTGGTTTCGATGGCCATGGCAAGATCTTTGTCAGAAAGTTCTACCCGGTTTTCGGATTCAGCCTGGGCCGCCATGTCCGTCCTTTGTGTCCGGCAGCCAACAGCGGCCGACAGGCAGCCTGCCAGGAGAAACAGAGAAAAATTCGTCAGGATATGCGAAGAATGCATTAGCTTAGCCTCCATTTTTAAGTCCAAAAACCATATTTTCATGTTGTGCCTTCATGTCGGATACAATAAGCGGCATTTATCACATTGGCCATCAGGGCCGCCCTGAGTCGCTGCTGCGCAATGCCTGAAAAAGGTAGCAGTATGTTTACCCGGTTGTTTCAAAAGAATAAGCCCTGATGTTTCGTTCTGTCTCATGTGTCACTTCAAGTATCCGCGGATTGAGACATTGTGCTGCCGCTAACAGGTTTGGCTGGAATCCGTAAAGCATTAAGAATAAAAGTTTTGTAAAAAATGGCATTGCTGTTTATCAGCATGGCATGCTTCTAGCATACATTTAAAAAGCAGGTTGAATAAGTTGAAGCTATAATTGAGGTATATGAGAGCTGAGTCAGAAAACCTTATTGAAAGATCAGTTGAGCTTGCTGTTGAGCTTTGCGATGTTTCTGAAAAGGGACAGGCAGTAAGCGAGGACAGTGGTTGCTCGGTTTTTTTCGGAATCGTAAGAGATTGTGCCTACGCAATCATGCTCAGAGCTGAAACTGAGAAGAAAAGGAAAGTTAATGGTTGTTTAAAAGGAGGATTTAAGGAAGGGGTTAAGAGATGACGAAAATTTTGCCGGTAGTGGTTGTGTTAATGTTGATTGGAAGCGAAGTTACTGCCAGGAGTAAGGGAAAGACTAAAACTCCTGAAAAAGGGGAGAATAGCAAGGAGCTCTGGTTGGAGGATTTTGGCAAGGCAATGCAAGAGGCAGAAAAGAAAGACTTGCCTGTCATGATCAATTTTTCCGGGTCTGACTGGTGCGGCTGGTGCATAAAGCTGGATAAGGAGGTTTTTTCCAGGGATAAGTTCAGAAAGTTTGCCAGGAAAAACCTTGTTCTTGTCCTGGCGGATTTTCCCCGGGCGAAGGAGCAAGAGAAAGCCGTGGTCAAACAGAACAAGAAACTGCTTGAGAAATACGGTGTGATGGGATTCCCGACGATTTTACTGGTGGACAGCAAGGGAAAAGTAATTGCGCGCACGGGCTACAGGCCCGGGGGGTCTGATAAGTATATTGAGCACCTTAAAGACCTGATTGGAAAGGAGGTAAAGGAAAAAAACAGGCAGTGAGATCAAATTGCAGAAACATATGTTGCCCGGAGGCGGTTAATTCAGGCGCGCCGCCAGCCGGGAACAGGGCAGGGCCGAGAGGCCCTGCCTTTTTTTTTTAAACCAAAGCGCTGAAAATCATTGAAAAATTCAGGACTGGCGGGCCGATGGACTTGACATTCCGGCCGGATATTACGACGGTGCAGACATGAAAAGCAAAAATCAGCGTGTTCAGAAAGAAATTGTTTTTGACGGCAGACCGCTGAGCCATGGTGTTGCGGTAGCCAGGGTTTGCATGTTTAACGAGAATCGCCACAGTAATCTTCCCATGTACAAGGTAGATGGGGCGGGCCGCGAGAAGGAGTTAAAACGCCTGGAACGCGCGGTGGAACTTGTCCTGGAGCGTATAGGAGAAATTAAACAGAGGGTTGAACAGGATATCGGGCCGGCTGAAGCGGAAATATTTGTGGCGCACATCATGATATTGAAAGACGAGGAGGTGCTTGGCAGCCTGAGGAAGGAAGTTGAAGAGCAGGCTCATAACGCCGAATCTGCTGTAATGCGTGTGTTCGATTCCCTTGAAGACCGGATGCGCCGGCTGGATAATGAGTTCATGCGCGAAAGAGCGACAGACGTCGGAGAGATTAAGAGCCGTCTCCTTGATGCGCTTGGGAATATGAGGCCTTCGCTTCAATGCGCGGGCGATGCTCTCTGCCAGCGGGGGTGTGATCGAATTATCGTTGCAGAGGAACTGACACCCAGCCTGACTTTGGATATAGATATTGAACATACTGTCGCTCTTGTGACCGAGCGGGGCGGCAGGAATTCGCATGCGGCCATATTGGCACGAGCGCTGGGGATTCCCGCTGTAAGCGGCCTGGCCGGTTTCAGAGAATCGGTTGGATGTGGAGTGGAACTGCTTGTCGACGGCCATACAGGCAGAGTAGTGGTGTGGCCGGAAGAAGATACTGTTCGCGCGGCCAAATCCCATGAAGCCAAGGTTTTCAGAAAACCTACCGCAATCGAGCCTGTGCCGGGTTTGACGGTTATGGCTAATCTGAGCCTTCATTCAGATATAGAGGACGCGGAGGAGATGATGGCCGAAGGGGTCGGTCTGTTCCGCACGGAATTTGAAATAATTGCAAAGCAGCAGATGCTCTCTGAAGACGAAATGTTCGAGAGGTACAGCGAGATCCTGGAAGCCTTCAAGGACAGGGTGGTGTTTATCAGGGCTTTGGATCTCGGAAGCGATAAGACTGTGCCTTTTCTCAATATCAGCAGGGAAGAAAACCCTTCCCTTGGCTGGAGAGGCACACGTTTGCTGTTGGGCGAAAAGGAAATTTTCAGCAAGCAGGCCAGGGCGCTTGCAAAGGCCTCGAAAGACCGGGATGTATGCGTGATGTATCCGATGATAGTGGATGTCAATCAGTTCCGTAAGATTAAAAAGGCTTTCCAGGAAAGCACGGTTGACATTGAAACCGGAACTATCAGTCACGGCGTTATGTTCGAGGTTCCTTCAGCTTGCCTGATGGCCGAGGACATTCTGCAGGAAGCAGATTTTGGAAGTATCGGCTCGAATGATCTTGCTCAATATCTTTTTGCTGTGGATCGTGAGAATGAGATGGTATCCTTCGACTATAATCCAGATCACCCTGTGTTCTGGCGTCTAATTGAGGAAATTGCGCGTGCAGGGCGAAACACGGGCAAACCTGTTTCCATCTGCGGCGAGATTGCGGGAGAGCCGGAATACACAACGAGGCTGCTTGATGCTGGTATCAGGTCGGTAAGCGTGAGCCCCAGGCGTATCCCTGGTGTCAGGCTTGCGGCACAACAATATTTCAGCAAAGCAACCGGGATTGCATCCGGCGGGGACGCGACTGTATGATAGGGCAAAGGGAAGCGCCGATGAAAGACAGAGAATTAAGTGTTGTCATTGTGGGAGCGTCAGGGCACCTGGCGAAAACAAAAATACTTCCCGCATTCTTTGCCCTGTACAGCCAGGATCGGTTGCCGCAGAAAATTAATGTTTTCGGATTTGCCAGATCCCGAATGTCGGATTTGGAGTTTCGTGAGAAAATTGCCGGTCATCTTACATGCAGATACACGCAAGAAGTGGACTGCGAGAAGTTGAAACAGCAGTTTCTGTCCAGTTGTGTTTACGTGCCGGGCAAATACGATTCGGTTGACTCATTTCTTGATCTTTACGAACGTATGGAAGAGCGCGAGCAGTCTAGAGAAGTCAACCGGATGTTCTATTTTGCTATCCCTCCGCTTGTTTTTGGCGACGTTGTGAAGTCGCTGGCAGGGGCAGGATTTGTTGATTGCGACGACCGGGGCCCGTGGACGCGTGTGGTTATTGAAAAGCCTTTTGGCAGAGACCGGAAATCCTCCGATGAGTTGACACGTTTAATAAACGGGGTCTTTCCCGAGTCTCATATTTTTCGCATTGACCATTATCTCGGTAAAGAGATCATACAGAACCTCATGGTCCTGCGTTTTGCAAACACAATTTTCGAGCCTTTATGGAACAGGCGCCACATTCAACGTGTGGAAGTCGAGTGGAAGGAAAATTCAGGCGTTGAGAATCGCGGCGGATATTTTGACCGGTTTGGAATTATTCGGGACGTTATGCAAAACCACATGATGCAGATTGTTTCGCTGCTGGCCATGGAGCGCCCGGAATCTGTCGGCCCGGGAGCTGTTCGTGATGCAAAAGTTAGAATACTCAAGAGTATCAAGCCGCCAACCCTGGAGAGGATGGTAGTAGGCCAGTATGTTGCAGGGGAAGCAATGGCCGGGCCGGTTAGAGGTTACAGGGAAGAAGAATCCGTTCCTGATGATTCAAAAACGCCTACTTTTGCCGCGACCCGGTTGGAGATTGACAATGAGCGCTGGAAAGGTGTTCCGTTTTTTCTTTGTGCCGGCAAGGGTCTTAACGAGAAATGCAACAGGGTCAGAGTTGTCTTCAATCCGGTTGCGGAGAACATTTTCCGTGTGCAGCCTGGATCTCTGTCAGCTAATGAACTTATAATACAGATACAACCGGATGAATCACTTGTGCTCAAAGTGATGAACAAGGAACCTGGTCTGGGCTTGAAGCTGGTGGAGTCTGAACTGGACCTGAAATATTCCAAGGTTTTTGATAAACCTATTCCTGATGCTTACGAGCGTTTGTTGTTGGATGTTTTGAATGGAGACAAGAGTTTGTTTATACGCGCCGATGAACTGGCTGCGGCCTGGGATATATTTACTCCTGTGCTTCACGATCTGGAAGAAAAAGGAATCGAGCCGGAGCATTATCCGGCCGGCGGTACAGGTCCTGTGAAATCCGGGAATTGTTTGCAGAACGAAAGCAGTGAAAGCAATATGTGAGCTTGCGAGTGTGTCGGTATGCGGACGAAGTCCCAGTCAGTGATAGAATTGTTTACTGATGAACGA
This sequence comes from uncultured Victivallales bacterium, assembly GCA_964475205.1. Classification (GTDB taxonomy): domain Bacteria; phylum Verrucomicrobiota; class Kiritimatiellia; order UBA8416; family CAYSRM01; genus CAYSRM01. Next base: position 19,826 of record CAYYVQ010000010.1, on the reverse strand, counting down.
AAGGGGAAAAAGATGGAAGATGTGATTAGAGAAAAATGCAGCGGTGATCATAGCGGACATTTGTGTGTGCTTGTCAGCCAGAAGCGGTTTGACGAGGTGCGTGAAATGGCAAAAAATCCACAATACATATGCTTTAACTGTGGCCGGGTTGCCGCTTCGGATAAAAACCTGTGCAATCCGATGCCGCTCGAAGCTTGATTCCGCGGGCGCTGTCAGGCCTGTGCTACGGCAAGATTTTCGGCGTTTTCCGGGATGTCGCTGGACGGGCCCATTGAGCCTCGGACCTCCTGGTTGCTTTCCCCGGCCGGTCCGGGTTGCAACATCATTTCGTCCAGTATCTGTCCCCATCTGAAATCCCGGTGGGAAAGGCTCTCTATATTCTTTTTCATTTTCATGTATTCGCCGGGTGATTCGAGTTTTATGGCGGTAAGCTTGAGCGCTTGGGCGACCCATGCAGAGGGATCTGTCGGGGGCAGCACAAAGCCTGTGGTTCCGTCTTTGATTATTTCCTGCGGCCCGCCTACGTTTGTGACAAGCGCGGGAGTGCCGCATGCCTGGGCTTCCAGAATTACCATGCCGAAAGTGTCTGTTGTGCTTGGGAACACAAACAGGTCGGACGCTGAGAAGAATGCAGGCAGCTCGTTTCGGTCTTTGCGTCCGGTAAAAACGGCCTTGGGATAATCCTTCATCTCCTTCTTCAACCATTCGAGTTCGGGGCCGTCTCCAACTATAAGAAGATGGATTCTGTCCGACGATTGACAGAGTTTTTTGTATATCCGGGTCAGCATAGCAATGTTCTTTTCTTTGCCCACCCTTCCTGCGTAGATCAAAACCATATCATTTCTGTTCAAGCCGTACCTGGTGCGTATTTGATTCTGCTCAGCTTCAGAGGCCATATGGAACTCGCTATCCACACCTCTTTTAAAAATTTTCATCTTGGCGGCATCGAAACCCCTGCGGGACAGTATTGAGATGTACTGTTGAGTCGGCACACGGATCTCGTCCATCAGCCTGTAGAACCAGCGAGTATATGTTTCAGTCACGTTTGACACCCATTCGTCGCCTATGAAATAATCAGACTGCCGTGTAAAGTCGGTGTGGTAGATACCGGTGCAGTTGATATCCATGAGCCTGGAAGCCAGGAGCCCAACCAGGCCTACAGGCCCGGGGGTTGAGATGACTATCTCGTCGGGATTCTCCTGCGAGATCATGTCGATGGCTCTCAGAACCGAGGGGAGCCGGAGAGTGCATGTCTGATAAAAATCCGGCGCATAGGTATGGATGCAGGGCAGGTTCAGAACGCTGGGCGGCATATTTTCAGGCATCTCTTCTTCCGGCAGCGAGGTCACCAGTTTCATGGGCCGGCCATCCTTGTGGGCCGCTCGTGCCAGGCTCTGCATTGTAACGGATACTCCGTTGAGGTCTGTTAAGGTATCCGAAAACCAGAGGATTTTTTTCTCGCCTTGTTGTTCTTTTCTGTCGAACCTTTGTCTTAACTCTTTGAACAGGTCCCGGTCCAGGTAGAGATATCTTATAGCGGTAAAGAAGGGCGCGGAGAGAAAAACGGCAGGCAGCGCGGCAGAGAAATTTTTAACCAGCCTGGAAGTATTCCCTTTGCGCAGGTCTTTTTCCAGCGACTTGAATATCATACTCAGAAAATCGTCGGAAAGTTCGGAAATGTTGTTATAGATCCTGTCGATCTGGGCATCGACCGTTAGTCCGGTCTTGTTGGTGCAGCTTTCCAGCAGGTCGCCGAAAAACCGGACCATAATTCTGTCATCACTGTCCTTCTTTAACTTCATTCTTTGCATGGCTAGCCAGTTTTTCCAGCCAAGTTGCCGGTTTTCGAACAGCATGGCGTTGATAAGATACCAGAGCCCGCCCCCGTTGTGAGATGCGCGTTCCTTGGAAAAATCATAGGCAATTTTATAGATTGCAAAGGCAAGAGATTTATGGTTGCTGCTTCTTCCGCTTGCGAAGGTCTCCTTGTTCCTGATGCTGTCTATAAGTTCCTTGATGGTGCAGTCGTGGGCGAGAGTATATGTTTCCCCGGCAAAAAGGCCGGCGTGATCATCTGATCCGCCGGTGAAGCCTTTTATCCACGGATCATTGCTCCATGGTTCAATGCCGTATTTATTGTAGAGGCGGTCTATGTGGCCGGGTGTCAGGTTGTGAAGAGCCCGGACCCACGCGCGGTTGTATGACTGGTTCCTTGCCCCGTTAATGCCCTCGAACACATCAAAAAGAAGAATGAGTTTTTCCAGGGTCTCTATTGTAAGCTTGCCGTTCACGCTGTATGTGGCGTGCGCGACTGAGCATGCAATGTTATTTTGCTTCAGATAGTCGCGAAGGTCGTATATGTTTGCCCTGGCGCTGGAAATGCCGGCAAATTCATCCTGGGTTATGTCGTATGCGAGCACATGAACTTTGCACCCGTTTTCGGGGAAATATGTAGTTATTTCAGCGCTGACAAATGAATCGTCCGGATGAAGTTCTTTCAGGCGCATGGCCCCGTCGATCGTGTTGTGGTCGGTCAGAGTGACATAATTCATGCCGCGTTCTTTTGCGATCCGGTATACATCTTCAATGGGCGTGTAAGATTCCTGGGTGCCGATCCTCTGTAGAAACCATTCTGAAGGATGTTTTGAATATGTAGAATGAACGTGTAAATCAGCGGTCGTCATATGTCGCCTGCCTTCTCAGTTAAGGTCAATGCAGTTTATCTTATCTATGTAAAGAACTTAACGACTGACTGTTAGGGCCCGGTTCAGCGTTTATTTAAATTGTGTAAGGAATGAAAAGGCCCTGTCAATTCATTTCATGCTGTATTATGTTATTTTCGGATTCAGGGTTTTTGCTTGTCTGCCATACTGGGATTTCTACAATCATGGATGCAGATACGTTTTGAAGGGAACGATGCATGCGGAACTTATGATCTGACGGGGGATGTATGACGGATGAAATTGAGACATATTGGTTGGGATTTGATCTTGGGGCAACCAAGATGATGGCGACTGTCTTTGACGGCGATTACAGGAAACTGGGTTCCAGCCGGCGCAAGACGAAAAGCCGCAAGGGCAGCGACAACGGAATGGAACGCATCAGGGAGACAGTGAACGAGGCGCTTGACGAGGCTGGACTTGGCAAAAAAGATCTTGCAGGAACCGGCGTAGGAAGTCCCGGTCCGCTGGACCTTGAAAGCGGTATGCTGCCTGAAACCGCAAACCTGGGATGGGAAGATCTGAATCTGAAGGCTTTGTTTGAAGATGATCTGGATTGTCCGGCAGTGATTGTGAACGATGTCGATGCAGGGGTATACGGCGAGTATCGTTTCGGAGCAGCCCGGAAAGCGCGTTGTGTTGCCGGATTATTCCCGGGAACTGGTCTTGGCGCAGGGTGTGTATATGAGGGAGAAATACTGCGCGGCAGGCGAATGTCCTGTTTTGAAATCGGCCATTGCCAGGTTCTTCCCGGAGGTCCTGTGTGCGGATGCGGCCAGCGCGGGTGTCTTGAGACAGTTGCAAGCAGGCTCGCCATTTCAGCCCAGGCTGCGGCTGCCGCTTATCGCGGAGAGGCGCCCCACCTGCTGAAAGAAAAAGGGTTGGATCTTTCCAGAATTCGCAGCAAGTCTTTGGCTTCTTCGGTTGCGGCCGGGGACAAGGCGGTCGAAAAGATCATTCGTGATGCGGCAAGATGGTTAGGCGTCGGAGCCGGCATGCTGGTCAGTCTCCTGGCTCCGGATGTTATTGTCCTGGGAGGGGGGCTGGTCGAAGCCATGCCGAAGTTATACCTGGAAGAAGTTACTGCCGCAGCCGCCGTAAGCACCGTGCCTTCCCTTTCTGAAACCTTTGAAATCAAGGTGTCTGCCCTGGCTGACGATGCGACGGTTACAGGAGCGGCGGCCTGGGCTGGAAAAATCATAACGGGTCAAGCGCCATGAAAGAGGCCGGCAGAAATCAGCTCGAATATGCGGAAAATGACGGGAATCTTTCGGCAGTGATAGAGCTGGGCAGCACGTCGGTTCGTATGGTTGTGGCTCAATTTATTGATGGTTCAGTGCGCACACTTGATTCGCTTCAACAACCTGTGACCCTGGGCAAAGACACGTTTACCCTGGGCTATATAGGGAAGACTGCCACGGAGCAATGCGTCAGGGCCCTGCGTAGTTTTCGCAGGATACTTGATGAGTATGCTATTGGTTCAGGCGGCGATATAGAAGCAGTGGCGACCAGCGCGGTAAGGGAGGCGGTAAACAGCGAGGCGTTTCTCGACCGGATATTCATTGCTACCGGACTGGATGTACGGGTTCTCGATGAAACTGAGACAAACAGGATCACATACCTTGGCGTTCATTCCGTTTTCCAGAAGGAGCAGCAGTTTAAAAACCGCGATGCGCTGGTTATGGAAGTAGGGGGCGGAAGCACCCAGGCCATACTCCTGCGAAAGGGGCAGGTGGGGCATTCACACACTTACCGTCTTGGATCATTGCGCCTTAGGCAGATGCTGGAGGATTTCAGCGCCGCAGTGTCTGACCGGAGACAGCTTACGGAAAACCAGATATTGAACGTTATTGAACAGGTGGTGCGCGATCTGCCGCCGAAGGGACGCAGGTGCATGCTGGCGCTTGGGGGAGAGATCCGTTTTGCAATGGGTTATCTGCACGGAACACCAACGACCGGAAGTCTGTCGAGCCTGAGCGTTGCGGAGCTTTCGGAACTGACAGATCGCATTCTCGAGCTATCAACAGAAGACATAGTCCGGAAATATCACGTCTCATACCCGGAAGCCGAGACGCTTGGCCTCGGGTTGCTGGTTTATGTTCGGCTGGCTGAAAGCCTGGGGCTCAAGTCAATCCACGCGGGCAGGGCCAGTTTGCGCGACGGTTTGTTGCAGGAAAAAAATACCGGCATGTCATGGACTGCTGAATTCAAACAGCAGATATACAATTCTGCGCTGGACATAGGCGAGAAGTATGATTTTGACCGGAAACATTCGGAACATGTGCGCAATCTGGCGCTGCAGCTTTTCAATGCTTTGAGAGACGAACATCACCTTGGCGAAAGATACGAGATAATACTTACAGTCGCCGCCCTTCTGCATGATATAGGCATGTTCATCAGCAACCGCAGCCACCACAAGCATTCAATGTACCTTATACTTAATTGCGACATTTTCGGTATGAGCGCCCGGGACCTGCTGCTTACCGCACTTGTTGCACGATATCACCGCAAGGCCGTGCCTCGGGCCAGTCACGAGCGGTACATGAACCTGGACCGTAAAGACAGGGTCGTGGTTTTAAAGCTTGCGGCAATTCTCAGGGTGGCCGACGCGTTGGATCGCGGCCATATGCAAAGGCGTAAGGAGTTGAATGTTCGTTTTGAAGAGGGCAGGATGGTAATTGAGATGCCGAATGCAGGCGATCTTGCTATGGAACAGCACGGTTTGAGAGAGAAGGGGCAGATGTTTGCCGAGGTTTACGGAAAGGATGTGGTTCTTACGGACTCGGGGAAGGATGAAACAAAATGGACAGAGATATATTCCTGAACAGGGAGCTGAGCTGGCTGGAATTCAACCACAGGGTGCTTGAAGAAGCCAGGAGCGATGCTGTGCCATTGCTGGAACGGCTGAAATTTATTTCGATTACAGCGTCCAACCTGGACGAGTTCTTCATGGTCCGCGTAGGAGGACTGGAGCTGTTGCGCCGGCGAGGAGCAAGGAAGAAAGATATTTCCGGCATGACACCGGTTCAGCAGCTTGGAAAGATAAGCGAACGGGTCAGGCAAATGGTTGACGATCAGTATTCCTGTTATCTGAATCACCTGGAGCCGCAGTTGCGCGATGCGGGTATCCGTGGCCTCGGGGTGTCGGAACTGAATCGGGAACAACGCGCGTATATGTCCGCCTTTTTTGAAAACCAGGTATTTCCCGTTGTAAGTCCCATGGCTGTGGATTCGCCCGATTCTCTTCCGTTTCTGGCCGGACTGGAACTTCATCTTGCTGTTCGCATAAAACGCGAGGTGGAGTCAGAGCGTCCCGGTTTTGCAATTATCCCGATAGGGCGTGGGTTGCCCAGAATAGTGACTTTGCCTGCGGAAGGCGAGTTTGCTTATATTTTTGTGGAAGATATTATAAAAGACCGACTGTTCCGGCTTCTTCCTGATGCAGAAGCCGCAGAATCAGTTGTGTTCAGAGTTACCAGGAACGCTGATCTTCGAGTGCACGAAGACGATGCCGGCGATTTCCTGTCCGAGATGGAGACGGTTTTGAGCGAACGCAAGCGGAGCAGTTGTGTTCGCCTTGAAGTGGAAGGCTCTGTCTCGAAAACCATGCTGTCTTTTCTTAAAAAGGGGCTCAATGTCAGGGATCAGAGCGTATTCAAGGTTTCCAGGACAGTCGATCTTTCAGCGTTGAGCAGCATGACTTCTACCGGAGGCTTCGAATCGTTGAAATACGAAGAATGGCAGCCCCAGCCTGTGCCAGAGCTGGACCGAAGCAGGAGTATTTTCAGTGAACTGTCTGACAGGAACCTTCTTATGTGTCATCCTTATGAAACCTTTGAGCCAGTGCTCAGATTTATGGATGAAGCTGCCAGAGACCCGCAGGTTCTGGCTATTAAGCAGACTCTCTACAGGACCAGTTCGGACAGTCCTGTTATTGCCTCTCTTAAGCGAGCCGCGGAAAACGGCAAATATGTCACAGTAGTTGTGGAACTGAAAGCCCGTTTTGACGAAGCCAGGAACATTGAATGGGCAAAGGCCCTGGAAGAGGCTGGGGTGCAGGTTATATATGGAGTGCGAGGACTCAAGACGCATTCAAAGGTATGCATTGTAGTCAGGAAAGAAGCCTCCGGAGTGGTCAGGTATATACATTTTGGCACCGGCAATTACAACGAGAAAACAGCCAGGTTATACAGCGATATAAGTTATCTTACCAGCGGAGAGGACTTTGGACGCGATGCCTCGGCGTTCTTCAATGCTGTGACCGGATATACCGAACCGCAGGAATTGCTCAAGATCGCGGCGGCGCCGACGGGTCTGCGGGAACGGCTGCTTGAGCTCATCGAAGGCGAAAGGCAACGCTCGCTGCAGGGACAGCCCGGGTTCATCAAGGCCAAGATTAACTCGCTTGTTGACCCCGGAATTATCGAAGCTTTGTGCAAAGCGTCGCAGGCCGGAGTTGAAATTGAACTTAATGTGCGGGGTATATGCTGCCTGAAACCGGGAATCAAAGGAAAGAGCGAAAATATTTCAGTTGTCAGTATCATAGACAGGTACCTGGAACACAGCCGCATTTTCTATTTTCACAGAAACGGCGACTCGCGAATATTTATTTCAAGCGCGGACTGGATGCCGCGTAACCTGGACCGGCGGCTCGAGCTTATGGTTCCGGTGGATGATTCGGAATGCAAAAAGAAGATCGTTGATATACTGGAGACGTATTTCAAGGATAATGTGAAGTCATGGATGCTCCGGCCAGACGGCTCGTACTGCAGGAGACAGGCCGAACCTGGAGAGCCGGCGGTAAGAAGCCAGGAGGTTCTCTATTGCAAAGCCGTAGAATCTGCACGGCAGGCGGAGTATGTCGGCAAACGTTTTTTTGAACCGCATTATGCCCCGTCACGATCCAGGTAATGTCTTTATCCGGGGTTTATGTGATTTGCAGGGAGAAGTCACATTGCAGTTTGCTGCGCAGGAATGAGCCACATGCAGATAAAGCTGATTGATGGAATCGGGCCGTTTTTCCGAGATTACAGGGAAAAGAGTATCAACTGGTCCAAGGCGCCTTTCGGGAACCTGGAGAAGAACGGCGATATTGACAAGGATAAATTCCGGCTTGTGCGCGAGGATTTCAAGCGATTCGTAGACACTGTTTCGACTCTCGGTTTCAATTCGATATCCCTGGATGATCTTGCGCATATGGTGGATCACGATTTCTATCCGGAAAAACTGAAAGCCAAACTTCGTTCTTACAGGAGCCAGTATTCCCGATTGTTCAAAATCGCCGCCGCGGCGGGACTGGATGTCTATGTTACGACCGATATCATGTATTTCAACAGGGCGATAGCCAGAAATGCGGGCGATAAAGATCACGGCATAATTGAATTTCTGGCTTCTTCGATTGAAAATATTTTCAAAACTTTTCCCGAAGCGAAGGGCATTATTACACGGATCGGTGAATGCGACGGTGTTGATGTGGAAGGAGATTTCCGAAGCAGGCTCATTATCAGAAAACCTTCCCAGGCCAGGTTGTATATTGACAGCCTGTTGCCTGTTTTTGAAAGGTATGACCGTAATTTTATCTTTCGGACCTGGACAGTCGGTGCATACAAGATAGGAGATCTGGCGTGGAACCGCAACACTTTTGACCAGACATTTGACGGCATTGAGAGCAATAATTTTATCCTGTCCATGAAGTATGGTGAAACGGATTTTTTCCGTTTCCTGCCTCTGAATAAACTTTTTTTCCGAAGCGCTCACCTCAAAATTATTGAACTCCAGGCAAGGCGCGAATACGAAGGATTCGGCGAGTATCCATCTTTTGTCGGGAGGGATTACGAGTCATACAGGGACCAGCTAAGGGATGCGGAGAATATGGCCGGTTTCTCTGTATGGTGCCAGACCGGGGGCTGGGGTCCCTTTAATAAGCTTACCTTCCTGGAAAATTCGTCTTTGTGGAACGAGGCCAATACTTATGTCGCATTAAAACTGTTCTCTGATGGAATGTCCGCAAAGGAAGCCGCAGAGGAATTCTACTGTTGGAAGACAAAGGCAGTCAAAGGCGCTGATAAATTTGTTGAATTGCTCGATCTGTCCGACCAGGTCATCAAGGAGCTTCTCTATCTTGACGATTTTGCCGAGCAGAAGATTTTTTTCCGCAGGCTTCGTGTGCCGCCATTGCTTTCGGTCTACTGGGACCAGATATTTGTCAACCATTGCGTAAGAAAACTGTTGAAATGTTTTGTTTCAGACGGTGAAGGCAAAATCAGGCAGGGATATTGCGCGCTCAAGAAAATTAACCGCATGATCGCGCTGGCCGTTGAGACCGGGCTGGATACAAGAGATCTGCATTTTGAGCGTGATACGTTTCGCATTCTTGCCATGGCGCGCGAGTATTATTTCCGGCCGTATTCAGCCAGCATGGCAATGAGGCTGGAAAAGATGCGGGATAATTACAAGCGTCGTTACCAGCCGTCATATACCGCTGAACTTGACTTCTCTTCATTCAGAATGCCAAGGTCGAGGCTGAAACTGCTTCTTTCCATTGTTCTGAGAAGACAGCGTGGATACAGGATGCTGGACAGGATCCTTACCATTAACCTTATGTCCATCGTGTATACATGGCTTCGGTTCCGGCGGAGGAAGACGGGCGGGGGTTTCGCGCAGAATCGCGCGATGGGTATCGGTTCCATTTTCAAGTAATTGTGTCCGTTTCAGTGTCTATTTGTCGCTTTGTTTATTTCAAGATGAGACATTGTGTCGTGACTGCCTGTATAGAAAACTTTGCGGTGAAGTGACTTAGATATCAGATCCTTTACTGGCACATATCCTGCGACAACAATTTAAGAAATGTGAGGATTAGAATAAATTTTGCTCATGACAGGGGATAAACATGGGTTGAAATGATAAATGCGGTAATGGAACGGGATGGTATAAGAAATACGTTTAATGCTTATTTTGGAAGTTGGAAATATCTCTCTGTCACATGGCGCTGAAGAGTTGGTGAATAGATCAGTTTAGAGAAATTTTCAGGGAAGGAGAGAAAAATGATTTTAAGGCTGGTTATATGGGCTTTAGCAGGAGGAGCAATAGGAGGAATAGTAGGGTATATGGGGAAGTGCGCAGGCGGCGCCTGTCCGCTGACATGCAACCCGGTCGGCGGTATACTTGTGGGGGCTTTGCTTGGTGTTGTATTTGCGGGCGGGAGCAGCAGGGATACAGGTGTTGCGACCGCGGGGTCGGCGTCCGCTGAAGATTTAGACAGGGCGATGGGTTCTGGCAAAGTTGTGCTTGTGGACTTCTACGCCACCTGGTGCGGGCCATGCAAGCGGATCAAGCCTGTCATCGATGAGATAGAGCAGCAGTACAGCAATTCGGTGGAAGTTGTGCGAGTGGATGTGGACAGTCAGCGCGAGCTTGCTAAGAATTATGATGTAAGCAGTATTCCTGATGTGAGAATATATGCGAATGGCGAGGTAATTGAACGTTTTGTTGGCTTGAGACGCAAAAAAGAATATGTTCAGGCAATAAGGAATGCGTTCGAGAAGCTTAAGACTGAAGATTCCGAAAAGAAAACGGAGGGGCAGGATGTCTGAAGGCGATGACAAGAGGTTGTTGCAGAAAAAATCTTCTGCAATAACCCTTTCTGACATGGAAGTGTTCATATTTCCGGAATTGATATACAGCCTGGTGCTGGCAAACATAATGTCTTCTCGGTTGTGGGAATGGCGGAATGATCCATGGTTTGACGGTTTGCAGCGGATGAAACCGTACAAACGGATTACCCGCTTGAAACAGTACGTAATGGATCACTATGCTTTTAATCTGGATCTTGATACGTGGGGGCTGACAAGGAAAGACATTGAGCTGTCGAGGTTCAAGGATTTTGTGGACGAAAATATACTTAGACAGTCCAACGCTTTGTTCGGGTATGAGGGAGACAAATACTACTTCGATATCGATATTCGAAGGCATTTCGGTCTTGATAAATACGACAGCGACATAATCCCTTACTGGAAGACCGAGACAGTGGAAGCGATGGATGCTTTTCAGCATAAGCCTGATTTTGATCGCGGAGGCGGCGAATGTGTTTCGCTTGCTACACTTTATGCCGCCGCTCTTTTTGTTGTTGCGGGCATACCTCTGCGAGACATTTACCTTATGGCAACTCCTCTTCATTCCCAGAACTTCATAGATCTGGATGACGGAATACTGACCAACAACCGCAGGCTTGTGACTAAGAACATGTGGTTTAATGGAACGGCATTATCAAGCCAGGCCAGAAGAGCTCTTGAAAATGAAAGGGTAACCATCGTTGCTCACGAAAGCGGATATATACACACTGTGTATGATGTTGCTACAATTGACCCGGAATTTTACGGACATTTTTCCGACAGATTAAAGAATTTCCTGACCGCTGATATTGACGAAACAATACTTGGCAATTTTCTCAGGCAGAGCCGGGATTTGCAGCGTTGTTTCCAGATTCGCTGGAAATTCCGGGGCGCAGACCATTACATTCCCGCAGAACGCGTTTTTGCTTATGAGCATGGCAGTCCATATCTACTTACCGACAATACCAGGGATAAGCTTATGGACGAAATAGATTCCGAGGAATTTACCACCGTTCTGCTGCCTGAAAGAATTGTTTTCAATGATCTGGAGGATTTTGTGCGGAGCAACAAAGTTTCTTTGCATACAGGGGAAGGGCTTGGACAGCTTGCCCATCACCTCAGTTCCGATTGCCTTCAGCGCGAAAAAGTTCTTCAGGCGCTGGAGGAATTTTGCATCACAAGGCCGAGGCTGCCCGATGCCGGTACCAGAAGCTTTCAAAGGCAGGATGCGCCGCTCGGGATTGATAGTGAGATGAGCCGCGATGAAATCATTGAGAGGCTCGAGGATATTCGCTCCGAAAACAGCATCGCGGATATGGCGTTTTATGCCTACAGGGATATGAACAGATGCGAACCAGAGCCTTACCTTAAAGCTTCTGTGGAGAGGAATCCTGTGACAGTTCAGGCAACTGATGAGATGTTATTGGAAGACATATACCGGAACTTGAAAGAGATGCCCGGTGAATCCATTTATGACGAAGAGTACCGTCTTGCTCAACCGGACGAAGTCTGGAATTATATGCGCGGGGACGGTCTGGAGAAGGCGGTGGTAATGGCCAATGTTCTGCACAACAGGCAGCCGGAAGAGGAAGTGAGAATCTGGATGCAAGACGGCTCCGCCGTGGTTGAACAAAAAGGCGAAAAGTGGAGTTTTGAGGCGAAAAAGTCGCTTTTAGAGTGTAACTGGAAGGTTTGAATAGATCAGGTTCGAAAGTAGAATGTTTATTCAACAAGGGAAGGAAGCGATATGAAATCATACGTATGTGATGTGTGCGGATATATATATGATCCTGAAAAGGGAGATCCGGACAGCGGTATCGAGCCGGGAACTGTATTTGATGATTTGCCTGATGACTGGGTTTGCCCTGAATGCGGTGTGGGCAAGGAAGACTTTTCACCCGTGGAATAACCCAGTTGCGTTTAAAAAAATTGCAGAAAACAGCGTTTGATCCCATCTACAGGGAATATAACAGGCGAAAGTTTGTTCATCCTGATCCACTGGAATTTCTTTACCATTACGAAGGTATTCGGGAACGTGAAATTGCAGGGTTGATAGCTTCTTCGCTTGCTTACGGAAAGGTTGCCGGCATATTGCGCAGCGTGGATCAGGTTCTTTCGCCCATGGGCAGGTCGCCCCTGGATTATGTGCTGTCGTGCAGCCGGCGAAGGAAGCTCAAGACTTTCCAGGATTTCAAACACCGTTTTGCCACTGGTGAACATATAGTTGCCCTGCTGGAAGGCATCAGGAGAGTTCTTGAGAAATACGGCGCTTTGAACGACTGCTTCCTGGACTCATATCAGAATTCAGATCCTACGGTTATTCCGGCGCTCAAAGAGTTCGTGAGTAAGCTTGGCTGCAAGGATTTGCATCTGGTTCCTGATCCGGGCAGGGGAAGCGCCTGCAAGCGTCTTAACCTGTACCTGAGGTGGATGGTTCGACATGACGAGGTGGACCCGGGCGGCTGGGAAGGCGTTTCTGCTTCCAAGCTGATTATTCCGCTGGATACACACATAGTGCATATCGGCGCTCGCCTGGGCATGACTCAGCGTCGCTCACCAGGCCTCAAGATGGCGATGGAAATAACGGAGGGTTTTCGAAGTATCTGTCCTGCAGACCCGGTTAAGTACGACTTTGCGCTTACTCGTTACGGCATACGCAATGAGCTGGATATTGATCAGCTTTTTGCAATGTCCTGAAGCGCCGTATGATTAGACAGCGGAATTTCAATAGGAATACTCATCGGACGGAAAAGATCCGTCTTGAACTTCTTGGCTATATTTGCTGAAGGCCTTTTTCATATCTTCGCCAAGCGAAGCATAGCGCTTAACAAATTTCGGCAGTCTGCCGTAATTCATTCCGAGCATGTCCTGCGAGACGAGGATCTGCCCGTCACAATGTCTGCCTGCGCCTATGCCGATTGTTGGCGCCGCTATAGTATCGGTGATATTCTGCGCGACCTGTGCCGGAACACATTCCAGAACAAGCGCGAAAACTCCGGCTTCGAAGAGCGCTTTTGCGTCCTGCAGCAGGGAAACAGCCTCTTCAGGCGCTTGTCCCTGGACCTTATAGCCTCCCATCGAATGAATGCTTTGCGGGGTCAGGCCAATATGCCCGAGAACCGGTATGCCGTTGCGAACCAGATTTTTTACAAGTTCGGCCCTGTGCGCGCCGCCCTCGATCTTGACGGCTTTTGCGTTAGCCTCCTTGATAAATCGTCCCGCATTAGCCAGGGCTTTTTCCGTCGAGACCTGGTAAGACATGAAAGGCATGTCGGCAACTACCAGGGCATTTTTTACGGCCCTGGTTACCGCAGCGGTATGATGAATCATCTCATCCATGGTAACTGGAAGAGTTGTTTCATAGCCCAGCGCTGTCATTGCCAGAGAGTCGCCAACTAAAACCAGGTGGATATCTTCCTGATCGATGATGCCTGCGGTCATGAAATCGTGAGCCGTCAGGCACACCAGTCTCTGCTTACCTTTTGCGGCCTTGATTTTTTTTGCCGTCCATTTATCTTTCATAACTGTCCAAAGTTCGCTGGTTTTGTTTTTTCAGTCAAGCCTGAAAAGCGATTTCTTTTTTACCACTCTTGCGCGAAACATTCGACTCGTGGTGATTGCGGCAGGCGGCTGAGCTGTTCGGCAACAGTCACATTGGTTCCAGGGAGGACCATGTTGGGACGGACGTCGGCGAGCGGCTGGACTACGAATCTTCTTTCCGCCCACCTGGGATGCGGGATGCGCACATTCTCTTTTGCCACAGTCTGATGGTCGGCGTATATAAGGTCGATATCAATTATCCTCGGCATGTTCGCTACGCCCTTTTGTGTCCGGCCCATGCATCTTTCAATCCTGTTGGTGTTCTCCAGCAGCTTTTCAGGACTTAGATTCGATGAAATAATTATTATGGCGTTCAGGAAATAATGTTCTTCATATTCCGGCGGCATGTCCACGGGTTCTGTCTTGTAAACCGGCGAACAGGCCAGGAGACATGTTCCTTCTATCCGAAGTATCTCAGCCCGCGCCTTCTTCAGGTTGTTTATAAGATTCCCTTTGTTGGTACCAAGACTGACGCATGTTTCCATCGGGTTTCTCAGAGCCCCAGTACGTCCTGCATGTTGTACATGCCAGGATCCTTGTATGCCACCCACTGCGCCGCCTGGAGCGCACCCATTGCAAAAGTATCTCTGCTTATAGCGTGGTGAGAAAGGGTGATCTCTTCCCATTGGCTTTTGAATACAACGCTGTGGTCTCCCACGACCTCTCCCTCCCTGGTGGAGTGAATAAGGATCTGGCCTCTTGCCGGCTGCTGTTCATGGAGGATGTCTTTTTCAGGATCAAGGTTCCTGGCTTTAGCCGCATATTCACCGAGTTTTAATGCCGTCCCGCTTGGAGCGTCTTTCTTGTGAATATGATGGGTCTCGAAAAGTTCAATCTCGTATTCCTTTTGTAATGATTCGGCTGTCTTGCTGACCAGAGAGAGCAGGAGATTGATACCCATACTCATGTTGGGAGCCCAGACAACAGGAATGCTTCCGGATGCAGATTCAAGCGCCTTTGTCTCCTCTCCGGATAGGCCTGTTGAGCCTACCACCAGTGGTATGCCATGATCTGCCGCATGGGCAGCGTGAGCGGGAATGGCATCGTGCAGAGCAAAGTCTATAGACACATCGGCGTTGTTTATGGTGTCCATTTCGCCTGTTATTTTCACTCCAAGTTCCGTTTCGCCTGCTACTATACCCGCGTCTTTCCCAAGGTCGGGGTGACCTGATGATTCGAGCGCCGCGGTTACAGTGAGTTTGTCAATCCGGTTTGCGCATCTGATCAGGGCATGTCCCATCCTGCCTGCTGCGCCCATTATAGCTACTTTCAACATTTGATATCCTCCCTGCGTCAATTATGGCGCGGTGTCGGGTTCTAAAGTTTCAGTTCATCCAGGCCTAACAGTGTTTCGCGCAGCAATGCCTTTTTATCATCGGCCATTTCGCACAAGGGGAGCCTGTATGCTTCTTCAATAAGACCTTTTAGTGCAAGAGCGGCCTTTACCGGTATCGGGTTCGACTCAAGGAACATCTGGCAGAACAGAGTGTAATATTTTGCGTGAAGCTCCCTGGCCTTGTCCCACTTGCCTTCAAGCGCCGCATGAGTCATTTCAGACATCGCCCCCGGACAGATATTAGAAGCCACGCTGATGACCCCTTTGCCTCCCACTGCCATCATTGGCAGGGTGAGAGAATCGTCTCCGGAAAGCACGTCCAGATCGCAAGTATTCACAGTGGCGCTCACGCGGTCTACGCTGCCTCCTGCTTCTTTTACAGCCACTATGTTGGGGTGTTCTGCCAGTCTGGCAATCGTATCAATGGCTATCTCCCGGCCGGTCCTTCCAGGGACATTATACAGCACTACCGGCAGGCCCACGTCTGCGACTTCCGAGAAATGCCTGTACAACCCCTCCTGGCTGGGTTTGTTGTAATACGGTGTTACCTGTAGGGTTGCGTCCACTCCCGCTTTTTTTGCGTGTTCCGTCAGAGAGACAGCCTCCCTGGTGGAGTTTGAACCCGTGCCTGCGATCACCTTTGCCCGGCCTTTGCATTTTTCCACGGTGGTTTCAATTACTTTTATATGTTCCTCATAATCCAGGGTGGGGGATTCGCCTGTTGTGCCCGCAGGCACAATGCCGTCTACATTTCCTTCTAGCTGCCTTTCCAGAAGCATGCGGAAGGCTTCGAAATCTACTGCTCCGCCTGGCTGAAAAGGTGTGACTATTGCTGTATATGTTCCGCTTAACATCTTGTGCTCCCTGTTAAAAACCTCTAAATAATTTCATCTTTTATCATATCTTCCAATGACTGTCTTTTGCGGATCAGCCTGTGGGAAGAACCGTCTACTATTACTTCAGCCGGCAGTGGTCTGCTGTTGTACGTTGAAGCCATGGTAAACCCGTATGCCCCCGAGCTCATTACCGACAGGAAATCACCCTGCTTTACAGTTGCCAGCTTGCGGCTTTTTGCAAAGAAATCGCCCGACTCGCATATAGGGCCGACAACATCGGCTGTCATCGTATCATTCCCGGCTTTGGCCGGAAGGATCTCCTGGTACGCATCGTAAAGCGAAGGGCGGATCAAGTCGTTCATCCCGGCGTCCACCACAATGAATTTTTTTGTCGAACCCTCTTTCACGTATTGAACCCGGCAGACTAATGCCCCCGAGTTGCCCACGAGGCTTCTTCCCGGTTCCAACGCTGTTTTAAGGCCAATTTCCTTCAATATCGGAATAACTTTTTCCGCGAAGCTTGAATACAGAAGCGGTTCGTGATCAGGTTCGTACTTGATGCCCACTCCCCCGCCTATATCAAGATAGCTGAAGCCGGGGAGCGTGTCTTTCAGGTCGAGGCAGAGCGGTTTTATTCTTTCCAGAGCATCGACAAATGGTTCGGGCGCAAGAATCTGCGAGCCGATATGGACGTGAAGACCGGCGACTTCCACGTTACTCATCGCGTCGGCGCGTTTTGCTATGGCTTTGACCGCTTCTATTTCTATGCCGAACTTGTTTTCCTTTTTGCCGGTGGTCGTATATTTGAGAGTTTTAGCGTCTACGTCCGGATTCACTCTCAAAGCAATACGAGCTGTGATCTTTTTTCCCGACGCTATTTGCTGAATTCTTTCGATTTCCGGTTCTGATTCCACGGTGAAGAACAGTATTTTATTTTCCAGTGCGTAAGCAATTTCCGCTTCCGTCTTGCCTACGCCTGCGAACACGATCTTAGAAGGGTCGGCCCCTGCCTTTAGTGCGCGGTACAGCTCGCCGCCCGAGACTATATCCAGGCCCGATCCCTCATCCACCAGCATTCGGACAATAGCCGCGTTGGAATTTGCCTTCATCGAATAACAGACAAGCGGGTCGACCTCCCGCATTGCTTTTGTAAGAGATCTGAATTGATCAATAATGTAATTCCGGCTGTAAACGTATAACGGAGTCCCATACTTATCAGCCAGCAGATCTATGGGTGTATCTTCAACAAAAAGCCTGTCTTTCTTATATGTATAAGCATTCATGGGCAAGTAGCGATAGCACAAACAAAACGGATTGTCAATCCAGAGCCAGTATCCAGCAGCAATTCTCATTATGGCCTCTTTCCGCCAAAACCTATTTGTATAACGATGTGCGTAGTAGCGCGGGCTTCACCGAAGCCCAGCGCTCTTGGGGCCTCGGCTTCGGTGAAGCCGGGCCTACTCGCGCGTGGCTGCAATATCGTGCCGGAACTCTGGCCACGCCAGACGTGGCAAAATGGCCATAATGAGAATTGCCGAGTATCCAGTCCGAATATTAACGCTACCGAGCCATCAGGGCGATTGCATCTATGTCACAAATAATCTTGCCGCAGGCTTCAATCTATTGCAGAATGCTGCGTTTTATCCACGGACCCCGGTAGCTCAGCAGGACAGAGCGACGGATTCCTAATCCGTAGGTCCCAGGTTCGAGTCCTGGTCGGGGTACCATTGCAAATAAAGGCTAAAGTGACGATTGCTGGCCTTGTTACTGCTTGTTAGTTTTCGGGTGATACGAAAAAGATACGACTTTGCGCTTGCCAACATGGTGTTTGCTACTGCATGTTACGAATAGATTCAGGGTGAACAATCAGGAAGGCAAAGGCAGGTGGCAATCATGTCTCAGGTGTTTGATCGTAACGGAACCTACTACGCTCGCTTTATGCACAACGGCAAGGGCTACTTGCGCTCTACAGGTGTGACGGTAGTGCCACGAGGCAAAAAGGGCGCAAGTGATGCCCGCAAGGAGGCGGAAGCAAAACTCTCCCGGATGCTTGCAGAGATCAAAGGCAGGGAATCAGCAGACGCGCTTTTTGAAAGGCTTCTGGATAGCATAGACCGCTTGCCGAAACAGGAGCAGGAAGCTAAGCGAATCACGCTCGCCGGCAGACTGCGAGAAGGAGTAGATACGAAACTTCCCATTGCCGATGCGTGGGAAGCATGGCTCAGGAATCCTAAGAAGAGGAATCCGAGTCAGAGGACAGTTGACTCTTATCTCGCGTACTGGGGTAGGGAACAAGTCAAGAAGCATGGGAACCCGAATCAAAAAAATGGTTTCAAGAACTGGCTTGCAGGGAAGCATTCAGAAGTAACCTGCCTGCATGAAGTGAACCCGGCCATTGCAGAAGAATATGCCGGACACCTCTGGAACAGTGGCATAAGCCCCAGGACTTACAACGGGGCTATCAAGTTCCTTCGTTCGATGTTCAATGTCCTGAAGGTGCAGGCGGGGCTCTCAAAGAATCCTTGGGATGATATTCCCTCTCAGGCTATGGAAACGGAAAGCAGACGCGATCTTACGCCTGAAGAACTCAAGAAGGTCTGCTCAAGAGCCGAAGGCAATCTTAGATACTGGTTTGCTATAGGCTTGTACGCGGGGCTTCGTCTCGGGGACGTGATAACGCTGAAATGGAGTGAGATCGACTTAAAAAAGCATGTCATAGAGCGTTGCCCGTCAAAGACTCGCAGGAAGGGCAAGAAGATCAGAATTCCCCTGCACCCTGTGCTTGAAGCCATGCTTAAGGAACTCAAGAAGAACTCAGAGCACAACGCCACATACCTATTCCCGGAAGATGCTGAATTGCAGCAGAACGGACGGGGCGACGCGATCAGCAGTCGAATTCAGAAACACTTTGTGTCGTGCGGTATTGAGACCACGGAGAAAGCGAGCGGCCACAGGAAGAAAGCCATTACGCGGGTCGGCTTCCATAGCCTGAGACATTCTTTCGTGAGCTTGTGCGCCGCTAACAACGTCCCTCAGGTGGCAATACAGGAGCTGGTGGGGCATGGCTCGCCGGCCATGACAGCCCTTTACTCGCATGCAGGGGATAAGGAAAAGGCCAGGGCCATAGCCGCCTTGCCAAGGATGGAGTTTGAGAAATGAGTGCGTAAGGGAGTGTAATGATAAGCCAGAATCGAAAACAAGAACTCATTAAGTATGTCCGTGACTTGCAGCCTATGACCGATGCTGAGGTTAGAGAACGCATTGCTCATAACCGGAGGCGTTGCAATCTGCAACCTTTGTCAGAAGAAGAAATGGAGAAAGAAGTTTGCAAATGCAATCGGCTGCCTTGTTCGATGTATGAGACCGACGAGAATAGCCTGGCGGAGCAGTTTGGAGCCCGACTGAGTTACTGCCTTCAAATGTCCGAACTGGGGCCAGAGACAAGAGAAGAAAGGGATTTTGTCAAAGAGCAGCTTCGCCGGAAAGAACGTCAGAAGATGAACTCATTATCCCTTGCGCTTTCGGATCGAAAGGCCATTGTTGAAGAGACTATCAAACAGATAGACAAGAGCAAGCGGCCGGAAGAGAGTAAAAAAGATGTGTCTGACAATATCAACCGCGAGCTTGAAAACCTAATACGTCAAGATTTGGAAGTCTGTTTCCCAAGACTAGCCCGAGTTTCGCACTTTGGAGTGTCGGGAAGCCTAGAATCTAAGGAAAACGC
>CAYYVQ010000009.1:37113-74633 GCA_964475205.1 uncultured Victivallales bacterium | reverse complement strand
AAACATTAGTGCTATTTAGTGTCCATTAGTGGTTTTCTACTGCCGGATTCAGGTTGAACCACGAATGGACACGAATGGAAGAGGGGAAAGATGAGGATCGGGACAAGGATCGGGACGAGGATTGGGGAGGGACAAGGATCGGGACGTGGATTTTTGGGGGATCAGGAGGAGAGGGGGAAAGAAAAGAGTTTTGAACCACGAATGGACACGAATGGGCATGGATGGGAAGAGAGGGGAAAGATGAGGATCGGGATGAGGATTTTATTCGCTGAGAAAAAGCTGGATATTCGGGCGGGAGGGATCTTTTACTGTCCAGTTGCGTGCTACGGAATAGCCGGGAAGCCAGATAAGTTCATTTTCACAGACAACCAGGGGAATAGTTTTTCTCTGTTCTGGGGGGACCTTGTTATCGACAAATATGTCCTGCACCTTTTTCGAGCCGTTCATACCGGTGGGGCTTATGCGGTCGCCTTTTCTCCATGTTCGGGCAGTCAGTTTTCTATTCCCCAGTTTTTCAAGCGAGATCGTGGCTGAAAGGGGAGGGCAGCCGATATTTCCTGATTTATCCAGCGACAGGCCGGTTTCTTTCCGGGCGGTTATTTTCAGCCTGGTGCATGGCAATAGTGTCCGGCCGGGAATAAAAATAGTTACGGCCCAAGACCTGCCACGGCTTGATACAATGCTGTTCTTTCCTGTGCAGTTTTCGATCTTGAGCGTGTCATAGACCCTTTTGATGCGGCAACCATTGCCGAGGGGAACCGTGCCGGTTCCTTTTTTGCTTCCAACAAGTTTTTCTATTCGAGCTACAGTGGCGCAATCCGGGCTTTCGTCAGCGATTTTTGCGCGGACAATCCACAAATGGATAACCCTCCTGAGTTCAGCAGGGGACAGCTTTTTCAGTTCCTGGATGTTGAGCGGGGGGCGGCCGGTTTTTTCCGGGGCGCCGGTGCATCTGCGTAGGAGCTGTGAGGCCAGATCACGCAGCCAGTTGTTTTCTTCGCGCAGAATATCCATATTTCGTCTGACGGTTTCCTTGAACGAAGGATTCAGCCGTGATTCCAGGGTCGGGATGATTTCATGTCTTACAGCGTTACGCATTATTTTGAGGTCCTTGTTTGAAGCGTCTTCGCGCCAGCCCATATCTCTTCGTCTGAGGAAACCGATCAGTTCTTTCTTGTAAACATTGAGCAGCGGCCGGATAACGGGGAAACCTGCGGGCAGCGATTTCCAGTCCATTCCGGAAAGACCGCGAAGTCCTGATCCGCGGGAAAGTTTCAGGATCAAATTCTCCACCTGGTCATCGGCGGTATGCGCAAGCGCCGCGCAGGAGGAATCGGTTGTCCGCACTGTTTTGCCCAGGAACCTGTATCTTGCTTTTCTTGCGGCCATCTCGAGGGATATGCTGCGGCGGGAGGCAATCCGTCTGACGTAAGATGATCCTGCGACGAATTGCAGGCCCATGTTGCGTGCAGCTTCGAACACGAAGGCTTCGTCTTTGTCGGCTTCTTTGCCCCTGATGTGGTGGTTCAAGTGGGCAACAATGAGCTCCAGGTTGAGTTTTTCGGCCAGCTCTTCCATTATATACAGCAGCGCCATGGAATCTGCGCCGCCGGATACTCCAACCACTATGCGCGCGCCTTGGTCAGCCAGGCGTTTTTCCCGGATATTTTTGTGTATCTTTCTGACCAGTTGTGAATCTTTTCCGTGCATGAACAATGGGCGCTAACCGGCTGACGGCTTGAGCACCTTTACCCCGCCCATATATGGGACTATTGCTGCTGGAAGGGTTACCGAACCGTCGGCCTGCTGAAAATTCTCCAGGATGGCCACAACGAGACGTGAGAGCGCAACTCCTGAGCCGTTCAGCGTATGCGGATACTGGAGCTTCCGGTTTTTATCCCTGTAGCGGATGCCCCCGCGTCTTGCCTGGAAGTCTTCGCAATTGCTGCATGAAGACACCTCCAGCCAGTCGTTCTGGCCGGGCGCCCAAAGCTCGACATCGTAGCATTTTGCCGCGGCAAAACTGATATCGCCGGTGCACAATTCCAGCACCCGGTAGGGAAGGCCGAGTTTGACCAGCACATCCTCGGCATTATTCAGCAGTGTTTCCAATTCGTTATATGACTCGGCCGGGTCTACGAATTTATACATTTCCACTTTGTCGAACTGGTGGACCCGGATGATTCCCCGCGTTTGTTTGCCTGCGGCGCCTGCCTCCCTGCGGAAGCATGGGGTGTATGCCGTGAAGCACAAAGGCAGCGGTCGGTCGATTTCCCTGTTCAGGAAAAGATTTGTAAGCGGCACTTCCGCTGTCGGTACCAGGTACAGTTCATCGTCTTCCACCTTGTACATATCCTCGGCCATTTTCGGGAGTTGGCCTGAGCTGGTCATTGCCGTTGAATTGCACAGCAGCGGCGGACGGATCTCGGTATAGCCGTGTTCCATGGTATGAAGATCAAGCATGAATGATATAAGCGCCCGCTGCAGTTTTGCTCCGTTGCCGATAAAGAGTGGGAACCCGCTTCCGCTCATCTCGGCGGCTGCCGCCAGGTCCAGGATTCCCAATCTTTCTCCTATTTCGACGTGTGATTTGGGCTCGAAGCTGAATTCCCGAGGGGTTCCGTGCTTTCTGAGTTCCACGTTTCCGGATTCGTCCTTGCCCCTGGGCGTGGAAGAGTGGGGGATGTTCGGTATCTTCAGCAGGGCGGTCTGAAGTCTGGCCTCTATGCGTCTTAACTGTTCGTCAATGCCGGCGATTCTCTCGCCAAGCTGCCGCACTTCGGCCTGTTTTTCAGAGGTGTCTTTGCCTTCTTTTTTCTTCAGGCCTATCTCTTTTGAGGCGCGGTTGCGCTCGTTTTTGAGGGATTCAACTTCGGAGAGTGTTCCCCGCCGTTCCGTGTCGAGCTTGATGACCTGTTCAACAATCAATGTGTCGCCGTTTCGCTGCCTGACGGCGTCAACGACGATATCGGGGTTTTCCCGAAACAGTTTTATGTCCAACATGTTTTTTCTCCCATCTAAAGAAGGACAAATTAGCAGAACATATTGCGCGAAGGCAAGGCGTATTGCTGATGTGGCGCCGAACCTCTGGTTCGGCAGATTATCGTTTCTGTTCGGTCGGGGCTGCGTCTATACAGGTCACTTCTTCAGATATTTTCGGGGGAGGCGGGATGTCTTTTGGAACCCCGAGCTTGCGCTGGTACAACCGAAGCGGTTCCCCGGGGGGAGAAACTTCAACTACATCACTGCCTTTCCATTTAATGTCCATGTCCTGTCCACGCACCCTTTCATGAGTTGTATGAGACTCCAATGTATGCGTAAGTCGGATCTGATCCCCTTTCTTCATCCCTTCAATAACCGCGCACCCATTATCAATGTGAGGAGAAATCTGG
This sequence comes from uncultured Victivallales bacterium, assembly GCA_964475205.1. Classification (GTDB taxonomy): domain Bacteria; phylum Verrucomicrobiota; class Kiritimatiellia; order UBA8416; family CAYSRM01; genus CAYSRM01. The sequence continues at coordinate 71,241 of CAYYVQ010000009.1, read as the reverse complement.
GTTTCGTTTACAGAGAGAACAAAATCATCGCCCATGAAATCATAAAGGCGGATCGCATACTTTCCAGGTTTTCCGCATTCCACCTTTAACAGTCCTTCGTTTGGATAGCCGATTTCAACTTTGCCCAGGTCTCCCGAATAAGAAATCGGGAAGTTGACAAAAATGCGGCTTTCGCGGTCTTCCATGATCCTGCTCCAGACCTGGTGCAAGGCCTGTGGAGCGGTGCCTACACAACAACCTGCAATAGAACGGAACCGTGAGAGCGATATGCTGGCAGGTTCGCCACCCCCTGTCCAGCCCCCGACAACACGCTGGTCGATGTTTTGATAGGTAATGCCGGGTTCCTCGGGCTTGCGATCGTTATCAACACCTACAAAACCGCCGGTCTTGATCTGTTGCTCATAGAGTTGGTTTCGCGCATAGCGGTTGATCAGATCATAGGGTTTGTCGTCGCCGGCGTCTATCAATTCAAATCCGCACAGGATCATATCCCTTATACAGCAGGTTTCACAATGTTCTTCGGCCATCGGGTGCAGTTGGGCATACTCCGGAACCCAGCCGAATTCTGAAGACAGAGACTTTACATAATCGTATATCATTCGGCCCCATTTGATATATCGCTCATTTTCCCGAAGTCTTCCCAGCAAAACCAGGCCGGCGGCAGCCCACATTGCGGAGTGAACATGCCCGAAAAATTCTCCTTTGTAGTTGAAATATCGAGATTGTCCGAGAAGATGATTGGCAATTCCCTCGGCCAGATCCAGGCTGACCTTATCGCCCGTGATCTGCCAGTGCCTGACAAGGCCGTGCAGCATTATGGCGTTCCTTATGGATTGTTCTCCCCGTCCTGTAACGCAGGAGAAGTCGAAGCCACGGTCTTTCAGGTAGATATCATTCGGAAATTCATAGACTTTCTCAGCTATCGGCATGTCCCCCGACCAGAAGCAGCGTCGTTTCCGGTGATATACAAGTTTTCTTAATGCGCGAACCAGCCCTGCGGCTAATTCCTCCGCCCTTGATTCATGTTCAACCTCGATAATGCGATTCAGCGCAGGCAATAGATAGCTGTCTTCATGAAAAGAATGATGGATTGTGTGTGTCCATGGATAAGGTTCGTGGTAACGAAGGCCATCGGTGTGCCAATGGCTGTAAATATGCCGCTTGAAACCCTCTTTTGCTTCCTCTCCTTCCGGGGTATCAAGAACCATCCGCGTACATACAATGGCTTCATACCAGCTTGCGACCAGTTCCGCATCGTCAACCCTGCAATGCTTTGCCCACGCAGGAGCTTTTGTGATTTGAATCAGCCAGTAAGGCAGATAGTCCCGCTCAACGTCTACCATGCGTGTCAGATAGTTCAAGGCCAGCTCAGCGCTGTGTTTGAGGTCATATTTCTCGTATTTTTCCATGATTGTTTCTCGTCAAACTCTATTATCCAGTATGATGCATCTATACAACAGGTTAATGCGTCAGAATCAAGATTCCAGACCTAATTCGAGTGACAATATCAGAAGTGGCATTATCTTGACAAGCTCGCATGGGCAGACCACGGATATTTTCGCAGGTGTCTCAGGCCTTTTAAAATTGCGGCCGGCCTGGTAATGATGTATCTTTGAGTTCATGAAAGAAAAACGATCACAATTCAAGGTTCTGGCAATGACTGAAATCCTTGCAGCAGTTTTCGGTGTTTTGGCTGTTCTGCAGGCTGCTCCGGCGGCCGCAGAGAATGAAACCAATGTGCTTGAGGTAATGCGGGCAAGAAACAAGGTTTATGTTGACAACTGGTTTCGCGAAGCGAAAGGCAAGCATAAGCAAAACAGCGACATGCTGGCGCTGCCGGGCCTCCTTGCCGACAGGAAAAATAAAGTTATTACTGTTTATGCGGAAGCCACAGGGTTGGACGACAGCGGTTCTCCCCCGGAATTTTTCATTATATCCCGGAGGAGCGGGCACGATTATGAAGCGCTGCTTATTTCTTTTGCGTCGCCTGGCGATGTTCACAAGGCGTTGGAGTTTATCGGAATGAAGCCCGGCCGTCCTGTAAACCCCGAAAATCTCGAATTCTGGCCGAAAGGAGAGAGAGTTGTCATTGATGCTGTCTACACTAATAGCACGGACAAAATCGGGCCTGTAAAGCTGTGCCGACTCCTGGTCGATGCGGAAACGGAAGAGCCGCCGCCTGAAAAGGGTTTTGTATTCACAGGCTCAATGATGGTAAGGACGGGAACCAACGGAATGGCATATGCGGCGGAGGCTTTCGGGCCCAGGTCCATTGCCAGCAACTACAATGAACCGTACAGCGTTCTTGATGTGCCCAGAGTAGCTCCCCAGGGAGCTGTATACCGTACTTTTGTTGTAAATTCAAAATATGTATTTCCCGCAGGGGGCCTGGTGGAACTGAAGTTCATGCCTGAATATCCCGGCGGGAAGCAGAGAGTCAGGGACATGTCGCTGCACGTTGAAAATGTTCCCGGCAAAGGCGCCAGTTTCAGGCTGGTTGAGGGTAAGCGTGAAATTGTGGAGACACAAAAAGCGGATAAGCTGATAAAAAGTCTAAGCGAGATCAGCCGCTCGGGTCATGATCCCTTCCTTGAAATAAGTTTTGGCGATTCGATGAGGCTGGAAGATATCAGAGCAATATGCGCCGGACTCTCGGAGATTGAAATTCCTGAAGGAATCAGGGTGGAGCCGCCGCCGGAGGGTCATCTTTATTACAAGGCCTTTCTTCCCGACGAGAAGTTCCTGAGCAGGGAAAAGCGTCCTGCGCAACCCTGGGAGCTGCATATTGAAACGGCGAAAGAGGGTGGAATCAGCGCCACTCTCATTCAGATTGAACAGGCCTGGAAGAAGGATCAAGTCTGGCCGGATCTGGTCATAAAAAAACATTCGGTAGACAGCGGCAAGCACCTTGCGTCACGGCTCAATGCCATGTCCGGCGGCGGGCAGTTGCCTGTTATCCTGGTGTATGCCGACCCAGGTTTGCGCTATGGCAGACTCATGGGCTATATCCTGCCTGTTATTGAGGAGTTTTCCACCATACATGTATTTCTAAATGGTAAAGATGGCGGCGAGGATAAAGAGTGACACGCCGCGCCTTGACGCTTCCGCACTTAGAACTCATGGAAGTTTCGGGCTAAGACGTTATGGGGGGCGGCAAGAAAGGGATCCGTACAAAGATTTCTGGATCAGTTGCGCTTGTTTTCTTTTTTTCGTTCCGCGTCTTCTTCAGGAACAGCAACTTTCCCCAGGAGGTTGTAGTGTCTAACGCCTTCGATAATTCCGTCGGCATAGGAAGCCTCTGCGAAATACACACGGGGATCTCCGTCCAGCTTATCCAGCTCGTCGCTGTAGTTGCCGACCACTACACCCAGAGTATTGCCCTTTAACATTTCCTCGTCATTCCCCGAGTCGCCCGCCACTAGAATCTTGCCGATGGGGATTCCCCATTTAATGGAAAGGTAACGGACGGCAAGCCCTTTTGATGCGCGAATTGGAAGGATATCCAGAAAAGCCTTATGCGAATATATGACGCGAACCTTGATTTTGTTTCTTCTAAAGATCCGAACTATTTCCCTGTAAGAAAGGGCGGTTTCATCTACATCGTAACTTATCTTGTATTCCCGCTGGCACCTGGAATCTTCCTGAAGGGAGAGGCCGGGCACTTCCGACATCAAAGACCTGATCTCGTCAGGCTGCCAGAAATAATCCAGGTGATTCTTCCATGTCCTGTCCGGCACAAGTTTGCTTCCGTAGTTGATTTCTGTTCCTACGGAGGTAACAAAAATATCCGGGGTGGGGAAATCGTGTTCTTTTAACACTTCGACTGCGCTTTTCAGGTATCTGCCGGTTGCTATTCCAAAGCCGAGGTTGTTGTCGCTTTCCTTGAGCAGTTTTTTCATTCTGTCCAAAGCTTCGTCGTCTCCCAGCAGGGTGTTGTCTACATCTGTAATGATAAGTCTGTCTACCCTGGTCAGGCGGCTCTTTTGCGGGATAAAAATATCCTGTCCGTAATATTGTTTGTCCATCAGTTTGTTGACCCGGTTAATGTATCTGTTGCTGTGCGCTTTCCATGAGAAATGTTTTTTAACGCCTTTTATTCCGTTTTGGGAGTATTCACGCCATTTATCCCGGTCTTTCAGGATCTCTTCAATTGCGTCGCCGATCTGCTTTGAATTCAGCGGATCTATGAGAGAGCCGTTTTTGCATGTGCCGATAATGTCGTTGGGGCCGCCGTCGTTTGTTGCCACTACCGGCACACCGGAGGCTGCGGCTTCAAGGAGGGTAAGTCCGAAAGGTTCGGTGAGCGCCGCGTTTACGAATACGCCTTTGCGTTGTGCGGTCAGCCTGTATATCTGCGGCACTTCTTCGGGATCGTGATGCTTTGGGAAGGCCGCATGTCCATACAGGTCGTATTTGTCTATGAGCAGAAGTATCCTGGTCAGAACTTTGCGGCGTCCGGCATCGAATTTCTGAATATCGTCTCTTTCCCCGGCTACTATTACCAGGTTGGAGTTTTTGCGAAGGTAATCGTTTTCTCCAAAGGCTTCGATCAGGGTGCGGAAGTTCTTTTTTTCGTCAGGGCGCGAAATGGTGAACACCATCGGCTTTTCGGGATCGTGGAGAAATTTATCGATTTTTTTCTGTATGCCTGTTTCCTGATTTTTATCCGACCCCGGCGGGAAAAAGGTTGTCAGATTTATCCCTGGGGGAATGACTTCAGTTCTTTCAGGGGCGTACTGGTCATATATCTCGTACTGTTCCTTGACTTCCTGTTTTGTGCTGGTTACTACCAGCGCGGAAGTGTCCAGGGCATATTCTTCGGCCTCGATTCTTCGGCCGATTGAATATTTTTTTTCTACTGTCTCCCGGTCCATGCCGCTGTCGAGCAATCGCTGGAGTTTAACGCGTCCGAGGGAATGGCCTGTGAAGATGAAAGGAACGCTCAGGAGCCGGGCAAGCTGTGCGCCGGTATATCCGGCGTCCGCGTAGTGTCCATGTATGACGCTGGGCAGTCTGCCTACTTGCCGGAAATGGAGGAGGGACTGGTCAACAAAAACGTCAAGATACGGCCATAGGCTTTCTTTCCTGAGGTATCTGCGCGGGCCGCAGGTAATTCTACGGATATAGACGTTGTTGCTTATCTTTTCCAAAGGTTGAGCGTATGAGTCGTCCACCCTGGAATCCATTATTTGTCTTGTAAGAAGATCAACACGCCAGACGTCAGGGTGGCTGCCAAGCGCGCGCGCCAGTTCCACCACGTATTTTACCTGTCCGCCTGTGTCCGGATCCCGCCCGAGTTCCAGGTCTTTGCCTCGTATCAGTCCGTGTATGCTTAACAGGACCAGGTACAGACCAGAATCAGGTTCGGCGGACATATATGATTCATCGTTATCGGGCATAATTCCTCTTTCTATAACAGCATGAAACATTATTTTGAACCAAACATTAATGTTCGGCAAGGGTTTTTCTGGTTATGACACGTGCGTTTACGGACTTGCGGAAGGAGGATAGGGGGAAAGAAAAGATTTTGAACCACGAGAATGGACACGAAAGGTAAGAGGGGGATGACAATGTTCGGGGTAATGATCGGGACGAGGAGCTTGTTCCTGCGCTTTTATTACAGGTCAATTTCGACGCCTATGTCGTCATCGTCTGCGATTTCGGTTGCCTCCTCGATCTTCTCCGGCGACTGGAATGTCGGGAGGTATCGGTAATAGACTTGCAGTTGCAATGCGCAGAGGGTTGTGCAATAGGGACGTCCCCATTCTTCTTTCGGCCCCGGAGATTCCCAATATCCGATATCTTTCATTTCTCCGTCCGGTCCCTCTATGGCTTTTTCAATAACCACCTGGTTGTTTACCAGGGTCATGGCGAACTGGTTGTTCCATTCGCTCCAGGTTTGTCCACCCGCATGGAATTTTGCCTGGGTTGCATAGTACCAGTAATAAAGAGGGCGGGGGTTCCATGACTGGGACCAGTTGCAAGTTGCATGGTCCTGCAACCATGCCAGACCCTGGCGGGCTTCGGCCGAATCGCCTGCTCCAAGCAACTGGAGACAAAGAACATTCACCCCGGTCAATCCGCCGCTTTCTGACTTGCGGCTCCTTCTGCTGTCGCTCATTGTATACGCGGCCATGCCGTTTTTATAAAGAGATGCCTTCATGAACTCGATTCCTTTCTTGTGAGCCTCTGCGATTCCGTCTATTTCGAGTTCGGCTATCTGCGCTGCTTTCAGGGCCTGATAGCACCAGCCTGCGTAAGAAATATCTTTTCTTGAAGATATTGCAAGCTTGTAGTTGAATCCGCCGTCTGCGTGTTGCCCTTGAAGCAGCGTCCTTGTGGCAGCAATGGCAGCTTCCTTGACCGCGGGAACCCTGGTCAGGCCATAGGCTTCGCACAGGGCATAGGTTACTATCGGGTGGGTATAATCATGATCGTCGCGGGGCCTGAACCTCCCGTCGCCGGATTGTGCTTTTACCAGGTATTGTATTGCGTCTTTGACCGTCTTCCCGAATTCCGGGGCGCCTGGAGTTTCGCCGTGGGCAAGGAAAGTAAGCAAAGCCAGGGCGGTGAATGCTGTAGCCGATCTGTGCTGAGTAAGCTGGGTCATGGATCCTCCCCCTGAAGAGTGCTTCCATGATCCATCTGCCTCCTGGTATTTTTTCAGCCACCGGAGCGCGCGCATAACGGCCCCTTCTGTTGCTCCGCTTCCGCCGAAATGCCGTCGCGCATTGCCGCGGGAACCCGGATTGCGGCTGCCGAACATGCCTTTCATGATAATGGGGCTTTTGACTATTGCCACGGCATCCATGGGCGCGGGCTGGGGCGAAAAGTCAGATGGCGGGCTGGGAACCGGGTTGTCGACCGTCACCTGCACGTCGGGGATCTCCATTTCAACGGGTTCGGGCGGCTCGGGCGGTTCTTCCAGCGGCTCTTCAATCTCTTCAAGCTCGGGCGGCTCTTCGGGTTCGATGATCCGCACTTCCACTTCAGGGTCGGGCCGGGGTGCTACTGCTGCCAGAACTATCAGCGCGCAAAGCGCCAGAAATGGAACCAGGACAGCGGCCGCGGGCGCAGAAAGCCTTATCATCTGGAGCCTGGCGTACTTGTACTGCCCCGAAGTTTTAGGCGCTTTAAGCCCGGCCATGACCTTTCTGACTTTTTCCCGGAAAGAAAGCTCGTCAAAGAGCTTCATCATCTCGTGGTGCGAGTCGCCAAGCCCTTCTTCTTCAACTATTTCTTCGTATTCTTCCTGTTCGTTGTATTCATCGTCCATGTTTTTTTGCCTTTTTTTACAGCTCAATTTCTACGCCTATGTCGTCATCGTCTGCGATTTCGGTTGCCTCCTCGATCTTCTCCGGCGACTGGAATGTCGGGAGGTATCGGTAATAGACTTGCAGTTGCAATGCGCAGAGGGTTGTGTTGTACGCAGGGCCCTTGGCCCATTCCTTTTCGGATGCCGATTTCCAGTAGCCAATGTCCACCATTTCACCGTTCAGATCGGCAATGGCTTTGGGAATGATCGTCTGGTTATTGACCAGTTCGGGGGCAAACTGTTTGTTCCACGTCTGCCATGTCTCTCCGCCTGCGTGGAACATGACCTGGGTAATGTAATACCAGTTGTAGATCGGGTTCGGGCCTATTTTCTGTGGCAGATTGTTCCAGTTGAACTGGATGTTCTGGCGCAGCCAGGCCAGTCCGTTGCGCGCTTCTTCCTGATCGGCATAGCCCAGGAGTTGAAAACCAAGGACAGCGGCGCCTGATAACTGGGGATGGTTCCATTTCTCACCCGTGCGATATGCAAATGCGCCTATTTCGCCGCGCTTTCTGTAGTTCAGTTTCATGGCATCAATAACTTTTTTGCTTGCCTCGTCAATTCCGTCGTTTTCCAGTCCGGCAATCTTCCCGGCTTTAAGCGCCTGCGCCGCCCAGCCGGTCATGGAAATATCCAGGCGGCTCGGCGCGTTTTCTCCAATGTAGTCGAATCCACCGTGGGATTTCTGGCGGCTGATGAGTTCGTCCATGGCCCGCTCTGCTGCGTCTTTCAAGCTTGGAACACGAGTCATCCCGTAGGCTTCAGCCAGCGCATAGGTCGCGATAAGGTGGGTATAGTCTTTGCGGCCGTCCTTGCTTGAAAATGTTCCCCCGTTTCCAAGCGAATCCCGAAGGTATTTCATGGCTTTTTCCACTGTCTCCCCGAACTCAGGCGAGGAAGGAGTTTCCCCGTGGGCAAGAAAGGTGAGCAGGCCCAGTGCGGTAATAGCGACTGGGGCTCCGTCTTTTGAGCCTTTGGTGTGTTTAACGTCTGCGGAGCCTCCCTCTGTTTTAAGACTCCAGCTTCCGTCGTACTTCTGGTATTTTTTCAGCCACCGGAGCGCGCGCATAACGGCCCCTTCTGTTGCTGGGCTTCCATCAAAACGCCTCAGCGCATTGCCGCGGGAACCCGGATTGCGGTTTCCGAACATGCCTTTCATGATAATGGGGCTTTTGACTATTGCCACGGCATCCATGGGCGCGGGCTGGGGCGAAAAGTCAGATGGCGGGCTGGGAACCGGGTTGTCGACCGTCACCTGCACGTCGGGGATCTCCATTTCAACGGGTTCGGGCGGCTCGGGCGGTTCTTCCAGCGGCTCTTCAATCTCTTCAAGCTCGGGCGGCTCTTCGGGTTCGATGATCCGCACTTCCACTTCAGGGTCGGGCCGGGGTGCTACTGCTGCCAGAACTATCAGCGCGCAAAGCGCCAGAAATGGAACCAGGACAGCGGCCGCGGGCGCAGAAAGCCTTATCATCTGGAGCCTGGCGTACTTGTACTGCCCCGAAGTTTTAGGCGCTTTAAGCCCGGCCATGACCTTTCTGACTTTTTCCCGGAAAGAAAGCTCGTCAAAGAGCTTCATCATCTCGTGGTGCGAGTCGCCAAGCCCTTCTTCTTCAACTATTTCTTCGTATTCTTCCTGTTCGTTGTATTCATCGTCCATAATGTTCAACCTTAAAAAGTATCTAATTTTCTTTTCATTAGTTCAAACGTTTCGGGATGCGTCTTTCTTAGCTCGCTCAAATGCCATGTTATTTCCGGGACAGGATATTGGTTTCAGAGGCGTCCGAATTTCCGGTTAAGATCCTGGAAGGAGGTCAATATAATAGTAGGGCGGCCGTGAGGGCAGGTATAGGGCATTTCGGCTTTGGCCAGGTCGATTACCAGTTGTTCGATTTCCGCGAGGCTCAGCCGGTCGCGTGCTTTTACAGCAGCTTTACATGCTGCCTGAGCGATAGCTTCCTCGCGCCATCTTTTCTCTCCTGCTTTTTTGCCTGCCCGTTCGAGAGTGTCGGCTGTTTCTGGCAGAATCCGGCGCGGCGAAGTGGCTGAGAAGTATGAAGGCAGCGAATCCACGACAAACGTATCTTCTCCGAATTCGGCGATCCCAAAGCCCATCTGCTGGAATAACTGCAGATTTTTGCGCACTTGCCTGGCATCGCCCGCTGAAAGGTTTACTGTTTCGGGCATCAACAGCCTCTGAGATTGAACAGAACCTGAGAGGGCGTCGCGCATGAACCTTTCGAAAAGGATTCTTTCGTGGGCGGCGTGCGGATCCATCAGAACAAGCCCGTCTTCGGTTTCCATCACTACGTACAGACCGCCGATCTGGCCCAGGACCCTGCACCATGACCATGGAGAACCTTTTATATCTCCCTGGCGTTCTTCGGGTTGCACATTTCCTGAAGGCGCAATGTCCGGCTCATTGCCATCGCGGCCCTGCTTTCTGAACTGATTCATGTGATCCAGCCCCGGATAGCGAAAGCTGCGCATTTGGGGAAGGTCGTCAATATTCAGCGAAGCTTCAGGGACAGCTCGGGCATTAAAATAGTCCTGTCCGGTCCTCGGATCGTTGCTCTGGCCTGAGGTAACATTAAGCGCCTTTTGAATGGCGCCGATTACAGTGTCGCGAACTTCGGACGGGCGGCGGAAGCGTATTTCGCGCTTAGTGGGGTGGACGTTGACGTCCACGGATTCGGGATCCACCTCTATGAACAGGAATACCGAGGGGTGGCGGTTGCCCGGCAATGTTCCGTGGTATGCTTCGGTTATGCATCGGCTCGTCAGAGCTGATTTCACTGCTCTTCCGTTGACAAAAACGTACTGTTCGTTTCTGTCAGGTCTGTTCATGGCAGGAGTTGATGCAAAGCCCGTAATCCTGATCTGCGGTTGCTCCGCTTCAACTGGCCGGAGTTTTTTCAGGTAATCAGCGCCCATAAGATCGAGAAGGCGTTCTTTCAGCGAAGCGGGGGCAAGGTTATAGACCGGCTTATTGTCTGCCGTGAGGGATAGCGAGACCGAGGGGTTCGCTATAGCCTGAACGATGAACGTGGTTTTTATGTGGGAGAACTCTGTTTTATAAGTGCGCAGGAATTTGCGCCTGGCCGGCACATTGAAAAAGAGGTTCCGCACTTCGATTTTTGTGCCTATCGGCCAGCCGATTTCTTTTACATCCTGCAATTTGCCGCCTGATATGCTGATTTCCGTCCCCGGCTGATCCTCCCGGTGATTGCTTGTCATGCGGAACCTTGATACCGACGCTATTGCGGGAATTGCTTCTCCGCGGAAACCGAGCGTGGAAATGTTTTCGATATCGTCCACATCCTGTATTTTGCTCGTGGCGTGTCTTTCTATGGCAAGCAGGGCGTTGTCGCGGTCCATGCCGCGTCCGTTATCGGCGACCGAAACCAGTTTTCTTCCGCCTGCGGCCACATTGATCTCTATTTTAACAGCGCCCGAGTCGAGCGAATTTTCGACAAGTTCCTTGACCACTGAAGCCGGTCTTTCGACCACTTCGCCTGCGGCGATCTTATTTGCGACATTATCGGGGAGTATCCTTATTGATCTGTAGTTGGTCATATATCAAGGATAGAGCCGAACGGGCTTAAGGGCAAGAGCAGGGTGCGTTTACAAATCAATCTCGACGCCTATGTCGTCGTCGCCTGCGATCTCTGCTTCTGCTTCGATCTCGTCGGGGGTCTGGAACGTGGGCAGGTAACGGTAATATACCTGTAATTGCAGCGCGCACAGTGTGGTGTCATATGGCCGTCCGTAGTTTTCACTTGATCCAGGAGATTCCCAATAGCCGATATCCTCCATTTTCCCGTCCGGCCCTTCAATCGCTTCCTTTATAATTACCTGGTTATTGACAAGTTCTTTAGCGAACTGATTATTCCACCATGCCCATGTCTCGCCCCCGGCGTGGAAATGCGCCTGTGTGGAGTAATACCAGTAATATACCGGGCGTTGTCCCCATGGTTCGGACCAGGAGCAGCCGGCATTGTTGGCAATCCATGCAAGGCCCTGTCTGGCTTCATCGGATTTTGGGGCGCCGAGGAGTTGCAGGCAAAGGACATTTGCCCCGGTAAGCCCTCCTTTTGCGGATCGGCGGTCTTTCCTGTTGTCGCTCATCGTGTATGCGGCCATGCCGTTCTTATACAGGGACGCTTTACAGAACTCTATACCTCTTTTATGAGCTTCTTCAAGTCCGTCGATGCCGAGCTCGGCCATTTTTGCCGCCTTCAGGGCCTGGTAGCACCATGCCGCATAGGACACGTCTTTTCGGGAGCCTATCTTGAGGTTGTAATCGAACCCGCCGTCGGCGTGTTGCCCTTCAAGCAGCCTCCTGGTTGCAGTCAGGGCCGCTTCCTTAACTGCGGGAACCCTGGTCAGGGCATAGGCTTCGCAAAGTGCATATGTCGCTATGGGGTGTGTGTAGTCGTGATTATCCCTGGGACTGAAATGTCCATCGCCGGATTGTGCTTCTACCAGGTATTGTATTGCGTCTTTGACCGTTTTCCCGAATTCCGGGGAGCCTGGAGTTTCGCCGTGGGCAAGGAAAGTAAGCACACCCATGGCGGTGAATGCCACCGGCGCTTTTTGCGAACCCTTGCCTCCGCCTGAAGCGTGTTTCCATGATCCATCCGCCTCCTGGTGCTTTTTCAGCCACCGGAGCGCGCGCATTACGGCCCCTTCGGTTGCTCCGCTTCCATCAAAACGCCTCAGCGCATTGCCGCGGGAACCTGGATTGCGGCTGCCGAACATGCCTTTCATGATAATGGGGCTTTTGACTATTGCCACGGCATCCATGGGCGCGGGCTGGGGCGAAAAGTCAGATGGCGGGCTGGGAACCGGGTTGTCGACCGTCACCTGCACGTCGGGGATCTCCATTTCAACGGGTTCGGGCGGCTCGGGCGGTTCTTCCAGCGGCTCTTCAATCTCTTCAAGCTCGGGCGGCTCTTCGGGTTCGATGATCCGCACTTCCACTTCAGGGTCGGGCCGGGGTGCTACTGCTGCCAGAACTATCAGCGCGCAAAGCGCCAGAAATGGAACCAGGACAGCGGCCGCGGGCGCAGAAAGCCTTATCATCTGGAGCCTGGCGTACTTGTACTGCCCCGAAGTTTTAGGCGCTTTAAGCCCGGCCATGACCTTTCTGACTTTTTCCCGGAAAGAAAGCTCGTCAAAGAGCTTCATCATCTCGTGGTGCGAGTCGCCAAGCCCTTCTTCTTCAATTATTTCTTCGTATTCTTCCTGTTCGTTGTATTCGTCATTCATATTACCGATCCTGCTCAAGACCAATATTGCCGCTTCTATTCAGTAAACGTTTTGAAAGAGTCTTTTCTTAGCCCGCATTTGTCACACAATTCCTGCTGCCGGCCTGCATAGGGCGGCGCTGACAGCGCTCTTCGCGCTTTCGCGACGAAATTGCGTGAAAAATGCGGGCTTATCCTGACTTATTCCGCGTATTGCCAGAATAATGCCGGCCGAGTGAAATGTAGTTTATGCGCATATCCGGGTATTGCCCGATTCTACGTGTCACATGCTGAAAACTGACAGGTTTTTCAGTCCGGCCTTTGAGCAGATATCAAGAAGCTGGAGCAGGTACTTATGCGGCGAGGTGCCTTTGCATTTGATCACTATGGTAATGTCCTTGCTGTATCCGGCTATCCGCATAAGCCTTTGTTCCAGTCTTTCTTTGCTTATCCGTCTGCCCCTGAGCACGTATCCATCTTCGTAAACCTGAATAGTAACCAGGTCCTCAACCTCTTGTTCCTCGACTTCCTTGTCAGGCGCGGGCCTTATAACATCCAGGTGCGCCATAATATCTTCCACTTTGAGGGTAACGATGAAAAATATCAACAACTGGAACACCACGTCGATCATTGGTGTCATTTCGAGCTGGGAAGCGTCGCCTGCCCGCCGGTTTCTTTTTTTCTTCCTGTATACCATAATGGTTTATCCCGTCAGCTATTGCCACCTGCGTCTTTGTTTGCGTTCCTTTACTGCCATAAAGCTGATCCGCCATATCCCTATGCGGGTACACATATCCATAACCCTTCGTATATCCTTGTGCTGCGCACGGTAATCGCCGCGAATAATGATGGGGAAGTCTGCCCCCATGCGCCGTTTCTTGGACTGTAGAACGTTCAGGAGCTGAGAGGGTTTAAGTTGTGCTCCGTGCATGGATATCCACCCGCGCTGATCCACTTCTATGATCGTTGTGCCCGGATCCTGTTCTTCGATCGGCGGTGCGTGCGGGGTGTCCCACAGCCTGATGTCCTCGTTGACTTCCTGGTCAAGCTTGATTGTCACGATGAAAAAGATAATGAGCTGGAATACCACATCGATCATGGGGGTCATGTCGACATCCGACCCTTTAGCTCTTGCTCTTTTTTTTCTCGGCATTGTCTTTCTCCTTTATGCGGTGAAAAGACTATTCCTCTACGACTTCCACGTTTCGCAGATCCTTGATAAGCTCCATGGTCATGGCTTCCATCCGGAGCACTATTTTGTTGGCGGAGTTCCGGAAGGTGTAATACACCGCAACCGACGGGACGGCAATAGTCAAGCCGCCTGCTGTTGTATAAAGAGCCTGTGAAATATTCAGCGCGAGGGTGCCGACATCCGGCGCTCCTTCACCCAGGGTTGCAAAAGCCATAATCATGCCCTGGACGGTTCCAAGCAGGCCCAGCATGGGGGAAAGGTTGGCGACAACCGACAGCCATGTCAGTTTCTGGGTTATTTTTTCTGTTTCGAGATCGGCGGCAGTTCCAATTGCTTCCTGGATGACATCAAAACCTTCTTCCACGTGGCTGAATCCGGCGGTCAGCACATTGGCCAGCGGCCCGGGTTCGTCCTCGCAGTTCTGCAGCGCCTTAAGCACATCTCCTTCCGCCATGGCTTCGGTTACGTTATCGATCAGGGTTTGCGGCATAATACGTTGCGGTTTAACGGTTATAAAACAATCAACCATGAAGTAGACCGCCGCTCCGGCTGCTCCAAACAGCGCAAGCCAGAGAATAACTCCAAGGGCTCCGCCGCCAAGGACTACTGAGATGAAACCGCCGGATTGCGCGGCTCCTCCTTCGTCGGGTTGGTCAACCACGATGTCGCCGGCTTCGGCGTCGTCCGGCGCCTCGGTGTCTACCTGCGCGTTGGCAAAATCTATTCCCGCAATACCGATAAACAAGGTTGCTGCTATTCCCAGACAAACAAAAAGACTTAACTTCTTTGACATATTTATTCCCTTTCTTCCTCTCCTGTTTCTTTAATCATATAGCATAAAACCGGGTTTCCGGGCGCTACATTTCTGAACGTAATTTGCGAGTATACGAATTGTCCGGAAATTGTTCCAGAAGTGTTTTGCGCATTTCTTCTGCGTGGGTATGCTGTCCGAGTTCCTCGAAACAACGGATTGCATAGTAAAGAGCTTCAGGTTGAGCTGACCGGACGCGTTTAAACATCACAATTGTGCGCAGGTAGCCGTCTACAAGGGCCTTTTCGAAATTTGCGTTCTTCCTTTCCATGTGCCCTCTTTTTATCTGGGCCACGGCTGCAAGCTCTCTGCTGCCCTCGCGGATGGCTTTTTCAAGCTTGTCTTTCAAGGCCGGTATTCTTTCTTGTTCGATGAGCGCGTCCCAGTAAACGGAGGCAAACGCGGGATCAAGCGCAGCCTGGGGATTATTATCGATAACATCCTCGCACATGCGCAGGGCCTTGGAAGAGTTATTATCGTTAAGGTAAGCATATGCAAGCCAGCGTGCGGCTTGTATATCCCATCCGAGTCTTTCGTAATCGTCCCGTACGGACTCCAGTTTGTCGATTCCAGCCGAATAGCTGCCTCTCTGGATCTGCTGTACGGCCCGATCAAAGCCTTCCGGCTTCGGGACGCGAACTTCGGCGACTTCGTCGGGGGCAACTCTTATTGAGACTCCGTCTTTTCTGACCCGATATGTTTTTGACGCGCCGAGCCAGCTTATATCTCCTGTTTCGGTGTTGCCGTTTTTCCTGACTATTGTGCCTCTGATTTCGGCTCCAAGCGCGGAGAAATCCACAGCTAGCGCCGCAAGAATTATTGCCAGAGCAACTGCCGCTTTTGCGGCAGAGCTTGAATATTTACTTTGTTTCATCTGTTATCTCCTTTGTGCGAGAATTTGTTTCTTCTGTTTCTGTGTCAGGATTTTCAGTTTCTTCGGCCTCTTGAGTTCCGCTTGGCGCCTGGCTTCCGCCTTCCATGGCTTGCCTGGTCTGCGCCCTGCTTCTCAACTGCTGGATAGTCGCCAGGTATTTTCCACCCGGGAATTGAGATATGTAGGTGTTGCTGTCGTTTATAACATCGTCCCAATTTTCCGCTTCAAGCATTAACGGTATGCACTCGTTGTAGGCGTCCTGTATATAGGGCCGCACTTCTTCGTTCTGGACGTTGGCGTTCATTATAAGTATCTGATAGGTTGCAATTGCCTTGTTGCGGTAACGTGCCGTTTTTTGCTCGGATCCGAACTTCTTTTCGGCCTGGGCTTTTCTGCGGTCGATACGGGCAACTTCGAGATCGGACTTGGCCAGCAGGGCGGGGTCGTTGGTATACTGGCGAACTTTCCGCATCCGTTTGACCGCCTGATTAAAGAGTTTAACGCGTTTGTCCCCGTTCTCTTCCGCGGCTGCCATTTCACTGTATGCCCGGCTCGCAAAGAGGCAGGCCTCTATTATTTGTTGTGATCGCGGATAGTCCTCAAGCAGTTTGTCCAGAGCCTCTACCGCTTCACTGTATTTGCCCAGCTCGGTAAGCGCTTTTCCCTTGCCCAGCAAAGCGGGCAATATACGGGTTCTTTTGTCTGCTGTGCCCAGGACGCTTTCAAACGCATCGGCGGCAATTTCGTGCTCTCCGGCTTCAAGGAGTTCATTGCCGGCGGTCAGTACCTGGCGTTCGGTGAATCTTCCGCGATTACCCTTTGCGAACATCTCCTTGAATTCTCTTATAGCTCTATCCCGCCGTCCGAGTTCGAGCAGGCTCATTGCAAGCCTGAAGGTGGCGTTCTTTGCCTCTTCTGTGCCGGGATGTTTTTTTCGCAGTGTCTGGAGCGCTTTTTCCGCCTGCTCCGGTTTCTCAAGAATAGTCCAGAGCATTCCAAGCTGGCTGTAGGCCGGCGGGGCAAAATCAGATTCCGGATATTTGTCAACCAGTGTCCTGAGCCGTTTGATTGCCTCTGCTTTGTATTGGTCCTGTCTTTTTTCGTCCGATGTATTCAAAAGGGCAAGGCAACGTGCCGTGTTGAAAATGGCGCCTGCCAGGATAGTCTGGTTGGCATTTTCTTCCCGGGCGTTTTTCTGGTACTTATCGCGTTCGGTTTTCAGAATTTTCTGTATATTCTCGTAGCCCCTGATTGCCTCTGCAAGGTTTTTGTTGCCGCCTTTGCGCTGGTGCGCATAGGCAAGCCGGTAGTTGGCATATATAAACCGCTGGCCTGGATTTTCGCGTTTCGAGAGGGCTTCTCTGTACGCTTCCAGCGCCTCCATTTCCTTGTCGTACTGTTCTTTTTCAGCGTAGCAACGGGCAATTTTATTAAGGGCCTTGTAGTAGAAAGGCGAGCCGGGATAGTTATCGGTGATACGCTGGTAATACTTGAGCGCGACCGTGATTTCTTTTGCCTCGAAACTCCTGTCGCCGTAAGTGAAAAGCAATCCGGGAGTGCGCGGATGCCTGGTAAACATATCGAAGAAGTACTGGTAAATTGCCTCTTTCTTATGCGGCATTTGTTTTTCAGTATCGTATTTATTTGCCAGTTTAAGCGTCTCGTTGCCTGCCTTGGTCATGAGGTCAGGGTTGGCGCTGAATCTCTCGGCAAGGTATCGGATTATGGTATCGGCATAGATTTCATTGCCTGTTTCCATGTAACAGGAAGCCAGATCTGAAATGGCGGACACGGAAAGCTCGCCTTCGGGGTACATATTAAGCACCTTAATATAGCGTTCGGCAGCCTTGTCGAACTGGTTCTGATTAAACAGCGAGCGGGCGCTGGAAAACTGGAACTTGCGTACGCGCGCCATTTGTTTGCTGGTCACATCTTCTTTGATCCGGGCGCCGAACTTTTCAACAAGTGTTTTCCGTATCTGCTCGACCTTCTGGCCCGCTTCCGGCGCCCACCTGGAGCCGGGATACTTGATAAACACGTTCAGAAGGTGTTGATACGCTCCGCTGGTCCGCTCTTTTTTTGTCAGCTTTTTGCCGGCAAGCAGTTCGATGACCTGTTGTTTGCTGCCTTCCTGTTCCATTAGCTTCTGTGCTTCGTTATGCATCATTACGCCGATCAAGTAGCGGCATTCTGCCATGGGGCTGAACCGGCTGAGGTCCTGACCGGTTGCTTCCCCCTCCTGCTTGAGGGCTTCGTCAAGCTGCAGCAGTTGCGGTCGGTAATCTTCTATGAGGGAAGTGGCGCCTTCCACATCGTTCTCGATTAGTTTGACGTGCGCCATGGTGACGATCATCTTGCCGAACCACAAATCCTGTTCCCAGAGGACCTCGTCGGCAATTTCGTCTATGCGGTCAAAATAATCCTTTCTTTTTTCGGCTTCCGCCTTCTTGGCAAGTTCCACGTACAAGTCGGCTGTTTCGCTCAGGACCTGTCTGCGCATTGCATTTCTTTCGGGATCGTCCTCGGGCATGACGTCCAGCATGAGCTCATGAATCTTGACTGATTCGTTCTTTTTGTCCATGAGCAGGAGCATCTGCGCGTATTTATAGGCGGATTGGAGGTAGAATTTTTCCAGGGATTCCGGCGGGTCGGATTTGTATTTTTCAAAAAAGCTCTCGTAAATGTTCCTCGCTTTTTCGTACTCCCCCCAGGCGTGGTAGCCGTCGCCCATTATAAGTTTCATTTTCCATGTCTCGAGGCTGTCCGGATCCGCCTGCCTGTCGATCATTTCACGGGCTTCTTTAAATTTGCCCATGTTGACATTGTTCTGGAGCATGGCCATTTTCTTGAGCTCGGGATCCTTGATGCGGTTATAGATGATCTCGGCGTAGTCTGCAAAACCCATTTCGGCCAGTTTCCGGGCATACTCCATTTCATGTTCGATTCTGGCCATTCTGTCGCTGTTGGCCTGAGCCAGAGCAGTTGACCGGATTGATGTCGTGAAAAGGAGCGCCAATGTTAAACAAGGCATCGTAAATTTGAGGGGAACAGTTTTCATGCCTATATACTTTAACATAAGATTAACGATGGTCAATAATTTTTCAGATGCTGGATGCTGGATGCTGGATGCTGGGTGCTGGATGCTGGGTGCGGGCTAAACTGGATTATTCACCAGTGCACGGGGTCTGACCTGTAACATAGAATGGATCAGGTTCTTACGGGGACAACCACGGATTACACTGATGGCACGGATGTTTTGGGTCAGTTTACGATGCGTTTCCATTGCAGTTTGGCGTACTTGAAGTTCAACAGCAACCCGAGCCGCTTGCGTCTGCTCAAAATCGGTGCCCGCATCGAGGTGGGCAAGACCTTCATCGGCTTCCACTTCCCGGCCAGCTATCCTCTACAGCCGCTCTTGGCCAGAACCTCCGCCATGCTCTACAACCTGAAAACATCATAGCCTGCGGCCGCAACGGTCCCCCGCGCCCTGAAAATACGGGAGGCGCAACCCCCGGTCTGTTTTCATCCCGTGTGGCACACTCCCTGTTCCTTCCTATCCGTGCCATCAGTGTAATCCGTGGTTGAATCTCCCCGGCGACCTCGACCTTCATGAATAGATCAGGTTAGATATGCGAACTGAAAACGCCGGGTGTATGCCCGGCGTTTTTGTCTGGTTGCTATTCCTGGTATATCGGCAGGAACTGGAAGCGGACGGAGAGGCAGATTACGGAAAAAGCTGTTGAATAGCAGTCTCCGTCGTATCCGTGGTAGTTTTTGAAGGAACCGTCATCTTTCTGCAGGCCCACGAGATGCTTCTCGAGTCGGGGCAGTATCTTTTGCCGGTGTTCTTTTCCCATCATGTTGGCTGCAGTCGCGACGTAGTAAGATTGGTAGAAATAATGCCGCCGGTGACGGGAAGGATCCAGGTCCATAAGGAAATCAGCAAATTTGCTGATTTCCTTCCAGTCTTTGTCGTCTTTGCCTTTCCCGAGCGCACGCATGCATACGACACCGGCGCAGCGCATGGCTATAGAAGGTTCCTTTCCGGGCTGATATGAGTAGCCGCCGTGTTTTTTGCTGTATACCCGGCGCACATAGGTAACCGCATTGGAGATAGAGTGGGCAGGCACTTCCATCTGGCAGTTTTCTGCCGACCGGAGAGCCAGCACCTGCCAGACGGTAACGGACAAATCGGCGTCTTTTTTGCGCGGTTCATAGCGCCAGCCGCCGTAATGTTTTTTCTTCTCTTCATTGTCGACCTGTGAATGAAGAATAACATCGATAGCTTTCTGAGCGGCTTTTTTGACGGCCAGGTTCTCCTCCTTTGTGGGCATCATGCCGTAGGCTTCGGTCAGGGCGAGGGTGCAGATTGCGTGGCCGTACATGCGGGCCTTTCCTTCTTTACCGAAATAACCGTTATGTTCCCCGGATTTCTCCACCAGGTAGTTGATGCCTCTGCGAAGGCCTTCGCCGAATTCCGAGCGTTCCGGGAAATGGCCTGCGGCCATGAGCGCTATGCAGCCGAGTCCGGTGTAAGTGTTTTTGAGTTTGCCGGCAAAGAAGCCTTCGGTGGCGTCCTGGCGCGAAAGCAGGTAGCGCAGGCCCTTGTCGATTGCCTTATCGACTTCGTCGAGCTTGTTGATCTCTGCAAGGTGTTCGAGGTCTTCCTGCCCTGTTTGTGCGCCGGCCGGCATCACCAGGAGCGGCAACAGGCAAACAGATAGTAAAAAAGCGGCAAGGGTGAACCGTGGAGGGAAGAGGGCAGGATTATACGGGATTGTGATCCGGCCGGTCCTGTTTTTGCGGGATAAATGAAGCGGATTGGGCATGGTCAATTGTTTCCGGTTGTATTTTTGTTCTGAAGCAGCGGTCTATGTTTGGCGCGTTCTCTGGCTACGCGTTCCATGTATTGTTTCATTGCGTTTCTATAGTACGGGCTGTATTCGGAGTCATGTCCGGTCAGGTCGCGGCTGTGCAGTTGTCCGTCGGTTCCCTGCCACCCGTCTCCCAGCATTTCGGTAATTATAGCGCTGTCATGCTTTGCGTCTGCCTTTGAGCCGCCGCTATTGCCTCCCGGCGAGGTTTGCCGGCCTGGTTGGGAGGCGTTGCTCATTCCCGACTGAGACGCAATCTGCTGTGAGGCCGACTGATGTGCCTGCTGAAGCTGCTGCCTGGCAGAGTCCATGGCTTGTGCTGCGCGTTGGTTTTCAGGCGAAGGCGAACCAAGTTCCGCGGCGGCTTCTTTAGTCTGAGCGGCCGCAGAGGCGAGGGCTGCTTGTGTAGGGTCTGGTTCTGAAGCGCTGTCCTCGGCGGGCGGTTGCCTGCCTTCTGGCCCTGGGGCCTGGCGGGTGGCGCCCTGTGATTGAGGGACGCTTTCCGGTGAAGGGGCTGGATGCTGGATGCTGGATGCTGGATGCTGGGGGCTGGATGCTGGATGCTGGATGCTGGGGGTTGGGGGCTGGATGCCGGGGGCTGTTTGCATGGCTGATGCAACGGCTTGCGCCGCCTGCTGGAATTGATTTTTTTCGAGGGCATCCCTGGCCTGTGATAGCTTCTGTCCTGTTTCCGCCGCTGATTCGGGCATTTCGGCGGTGTCGGCGGCCAGGTATTCGCCTGCCTGATTCAGCAGATCTCCGGCCCGGCTTTTGTGTGGGTTTGTTTGCGCGGCTTGTGCTGCGCTCTTGAGTTTTTCTTCCGCGTTTTGTGCGGTTTTTTCGGCTTGTTGAAGCGCTTCTTCCAGGCGAGAGCCTTCACTGCCTGCTTCGCGGGCTTCTCTGGCTGCTGCGTTGAGATTGCCTGCGTTCATGTGTTTTGCAATTTCTTCCCACTGCCGGTCGTTTCTTTTCCGGTTTTCCACTGGATGCGATATGGCTTCGCCGAGTTCTTCCCATGCTTTATCCATTGCCTGGAGGCTTTTCTGGAATTCCGGAATGGCTTCTTTTGCGTAAGGCGTTTGAGACGCAATCCGGGCAGCCGCTGGAAGCTGCCGCTTCTCGGTGTTGGAGAGGGCCTCGGCAAGGGGTTTCTGATGGCGTCCGGGGTATTGCGCGGCACGCTCCAGTTCCCGGGTAGCCTGGGCGAGGGCCGGAGCGAGTGAATCGGGTTCCGGTTGTTGTTTCCCGTTTGCCGGTGTTGGGGATTTAGAGCGCGGGGTATCGGCTGACTCTTGACTGCCTGCGGCCTGATCGAAGCTTCTGTTCAGGGCCTGCGCGCTTTTCCGGGCGGCGGCCAGTTCTTTTGCTGTAGCTTTGTTTTTGACAGCGCGGGCAAGTTTGCGCGTGTTGGCATTTCTTTCCAGCCCTGCCTCCGTCAGTTTCCGGTCTATCTGTCCGGCTGCAGCGCGGACCCGGTCAAGTGATTTGTCGCGCTGCTGTCGCCAGTTATCTTCCCATCCGGTGTTTTCGGCGTTGTCTTCCATTTCTTTCGCCAGTTTCTCGAGTTCTTCTTTCTGATTTTTCTTATCTTCGGGAAGGCTGTCAGCGATGTCTCTGAGTATTTGAGGCTGTTTGCTTGCAGGAGTAGCCGGAAAATCGTTCTTTATCCTGTCGATTTTGTCTTTGCTGTCGCTGACTTCGCCGTCGGATATGGAATTGAGCAATTTCATGGCGTCGGATTTAAGAGGCAAATGTCTTTGTGAAGCCGCCTTGCGTGGCTGTTCGCCCAATGATTCGGCTTCCCGCAGCGCCTTATTCATCTGTCCCAGGTCTTTGTAAGCGTGTGCGAGACTGTTCTTCGTCTTCGCCTGCGCTGATTTTGAGGGTGGCGTCTGTTGGGGTTTGCCGCCCGTGTCTGGGACATCAGGGTCGAGCCCGGCCAGTTCTTTTTCATAGTCATCCAGAAGTTTGTTCACTTCGGGAAGGGTTTTTCTTGCCCGGGCGACGTTATCTTTTTTCCTGTCCGAAGCCGATTCTTCGGCAGCCTTTCTGCCTTGTGTTTTCGCTTTTGAAAGCTGCAGGGCGGCTTCTTTTCGAGCCTTGATTGCTTCATTGAGGGACTTCGCGATATCGGAACCTGGCTGTCCTGCGGCCCTGGCTTTTTTCAGAGCATTCCGGGCGTCCCCTTTTGCCGCGGAGCGGGCGGCATCGAAGAGAAGTTTCTTTTTCTTCGGGTCTGATGCGTTGTCTGCTGCCCGTATGGCTTGTTTCTGTCCCTGGTATTGATTTCTTTCCGCTTCTCTGAGGGCGTCTGCGGCGGCGTCAAGGTGGCTTTTCATCTGCTTTACCGCTTCATCTTCAGAAAACTCATCAGCGGCAAGGGCTTCTTTTGCCTTGTCAATGTTACCGGGTATTGCCGTCATTTGTTCCTGTTCAAGCGCCTTGGCTGCTTTTTGCGTCTCATGTCGGGCTGCCGCAATGTTTGCGTCTTTTCTTTTTTCGCGGAATTTTTCCTCAAGCGGTTTTCTGACGCGGTCATTGAAGAGATTCCCGGCGCCAGGTTTTGAACGGTTCAGTATTTCCCTCGCTGTTTCAGCTTCGGCAAGTGAGCGCGAGGCCTTGTCCAGGGCTTTCCGAGCGGCGGGATAGCCGCCGCGGGCTTCCAGGTTGTCCGGAGCGATGGATTTATCGAGACCGGCCATGTCTTTTTTAGCCCTGGCCACAAATTGTCTTGCGGTCTGGATTGCCTTGCCCTTATCGCCGGAGGCAAGGATAGCGGCAAGTTTTCTGCCTGTTTCGCCGGTTTCTTTTTTGAGTTGTTCCAGTGTCTCTTTACGCGGCGAAGGAGAGAGACCGGCAGTTCTTCCGCTGAGATCCTTGAGTTTATCGGATGACTCTTTCATCAGTGCGAGTGCGCCGAGTTTTTCCCTGACCTCTGCGGAAAGGTGGCGTTTGCTCAGCTTATCCAGCGACTTCTGCAATGCTGATTCTTCCTGCGTGGACAGTTCGCCTCGTTCTGCGGCCTGCCAATCCCGGAGGGTCTTTTCAATTTCTTCAAGTTCGGATTCTGTTTTCATGAGAGAAGCCTTGGATTGCCTGCGCATCGTTGCTCCTTCGCCTGTTTTTTCCGGATCCCCCGGCATGCGTACGGATTCGACCATTTTCTTTTTCGAATCTTCAATATCACGGCTGGTTTTCTCAAGCGCGGCGGAAAGAGCCATGTACGCGCGCGCGTCATCGGCTGTGCCGGCATTGCCCAGCAGGCGGGCCTCCGCCTTTTTCCGGATCTCCATTGCGGCTTCGTCCAGATCCGCGGAAGTTTCTGTAAGTTGATCCCTGCTATGCCGTATTTTCTCGAGGGCGTCCGGTGAATCTGCACCGGGTTTAATGTTTGCGGCCGCGGCGCTGACGTTTTCCCTTGCGCGAGCAACTTTCCTGCCAAGCGGCGACTCCATGGATTCCAGCCTTTGCCGCGCGTATTTGTATTGTTCTTCAAGGTCCCGGCCGGGCGCCGACATTCTGCGGGTTTTATTGAGCCGATGTTGGATTCCGGCAATTTCCTTATCGGACGGTCGGCCATCAGCCACTGTTTCCCA
Source organism: uncultured Victivallales bacterium (assembly GCA_964475205.1). GTDB lineage: Bacteria > Verrucomicrobiota > Kiritimatiellia > UBA8416 > CAYSRM01 > CAYSRM01. Next base: position 47,330 of record CAYYVQ010000009.1, on the reverse strand, counting down.
GGCAGCTTTTCCGGATGTCTCCCGGGCTTGTTCAAGCTGGTCGAGAAGTTGCCTGGAAGCTTCTCTATTTCCGTCTCGATTCTCCGGTGCGGCCATCTCTTCTGCCTGTTCCAGTTTAGCGGCAAAGTTTTCCAGCTTGCGCGCTGCTTCCTGGCGGTCTGTCCGGCTTGTGCCCGCACGGATATGTTTTACGGCTTCATTCAATTGACCAGCAGCTTCCTCAAGTGTTTTGCGCAGACTTTCAGCGGAGCGTTGGGCTCTCTGCCACTTGTCGATAACTTCCAGCGATTCTGCCGTTTTACGGACCTTGCCGACATCGCGGGCCCGGACGGCTTCCCTCAGAGCTTGTGCCGCAATTTTTCTGTCATACCTCATGTCTACCGATTCGGCATTCTCTGAAGCTTCTGTCAGTGCTTGTTCTATCTGTTTAACTTGCTGCCAGTCTTTCTTGTCGGCGGTTGTTTCCAGTTTAGTTGCAAGTTTCTCGAGGTTTTCCGGATTTGTCTGCATGGCTTCACGGATCTGTTCGGCGATTTTATCCAGTCCGGAAAACCTGGATGCCGGTTCTTCCAGGCTTGCTGCAAGTTTATTTACCAGGTAGAGAAGTTTTGCTTCTCCGTTTCCGATATCCGCGAAGATGTTACTGCTGTCAAGTTCCCTGCGAGTTTCATTCTCCCGGTTCCATGTTGCATAAAGCCCGGCAGTACCGATTGAGTTATAGTAGACAATGGCAATATCGTGGTAGCCCCGAGTCAATTTGACGGTTCCGGTTCGATCTCTCAGCTTGTGGGACCCGTCGTTGGAGACGACCTTTTTTCCGTTAATATAAAGGCGCGAGCCGTCGTCGGATTCCAGGTGGAAGGAGTATGTGCCAGGTTTATCTATGCGAATATAACCTTGCCAGCGCGCGGCAAACTTATCGCCAGGCGCCATGTCCATATCCTGGGCCGACACAAAGGTAAATGCCTTGTAAATCCCGCTTTTTGTATTGTCTCCCGGTTCCTTGTCTGTCCAGTCTTCCGGGTACTCGTCAATGCCGGGATAAATCCGACCCTCCAGTCCCGGCTTGAGCCCCTGGTTAACAGGTTTTCCTTTTTTCGCCGGATTTACCCGGTGCAAAGCGTTTGTGAACTGCGGCGCATGTTCCCGGGCAAGTTCAAGGGCCTGTTTGTGAATCCGGCGTGTCCATATTTTTGATTGGGCGTCGTCCTGTAAACAGGCGTGGCGGGCAATTTGTTGCAGGAGCCTGGCTGACAGATAAGGTATACGGTTCTCCGCAAGTGTTACCAGGCCTGTGGTCATAGCCGAAGAGAGTTCGAACAGTTTGGCGGTATTGTTCCATGCGTGAGATTCGGTTTTGTTGCCTGTGAGCATGGGCGCCTGGTATAGTTTTGCTTTTTGCAGGTAGTCGGCCGTTAGGAACGAGTAGCTGTCTGCTTTTGGAAAGAAAGCAAATTCACCCATTCTTGAGCATGCCGAAGCGCTTTCGCCAATCCGCCGGCTCATTCGTTCGCGCCGCGCCGCCAGCATATTTCTGTTATGTTTCAGAGTTTCCTCCGCGCGTTCGGATTTGTAGACCAGCGCGTCCCTGATTGTGTCCTTCAGGTCTATCATTTTTACGAAATCGGCATGGCCTTGTTTAAGGAGTTCTGCCGCCTGTTGCCCCGCCTTGATATATGACAGCGATTTTTGAAGGTCGACGCCCTGAATGACCGTCAGCCGCAATGGCCGGGATTGTCCCTGCTGTTCAACAGCGTCCCGGGCGGCGATTCTGACTTCCAGCACATCCCCCGCAAAAAGGTTGAGATTGTCCAGATTCAGCAGCAGGTTTGTTGCTGAAGCGGTCAGCGGTATTTCTTTTAAATGGCGGTTTTCCAGCCGCGCTATCGCTTTCTGTTCAATAATCTCGTAATCGTCATGCGATTTCCACTGGAGTTGGATCTGATCGTTTTCCTTAACGAGTAAATCCTGTTCAGGTGCAAGCAGTTTAATTGAAGGTTTTTTGTCGGGAATGCTTTCCACATTGCAGGTAAGTTCGGTTACAGCCGCCTCGTGTCTTTTATCCGCCAGGTGCAGCGTGTAGCTGTCGTCGTCTGCAATGGTGAGGGAAAAAGTCAATGATTTTCCGTCTTCTGCGATTCTTGCCAGGATATGTTCGTTGTTGTATTGAGCCCATGCTGAATCAAGCGGCCTGTTGACCTCAACGGTCATGTCCGCTCTTGCGCCTTCGAGGGCTCTCAGGTTGCCTGTCCGGGCTGTAACTGTGACTGGTTTGAGCTTTGTGTAGGCAGGAAAGCTGTAGGTTTTTACGAACCTGTGGATCCTTGGCAACTTAACCATTTGCAGCGAACGCAGGGGTGTTGACACTTTTCCTGCAACCGCCCGGTAATCGTAGTTGCCGAAGAGATCGTTGACTGTTGCCTCAAAAACAGGTTTTTTCCTGGATCTTTTCATTGGAATCCGTCTGTTTCGAGGGCCTTCAAGGACGAGTTCGACTTCATCTACCGTATAATCGGTGCAAGCGACCTTGAAGAGCACTTTTTGGCCTTCTGCGAAACTATCGGTAAGAGGCGCTTTGAAGTTAAGCCGGAACGCCCCCGCGGAAGCGTCCCTGGGTGAAGGCAGAGCTATGCGTTTGACGAGCAGGGGCGCCTGTGTCTGCGACAGCGAAAGTATTATTACAAACAGGGCAAGCACGAAGCCAGGGAGGGCAAAGTCTTTCCATGTTATTGGCATGGCCTGTTCGGCCTTGATCTGTTCCAGGTCTATTTCCGTTTCTTCCAGCACACTTTCCAGAAGGTCCATTGAGACCCGGCTGTCGGCTGTTTCCTGGAATTCGATTGATGAAATGAGTTTTTCGTTAAATTCAGGATGGATCCGCTCTATCATCCATGCCAGCTTGTTTGCGCTGACGGGCATAACAGAGGGAAGCAGCCAGCCGAAGACGGCAAACGCGAGGGTGGTTCCGTAACACAGGAGTGTAAGCAGAAGACGTTGGTTATAGGACAGCGGCAGGTGATAATCGACGGCGCAGCCTGCAAGAAGAACAGTTATGGCGACCATTATGGTGCGGGCCATGCCGGCGCGGAATTTTACCCGGTGGTATTGTTCTTTGAATGCTGCCAGACTTTCTGTGAGTTTCTTTGTCATTGTTATTCGGGTCTTATGTTCCGATTCAGGGTTTCGTTTTGTTTTGCGCAGCTTCGAACGCCCGGTGTTGTTTTATACATGGTTATGCCAGCCTCACGCGTTTTCTCAGTTGCCATTCTGCGCCCAGGAGCAATATTACCAGTATCATAAAGTAGAATGTATTCCAAATTTCGAAATCGGCTCTTGTCTTCTCTTCTATTGAGACTGGTTCCAGCGCCTGGACCAGCGGGCCGGGCTGATAAACTTCGGCATAATGATTGGCCCATTTTTTCATTTTATCCTTATTCAGGGACAGGTGGACGTATTCGCCGACTGCGAGGTCGCCTATTTCGAAGTTGATCTCTGTTTTTATGTCCTTTTCGCGCAACTCGAACACTTCGGGTTTTACGCGGAAATGTCCTCTGGGCAGCCCGTGGATCTCTGCCCGGTATTCGCCTGGTGCGCCTTTTACAGGAAGTAGTGCGGTTTTGCGGACAACTTCATCCTTCTGGGTGAGCACTGATATTGTGGCCTGTGCCTGTTCGATTGGAACTTCTTCGTCATCCAGCAGTCTGGTTTTGATCCGGACAATTTCTCCGGGAGCGTAACGAAGGCGGTTGCTCATGAGTTTGACGTATTTATCCGAGCCAGTTGTTCTTCCTGTCGCGGCCCAGAGCACGATCTGGCCCCAGAAGCGGTGATGGTAGCGCCAGCGGGCCCTGTCCCGCCATCTCCAGAAGCTGTCGCTGCCCACGTAGAGGACTTTTCCTGCTCCGGCGTATGCTTTAACCATTACAGGATGGTCATTTTCCGTTGCCACCAGGCGGTCGGCCGCAGGCGCGGTTGCGACCTTGTCGTTAACCCAGTTCATTCCCGGCAGGTTCTCCCAGAGCTGTTCGGACTGTGCCGGTGTGCGTCCTATCTGGAGCAGGTTGTCGTGTTTGCCTTCGTAGACCGGTTTAAGTTTTATGTTCCTGGATCCGACAGGTTGTGTTTCTTTGGTTCCGGCGGCCGATGGTTTTGAATGGAAAGGAAACAGTTCGATCAACGGAGTTCCGAAATATGCATCCGGCATATACAGGTTGCCGGCCATTACCATCAGTGTTCCTCCCCGTTCAACGACGAAGTCGCGAAGGTCGCTGAGTTGTTCTCTAGAGAAATTGTCCGGGTTGACATCGCCGAGAAAAACAAGTTGGTAAGCGAACAGTTCTTTTCGTGAAGCCGGGTACATCCCATCGTCTGTCTGAAGCATTTCTTTTTCCTGCGAGCCGATAAAGATTGTCTTCAATTTTACCCGTTTATCGCGGGAAAGCATCATGCGCACGTAGCGGGATTCCCAGCGAGGATACTGGTCGATAAGCAGTGTTTTGATCCGGTCTTCAAGAACCATCACCTGGAAGTCGCGGTTGTTATTGCGTTCGAGAAGCTCATTGTCCTGCGGTTCTACTTCCACCCGGTATGCCAGCGAGCCGTGTTCATTTTCCACAAAGGAAGCGTCGACTGTCATGCGGGTTTCGTCTCCGGGTTCGACGGTCAGTTCGCGCAATGTCCGGCCTGCCCGGGTAACCTTGAGCTTCAGGGGCTTGTCCTGGTAGCCATGGCGCCGGAGCACGACATCCAAACCGAGCCGGTCGTCCTTGAAAGAGGTGTCCGGGGCGTTGACTGATTCGATAACCACATCATTCTGAGGTTTTTCTGAACCTGTTCCCGCGACCAGTATCGGGATTCGCCGTTCTGCGGCCAGTTTGACTGCGCTTTCGAGTGTTGCGCCCGCGTTATTGTTTCCGTCCGAAACAACTACAACACCCGCAACCGGTTCCTGCTCGAAATGCTGCAGCGTTTTATGAATGACAGACGCAAGACGTGTGGAGGCAAGGGAGGGGGTCATGTTTGTAATATTCTCTCTGAGCATGGCTTCGACCGGCTCCTGCAAGCCGAAAATGTGAACATCGCCTTTTTCCTGGAGCCGGTCCAGGAGGTTGTGCGGCGGTTTGTTAAGGACTGTCTGCGCCAGGGACCACCTCTTCTCGTTCTTCAGTTTTTTTGCCGCCTTGTCGACTTCTTCGATGCCTGCTGCGGCCAGGGCGGTGTCCGCCTGTTTCTGGAGTTCCTCAAAACTTTTGGACATTTCCGGAAGTTCCTTCGTCCATTCCTGCACATTTTTCTGGATTTCCCCGGCCTTTTCTGCTGCCCTGGGCCATTCTTTCTTCTCTATTCCCTCCCCAATAGCGCCGGACCATTCTTTTAATTTTTTCTGCCATACTGATGGCTGCTCTTTCCACTGTTCGAAAGCGGCATGAAAATGTTTTTTTGCGGCAGGCCCATTGCCGCCGTTTTTTTCAAGGTAACTGTAGCTGTTGATTGATTTGTCGATATTTTCAAGGGTCTTGCTCAATGCTTCGTGTGCGGCTTCAAGTCTGTCCTGCAGTTGTCCGGCTCTTTTTTCCGCGATTTCACTGTCGGGATTGTTTCCTGTGCCCAGCAGTGATTTGGCGGTTTTGTCAACGGCGTCAAGTTTCAATGCTGATTCGGTGAATTTGGAACCGTGATTCTCGAAGGTTGAGTTCCTGATTTTCCGCGTGAACATATTCATGTGCCAGGCTATCCGTATGAGTTCGTGATCGTTGTACTGGTCGGCGACGGACATGGATCCGCTGTTATCGATTATTACAGGGATACGTCCGCGTATTGTGCGGATCGATTCTTCCGTAAGGACAGGTCTCATCAGGGCCAGTATAAGCAGAAGACCGGCTGCGCATCGAAGTGACGGCAGGATGATGGACCATGGTTTTCCAACGGGTTGGCGCCTGTATGACCAGAAGGTTGCCGCCGCCATTGCGATGAACAGGGCAACAGCCGCCCACCATGGTATAGTTCCTGTCCAGAGCAGTTTCATGTTTTCCTTTGCAGTTCTTTTTGTTTCTCACCGGAGCATTTTGCGGCCAGGATGCTCTCTGCTGCCAGCGCAAGTAGCGTTGCCGCCAGGATCTGGGAGCACAGGTCGTTAACGCCTGTTTCGTTTTCGATTGCCCTGCGCAGGGAAACTATATTATCGACCATCCTGATATTTGCTGAATCCGATATCCATTTTTTCTCATTGGAAGTCAGGGCCGCCGGGTTGCCTTCACCCGCGGGCAGGCTTACCGAGTAGGTTCTTGGCGGGGCTCCTTCTGCCTGGACTGTATAGAGTCCGGGTTTTACCGTGTCTCCGAAATATGCGATAGATTCGCCCATTTTAGTGACGAGTTTTATGTTGTGTTCTTTGCCTTCAGGGTCGACTACCCTGCATGTTTCCGGCCGGTCTGCAGCCATGCCTGCGGGGCCGGTTTGTTTAATGAGCGACCTGGACCTGGAATATGAATAAACAAGGGTTTCATTCTGGTTCAGATTGATGGGCGGAATCACCTGGCTGGAGAGGTGAAAAACGAGGTTCTGCATAAGCGGGACGAAATCAGGTGCGGCCGGCATGTTGGACCATTCGAGGTTGAAAGACAGCGACCAGAGTGAAACGCAGCCTTTACCGTAATTTTTGATTGCGAGGAAAGGGTTGTCCGCGAGGAGCCCCGCGATTGTTGTTTCCGGCGCAGGCTCGAGCCTGCGGAATGTTCGCGCTTGAATGTTTTCCAGGGTCCTGGCGCGTGTTACATCAAAGAGTTGCAATATTTCTCTTGCCGGTCCGGCCGGAAACGAGGGGCTCCATGGTTTTTCGCCGCTGTTCCGGAGCTTGCCTATACGTGCGGGCATCAGCCCTCTATTGCCTTCGTAAAGGCTGTTGTACTGCTCCGGCGGGGTATCATCGCCCAGTCCCACCAGCAATCCTCCGCCTTCGCGAACATACTGTTTAAGGGCTCCGGCAAATTCAGCGGCCAGCGATCTTACGTTTACCAGCAGGATCGATTTATAGTTTATAAGGTCTGAATAAGACAGGGAATCCAGTTCTGTTTCGCTGATCCTGGCCACGTCAAAGAGGTTCTCGTTTTCTGTTTCGCTGCCTGCTTCAAGCGCCCATTCAAGCATTGTGCCGGGTGACGCGAAATCGTCATTGTCAGGGACGCCTTCAATTATCAGGATCGGGATAGTCTGCAGTACTTCTACTGCCAGCGATTTGCGGTTGTCAACGGGAAGATCGTCTTCCTGGACAAGGATTTCAATTGCGTACGACCCCGGTTTTGTGAAGCGATGCTTGAAATGTTCAGTGTTGACGCCTGTCTTGAGTGTCACCTGTTTGCGTTCCACCTCCTGGCCGTCGATAATGAATGTGATTTCAGCCTGTTGATCCTCATCCAGGTAATTGTGGATTTCGGTCATAAAATCCGCCGTGCGATGGATGTCAAGCAGCGGATATCTGGTTCTGAGTTCAGTTACGGCTATATTCCGTGTTTTGCCTGGAGATTGTTGAGCGATGGTATATATAGCCGGGGCAATTTCTTTATCTTCGCGGATTTTGTTGAAACGGTTCCATTCTGTTTCATCTCCCGGTTCCCATCCGGCTTGTTGAAGATCGCTTAGAACGTAGATCCGGCGCCGGGGAAGACGGGAGAGTGAGAACATCCACATGGCCTGTTCAAGCGCTCTTGGCATATCGGCTTTTTCCCATCCCGGCGTCAGATCGTCCAGGACGCGTTTGAGGTCTGCCCGGTTGAATACCGGTCTTGGGGTCAGGGCCCGCGGCCGGTTTCCTGCCCAGATAATCATGGCGTTATCCTGGTCCGTCATTGATTCCACAATTTTCTTTGAAGTTTCGATCATGTTTTGAAAGGCATTCTGTCTGTTTTGGCCCTGCCGCATTGAGTATGAGCCGTCCAGAACAAGAAGGTGGGTTGTTGGTTGACTGCCGCCGCCGAAAAATCTGTCAGAACGAATCACCGGCCTGGCCAGCGCCCATGCCAGCAGCGCCGGGATAAGCATCCTGAGTATCAGCAGGAGCAATTGTTGAAACTTGATTGTGCGGCTTCGTTTTTCCAGGGCAGTTTCAAGGAACATCATTGCGCCCCATGCGTGTCTTCGATAGCGGGGCTTGTTCAACAGGTGAATAGCCAGCGGCACGCCGGTCAGCAGTGTCCCAAGCAGCAGCCATGGCGCGAGAAATGTCATCGTTTCATCCGTTCAACCAGGTAGCGGGCTATTGTTTTCTCAAACGGTTGATCAGTCAGGAATTCCGTGTAGTCGATTCTTCGGGCGAAACAGGTTTCTCTTATTTTGTTTCGGTGTTCCTCGAACTGGCGCAGGTATTCCTTTCTAATGATCCTGGGGTCTATTTCACGGAAATCATTGCTCTCAAGCCCTTCAAATCGTGTTGGAGAGTTGAATGTGAATGTTTTTTCGCGGTTTGCAAGGGTGCGCAATATAATGATCTCGTGTTTCTTGTGCGCAAAATGGTTAAGAGCCAGGGATATTTTGTCAGGATCATCGAAAAGGTCTGAGATTATGATGATTAGAGCGCGTCTTTTGATCCGCAGAGCAAGGTGGTGCAGAACATCGGCCAGCTTGGTTTCGTCACCGTGACCGGCTTCCTGGAGGGTGTTAATGAGTAGTCTGAAATGTGTGCGTGTGGAGCGGGGGGGCAGGAATGTTTCCAGCTCACGGTTGCAAATGGCCAGTCCTACCGAGTCTTTCTGTTGCAGGAGGAGATAGGAGAGCACTGCCGCAGTATACCGGGCGTAGTCAAGTTTGCTCAGTTGGCCGTCCGCATAGCCCATGGAGCCTGATGTGTCGACCACCAGGTATGCGCGAAGCGAAGTGTCTTCTTCATACTGTTTAACATAATATCGGTTAAGTTTACCCAGGAGTTTCCAGTCAAGGTGGCGGAGGTCGTCGCCCGGGACGTACTGCCGGTGTTCCGCGAATTCGAGGGCGAAACCTTTGAAAGGAGATCTATGCAGGCCGGTAATGAATCCGTCCACAACTGAACGGGCCAGGAGTTCCATGTTGCGGAAAGCCTGATAGGTTTTTGGTTGCAGAAAGGCAGTCGGCATACTTTTAGCGCCTCAATCGGCAGAGGGTTCCGGGGTTTCTTTTGTGATTCGTTCGACAATATTGTCGGCGGTTATTCCTTCTGATTCGGCGTTGAAATTGGTGCCTATGCGGTGTCGCATGACCGGCAGCGACAAGCGGCGTATGTCACTGCAGGTAACGTAGAAGCGACCTTCCATGAGGGCTCTTGCCTTTGCGCCGAGTATCATATTCTGTCCGGCTCTTGGTCCGGCCCCGAATTCGACCCAGTCCCTGACATATTGCGGGGCTTGTTGATCGGCTGGACGGGTTTTTCGAACAAGATCAAGAGTGTAACTGAACACATGCTCGCCTACGGGCACACGCCGGACAATATGTTGCAGTTCAGTGATTTCTTCGGCGTGCAATACCGGCTTCAGCTCGACATCCTGATCTACGGTTGTTTTTTTAAGGATTTCTGTTTCTTCCTCGCGCGAAGGATAATCCAGGAGAATGTTCAGCATGAATCTGTCAAGCTGGGCTTCGGGCAGGGGATACGTGCCTTCCTGTTCGATGGGGTTTTGTGTGGCCAGGACGAAGAACGGGGCATTGAGACGGTAAGTGGTTCTTCCGGCGGTCACCTGTCTTTCCTGCATGGCTTCCAGGAGCGAGGCCTGGGTTTTTGGCGGGGTCCGGTTTATTTCATCGGCCAGTATAAGATTTGAAAAAAGCGGGCCCTGGGCAAATTCAAATGCGCGGCGCCCTGTTTCAGGGTCCTCCTGCATAATATCAGTTCCCGTGATATCCGACGGCATGAGGTCAGGTGTGAACTGGATCCTTTTGAAGCCAAGACCAAGGAGCCTGGCAAGTGTGGAAACAATCAGAGTCTTTGCCAGTCCCGGCACCCCGACCATCAGGGCGTGCTGATTGCAGAAAAGACCTATCAGGAGCTGTTCGATTACTTCTTTCTGTCCGACGATTACCTTTGATATGCCTTCTTCCAGTTGTTTGCGCGCATCTGCGAGTTTTTCGGCTGCCTCGATGTCTTTGCTCATTAATGCCCCCTAGTGGTTGACCCGTGATGATAACCAACCGCCATGAGGTGTGTCAAGGGGATGCTGGGGGCTGGATGCTGGATGCTGGATGCTGGGTGCTGG
>CAYYVQ010000009.1:0-37013 GCA_964475205.1 uncultured Victivallales bacterium | reverse complement strand
TGCTGGATGCTGGGTGCTGGGGGTTTAAATCTTAAAAATTTATTCCGTTGAAAAACCCTGTCATCAATAAAATGTAACTGGGCTGACGCCCCACTATACAAGTTTTTCAACGGAATCTAATTAGAATCGCTGAGCCTGGAGGATTCCTTCTATTTTTATATAGCTGGAATATGCGTCTTCCCACCTGCCGCGGTCCCCGGGTTCATACACATTCGTTTCAATTGATTCTTTGAGGATGTCCCTTCCTTCGTTGAGCGAAGCGATCATGCCGTCTGCCAGCAACTGCGCCATGATATTTCCGGTTGCTGTTGCTTCGGTTGGCCCTGCTACAACCCGTTTGCCTGTTGCGTCGGCGGCGAACTGGTTCAGAAGCGTGTTCAGACAGCCTCCGCCCACAATATGGATGGTATCGACTTTTTCACCGCGGATTTCTTCTATGTTCGAGAGAACCGACCGATACCGCAGGGCCAGCGCCTCGAGTGCAGTGCGCACAATAGAGCCTGTGTCCCCTGGAGCTTTCTGCCCGGTTTTTCTGCAGAAGTCCTTTATGCGCGAGGGCATATCGCCTGGTTTGGCAAATCCGGACCAGTCCGGATAAATAAATGCAGCAAACGGCTTTGCCCCGGATGCAAGGGAAGTAAGGGTATCATAATTCATTTCCTGTCCTTCTGCGGCCCATTTTTTGCGGCATTCCTGAATGATCCAAAGTCCGGAGATATTCTTAAGGATGCGGTAATCGTTCTCGACTCCTCTCTCGTTAGTGAAACCGTGCTCAAAGCTCTTGTCTGTGATGACCGGTTTTTTTGACAGAAAGCCCATTAACGACCATGTTCCGGAACTTATGTATACATAGTTGCTGCCTGCTGCCGGAACGGCTGCCACAGCCGAAGCGGTATCGTGGCATCCGGGCGCAACAACATTCAGTTTGCCTGCGCCTGTTTCTTCGGCGATATCCGGCAGCAGATGCCCGATGCAGCTGCAAGGGTCAACTGTTTCGGCCAGGAAAGATGATGGAATACCGAGTTTCTTCAACATGTTCCGGGCCCATAACCCGGAACGGGCGTCTATCATCTGGCTCGTGCTGGCAATTGTGCTTTCGTTTGTCTTGACCCCGGTAAGCCAGTAGTTGATGAGATCCGGCATGAAGAGCAGGCGATCTGCAGTGTTATGGACGGGAGATCCGTCAAGGACTTCCGAGTAGATTTGGAACAATGTGTTGAAGAACATGAACTGAATGCCCGTGGTCTCGTAGATTTCCCGGGACGGTATAATTTCAAAAAGAGCTTTGCTTACGTCGTCGGTTCTCTGGTCGCGGTAACAGAAGGGGATTCCCAGCAGGCGGCCGTGTTTATCAAGGTAGCCGTAATCGACTCCCCATGTGTCTACTCCGGCGCAGGCCAGGGCTTTTCCGTATTTTGCCGCGGCCTTTCGGATGCCGTGCTTGATTTCAAGGAAAAGGCCGGGCGCGTTCCAGTGAAGCGATCCGGTTAACTTTACCGGGTCGTTTGAGAAACGATATACTTCTTCCAGCCTGAGACGTTCTTTTTGAAGAATTCCTGCGACAACTCTTCCGCTCCCCGCGCCTATATCCACCGCCAGGTACACCTTGTGTTTCGTCATAGATACTACCTCCCGCAGGTTGTCTTTCGCACCGACTCAATTTTCGATTATGAGCGGCTGTTCAAAACTTCCTGTTCATATTTTTCTATTTCATTCATCCATACCATGCCTGGCGGCACGCCGGCATGTTCGCATAACGTATCCCATACAGCCTGAAACGGCATTATGCGCATCTGTTCGAACAATGCCAGCCGCCGGGCGCCATGGATTTCTGTTTCGGATTCCTTGAGCGCGGCGCGCGGGTCCAGGAGGGCGTACAGGATTGCCATCCTGGTAGCCCTGGCGCCGATGATGTAAGCTGCTATGCGGTTGATGCTGGCGTCGAAGAAATCAAGAGCTATTCTGACCCTGTCCCACGCTGTGCCTCTGGCAATCTCGAGAAAGACATTCCGGAGATCGTCATTAAAAAGCACAACATGATCGCTGTCCCACCTTACCGGACGGCTGACGTGAATAAGTATTTCGGGGTGGAACTGGAGCAGGGCGGATATCTTATCGTCTATGGTTTCGGTGGGATGGAAATGGCCCATATCCAGGCAATACAGGATTTTCCGGGTCAATGCGTAGTGATTGCAGAATTCAGCCGAGCCGACGACGTAAGATTCGCTTCCGATTCCAAACAATTTGCTCTCGATCGCGTCCCGGCATAGATTCGGATCCACGTTTTTTGACTCGTTCAAAATCCTGTCCATTGATTCAGCCAGACGTCTGCGCGGGGACCAGCGGTCGGAGGGCATATCCTTTGACCCGTCAGGTGTCCAATGATTCAAAACGCAGGGATATCCTGTCTTCCTGGCGAATTCTTCGGCGATGAATCGGCATGCCACGGCGTGTTTTATCCAGAAATCGCGGATAGCCTTATCCGGGTGTGAGAGTGTGAAACCATCAGCGGCCCTGGGGTGGGCGAAGAAAGAGGTGTTGAAATCGAGGGCTGTTTTTCTGTTCACGGCCCAGTGAATCCAGTTGGAGAAGTGGTCAGGGCTCAACTCATCGCGATCCATCCCGGGCTGATTTTTCTCGCAGTAAAACGCATGAATATTGACACGATGTCGGCCGGGTAGAAGCTCCAGCGCTTTATCGAGATCCTGCCGCAGTTCATTTCCGTTCCTTGCTCTTCCGGGGTAATTGCCTGTGGCCATAATGCCGCCGTCTTCCGATGAAAACTGCTGCTCGAAGCCCTGAACGTCGTCTGCCTGCCAGCAGTGGACGGATACGGGCACAGCCAGGGCATGCTCAATTGCCTTGTCCGTATTTATGCCATATGCCGCATAGTACTCGCTGGCGTAATTATAGGCCTTGCTAAGCTTTGCGGAATTATATTCTGGAACAGTCTGCATTGTTATGCCTCCATGTTTTCTCAATTTTTTTAATGGCCCTCAGCTTTTTTTGCAGGAGCGCCGGCAGGTTGGGCCTTTTTGGTCCGAGCCTCCCGGCGGTGAGTGCGGTATTCTGGTAAACTGTTTACAGCCTGATAATCCATGTCAGTATTCGACTCCCTTCCTTGCGCGGACATTCTGGCTGAAATAGTGTTTGATGTTGCGCATCTCGGTTACAAGGTCTGCCCTGGCGATAATTTCAGGGGGCGCGTCCCTTCCTGTGAGAACAAGTTCCAGATTGTCCGGCTTAAGGTCTATGAGTCGGCAGACCTGTTCCATTTTAACCAGACCGATTTTCACGGCAACGATGATTTCGTCGGCGACCGCCAGGTTGTAACTGCCGCTTAGCATAGCGGTTTCAAGGGCGCGGATGCCTTTCCGGGCCGCATTGATATCTTCCAGCGAAGGGTTATGGCCCGGTGTAAAAAAGCGGCCCAGTCCATATTGCACACAGGTTACGCCCGGCAGGGATTCAGTCAGAACTTTAAGCTCCGATGAAGGCTGTCCTTTTATGAATTGGCAGAAGTATGATTTCAGGCCTGCGCCCGAAGCTCTCATAATAAGGCCCAACGCGGCAGTTGTCTTTCCTTTTCCGTTGCCCGTGTAAACCTGAACGTAACCGTTCATGCGCGCTCCTTTGCGTGAAGCCATTCTGTTAATGTTTTAAGTCTAACCTGATCTATTCATAAAAATCTATTACGAGTGTGCATGTCACTTCATTTCAACGACTTTGCTGGCCAGCCGATCTTGACGTATGTTCATACGCCTTCACCCGGCTATCTGCGCAAAGCCATTGATCTAAAGCAACCTGCCCGCATATCTCACAAAATTCCTGCTGCGAGCGCGGATAGCGCCACTGCGACGGCGCGAAGTGGCAAAACGCCAGATTGCAGTATGTCTATACGGCTGCTCCGGCGTTTTACCAATTTGCACCCTCGCAGCATCACTTTCCACGCTCTCACTACGAACTCCTGTGAGATATGGGGGCTGCGCACTCTCATTACGAAGTTGATGAATAGATCAGGCTAACCTCTCAGATTCCCGCCACTTGCTTTTTTCCATCTTTTATAGACAACCATGGAGGCTGTGAAGGTAGCATCTCTTTGAATCGGTCTACAAGTTTTTGTTGAAATTGGGGGGTATAATTGCCGGAAAGGAACCTTTCATAAGCTTCTTCGCAGAAGAAGCGCCACGATTTATTTTCCCGCGCCGGTTCTATGGGAAAGAAACATGAGCCGCATGATTCCGCAGCCGCGAGGTCGCCAGGCGAGTCTCCTATTACCAGAATTCTATTTTTGCCGTATTTATTTCCCGACGCTGTCTTAATCTGGCTCTCTTTGGTTCCTGCTTCCTGGCCTGTTATGAGCGAAACCCGATTATCTATGCCATGTGCCTGCCATTCCCGCAAGAGTGTTTTGCGCGGAGTTTGCGACACGCAGACGCAGTCGGAGTTTGCCTGTATTCGCGCCAGTCCTTTTAATGCCTGCGGAAACGGAGGAACACCGGCGGCTATACGCTCTATATCCTTGTTTACCGAATTGCTCCATTCCAGGACAGACGATAACTCAGGATTGGCCGCTGAAGCCATTTCGGCGGCGAGTGAAGCATTGCCGAGCGGACGTCCCGATTCCACGAATTTACGCAGTTCGACGAGATCCGGGGTCTTGATGCCGGAGTTCATGACTTCGGGCCTTTCTTTCAGGAAATCAAAAACAAGCAGCAGGGCTTTAAACCGGTGAGTTCCGCGCCACCGGGAGTACAGGTTCACGAATTCTGCTGTTTCAAGGACATACTTCCGAACGGGTTCGAGTTTCCAGTGTGATACTATGCGCGGCTGGATGCAACGTTTCTGTTTGATCTCCATTGTGTCAAACACGCAGCCGTCAGAATCGATGCAGACAAGCGAATTATGCTGTGGAGATAAAGTTGGCATATAACCTGATCTATTCATCAAGATTATGAGTTTTGATTACGATTATGAGTTACGATGAGACTGGTTTCGGGGATTGAGCCTGCTTATTCCCAGACATATTCGTCTTCGCTGAAAGACGGAGTTACCGTTTCTTCGGAGCCGTGTGGGGTATAGCGCCGGAACGGTGATTCCGATGGGGCTGGATGCTGGATGCTGGTTGCTGGATGCTGGTTGCTGGATGCTGGATGCTGGATGCTGGGTGCTGGTTGCTGGGTTTTGGCGGCGGATTCTATAAGATTAAACGGCTGCGCTGTAGATTCTTCGGTTTCGATCCGGTCACGCTCCATTTGATCCTCTATGGTATCTTCCTGGTCCTGGCCCTGCTGGCGGCGCCACTGGACATAGAAAGCTGCAAGCGCAAAAAGTACGCTGATTACTGTGGCTATCACGCCGGTAACAGTTAACATGGAACCCCACTCTCTCATGCATTGCTTTCCTGCTGCGCCGTCAAAGCCGGGTTTACTTCTGCAATGGCCCGGCGCATGATTGTCGCATCGATCCTGGAAGCTCGATCGGCCGCGCCCATGACCATGGCCACATCACAGAGATTATTAATGACCCTGGGAATACCGCCGCTGGCCTTGTGCGCTTCTGAAAGGGCGTTTTCCTCGAAAATCCACATGTCTCCGCCTGCAACCCTTATACGCGATTGAACGTATTCGACTGTCTGTTCATGGTTAAGCGGCCCGAGCCGCCAGACCATCTGCAGCCTTTGACAGAGCGCACCGTCGGCCTGTGCTTCGGTGAGAAGCTCATTGTGTCCGGAGAGTATGAGTGTTATTGCTGGTTCCGCGGCTGAATTATGGTTGCGTCTCAGCCGGATATTGGACAAAAGGTGAAGGAACTCAAAAGCGGCAGCTTCCCGCAGCAGGTGCGCTTCGTCTATTGCAAGGACCAGCCGCGACGGTTCGCTGCGTGACTCATTGCATATAGCCTCCACGACATCAAGAACTTCGGCGGTATCGTAAACTGTTTCCGAGCAGCCAACGCCCCGGAGGATTTTCTTTGCGAGTGGGAAGACCCCTGTTCGCGATGCGTCCATAAGAAGAAAGCGCGAGTTGCCTTTATCCCGGACTTTCTTTGCAAGGCTTTCCAGAACCATTGATTTGCCGACCCCGTAAGGACCTACGAGCATGCCGCCGAGTTTGTTTCCCTCCACCAGGTACAGCAGTCTTGCAAGCGCCTCCTGGTGCTGGTCGGAAAAGTACATGTAGCGCGCGTCCGACACATTCTGAAAAGGGCTTTCCCTGAGATTCCAATATTCAAAATACATATAACATTCACCCGTTTTTACTGCTCATCGCAAGTTACTGGGAGAGCATTATTTTGCTGAAGCTCAGATCTGTGTTCTTTTTCTGCACAGATTTGGTCTCTTCGGCAGGGGAGGGAGCGGGGGCTGATGATGATTGACCGTCATCATCTGAAGATTTCGCTGTGCTTACAGGATGTTCTCTGGAAAAGCGGCTGAAGGTATTATCGGGAAGATCTTCTCCCCGGTGTTGTTCAGCTTCTTTATTGCGGGCAGCGGCAAATCCTGTCCCCTGCCGGAATTCAATATCCACTGACTGTTCGCTTTTTTCAGACCCGAGGTATTTATTGAGTATCCAGGTCCGTCTTCCGGTTTCCGGAGAGTAATCTATGGTCATTGCCACAGGGACGTTGGCCTGGATGGTTTTACGCAGTTTCTGAGCCGCGGGAGATACAGGCTTAGGCAGGGTAAACAAAGTTGTCGGGCCCAGGCGTTCAAAAGCTCTCACAAGAGAAACCACGTGTTCCTGCATGTTGGCTTTGCGTCCCATGTTGATCCATGGCAGCGCCGTATCGAGGACTACGCGGCTTAAGGCTTCTTCCTGTATGATCCGGCTGAGTTGTTGAAAACCTTCCGGGGGCAGTACTATGTTTTCTTCATGATCGCGGCCCTGGATGTAGTCCTTGTAATCGAAAAGCAGAAGGTTGTCCGCAACTGTGGCTTCGTCAACGTTCAAATCTATAGATGAGGCGTGAATGGCAAGATCCGGGGCGGCTTCAGCGGAAAGCATCATCCCCCGCTCGCCAAGTTCAAGCCCCTTTTTCAGGAACTGCAAACCGATGACGGTTTTGCCTCCGCGCTCTCGAGCAGTGACAAGATGAACCCGTCCCCTGTATGCTCCGCCGAATTCCCTGTCGAAGAAACTCAAGCCTGTCAAAGTTTTCCTCATAACAATTCACTTCCAAACTCGAACGTCATTCTTTTGCCGCAGATCCTAGTTGTTTTTTTACAATCGAGCGCAGAAACCCAACTTCAAAAGGCTTGGTGAGAAAGTCTTTTATACCCAGCTTTTCACATTCCTTCAGGCGCTCTTCCGTCGGGTATCCAGAGATAACGACCATTGGGCAATCGGGTCTTTGTACACGTATCCGGCGGATCAGTTCCATTCCAGCCGGGTTGCCCGGCATTTGCAGGTCGCAAACAATCATCTCCGTGTCTGTTTCCTTCAATTTTTCCATGGCTTCGCCTCCTTCCCTGGCAAAGACAGCCTCGTGTCCGAGGCGTTGAACCTCGGTCTGCAGGTAGGATCGGATACATTCCTCGTCATCAACAATAAGCACTTTTGCCATCGGTCGGGATTCTCCTCTTTATGAAACGGCTAAACATCAAACTTATATGAAATATTCTACGAAAGGAGCTACCGGGACGCAACAGGAAAAAGCAGTTGAAAAAAAACAAGTTTTCGTAGAGAATATCGGTTTAAAAGGGTGGCGCGAAATTTGTGTTCCATTTGCGATGACGGATAACCGGGAAGATTTTCAATAAAGATGACAGCAGAACTGTTAAGGCAGCCATTCAAGGGTTCGGCGTCGAGACCGGGATCTCCTGCTCAGGAAGCGGGGGGGGGAATGCAAGAGAATACTCCGAATACTGGGATTTCCGCGGGTTGCCCGAATTGCCGGATAAGCATTAAGGTGGTTTCGTCCCCGCCGCCGCTTGTGTGTCCTTTCTGCCAGGGCACACTCCGCCGCCGGCCCTATGCTCTGCCTGATCCAGGACCTGAACCCGAGGAGACGCGCCAGGTTGTAGAGCCGCGGAGAATGTACAGGAGTCCGCCCCGCATAGTAGCGAGCGTCCTTGGCATATTGAGCATCATTCTTCTCTCGGTTGCAGCCTATCTCAAACTCTACAACGTCCAGTTCTACTGGTATCAGCCCCTGGTAAATCTCTATAGTCTCTCGGTAGGTGTTTTTATTCTATCCAGGTTTCTGCTGGCTGTTTTCTATGTCCCCCCGAAAGATGTGGGTTATGAACCGACTGTCAGCGTTTGTGTGGCCTGCCACAACGAGGAAGACGACATCCAGAAGACGGTCAGCCGCATATTCAGTGAAGGATACCCTCATTCGAAGCTGGAGGTGGTGGTTGTTAATGACGGTTCTACCGACAATACGCTTAGTGAGATGCTGCACGCGCAGGCAAGGCATAAGCGTCTGACCATCGTGGATTTTGAGGCCAACAAGGGCAAGCGCCATGGAATGGCCGCCGGCGCTCTGATGTCGAGAAGCGAGATACTTGTCTATGTGGATTCGGACAGTTTTCTTATGCCCGGAAGCATCAGGAAGGTGGTCCAGGGCATGGCCGACCCGACAGTGGCCGGTGTTTCGGGCCATACCGACGTGGAAAACATCTCGACGAATCTGCTGACCAAGATGCAGGATGTGCGGTATTACGTATCATACAGGGTAATGAAAGCCGCAGAACATCTTTTCGGGGCCGTAAGCTGTTGTCCGGGTTGTTTTTCAGCTTACCGGCGGGCGTGTGTTATCCCTATACTGGATGGATGGCTGCATCAGCGGTTCCTGGGGAAGTACGCCACATACGGTGATGACCGCAGTCTTACAAACAAGCTCCTCAGGCATTACAAGATACTTTACGATGACGAAGCGCTGGCTACGACCATTGTTCCCGACAGGTGGGGCAAGTATGTGAGGCAACAGGCAAGATGGAAACGCTCATGGATTCGCGAACTGTTTTTTGCCGGGAAGTGGTTCTGGCGAAAGCACCCGATAGCGGCTATTTCATGGTATGCGCAGGCAGTGCTGCCTTTGCTTGCACCCCTGGTGATGTTGAATGCGCTTGTTTTAGGACCGTTGATGTATTCCCATCCGGCCGGGTTTTATGTCGGTGGCGTCCTGGTGGTGACCCTGCTTTGGTCGGTGTATTATCTTGAAAAAACCGGCCGCAAAGACTGGTGGGCAGGATTTATGTTTACCCTTACGTATGTTTTCTTTTTCAGTTGGCAGGGATATTACGCATTATTTACTCTGAGGCGCACCTCATGGGGGACAAGATGAATGGCACAAAAGACAGAAGTGACAAGCTGCACGGGGCTGCTTCATCCGGCAGGAACCTGGCGGACAGGAAAGCCGGCGCGACTGACGGCAGGCCCCGCCAGGCAGTGCCGGTATCGTACACCACAACATGGATGTATTTTCTGCTCATTATTTCTCTGGCAGTAGCATGGAGTTTCCCGATCAGGCATCTGGTAAACCATTACCTGTGGCCGCCTGTCGAGCATGGCAAACGAGACAACCACGAGTTTGTTGCGTTGGCCTATCGCGGGGTGTCGGGGAAAGACGACGAGGTGAGTCCCGCGCTTTTCAGGGAGCATCTTGATGCTTTGCGCGATAACGGTTATGTGCCCATCGACCTTGAAGACGTCAGGGGGCTGGTGTATGAAGGAAAGCCCGTCCCGGAAAAAGCCGTTCTCATGACATTTGATCACAGCCGGAAGACCTCGTACTTTTTTACGCGCGGTCCGCTCAAGCGGGCGGGGTGGAATGCGGTGATGTTTCTGTGGCTTTATCCTGTTGACACCAAGGACAAAGCTGCGCTGAGATGGCCTTACATAGATGACATGGTGCGTTCACGGCGGTGGGAGGTAGGCATTCAGAGTTACAACGGATTTGAAGAAATCCCCGGAAGTCCCCGGGGAAAAACAGGCCGTTTCCTTACTACTCCACGCTGGATTAAGGAAGAAAAGCGCTACGAGACTGTTGCAGAATTTCAGGCGCGCCTCGCTACAGACCATAAAAAGTGCATCGGGATTATGGAAGAGGAACTTGGATTTATCCCCAATGCTTACGCCTATCCGTACGGAGACTTCGGCCAGTACAGGCCCAAAGCCATTGTGATCAGGACATTCAATCTTGCATTGGCAAGCAAGCATTACGACCTTGCCTTTTTACGAGGGGAACTTGCGCTTAACACGAAGTATAGCGATCCGAGGCGCCTGAACCGGCTGATTGTGCGTCCTGAATGGTCCGGCGATGACCTGGTAGACTTTCTGGAGAAAAGCTGGTCAAAAAATGAACGCGCTGTGAAGGGACTCGATGAGATGCTTTCTTCTTCATGGATAGTTGACTGGGGCGCTATGCGGCAGGCCGATCAGGGCGGACTCCACATTTATGCTCCGTATAATACTACCGGAGCCCGGATGTGGCTCGGCGGAAGCAATCTGGCAAGGGATTTTCATGCGCGCGTGAAATTCCGTCTCGAGGAGGGACAGCTTGGCCTGTACATGCGCGCTACGTCTGACGGCGTGTCTTATACTTATCTCGGGATCGATGAAGGCGGATACGTCAGGATTCAGCAGAAGGAACGCGGCGATTCAGCAGACGACTTTAACGGGGAGGAACCCGTGAGAAGGCGTGGAATCTGGTTCCGCCAGAAAAGAATCAGTGAACTTCCCTTTACCCTTGCGTCCTCGGAGTTTCCGCTCGATCCGGAACAGGAACACACGCTTGATATTTATCTGCGCGGGAATTACCTGTTTGCCAGGATTAACGGGCAAGACATATTTGCTCAGGCAGGACTGCTCAGGGGAGAGCAGGATCCAGGCATGTTCGGGGTCAGTGTGTGGAGTCCGGACAAGGGCAGGGCAAGCGCGCAGATTACCGGACTTCAACTCGATCCGCAGAAACCTGCTATTGCAAGCTGGAATACGGGAGTGCAGAATGATGGCTTTGTTTTCAAGTGGATCTCTTCGAATGCGCATCTCCTTACGGACTTGTCGCCTGTATGGATTCAGGCTACGACCATGGGCGAAGTAATTTCCGGGGTATGCGATGCCGATTTTTACGGCAAATTGGCCGATGTCCACAGGCTTGATTTCTGCCCGCAAGTGAGAGCAGACGGAGTTCAGGGCCTGTCCCATCTGTCGCCTTCATATGTGGTCGAACAGGCGCAGCAGAAGAAGGTTGATGGACTTTACCTGAATTTCCGGAATATGCGAGATGTCTCCATGTCACGGATGGGGACCTGGCTCAAGCAGTGCGGAGGCGCTATAGAAAACACGGGCATGAAGCTTCTTCTGGCATTGCCGGAGTCCATGGAAACCAGAAGCGGCCTGTCGTCGGTTCTGGCCGTGCTTCCAAATGTGCAGTTTGTGCTTGCAAAGGACAGCAGAGAAAATCAAGAGGAACTCGGGGTTTCGGAAAAAGACATTGCCGAGGAGAAGGAGGCGCCGGAACCCGGACCGGGCGAGGATCTGCCTTTCCTGTACATGATACCGATGTCGGCAGGGACTAACGGAGAAATGACAGTCGAGGCAAAGGCAAGCCGTCTGCGCAGAGATGGAATGGCCGCTTATGTTGACGAGAACTATGAGAAAGCAATAGATCAATGGGCCCAGTGGCTGGAGATCAACCCTGACAATTCGCGGGCGCTGATGTATCTCGGCGATGCATACAGCAAGCAGGGCAATGCGAACAAGGCGTTGGAGTATTACGACCGGAGCCTCGATATTAATCCGGGCGATATATCTCTGGCCATCCGGAAATGCAAGTTGTTGCAGAATATCGGCAGAGCGGAAGAAGCTTCGCGTGTTTTGAACCTGTATGCCAGGCTTTTCCCGGAGAATGTTGATATCATGTCAGCCCAGATAGAGTGGTTGATGGAAGAGGGACGAAAATCCGAGGCGCGGCTTGTTGCGAAGAAGGTTCTTGAGCTTGATCCTGACAACATAAATGTTCTGGCCGTAATGGTACGGTTGAGCCGGAGCCCGGCGGAAACACGACGCTTCATGGCGCGTCTTGTTGAAGCAGGGCGCGACCCTAGGAAGTATACGACGCTGGGTCATGCGATACGGGAAAACCAGTTGCTGGCCAATCCTCATGCTGAAGACCTTGTTGAACTGGTTCTAATGGTAAGCCGGACAGCGGAGGAACCGGCGGTTAAGGATATGTTTTCCTTAATGGAACCAAGGGTGTACCCTGTTGTAGACGATCTTACCGGGGGAGCCGGCGGAAACTGGCGAATCACCGGCGGGAATTTAGAAACAGACCGCGGATACGGCATTCTTAAAGCGGGCCGCAGCTATAGCGAAGCGGCTATGCGGCTGACCGGATCGATGCGTTTGAAGAATTCATTCATAGAGGCCCGCATAGGGGATGTTGATGGGGATTTCTGGCTTTACGGCGCCAGGACCATGGAGCATCTGGTGCGTTTCGGGTTCACGCCGGAAGGCCGAGTTCATCTTCAGTTCTGGAAGGACGGAAACCTCGTTCACCACAAGGTGAAAGACTGGACACGGACGGGCAACCAGATGACGATCCGGCTTGAAGTGCGCAGCGGCGGAGCCATGGGGTACATAAATGGCGAACAGATGTTCGGTACTGTGCTTGACGTTCCCCCTGAAGCATCCCTGGGCTGGTCCGGCATTGGAGTTCACAAAGAGGAAAAGGGTCGGGCCAGGGCGTCGGTTTACCGCCTTTCCGGCGGGCCTTTGCCTACGCGGATTGCTTTTTTGAATTACGAAAAAAGCGAAGAGAAGACGGACGAGGAGCTTGAACAGGTCAGGCCGCTTATGCCTAAAGTTTCTGCGATATGTCCCCGATGGTTTGAAATTACCGGTTCCGGACAGTGGGGTGGGTCATATCCGGGCAGGAAGCACATATACTATTTGTTCGCGAAGTATCATAAAGTCTCCTTGCTGCCGGTTGTGAGAGTCGCGGAGGGAGCAGTTGTAGAACATAGCCGGTTGATCGACAAAATGGAAAGCGTGGAGGCAGATGGTTTTTGTATTCTATTTAACGAAATGCCGTCTTCCCGCTGGATCAACGGGCTTAAACGGGATGTTGCCAACCTGCGGTACAAGGTGATGCTGGGCATATACGGGCCCGGTGGGGATGTTATACGGGTCAATGAATTAAACCCGAACTCGGATCCTGATAAAATAGGACGCTCTCTAGAGATACTCCGACATGCAAAACCCGGCAAGGATACAGAGGAGGAAGAAGACGATTCATAATCCGGACGGGTACAATAAGCGGGTTAGAACCTGTATCGAACAGTCCCTGCAAGCCTGGTGCTGTCGTAATTGGGCACTTCATTATAAGAGGCTTCTCCGGACAGTTCCCAGTGTTCTCCCAGTTTAAGCCGGCATGAAGCGGAAATTCCCAATACCGATTCCCAATCCTGTTCTTCGGGCGGTGTGGGAAGCGCCGCGAAATTCTCCCGGCGCGCGCGCGCCAGGAGCTCTTCGAAGGCCTCGAAATCTTCAGGCCTGTTATCTTCTTTGCCTATTCCGTATCTTGCCCGGACGTTATAGTATATCCTGCGATAGCTGCGCCTGAGGGTTACGTCGATGAAGTAACGGTGAAGCCTGTAAGGTGTCCAGTAAGTCTCATCTTCCTCTTCCGAGTTGACATAGCCGTATCCCAGCCCGGCATACAGTCCGGATTTCTTGTAGAGACGCCACATGCTTTTGAGACCGAGGTGTTCCCGTGTGCCTGAGCGGGAATAGTTATATGCCGCGACATTGCCCGAGATATCCCACCAGTCCCTGGGATCCCATATGCCGTCGATGGACCACATGTCATAAGTTATGCCGTTTGTAACGGCTACTGCCGAAGGTTCAACGTCATGGCTCCATGCCCCGTTAAGTTGAATTCCCAGCACAGGTTTGACCAGGCCCCTCACCTGGTAGGTAAATTCGTCTTCGGCGGCCGGAGAGTCGAAATCCCGGTTCAACATGCGGCCGGAAAACGACCACCCGTTCGGCAGATTGAAGATAGCGCGCGCTCCGGTATCGGTTTCTTTTATCGTCGTTTCAGGCAGCCCTCTTGTTTCTTCGGTGGGGACTACCCGGTCCTGCTTAAGCTGGCCTGTTCCTGCTATGCCTTCAGCTATAAGGTTGGGTGTAATGTTGATCCCGGGTGCAGCAAGGATCATGTAGTTTTCCCTGTTTATGGAATCTTCAAAGTATTCCGCGCTGACTCCCATGTAGGGATCCTTTATATCAATTTCAAACGGGCCCTTGCGCACGCCATCCGCGGACAGCGGAGCTTCAAACTGGCCGGCTATGCGATCCACAACATATTCCGCGGTCTTTTTAAGGAGAGGTTTCGGGTAACCGCCTTTTTCAAGGTCGTCCAGGGTCTTCATGGCGAGATGGCGTTCCCCTTCCAGCGCTGCGAATTCTGCGCGCAGACGCATCGCGAGAAACACGGGATGCTGTGTCATGACCCGGTAAACGACGCTGGTCCCGGAATATCTTCTGGACGGTTCCCATCTCTGGTACATCAACGGGTTGTCGCCGTTAACCGCATATCCGAAAGTCGACTGGATGAATCCCAGCGAGTAGTATTTCTCTGCAGCCGTCAGGTTGGCAATGATAGACTTGTCGGTGTTGCTCAAGGTGTATTGGCCTATGTTCCCGTAGGGGTATGCAACAAAAGGAACGTCCCTGGCGCCCAGATTGCTGTCCAGGCGTTCTCTGCTGGTCTTGTATGCGTTGTCAACACGCTCCATGTACTGACCCAGAGACTCAAGTGTTCTGGTTTCCGGGTTCCATTCCCGGTTTACGATTGCCGGCGCTGAAAGGCCATCAGGGTTGATCGGGCAGAATCTCTGGCCGCGCTCAAGATGGCTGCCGAAAATCCATCGGCCTTTTTTCTCTTCTTCCTTCAGCATCTCCCACGAGGCTACAAGCGGCTGCTCTTCTTCGGTCCGTCCGGTCATGATGTGATTTGCAAGGGTGATGCCGAGCTGTTCTGCAACAGATCCTCCCAGTCTGACGGCGTTCCTGCGGCCGTCGTCAAAAGTAACCGAGACAACGCGGGGAATGCGACTGGACCTGCGCCAGCCGTATCCTATTGACCCGCTCATTGTCCTGCTGAGCTGTGCCGGGGTTACAAATTGGAAGCCCGCCTCTTTCAATGCAAAGAGGTGCTCCCTGAAGCGGCTTACCGGAAGGGTTGAGCTCCATTTGCTGGGAGACAGAGTATGATAAAGCAGAATCGCTGCGCATCCGCTTCGTCCGGCCGTTTCAAGCCTTTCAAGCGCCTTGTATGCTCTGTCGTATCTTTCCTTGCCGCTTTCCAGCCGCGCTTCATAGTAGTTGAGATAAGGATCAACAGGATTGAAAGCGCGCATGGCATCAAGATGACGTCCGGCGAGCTTATAATCGTGCATGACCATGTATACTTCGAACAGGCCCCTGTGAGCTCTGTAATTGTCCGGATTAAACCTTTCGAGTATTGCAAGATACTCTTGTTCTGAGGCCTTGTACTGGCCGTCCAGCATCAACAGTTCGGCATACGTAAGCTGCATATCGGCATAATATTCGGTTAACTCTCCGAGTTCCGCTGCTGTGTCAATTATTTCGAGCACGAGTTTCAGGGCCTCGTCAAGCGGATGTTTGAAGGGGTCCTGATCGTAAAGATACTGGTACAACCTGAGCAGTCGGATTCTTGTCTGCTGTCTTTCGGGCCCCTCGTCAAGCTGTATTATGGCTTTCTTCAGCCACGCCACGGCTTCGGCCTTGTTATCGCCATATTCGTGAATGTTCGCCATCATCAGCATGCCCTGGGCGCGCACTGATCCATCGGCCTGTTCAATCAGGTCTTCCGCGGCTTTACGGGCATCTTCGGGAGAATCGGACAAAAGCCGGGCCCATGCCATGCGGGTTTTCTGTTCAGGATTTTTTTTCTCCACCTGTTCCCAGTTTTTCAGCGCCTGAGAGAATCGGCCCAGGTTCTGCAACGATCTTGCCAGCTCGACCTTCACTTCCTGCTCCCTGAACTCATAATCCGTGAGGTTCTGCAGTTCCTGCACCGCTTCCCTGTCTTTTCCCTGCCAGCGCAGCACCTTGGCCCTGTTGAACCGTGTTTCCTGTTGATCGGGATCCAGCTCAAGGCTTTTGTCAAAGCAATCCTCTGCCTCTGCAAAGTCGCCTAGATGGACATACAGCCTGCCCAGGTTATTCCATGCGGTGGTGGAATCAGGATCAATCTTTGTAAGTCGGTTCCATAGGTTTTCGGTTTCGTTGGCGCGGCCCGTTCTGAAGTAAGACCACCCGAGCGCTTCCCAGGCTTTGGGAGTTCGCGGGTCGCGTTCAAGGATCAATTCAAGGTCCGGGATTGCATTTGAGTAATTTTCGTTGTGAAAGCTCTGCAGCGCATTGGACAGGGTAACCCGTCCGGTTTCTTGTCCGGGAGTTTGCTCAATTATTTCCGGAGCGGAGTTAACGGCCGGCGCCGCCCATGTCCGGCAAGTGATAAACAACGCTGTGACAATTACCTTCAGAATGGAAACAGAACTGAAATTACCCACGGTTTGCACCTTGTACAGTCTTAATTTACCGAAAGATAGCCTGCCCTGGCGGCATAGCCTCCGATGTTTTAATAAGTGTTAAAACGTTGCCGAACTTTGAAAGCTTAAATACCTGAGTTTTCCCAGTTATACAAGTCAAAACAGAATCCCATGGCTTTTTCCATGGCGGGTGATCCGGCGGAACCCACGGTCTCTTTATTTGGAAGCACTTGAAGGAGTTTTCCGGCGTTAGATTGGCTATTGCGCTGTGATTGGCAAGGTAAAGGGATCAAGCAACAAAAATGATCGAATCTGGAAGTTAACCGATTGACGTGCAGTCACATACCGTGGCTAACCCACGTAGTTCACCTGTTTTTGCCAGGAGTTGACATCTCCGGCTCGGGTTAAGCGGGCGGGTGCCCGTGCCGCCTGAAAAGCGATTTCTTATCAATTACATGTACTTCAAAACCTTGCGATAATAAGCCTCGCATAGCTTCGCCAGCGCATTCTCGTCGCCGTCTCTTGCCTTTGCGACCAGCGTCTGCAATTCATCGTCTGATATTTTTTCTGTTCCATCCACTTATGGCGGCTTAGCCGGAAGATTTCTAGTTTTGGGCCCGGGAATCAGCCGCTAAACGTGGCATAAGGCCCTTAATCTGCCGTAAAAGATTTACAAGCAAAGCTTTGCTGCGGCTGAGCCGCAAGACACCGCTTGGTTATGCTGGAATCTGTATTTTGTCGTACAGGAATTCGGGAGCGAGATCGGCTCCGTTCGGCCAACAGAGTGTATGGAATTCTGGATGAACGGAGACTGTTCTGAAGACGGCAGGATCTTTGAGGGGCTCGAAAATCTCGCCGTGGAGTTCATCCTTCAGATCCACATCACCCTCAGTTCCGTCCGCAAAGCGGACGTGAACAGTGAAATCGTGTTCGTATTCAGCTTCTATTACTTTCGGTATCATAGTCCTACTCCAATGGTGCGATCTTGTTTGCGGGTTGCCCTGCCTGAATCAGCTCCCAGTCCTCAAGAAGTTCGGTCTGATGCAGATCGAGCCACTCCAAAACGTGACGCAACGCCCGCTTGGGAAAATCCCCATGAACGATCCCGCTCTGTATCTCGACTGTGATCTGGTATTCACCATACACCGCGTGAAAATGCGGTGGCGCATGTTCACGAGGGAAAATACCGATCACAATCCCCAAAAATCTGGATAACTCAGGCATACAGATATAATGCTCGTCCGGCTTGCATATTTCAAGAGCATAACAATACTATTACACAACTTCATTTCGTTAATACAACATGGGCCGGGGAAAAAGCAAGGAAGAGACGATTTCGGTGGATTGGTCGTGTGAGGATATGTGGTGTCCCCTATTTTGCTCTCCCAAAACCAGCCCACAAAAGCAATGCCTAATTGTTACTTATTAGGTCTGATCGTCAGTTTGTGGAGAAAGCTGCACAGGCAACATTCAACCGGAGCAGATTTGAGTATTTGCAGGTTAAAGGTTCCCGGAATCTATGGTCAGTCAAAGAAACGGTGCACCTTACAGGCCACATTCGACCCCGAAATCAGCTTGTACGGCCTCCTGACAGCCATTAGCCAACGCAACAGTAGGAGCCGGTCAAGTAAGCAGACGCCTTCGTGCTACTGATATACAAGTAGCGCGGGTTTTACCAATTCGGGACCTGCCACGCCGCAGGCGGGGCATGCCGGGCCTACTCGCGCGTGGCTGCAACATCGTAGTGGCAAGCAACCAAAATTCGAATTGCGGATAAATCCTTTGACCGGGTTGTGGGTTTTCTGTAACTTTTACCGGGTGCTATACGACTTGCTATCTGCTCGGGGATGCTGAAAGGAAAGTCTCAAGTGTCTGGCTGCAAAAACATAATTGCCGGTTCATTCTGCGTGGCACACGCCGGGAGTGTATACCCATTCATTAACAGATCTTTCTTGACCATCTTTGCGTCCGGAATCTTTTTGTTCACTAGTCTATCCATCAGCAGTTATGAAAGGAGATATAAATGATACGAGTTCTATCCAAGAAACCCGTCTGCCTGGCGTTACAGGTGAGCTTACTTGTTGGGTTCGCCCTTCTATTCGCGGGCTGCATCAAGGCCAAGACCGTTGTTAGAGTCAAGAACGACGGGTCGGGCTATATTCTTGCCAGCGCTGTTTTTTCAAAGGGCGCTGTGGCAATGTATGAGGCGCAGATGGCGGAGATGAGAAAGCAGATGGAAGCAGGCGGAATGGCAGGGATGCACATGGAGAT
The DNA here is from genome assembly GCA_964475205.1 of uncultured Victivallales bacterium. Taxonomy (GTDB): domain Bacteria; phylum Verrucomicrobiota; class Kiritimatiellia; order UBA8416; family CAYSRM01; genus CAYSRM01. The sequence goes on along the minus strand of CAYYVQ010000009.1, from coordinate 18,211 downwards.
GCCTGAAGACCCGTTTTACAACGAAGATGCGCTGGAGGCGGCGGCGGGAATGTTCGGTTCCGCGGTAAAGTTTGTTAAAGCCAAGAGGGTGGACAAAGACGGCGCCAGGGGATCGGTGACCATATATTCTTTTGAGGATATCAATGACGTATTTATCAACATGGACAATATGGGCGCGAATATAGAGCCTTCAATGGGGCCGGGAGCACACGCGCAGGTTGCGGAGAAGGAGGAGGATGCATTTGAATTCGCATTCAAGAAAGGCTCTCCGAATAAGCTCGAGGTTGTATTGCCGGATTATCCGGATGTGGAGCCGCTGGACCTGGGCAAGAAAGACGACAAGGAAAAGCGTGTTTCATCGCCGGAAGAAACCGCGGCTATGCAACAGTACAGGGACATGATGATGGCCGCGGGCAACCCCTACGGATTCACCGGCAACGAAACCCCGGGAGAGATGGCAAAGGCCATGTTCAAGGACATGGAGATGTCGCTATCAGTCGAAGTTGTCGGCAAAAAGGTGAAGTCAGACGCCAACCATCCTCATCCCGAGAAGGACAATCGATTTATACTGCTTGAACTCAAGATGGACAAACTCGTTAAGCGCCTTGATGAAGACGACATGATGTCTCCCTTTGGCATGGGGGGCGGCTCGCCCGCGGAATTCTTTGCTTCGGCCACCAATGTGCCGGGTGTCAAGGTCGAGACCAGTGAGAAGGTCAAGATAACTTTCGAGTAAATACTGCCAATTAAATCCGGGGGAAGTTGACATGAAAAGAGTGCAGAAGATCCAGTTGTTTAGCGTTTCGGTTCTGGTGTTGCTCTCCGTCGCTGCCTTTTCTCACGCCCAGAAAGATTACAGCAGGGGCTTCAAGAAGTTTTACCAGCTTGGACTGCCGGACGTGTCCGGCGCGGAGTATGTGAACCTGTCGGCGTATGGCGCCGGATTTCAGTCATCCGGAACCATGAGGCATCGGTTCAAGACCGGGGGCAATGCCTGGCTGCTTGAGGAAGATAAAACTAACGGCTGGGCGAAGGCTGTCGTGAACCAGGTTCGTGCCGCGAAGGTTTATGACAGGCAGAAACTCATGGAAATGAGGAAAAAGGAAGCCGGGGAATCCGGTTCAGACATAATAAGAGGCGGATGGGACCCGTTCGATCACCGTATCGGCGGAAACTGGAAGAAGGCTGATCTTAAGAAGGATATCGAAGCAATTTTGAAAGGGCTTGAAAAGGAATCAGAAAAGTCCTCGAGTCGAAGCTGGATCCAGCATTCAGACGTTTCAGGAGAGATCTTTCTTAGTGCTGCTCATTTTCACAGCAAAGGCTACACGAATGAAGCCAACCAGATAGTTGGCGGGCTTTTTTCGATCTCCGAAGATCCGCACAGCGTGATTATGAAGGGCCTGAACAAGCTTGCCGACGGCAAGTACGAAGAGGTGTACGGGGATTTCCGGCGGGAAAGGGACTGGAAGCAGTACCACAAAGACATGAAAGCGCTGCTGGCGCGTTTCAAGTCCGGCTGGCGGAAAGCTCCTGCCGTGAAAAGGCTCATAGAAGAGGTGAACGCGAGGATTGAAAAGGAGGGGATTCCGCCTTTAGATGATGAGGCTCTTTCCGAAGACGATCGCAAGCTGGCGCAGGAACTTGTTACTGCGGAAAAGGGGATTCCCGGCACGCGCCGTCGTGGCGCGCTCTGGATACTGGCAGATCCGGCTGAAACCGGTGACGAAGAGGAAGATAACCCCCTGCAGCGCATAGTTGGCAGAGGGATCAAGTCGATTCCGTTGCTCCTGGCCATGCTTAAGGACGACTACCTGACGCAACTCGACCTCAGCAGTCTCGGTTTGAGGCATTCTTATCATAGTTACTCTTCCGATGCCGGGCAATTGACTGAGGAGCAGATCTTGAACATGTACAACAACATGAACCGGCCTGCAGCAAGGTCTGACATTGCTTTTTTACTGCTCAAGCCGCTCAGGATCGGGGCCGAGCAATATTCGTCGGGCAATATGACAAAGAACGAATTACATAGTGACATGGAGGCCTGGTACGAAGAGAACAAGGATAAATCGCGCATTGAGCTGGCAAGGTTGTATCTAAAGGACGGCAACAGGCAGCAGAAGCAGCTTGCTATTGGGTTCGTGCTAGCAAAGGGCAAAGAAGAGGACATGGCCGGTGTGGAAAAATACCTGCTGGATGTTGAACGTCCGATGATGAACACGCATATGGTCAGGCAGTACGTGATGGTCCGGGGAAAAAAGGCCGCCGCCTTTGTCGACAAGTATGAGGCAGCGCTGAAAAAGTCAATGGCGTCCGACGAGAACAACCAGATGTATAAATCGGACGACACGAAGAAGCAGGTAGAGCAGACCATAGAGCAGCTTAGAAAACTGGTTTCTGCCAAGCCCGCAGACGAGTTGCTGGCGTCGCTGCTTTCAGGCGATTCCACCATGTCCGATGTAAGCGTTCAATTGCGGCAGAAACTGGGACAGAAAGAGGGCGATGAGGCGCTAGGCCTGACTCTTGACGCCGCGCTTAAGGCCGGGGATGGTGAATTGAAAAGCGAGCTTCTCTCGCTGGCATCACAAGTGCCGCACCTGAAGATGTCTTCGGGCGGTTTGGGTATGTACGGACCGAGGCCGAAAAAAACGGAGATGGAGATTGAGAAACACAGTGAGCAATGGAAGAAGCTGCTCAACGATCAGAGCAAAGTCCCCGGCAGTGGCTGGCAAGTTTCACGCACGGTTGCGGAGAGCGCAGCTCAGGCAGTGGAAGGACTTTACGGGGAGAATTACCAGAGAAGATATTCTGTGATGCACGCGCTTGGCGAAGAGGTTTACGCAATTCTTGTTGCAAGGGGCAAGGCAAGGCTTGAAGGAAAGTCGGGGGACGAGCTTCCGCAATTTCCTTCCGCCGATAATGTGTCGGAGGAGGACAGGAAGGTTCTTACAAAGAGGATTCTCAGCTCATCGGATCCCGGCGGGTTAATCGGCGAGTTGAGCCTTGACGAGAAGCTTGCGCTCGCGGAGATGTGCAGTGAATCGGAGGAAAGCGACAAGCTCAATAAGAAGCTCTTGCCGCTCACGCATACCATTAACGAAGTTGATTTGGGTGAAGTAGGCGGCGCTGATCGTTTCAAGTCTCATAAAGGCAAAATGATAGACACCGAAATAATGAAAGACCTGTTGGATTTCGCCCGGAAGATGGCCGGTGAAGAGCGCATGGTCAATTGCATGTTGTGGCGGAGACCTGCAGTAAAGGGCGTCTCGCTGCGCATGGTTGAAGTGGACCGGAACTCAAGCCAGTACAAGAATATGACCCGGTACCGGAGTCATGCCAAGGATCGGAGTGCCAAGGTAACCGGGACGATTTCAGCGCACCGGATGCATGCTTCAGCCGAGTGGGAGGTCGAGGGCAAAACGTCCGGAGAAGAAGAAGAGAAGGCTCCGGAAAGTACGACCGACGAGTTGATGTCCGGGATGATGGATGAGGTTACGGGGGAACTGGATGCCCGGAAGGAGGAATCAAGGAAAGAGTTCTGGGACATGGCTGAGAAGTTTTGCAAAGGGGAAAGCGGCAACGTCTGCGCGAATGCAAGCGTCTATTTCGTTGCCCGGCCCTCGATAAAGGCAGAAGCTGAGAAAGATGAAGAGGAATAGATCAATTCCAACTGAACGCCAAAGGCGGAACGGAGGCTGACATGAGTCAACAGCAAGGGGAGGAACTGTGGAAAGAAGTCCAGGCAAGCGCGCAAAAAATGCGCGATGGCATTGCAAAGGTCATTGTTGGCCAGGATAAAATTGTCGAGCAGATGCTTATAGCGCTGCTTTGCAGGGGCCACTGTCTGATTGTGGGCGTGCCTGGGCTGGCGAAGACGCTGCTTGTCAGCACTGTGGGCAGGATTCTCGGGCTTACGTTCCACAGGATCCAGTTTACCCCGGACCTTATGCCCATGGATATCATAGGCAGTGAGATTCTGCAGGACGATTCGGGCGGGCGCCGGAAGTTTGAATTTGCAGCCGGGCCGATTTTTGCCAACCTGATTCTTGCAGACGAGATTAACAGGACTCCTCCCAAGACCCAGGCAGCTCTCCTTGAGGCCATGCAGGAGAAGCAGGTCACAGTGGCAGGCAAGACGATGACGCTCTCTGAACCTTTTGTGGTTTATGCTACTCAGAATCCGATCGAGCACGAGGGCACGTATCCTTTGCCGGAGGCTCAGCTTGATCGTTTCTTCTTCAATCTTCTCATAGACTATCCGGACAAGAGCGAGGAGAAGGAAATTGTCCTTCAGACTACCGGCAGGGAGACTCCTGAGGCCGGACAGGCGCTGGAGAAGGAAGACGTGTTGAAGCTTCAGGATGCGGCGCTTGACGTGCCGATGCCCGAGCATGTGCTTGATTATATACTGAAGCTGACTTCCGCGTCGCGGCCGACCTCTGAGGATGCCGACGATTACATAAAGCAGTATGTGGAATGGGGCGCCGGTCCGCGGGGTTCGCAGAATCTGACCCGCGCGGCCAAGGCTCTCGCTCTGCTCAGGGGCAATCCGGCGGCCTCGGTTGAAGAGGTGCAGGACATTGCCAAGCCGGTGTTGCGGCACAGGGTGATACCCAATTACAACGCGACCGGCGAGGGGATTTCTGTAGAGCAGATAGTGGAACATCTGTTGAGCATAACCTGAAGGTGAATTCGGGCTGAATTATTGAACAGTTCAAATTCGGCGCAAATCCAGGTGACCAATGGCGGAATCAAAGTTCAAATATTTAAAACCGGAAGACATAAGGAAGCTTCACAGCTATGAGTTTGCTCCCAAGGCCCTTGTTGAAGGGTACCTGTCCGGCAAGCACCGGTCGCGCTCGCGCGGGTCATCGATAGAATTCAGGGATTACAGGGAATATGTTCCCGGCGACGATCCGGCCTTGATTGACTGGCGCGTTTACGGTCGGACCGATCGGTATTACCTGAGAACCTATGAGCACGAGACGAACATGGAGTGCCATATTTTTCTCGACAGCAGCGCGTCAATGGACTTCGGAAAGAAGCTTACCAAGCTGGAGTACGCGTCATTTTTCACGGCGGCTCTCTGTTACCTGGTGGTGCGGAATTCGGACCGGGTTTCCCTGCAGGTCTTTGACGAAGGGATTCGCAAGTTTTTTCCACCGGGAAGCACCAACAGGCATCTTCAGAACCTGATGCATACCCTGGAAGAGAACTATGCCGGGGGCATGACTTCCGTGGCCGAGGCTTTAAGGAGGTCTTTTCCGCTTTTGCGCCGCCGGGGGACGCTGGTGGTGATATCGGACTTTTTCGATGATCCGGCGGAGATATTCGCCGCGCTTTCGCCGTACATTCACAGGGGGTTCCGGATACACCTTTTTCATATTCTCACTCCGGAGGAGATTGAACTTGAGAGCAAGGGTCTGGTGGCTTTCCTGGATATGGAGACGCGGCGGCGAATAGTATCGCATACGGACAATCTGAAGCGCGCGTACCGCGAGGCCATGCAGACGCACATGAGCGGGCTCAGGCAGCTTGCTGCGCGGCGCAATATCGAGTATGTCATGGCGAGGACAGATTCGCATTACTTTAAACTTTTCGACAGCCTTGCACGATGAGTCTGACTTTCATAAATGCTGTGTTGGTTCCGCTTATTGGTCTTGCGGCGGTCCCTCTGCTGATACATCTTTTTGCCAGGACCAGGCCGCCGGTGTACCGTTTCAGCTCGGTTGAATTCATTGCGCGGATATTGCGCAAGACGATGCGGGTCAAACGGCCTCAGGACATACTGCTGCTGATTCTCAGAACCCTGATCTTTGGGGCCGTGATATTCCTTTTTCTGCGGCCGGTATTTTTTTCCAGCCAAAGGCTTGCCGGGGGTAATGTCAGGCGCAATGTTGTTCTGATTGTCGATACTTCAGCCTCCATGGGTTGTGTCGAGGGCGCCCAGACCCGGCTGGCGTCCGCCTGTGCGGAGGCGTCAGGGATTCTTTCGGACCTGTCCGCACGGGATACGGCAAACATTATCTGGATGGCCTCTTCTGCAAGAGCCGCGTTCCCGGAAATGGCTGTTAATTTCGGCTACTTAAAAGATGAGCTCAGGAAAGCGACGGCAACTTATGAAGCAGGCAATTCCGAGAAAGCGCTGGATTTGGCGGTGGAGATGCTGGACGGCAAAGGCGGAAAGAACGAGATTTGTGTTATATCCGATTTTCAGCGAAGCGACTGGGAGAATGCGGCGCTCAGTGTTCCACCGGGGATAGAGCTGGTGAATGTCAGGGTTGGCAGGGAAGAGGCTGCCAATACGGCGCTGACTTCCATAGAGACCGAACCTGTCAATCCGCTCAGGGACGAAGAGGTGACGATTTACTGCGAGGTGAAGAATTTTTCGGACAGTCCAGAGCATAAGAAAGTGTTTTTGACGGCAGGCGAAACCAGAAAGTCGCAATCGGTGGTTGTGCCGCCTTTCGGAAAATCGGTCGCGGCATTCAAGCATGTTTTTTCGGAGGAAGGCACGATGCCTTTTTCCGCATCCATAGAGGAAGATGATTTTCCAGGGGATGATCATCGTTTGAAGTCGGTATATGTCCGCGACAAGCTCAGGGCCGCCATACAGAAGGACTCGGGTTCGACTGCGGAGATGTGGCGCAAAGCAGTGCGGTCGATGGGCTGGATCACGGAAGAGGGCATTTCCGCAGATTCGATAGGCGCCGGAAGTGAATTTGATGTTCTCATGCTTGGCGCCTGGAAAGGGGGCAACCCCGGATCTGTCCGGAAGTTGGTGCAGAGCGGGGTTACGGTTTTCTGGATGCCGTCGCCGGAAGCAGGGCGGGCGGGCTTTGATTTTGTTTCTTCATTCGGCGGTTCCAATGAAGGCGGGACGTTCAGGTGGGAGGAGCTTTCCGGTCCCATGGGCGTGCGGGTAGCCGAAAGAGACGCGGATGTGTTCGGCATATTTGCGGGCGGTCAATTCGGCGATCCGGCCGCCGGCGAGTTTTCCGCGCGATTCAATTGCAGCCGGGCGGATTTCCCCGTGGGGCGGGTTCTGCTGGAGTACGAGGACGGGGTTCCGGCGCTTGTGGAACTGAAGGACATGGGGACTGCCTATTTCTGGAACCTGCCGCTGGGAGAGGGGAAGAGCGACTGGCAGAATCACGCGGAGTACGTGATCCTGCTCGGGGAAATGATTCTTCAGTCCCGCGCAACCATGCCGGCGGGTTCTATTGACATTGAATACGTTCCCGGGCAGATGGCGGCGTTCGGTGTAGATCAGCAGATACCGGCCCGGGATGTATCGCTTGTTGATCGCAACGGCCGGGCTGTTGAGTTCGAGGCGCAGGTTCAGGGGGCGGGGGCGCATTTTATTTCCAGTCCTATAAAGTCGCCCGGCCTGTATACATGGAAGCATAAAGACGCTGAGCTTGGGTATAGTCTGTTTAATTTCCCGGTAGTGGAATCTGACCTTCGGAGCATGTCCCCGCAGCAGGTTGAACAGATGGGCACTATTACGGTTGAAGGCGGCAAGAAAATTCATGCTTTGCGTACGGGCATAAAGCTGTGGCCTTATCTTTTATTTGCTGCCCTGGCCGGAGCGATGCTGGAAGCCGGATTTCTTTATTGGTGCGAGAAAACTTAGCCTGATCTATTCATGAAAAACGCCAAGCAAGTTTTAAGGAGTTAGAGAAGCGAACGTTAAGTGTAAGCAATGTTTATCAAAGGTTTTTAATCTGTGGCGCGATCAACATGTAAATGGGAGAGCTTTGCGTTTTTCATGAATAGATCAGGGTAACGTGAATAGAGCAGGGCAGCGTGAATAGGTCAGGTTAGAAAAAAGAATATGAATCCGATCTTATCTGTAGAATATCTTCTGCTTATTGCCGCGGCGGTCTTGACGGGCGGCGCGTTTGTGACCTGGCACAACACGCGAAAGGGGAGCGTAAGGACCAGAGCGCTGATCCTTGCTATGCGTTTGTCGGCTCTTGTTTGTCTGTTGCTGGTTGCTTTAAACCCCGGCAGTTGGAAGAAGGAGAGACTGGAGCGCGAGACTTACTGGCCGGTCATGCTTGACAGAAGTATAAGCATGGCCACTGAAGATGAGGGATCCCAAAGCAGATGGGCCAGGGGGGTGGAGATCTGCAGTGACTTACAGGAGAACAGCGCAGAACCTGAGAAGGTGCATTTTTACACCTTTGACGGATCTCTTCATCCTGTGGGGCGCGGCCGCGCCTTGTCCGAGGACAGGCCGGAGGGGGATAGCACAGACATAATAGCTTCCGGCCGGGAGGTCATTGACCGTTACGGCGCTACCTCGCGGGATATCGGGGCGATCATACTCATTTCCGACGGCCGCCAGGTTGACGGAGCGTCGCACGAGGAGCTGAGCATTCGTTGCCGCGGGCGTGAAGCCCCTGTTTACGTGATTCCTCTTGGCGGCGAGGTGCCTGAGCGCGATCTATCCATAGAATTCAGGCGCAAGCAGCACGTTGCTTTTGCGGGTCAGCCGGTGACTATATCTGCCCGTATCCGCAACCAGGGATTAAATTCAGTAAAAGTCAGGGTTTCGCTGACAAGCCGCGGGGAAGAGAAAGATACCCGCGAGCTGGTTATAGACGGCGACACGGAAGCGCCGGTCAGTTTTTCGCCTGTTGCGGGGGATCCGGGATATCACAGGTACAGGTTGAAAATAAACAAAGCGCCGGGTGAAAAGGATTTTTCCAACAATGAGACCGAGGCCGGGGTGTTTGTTCTCGGCAGGAAAATAAGAGTTTATTTTGCCGAGGGGGTGCCGCACTGGGACAGCAAGTTTCTTATCCAGTTGCTGCGCAACCAGCCTCATGTGGATGTTACGTCCGTCTACCGGCTTGCCTCGGAACGTTTCTTCAAGGTGGAGACAGACAAGACTAGAGTATCGGAGTCCACCATGCCTGTTTTTCCGGATAATTTTGAAGAGCTGGCGTCGTACGACATTGTTGTATTCGGAAAGGGCGCGGAATATTTTCTGACTCCGGCAAGGATCGATCTGCTTAAACGTTTTGTCCGGGAGCAGGGCGGCGGCCTGTTGTTTTCGCGCAGCAAGCCTTACAGCGGGAGCTTTCCCGAACTGGAACATCTTGAACCGGTATCATGGGCCCAGGCGATAGGCGGCAAGTTCAGGGTTCTGCCTGCGCGGGCTGGTGAGAACGCGGGCCTTTTCGAAGGTATGCTGCCGGGCCGGAGCGCCGGCATCTGGCAGAGCATAGGTTTGTTGGACCAGGCCCGCGCTTGCAGGGATGTAAAACCTTTTGCCGAGGTTCTTGCCGCGGGCGCCCTGGAAGGGGCCGGAAGAAAACATGAATTTCCGGCCATAATCGCCAGGCGTTACGGCAAGGGAATGGTTGTTACCGTTAATTTCGAAGGTTCCTGGCGATGGGATTTCTTCCCGTCCAGCAGGGAGACCGGGGAGATGTACGGAAAGTTGTGGGTTCAGCTTCTGCAATGGATCGGAACCTACGCTGAGTTCCTGCCCGGCCAGGAGTATTCTTTAAAGCTTAAAACTGCTTCGGTTTACCCTGGCGAGTCTGTCCGGCTTCAATTGGTTCGGCGGGCTGTGATTGCGCGGGAACAGGACGAGGCGGCCGGAGCGTCCGGGGTTCCGGGCGGAGGCGGGAAAGGACCTGGCGCGGAGGCCGGCATCAGGATGGTCGGGCCGGAAGGGGAATCTCAAACGGTCATAGCGAGGGATACATCCGGGCGTCGCCGCCGGTGGGAGGCAATTCTATCTACTTCGGGTCCGGGCGCCTACCGTTTCGTTTTCGAGGAACCTTCGGGGGGCGAAGACAGCAGGCTTTATGCAACGCTTCATGTCAGGCCCCTTCCAGGGGAAGAGGATGTACTAAGCGCGGACCATGATTTTCTCGCTGCCCTGGCAGAGGCTTCGGGCGGTGCGATGATAGGGCCTAAAGATGCCGGGCGTATTCTGCGGGAAACAGAGCCGGAGGTTAAAGTAACGGAAATGACAAAGGCCCAATGGGTTCCTTACTGGGACCGGTGGTGGATGTTATGCCTGACGCTTTGCTTTTTCGGAGCAGAGTGGTTCGTACGGAGAAGAAACGGGTTGATGTAGGTAAATGGTAACTTGTTCTATGAATGAGCCGGAAAAAAAATTCAGAAGCCAGCTTGCGCGTTTGAGGCTGGTGTGGCAGTGCGGGCTGGTGGTGCGGCTGCTGATGAGGCTGGCCGGCATTGCGGCGGTTGTGCTGCTTGTATATGCGGCGCTGGATTTCTCGCTGGGTTTCAGCCAGTCTTTTCGGGTCGGCGCAGGCGTGGTCCTTCTGGTTATACTTACGGTTTTGGCGGCGGCATGGCTGATCCGGATACTCAGATTGGATATGCGCAGCGCCGCGGAAAGGGCCGATCTGCTTGCGGGAGGGCGCAGAAGGAGCATGCTTTCGGCCCTTGAATTGACTGCGTATCTAAAGAAGGCAGGTGCGGGGCTTGATGATTTGAGCAGGTACCTGCTGAACCGAAGCGTGCGGGCCGCTGAAAGGGATGTTGCGGCTATTAATTTGAAGCAGCGGCTGCCATTGCCGGAGATCGGGAAGCAGGCGCGAGCGTTTTTTCTGCAGCTGATTATTCCCGCGTTTGTTTTTGCCGTTAACATGGAGGCCGGCGCCGTTGTGCTTCGGCGCCTGCTGATGCCGTGGCAGGATGTGCCGCCTTTCAGTAAGTACAGTTATATTGTGAATCCTGAATCGCCGCAGGTTGTGTACGGCGGGACGGGCGAAGTATCGGTCGAAATCCTTGGCGGGCCAATTGAATCCCAGGTCTGGCTTCTGACCAGGCACAAGGACAAGGTCCACCGCAGCGCCTGTTTCCAGGAAAGTCGGAAAGTTTTTGCGCAGAAGTTGGAGAAGGTTACCAGGCCGGTTGATTTCTGTTTCAGGATGGGACGAACAAGAAGCCGGTGGCATTCGCTTGAACTTCTTATGCAGCCGCGTATTGCCGCAGCGAGAGTCGAGGTGACTCCGCCCCGGTACAGTGGAAAGCCGGTCAGGCAGTTTTATCTGGGTTCCCAGGAACTTGCTGCGCTCCCGAAATCGAAAATCCGTCTTTCCATAGGAAGCAACCGTCCGCTTCTGGACGGCAGGCTCACTATAAAGAGGCTGAAGGATGTAGATGCGGAGAAGATTGTAGCCGGCAGAAAGGTTTCAGGACACAACGTGGATTTTGAATGGACTTTGTTGAATGACGCCGAGCTGGTTGTAACTGTGCGCGACATACGCGGCACCCCGAACAGGGAACCATTGCGCATACGGCAGAAAGTGGTTGCGGACTCGCCGCCCGTGGTTGAGATAACCGATCCCCCGTGTTTTTCGCTTGCTACCCCGCGCGCGAAGATTGCGGTCGGCGGTTATGCCGAAGACGATCTCGGGTTGCACAAGGTTGAACTGGTTCGGGGCCTGGTCGGGTTTCACGACAGAAGAAGGCCTCTTGATATCAACGTGGGCATGGAATCATTCAAATTCAGGGACGCCATGGATCTGGGCCTGCTTGGCGTTGAGCCGGGGCAGACCCTGGAATTTTATGTCGAAGCCAGGGACTTGAATCCGGACCTGACGGGTGTAAGCGAATCGGAGATGGCGAGAGTCCAGGTTATTTCCGAGAAGGAATATGAGTCTATGCTCCGCAGCCGCGAGACGCTTGATGAATTTATGCGCCGATTCCGTAGAGCGGAGGAGGATTTCCACAAGTTGAAGGAGGCTTTGAAGAAGTTGAAGGACTCTGCCGAGTCCGGAGCGGACGAGGAAGAAATTGGCGAGCGCATAAGGCAGGCCCGCGAGAGCAGCAGGAAAGCCAGGGATCTTTTTGACAAGCTTGCTGCCGATTTCATGCTTTACGATCTTGAAAGGGACCTGAAAAAGCTGGCTGCCCGGATGGGATCCACGATGGATGGCGTTGCCGACGAGCTTGCACGGATGCAGCCCTCGGACGGCGACCTGGTTCCAAGGGCCGAGAACATGCTCAAGAAGCTTGGCGCGCATGATCAACAGATGGGCACGCAGATGACTAATGCCCGCCAGGCAGAAAGGATCAGGCGGCTTATGCAGTGCGCTTCCGAGTTCAAGAAGCTGGTGCGGCGACAGAGGATGCTAGTCCGGCAGATGGAGCGTTTCAGGGATAAATCGTTTGCAGGAGACAGCGACCTTCTGCATGCGCTGGGCAAGCGGCAGGATGAGATAAGGGAAAAACTGCTTGAAGTGCAGAAAGAGATACAAGCCAAGGCTGAAGATCTGACAGTCTCGTACCGGGATCTGAAGCAGTCCGCGCTGGATTTTGCCGGGGCAATAGGCAGCAGGAAGATACCGGGAACGATGGAGGAGGCATCGACTGCCGCGGGCAACGACAAGGGTTCGGAGAGTTACCGTTTATCGAAGCTCGCCCTGGAGAAAATGCTGGAGATGCTCTCCGAGAACAAAAGCGGGTTCGGGGGCATGTGCCAGGGTCAGATGAAGTTCAATGTCCCCAAGGACCTGGAATCGACGATAAGGCAGATGCTTCAATCTCTTGGCGAGGGCCGGGGAAAGGATGGAAAAGGGGGCGCCGGGCTTGCTGGCGCGGGCATGATGGGCGGGTCACCGGAAGACGGTTATTGGATGGGGGGTTACTCGCCGCTGAATATGCCGCTTTACGGGCCGGGGCGCAGCCAGTACAGCGCGGGAGGTTTTGTTGAGAGCATGCGCGGAAGCGGGTCCGGGCCGGGGAGAAGAGTTGTCGATGAGCGGGCTTCCGAGAGGATGGCTGTGACCGGCGAAGATGACGCTGCCGGACAGAGTTTTCGCACGGAGGATATTCCTGTCAAATACAGGGATGCGGTGAGGAGTTATTTCAGTGAGTAGATGGAACGAATACGGGAGGAAGAAGAGAATGAACAGACGCTTGAGAGTGGCGATATATGCAGCCTTATGTCTGTTGGTGGTATTCTGCGGTATTGCCTGGGCGAAAGAAGGAGTTATCAGGTGCGCCAACCTGATATACGGCGGAACTCATACTTCAAGGTGTTTCAGCGACGAATTTCTCAGCTCGGTACAGCGGAAGACGACCATAGCTACGGAGCGCAGGTTCAAGAGTGTGAAACTCGCGTCGAGGGAGCTGTTCAAATTTCCTTTTGTCATGATCACCGGGGAATCCGATTTTCATTTCAGGAGCAAGGAGAGGAAGAGGCTGAAGAAATATCTGACAAGCGGGGGGTTCATGCTTGCGTCTGCGGGCTGTTCAAGCAAGGCCTTTGACCGGGCGTTCCGGCGCGAATTGAAAGCGATATTTCCTGAAAACAAACTTGAAAAAATAGGGTTTGATCATCCTCTTTTCCGGACGGTCAACGAGATAAAGAAGCTTAAGCTTCACCATCCCGGAGAAGAAGCCCGGCTTGAGGGACTGACTATAAATGACAAACTGGTAGTGGTATATTCTGCGCACGGTCTGAACGACACCGGGCATGTTGAGGGCTGCTGCTGTTGCGGGGGCAATGAGATAGAAGATTCCCTGGAAGTGAATGTGAACATACTGGTTTATGCCCTTATGCACTAGGCCGGCTTGGAGGAGAAATGCGAAACAGTTTAATCGGGATAACGGCTGCTGTTGCAGGAGCGTTTATTTGCGCTGCTGTTCTTCCCGTTGCGGCAAAGGTGAGTTTTCCTGAGTCCGATCCTCTCGAAGGGTTGCGCTCCGATGTCTCGCTGGTATGGCGCGAGAGTTTGTCGGATGCCATTGCTGTTGCGGGCGAAGAATACAAGCCTGTGCTTGTGTTTTTCACTTCTCCCGACTGTGGCTATTGCCTGAAATTGAAGGCCGAGACGCTTACTGACGGAGAAGTGCGCAAGGTTCTTGAGCATTTCGAGCTGGTCGAGGTTGATGTCACCCGCGACAGAACCACGGCGGAGAGGTACCAGGTGCGCGGGGTTCCAGCCATCCTTATACTTTCTTCAAATGGTCGGGTTAAGACCGGGGTATCAGGCTTTGTTACCCCTGAGAAGCTCTTAAAAATTCTGAAGAATGTTTTGAACCCTGAAGTTGCCAGAAAGGTTGAGGACGACTTCGTCAGGATTATGGACCGCCTCGAACTGCTGGGCACGGATGAGTTCCCGGAAAGCGCATGGCCGGCGATAGTATCCGGTCTAGGCGCTCCAGACCTTCGCGAGCCGGTAAGAGACAAGGTGCTGGGCATGTCCCCGTTTCCGGGCTCGAAGCTTGTTTCACTGCTTCAGCACGAGCAACTGGACGTGCGGCTCGGAGCGCTCGAGTTGCTTGAGGAAGCTTCCGGGGAGAGTTTCGGCTTTGATCCGTGGATTGCGGCAGAGGGGGGCGGCAATGACGATGCCCTGGAGAAGTGGCGCGCCTGGGCCGGATCCACGAATGATGTGGCCAAAACGCATTATTCCGCTTTAACTGCCGATCAGGTCCGGGATTACCTTGCAGATCTTCTTTCCGGGGACACCCAGAAGTCCTTGCGCGCTGCGCGCATGCTTGAGCAAGGCGGAACAGCGGTGCTTGATGTAATAGACGATTTTCTGAAGGAAAATCCGGGTTTATCTTCAGGCAAGATAGGGAAACTTCGGGTTGTCAAATATGCAGTGCTGATCCCATCCGATGTGGCGGGCGATGCGGCGGACATTGCGCACCGGCTGGTTTTCGGGACCCTGAATGTCAGGCTTGACAGTATCAGGAGGCTTCAAAGAACAGGCATTCGCGCTGTCCCGGCGCTCAGGGAGTTTCTGGAGGATGATAATCCTATGATCCGGGAGACGGCGATTGAAGCGCTTGCTTCTGCGGGCGGAATGCGCGTGGTGGGGATTCTGAAGAATCACCTTGATCGGGAAAAAGATGTGGACGTTATTCATACGACTTTGCGCGTGTTGGGGGACACAAGGAGCACTAAAGCCCTGAAGACCCTCACAGGATATCTTTCGCATTCGAAGGAGGACCTGGTGATAGTTGCGCTCAAAAGCATTGCCAAACTCAGGAAAAAGACGGTTGCCCGGGTTCTCAAGCCTTGTCTTGATGACGAGAGGTGGCGGGTTCGGGCTGTGGCCCTGGAGACCATAGGCAAACTGGGGGTCAGTTCGCTTGAAAGCGAGGTGGAGAAAGCTCTTGATGACGAGGACGAATTTGTGAGGAACCAGGCCGTGCAGGCTCTTGCCGAGCTTAAGAGCAAAGGAGCTGCCGATAAACTGAAGAAGCTTTTTGCGGAAGAAGACAATCTCAAGGCTCCCATCATCAGGGCCTTTGGGCGCATGAACCTGGCTTTGCCGGAACGTTTTATTACTCAGCTTAAAGAGGAAGGGCCTGACATTCTGTTGCCAGTCATGGATGCTCTCGAGGATTGCGGCGCCGAAGGGCTGAAACTGGCGGCGGAATTCGTAGACGACAAGTCGCTTGACGTTTCCTGTGCGGCAATTCGCTTTATTGCCCGGCGGGGCATGAAAAACTCCAGGTACCAGGCGTTAATTGCAAAGGCGCTGCGGGACGACCGAAAGGAAAGGGTGATGTCGGCTCTTGAAAGCATGAAGCTTTCAAGGAGCAGCGTCCCGAATTATCAGCTTATGCTCTGGCAGCAGGAGCAAGCGGAGGGAGACGAACCAGAGGCAAAGAAAAGCAGCAAAGAGATAGAGGGTGTCTTTGACGCGTTTCTCGGCACGCAGGACAGTGAAGGCGCCGGGTTGGAGGATGAAGAAGTTGAAGCTGCAGAGGACAAGGCTGCTGGAGACGGCGGCGCGGTGGAGAAAGACCCGGCAGAAGGAAGCAGCGCCGAAGTTACCGTAGGCGAGGTAATAAACGCGTTTGTCGGGTCCGAAGAGGATGGAGAAGGAGAAAAAGAGGGCGGCAGTCTTTCTTCTTCGACTCCGTTCGGCAAGCTGCTGAATTCTGTCGAAGAACTGGCTGATTCCGAGGACGAGAACATACGTTTCCGGGCTTCGTTACAGCTTCTTCGGCTCGGCAATCTGAAAGGTCTCACCAATCTGACCGCCGACCTTCAGGCAAAGACAGCGGCTGAAAGGCTGGAATTGGCGGAAAGCATGAAAGAGTGTTCAAGCCCGAAGATTTTTCCAGCTTTGTCGGAACTGCTTCGCGACAGTTCCAAGAAAGTAAGGGCTCAGGCCGCTGAGGCCTGTTTTGTCAATGCTTCGCGGGAGGGGTTTGCCGAAACACTTTTTATAGCTGTCCTGGATCCTGAAAGCAGGCTCAGTCCGGACGAGCTTTACAGTTACAGGCTTAACAGCGTTCTCAGGACATCTTCGTCAAGAAGCCGGATCAGGCCCTGGTTGAAAAAGGTGCTTGACGGGGTCGAGGAGATTGAGTGGCAGAATTTCGCGCTCATAGTTCTTGAGAAATGCTGGCGGCGCGGGGACGAGAAGCTTGTGCTCAAGCACATTGATTCTGAAGATCCGTTTCAACGGCGGGCCGCTTTTCACACCCTTGGCATGAAAGCCAGGAAAACTTTTGGGAGCCGGCTTGAAAAGGTCGGGAAAGATCCTGCTGAGAAAGTCAGGCTTGTTCTGCCTAAGGTTTACAACCAGGGGAGCATCAGGTGGCTGCATTATTTTGATAAGGATAATTTTGTAAGCGATCACTATTCCTCGTATTCTTACGGGTTGCAACGATCAAAAGGGGGTCTTTCCGAGGAAGCGGAAGAGTGGGTTCGGAAACTTACCGATGACATATCGCCGAAGGTAGGAACGGAGGCGTATTTCTGTCTTCTCACCAACCGAAAGAAGGTCAACCTTGTCGATTTCCTTAACACCGTCAAATCTTTTCCCGACTATGAAGCAGTTGCGGCGCGTGTGGGGCAGTACCTTGCCCGGAACTACAAGGAATTGGGCGACAGTTTCAAGATACTGTTGCCTTTTCTTGAACAAAGCAGAAGGAGTGCGGAGACGCTGGCAAGAGTGCGGTCTCATTTCGGGGTGTCGGACCAAGCCATGGCGAAGCTGGAAAAGGCTCTTCTTCGTCCGTCGGGTTTTCAGAGCGTGGAAGCGGAATTTGTCGCGAGTTCTGCGGACGGGCAGGTTCAGAGGCCCGGAGACATAAAACTGGTGTACTTCACCAGCCCCGGTTGTGCGGAATGTGAAAGGGCGGAAGAAGTGTATCTTCCGCAGCTTAAGAAGGTGTTCCCGTCGATGGAAGTTGAAAAGCACAACATTCGAAAGATTTCGGCAATGCGGCTGAATGAAGCTCTTTGTGAGAGGTTTGATGTGCCGGCGGGGGTCCGGCTGGTAACGCCGGCGGTTTTCGGCGGAGGCGGCTACCTGATTAAGGATGACGTCAGGTTCGAGCGGCTGGCCGAGCTTGCGTCCCAATCGGCTTCCGTGCCCCTGGATGACTGGTACGTGTTGGGAGAGGAAGAGATGGCGCAGGCCGACGAGGCTATTGCTGAGCGTTTTTCAAAGTTGGGCATTGGTGTTGTAGCCGTTGCCGGGATGCTGGACGGGATCAATCCATGTGCTTTTGCCACGATCATTTTCTTTCTCTCTTACCTTCAGGTTTCCAGGCGTCGGGCGGGAGAAATAGCCCAGATTGGCATAGCGTTTATTGCTGCGGTATTCATATCTTATTTTTTCCTTGGCCTTGGTCTTGTGGAAGTGATCGCAAAAAGCCAGGCTCTCGGCGGTGTTGCTGAAGCCGTAAACTGGATCATCGCGGCTCTTGCGCTTGTGGTGATGGCGTTGAGCGTGCGCGATGGGATTCTGTGCCTCAAGGGCCGGCTTAGCGATATCACTCTGCAGTTGCCCTCGGGTTTAAAGGAAAGGATACACAGAGTTGCCCGCGCCGGCGCCAGGCACCGTCACTTTGTGCTGGCCGCTTTTGTCGCCGGGGTAGTGATATCTCTGCTGGAGCTTGCCTGTACCGGACAGGTGTATGCCCCCACAATTCTGTACATGCTCAAGATAGGGCGGAATACGGGCGGGGCCTTGTTCTATCTTATTCTTTATAACATTGCTTTTGTGGTTCCGCTGGGGATCATTTTTGTCATGGCTTATTCGGGAGTAAGGAGCCAGGCGCTGGGCCGGTTTCTGGAGAAGCACGCTGCGACTGTCAAATTTGCCACCGCGGCGCTTTTCCTGTTCCTGGCGCTCTTTCTTATCTTCGGGGACAGGATAGCGAATTTGTCGGAACTGATTTGATGTGGTTGCCAGACTAGGATTCGAACCTAGACAAACAGTTCCAGAGACTGTTG
>CAYYVQ010000008.1:0-78530 GCA_964475205.1 uncultured Victivallales bacterium | reverse complement strand
TGAGATGAAGTGACATGCACACTCGTAATAGATTTTTATGAATAGATCAGGTTAGTCCGGCGTTGCAAGCGTGAAAACTTCCAGCGCCGCGGCAATCTCGCCCATCGAGTCTTTTACAGGAACAAAGACATGCACGGTTGAAGGTTCCTTCAAATCCGGCACACATACATTGATGCCTGTGCTTTTCAGACCGTGAACACCGCTGCCGTTGCGATTAACGCTGACCGCCGATTTGCCCTTTTTGAATACTTTTTCCATCTCAGGGGTCATTTTTGGCGGAACGTAGTTTCTATTTGATGGTTTTCCCGAACCGTATGGAGAACCCAGCGAGCCGAAAAGCAACGCCTCTCCAGACTCAGGTATATCAGGACGCTGCCGCCACAAGGCGGCACAACAGGGGAAAGGACCTGTCCGCTCAAGGCGAAGCAATGTCTTCTTCACCGGAACACCCGCCTCCGGATTGTAATTCATGTCGTCGCCCTTCATAAAGGTCTGCGCGTCAGGTTGCCATAGATTCCGGCAAAGCTCGCCATCAACGAAAATCTCGCCGACGTGAGCAACCCGTCGAAGTTCTTCTTTAACCTGCGCCAACGTCCATTGTTTACTCTTTTTCGCTGTCATTATTTTCCTCCCGAAACCACTTCAATGGCTAATTGTCTGAGCTTGCGGTTTTGCTCTGTAGAAAATTTCTCCCACCCTGCGAGAGGCGGTTCTTCCGTAAAACGGTCAGTATCATCAGGATCAAATGCCCTTGAAGGGAACCAGTCCTGGTTGCCGATCCCCAGAATCCTGTTGATCCGTCTTTTTACAGCTGGCTTTCCGCTTTTTAAACGGCTTGCCCCCGCGTCGAAAGAATCAATCATCTGTATCGAATTTCGCTGCACTTTCATGCGCACCGAAGCAAATGTCTCTTCGGTTCCCAGGTGAGATCCGCAATACATGAAAGTGGCCGCCCCGCCTTCGGAAATATTGCTGCCCCATGCTTCCGAGCCCCAGGATCCCATCGTGCACCAGCGCGGCATATAACCGTGAGTTCCGGTCATCCATATCATCAGCGGCGGGTATGCGGCAGCGCGGGTTGAACGCACAATGTTGCCGCTGTGCAGACAGCCCCATAGCTGGCGATTCTTCTTTTTTAACTGGGGAAGAAGATCGTGCGATCGTGCCATATCATGGCCGCCGCCAATGAAGACATCAATAAAATCAGTCAGGTCGGATCTTATATCATCCTCGAACAACCAGGTTGTTCCGAGGGTATAATCGAATCTCACTTTTCCCGTTGATTTGCGGTCGAATGTGCCTTGCCATAATTTGGCAAAATAACGATGTACATCATTATCCTCGGGAAATCTTACTTCTTCCACATCCCATGGGAAAAACCTGAATCGCTGTTTCTGGTTGAGAAACATGTCAAAACTGGTCTTTGTCCAGCCTTTTTCACGGAAGTGATCGACCATGTCTTTTCCTACCGCACGCCACTCGGCTTCGTATCCTGGCTGGCCGAATTTGACAAAGTCGGAAGGCCAGCAAAGATTCAGCGGGGTATAGAACCGTTTAACTGGCACGGCTCCTCGACGTGTTCCTTTAAAGGCGCTGCCGTCCAGATAAGAACCGAACCGGCGATCAAACATAGCCCAGCTCTTGACATGTCTGTTGGGGCCTTCCCCTTCCAGAGGCGGCGCGAAAGTGGCACGAACATTTCCGGAATGTCCATAAGGCAGGTAGTGGAGAAACATCCTGTGATCGTGCGCAGTCCTGAAGACTCCCTTTTCGCAGCGCTGATACATGGCTGTTTTCAGATGATCAGGGTCATTCCACAGTTCAGGCCAGCCTTTGGAGATCCCGTCGGCATAATTATTTGCGGAAACGTCAATGCAAGTGTCCGGCCCGATGCGTCCTTTCAGCACTGTAAGTTGGACTGGAACCGCCATTGTGTTGTTGCCAACCTTAACCTTGACTTCTCCCTGGTATTCGCCGGGTCGCGTGTTATCGGGAACAAAAAGATCAACCCAGAAACCTGCGTATCCGTCTTCCGGAATCATGTTCTTTTTTCTGAAATCGGGAGTTGAGCCGCCGGTGATTCGCTGTGGGACACAAATCTCGGGCCACCATTTGTCATTAAGATTATGATACCACTGTACATAGATATCAAATTGCGAGGGACTGATCGACGTTCCGCGTGGGCCCTTCAAGGCTGCGGCTTTAACAGTTACAGTTGAGCTTTTCTTTATAGGCCCTACGGATAGTTGAAAACTGGCAAACATATTTCTCCCCGAACTCAAACGGATCGGTGGATCCCATGCTTCATCACCATCCAGTACCCGGCGTTTGACAGGATCAAGACGAACAAAATCATCACACCATTTTGTATCCAGCGGCATCATTTTCTCCTTTTACCTAGCGAGTTTTTTCGTGTTTCTTCTGTTTCGTTTTTATGTTTTGAGAAAACACGTGTTTATTGAACGTACATAATTCATCGTAAGTATCAACATAAAACTCGAATAATTAACCTGCATCTCTTACGGAATTCCTGCTGTGAGCGCAGATAACGTCGCTGTAAAGGCACGTGGCAAAAGGTCGGGTGCGTGGCAAAATGGGTTTAACCCGGCGAAATTGTGTAAACACGCCGCATTGATTCGGGTATATAAAAAGATGGCGCGCCCACGGGGAATCGAACCCCGCTTACCAGGATGAAAACCTGGGGTCCTGTCCGATAGACGATGGGCGCGTCTTTTTTTGAAGCTTTGAAATGTATCATATCAAATTTTCAGGACAAGCAAAACATTTCTCTATTTTCCGGGGACCGGCCGGCCCAGGCGCCTGAGCGCGGCCTGGAGGTCCTGCCATGTTTCACGTTTGGCGGCTGGATTGCGCAGAAGATAGGCCGGATGATAAGTAGGCATGACATCGATGCCCTCAAATGACAGCCACTTGCCGCGCAGACGGGTAATCCCCGTGTTGACATCAAATAAACCTTCGGCTGCTGTCCCTCCCAGGGTGATAATAACTTTTGGTTGAAGAACATTTATCTGTCTTTTCAGGTAAGGCATACATGTTTCCATTTCGACAGGCAGGGGCTTACGGTTGCCCGGCGGTCTGCACTTGAGAATATTGCCGATAAAAACCTCTTCCCGACCATAGCCCATGGCTTCGATCATTTTTGTAAGCAGCTGTCCTGCCCGGCCTACAAAAGCTTTACCCTGCCTGTCCTCGTCGGAGCCGGGCGCTT
Organism: uncultured Victivallales bacterium; assembly: GCA_964475205.1. Classification (GTDB taxonomy): domain Bacteria; phylum Verrucomicrobiota; class Kiritimatiellia; order UBA8416; family CAYSRM01; genus CAYSRM01. The sequence continues at coordinate 75,301 of CAYYVQ010000008.1, read as the reverse complement.
CCCCGATAAACATGATGTCCGGGTTATGGCAACCCTGGCCCGGAACAGTCTTGTTCCTGCTTTGATGCAGAGCGCATTTCGTGCAGCCTGCGATCATTGTTGCTATGGATTCAAGATCGTCTACTGACTCGGAACACACCTTTGTCTTGCCGGTGTTTCCCCGGGGTCTTTCATTGCAGGATGCCGCTTCAGCGCTTGAAGCTGCGCGAAACGCTGCAATATCCGACATGGTTACATCCACCTGTTTGCCTTCATCGGCCATAAAACGGACATATTCTTCTATTTTTTCCGTCAATGTATCTACTGACAATTTTCTTTCTCCTTCAAGTCTCTTCTAACCCGCATTTCTCACAGAATTCCTCTTGCAAGCGCGGATAGCGCCACTGCGAAATCCCGTGAGAAATGCAGGCTAACGAGTTTCGCAGGGTTCGGAGGCCGCGTCAAGACCGGCGCAAGACGCCTGTGCCTGGAGTTTTGCCTTATGCACCTCCAGGCCCTTAACAAATAGCGGCCCTACCAATACATAGATAAGGCCCAGGAACAACATTACCAGGGCCACATGAGCCGAAATCTGCTGATCGAGCAACCAGAGCAAGGCAACCAGGATTATACAGGGAATGAATATAAAAGTTTTTTTTGTTGGTTTGGGATAACGGAGGCTGCTCACCTGGAGTGATATAAAAACGAATATTCCCACCAGGAAAATGGCTGCGAACCATCCCTGGTCAAGAGACAAATACGCTGTTAAAGGCGATTGTGTTCCAGATGTCTGGCTCAGGAAGACAAAAAGCGCCACCCATGCTGCATTGGCGGTAATGGGCAGTCCGGCATAGCCTGCCTGTCCGCGGTAAGGATCCTTGACTTTGAATCTTGCCAGCCTGACAACCCCGGACAGCGCCACGGCCGAAGGCAGAAGTACGCGCCACACAGCCTCTGTTGCCTGCAACGTTACCGCAAAAATCAGGACTGCAGGCGCAATGCCGAATGCCGTCAGGTCCACGTATGTATCGAGCTCCGCCCCGAAATCGCTGCTGGCGTTGAGCCATCTGGCAAGATTGCCGTCCAATCCATCAAGAATCATGGCCAGCATTATCAGTTGTGAAGACAAACAGTACAGTCCGGCTTTGCCGCTTTGCATTCCTTCAATTGTTACAAGTATGCTCAGGAAACCCGCCAGCATAGCCAGTAGGGTCACGATAGTAGGAGTTATCTGCCGCCAATTCATACAGCGAATTGTAGCGGACTGCTTTGCAGAATGCTAACCTGAATTATCCGGACGGTCTGAAAATTCAGTGTGCCGCTTCTTTCGCTCTCCGCTTTCTCAAAAACGCAACCGCCCGTTCAAAGTCTTCAGGCCATGGAGCGGTAATTTCCAACGGACTTCCCAGGACGGGATGACAAAACGAAAGCACTTCTGCGTGCAACATCTGCCGTAAAACCGGAGGGTTCAGTTGCGGTTCATGGCGTCTGCTTCTGTATTGCCTGTCTCCGAGAATATGATGGCCGATGGACTTGGCATGTACCCTGATCTGGTGTGTACGTCCTGTCCGGGGATAAAACCGGACCAGAGAACAATCCCCGTAATTTTCTTCAACATCATATCCGGTCTGAGCTTCTCTGCGGGTCCTGATAACTGAACCGCTTTGTTTTTCGCCGGTATCTGCGACGGCCATTTTTTTTCTGTCGCTTCTGCTGCGGGTAATAGGCTTGTCGATATTTCCGCCCGGAGGCTCTGGAACACCCGCTACAAGAGCGACATATTCCTTACATACACGGCTTTCCTTGAATTGCCGGGATAGCTTTTCCATCGTAACAGCAGTTTTTACGCATACAAGCGCGCCGGTTGTGTCTTTGTCAAGCCGATGGACAATGCCGGGTCTTTGTTCATCTCCTATGTCGGCAAGATCGTTGCAGTGATGCAACAGTGCGTTGACAATTGTTCCCGTGGCGCGGCCTGCCCCAGGATGGACTACAATTCCTGCCGGTTTGTTAATTACGATAATTTCTGAATCCTCGAAAAGTACATCAAGGGGGATATCTTCCGGAACCAGAGCAACAGGCGCCGGCTCCGGGACAACGATTTCCACCGTTGTTCCCGGCGTCGCTTTTCTGTGGGCAGAAGCTGGCTGGCCGTTCACAGTGACAAACCCTTTGTCTATTAATCTGCGGATCCTTGAGCGTGAAAGTCCTTCCAGTTTCTCCGCCAGCCAGACATCCAGGCGTTCAGGCGCACCTTCGGACTTGACCTCGAATTTCATTACGTTTGGTCCTGAAGCTCCGCCAGGCGTCCTTTACCCGGAAACCTGAGGGCCACTATTCCGAGGAGAATGAGAAAAAGACTGGTTGCCTGTGAAACCGTAAGTCCCATTATAAACGTCTGGTGGTCTCCCCTGAGGAATTCGAGCAGAAATCGGCCTGGAGGATACGTGAAACAGTAAAGCGCCAGGATACGTCCACTCCGCATTCGGTCCCTCTTGGTGTAAGCCCGCAACAGGATAAAATAGACCAGCAGATTAAATGCTGATTCATAAAGCTGCACGGGGTGGACAGGAAGACTTCTGGCAGTATAGCGGGAGATTAATCCCATATCAACATGCCTGTACCATGCGTAACTCCCTGCAGGAAAACGTACACCAAGAGGTCCGTGCCATATCTTGCCGTAACAGCATCCGTTCAGAAAGCATCCGATTCTACCGAAGAAATGCGCCAGGGGCACCGAAACAACCACAAAATCCAGCAGTCCCCGTATGTCCTCCCGATGCTTGCGGGCGAATATAATCAGAGCAATACCCGACCCCAGGAATCCGCCGTAATAGACCAGTCCGCCTTCCCAGATCATTATTATCTCTGCGGGGTTCTTTATGTATTGTGCCGGATTAGACAGAACGTAAGCCACCCTTGCGCCGAGCAATCCCGAAAACATGATCCAGAAGAGAAGATCCGAACAATAGCTGAAATCGCGGCCTTCTTTCCGGGAAATAAAGACCCAGTTAACAAGCCCGGCGAGGAATCCTGTTGCCATCATGACCCCGTACCATGTTATGGTTAACGGGCCTGCTTCAAACAATATCGGATGCATTGATAAACTCCCACGGGCTATTGCAAAATTTCATATAGACATATCCGTTACCTTCATATAAGCTATAATCGTCAAGTTGAAGGGATGATCAAGAAGAAATAATGGAACCAGCGGACAGGTCTATAGATATTCAAACAGATCCGGTATCGGAGATCCACTGCAGCAACTGCAATTCTACCATTGATGTCGAAGGAATTGACCACTTTGTAAAGGTAGAATGTCCGGAATGTCACAGTATGGAAACTGTGCCCGCGCGGCTTGGGCAGTTTCTTCTGTATGAACTGATTGGATCCGGGGGAATGGGCGGGGTGTTTCGGGCCCTGGACGAAACCCTGGGGCGCATGGTGGCTATTAAGGTCATGCTCAAATCGTACGGCGATGACCTGGATTTTGTGGAAAAATTCAAAAGAGAAGCCCAGGCTACTGCTAAACTTAACCATCCCAACATCGTACAGATCTATTCTTTCGGGCAGGAAAAGGGCCAGCTTTACATAGTAATGGAATTCATTGGGGGTAAGCGTTTCGACAAAATGGTGGAAGCAGGCCAGCCAATTAACCCCCCGATGGTAATGAAAATAGGAATTGACGCGGCACGAGGGCTGAGCGCCGCGGAAGAAGCCGGGCTGATTCATGGAGATGTTAAACCAGAGAATATTCTGCTGGACGAAAAGATGCAGGCAAAAATAGTCGACTTCGGGATTGCCAGCGTAGCCAACGAGCAGGAAAGCGGGGGTATCTGGGGAACCCCATACTACATAGCCCCTGAAAAAGTCAAGCGCCACAAGATCGATTCGCGCGCAGATATATACAGTCTCGGCGCGACCATGTACCATGCGCTTGCCGGCCAGCCGCCATTTGAAGGGAAAACGCCCATTGAAGTTGTCAAAGCCCGTTTTGAGCAAGTCCCACCGGATCTCCAAAAAGTATCTTCACGGGTAACAAGAAAAACTGCGGAAATTATATCCCGAATGCTGCAGATCGAACCTGCCCGGCGTTACCCGACTTACGCCTCTGCCATAAGCGATATGAGGAAAGCGCTCAGGGAAATGGGCGATGATCGAAGCCTGGGCGGACGCAAGAAAGTCAAAACTGTTGTAAGGCGTAGGGGATCTGCCGGACCGGGCAAAGGCTCCTTGCAGGCGCAGACAAAGAAAAACGTTGCAAAACTTTCGACTGAAACCACCGGACGCAATGGCGAACACACACCGACAGGCGATGCTCTGGCTGAATACCGGCAAAGGGCGCTGAATGGCGGAAGGGCCTCAAGAAAAAAGAGAGGCAAACGGGTAGGGTCCAGGGCGTTTCTATGGTTCATTCTTGTTATAATTGTACTGGGAGCGGCAGGAGGAGGAGCAGCTTACTTTATAACCAAACGGCAGAGAACCATCAGGGTAAGGAGAGAGTTTATAGCCCTTGCCATGGCCAAGGACGCGTCCGCGAAAACATTCTCCGGCATTGCTGCGTCCGCGACCAACCTCAATAAACTGGCTGACAAAGCTGCAGAACGAATTTCAACAGCCACGAACGCCGCTGTTTATGTTACCGGGGAACCCATAACAATTGCCCGGCCCTTGCCGCTCGAACCTGAAGAGAAAACCGAAGGCGAAGATGAAACCACAGAAGACCCTGTGCAAAAAGACATTGACGAAGAGAAGGCGGCCGAAGCCGGCGGGGAAGAAACAGAAGAACCTGGAAAACCTGAACAACCCGATGAACCCGAAGGGCCGCCGGGCATAATGAGCAGAGCGGATATTGAAAGGGGTCGCAAAAGGCAGGAAGGTGCAGGAAAAAAGACGGAGGAGAAACCGGAGGAAAAGGAAGAACCGGAAAAGGAACGGGAAGAAAAGCCGGAGCAGGCAGAAAAAGAACCCGAAGTTGTCGAGCTAACCAGAGAGATAGTCCAATCTGCCAACCGAATTATTGCTTTATCGAGAGAAGGCAATTCCATATTAGAGAATTCAGTGCAGATGAAGGAAAATGTTGAGGAATCAACAACATCTATCAAAGCGCGGAAGCTCGAGGGCATGCTTGCAATCAATTTGGAAAAGCTGGAGTCAATGCTGGCTGAAGCGAACGATCTGTTTGATCAGACCGACGAACCGCTTGAAAAGATCAGGGAAATAAGAAAAAAAGAAAACGAACTGCGGGCGGCCAGGGAAAAAGCCCGCCTGGAAGCCGAACGTAGAGCCCGGGAAAAAGCCGAGCGGCTGCGTAAACAGAAAGAGCGCGAAGCAAAGATACGGCGCGAGCTTGAGAATGCTCGCGGGGCCCTGCGCGAAGCGCGTCGCGCGCTTAATTCCCACGCATACGGCAAGGTTGCCAAAAATCTTTCAAAAGAAAAATCCTCTTATACGACAGAAGAAGGCAAAGCCGCATTTAACACCGTCATCCAGCGTTACAGGTTGCTGGAGGATACCAGGGAATACATTATAAAACGGCTCAGCGAGAAACCCATGCCGTGGGGATGGTTGAGGGAAGGCGGACAGCGTGAAGATGTGCTGGGTGCAAATAAGAAGCACATCCTGTTGAAGAATCGCAAAGTTCCATGGCGCCAGGTAGATGCCAGGCAAATGCTGGGCTTTATTAACTACTATCTTGCGCGAAAGGATACCATGACACTCAGGCAGATAGGTAAATACAGCCTTGGCGCAGCGGTATTCAGCAAGGAACACGGCGCGGACAAAAGCGCAGATGAATTTCTTGCCAAGGCGCTTGCGAATTATCCGAGAATTAAGGATCAAGTAGATGTAGTCATGGCAGATGTGCTCGAAGAAGAGGAATGATACAGAATATTTTTATCGGTTCGCGCCCAACATTGAGGATCTGAAACTATCGCTGGTCCGGTCGGTCCGGGTCAATTCTGAAACTGACAGCATCAACTTTCTCACACCCGAATTTACCCTGCACGCTCTTCAGAATCGTGGTTTTCCAATACCGTGACAACTCATTGAGCCAAACAGAACTGTCCACAAAAATTACAAGCCGTTTCCCGTCGATTCTTCCCGGACGGGAGTGCTTTGACACCGACTCGCCCACCAGCGCAGGCCACTGGCTGTGCAGTTTTTCAAGCCATGATGCAGAGCGAGGTTCCAGGCCTGCCATAAGGTGTCTGATTGTATTTGCTATGGAATAGACTGCTTCAGGTTGCTGCCCTGTTTCATCGCGAGCGATCCTGCACCTTTCGCGCTCTACGGCCCACCGTCCTTTTCGCATGCCGCTTGCATTTCTTTTTCGCCTTGTCATGCCGGCCTTTCGTACAGATCAAGAGTTCACACGGTTATTTTTTCAGGACTATTAAACCATCAGTTTTGTCTTCCATCAACGCTATATCCTCAGCGCATTCATCACAGGCATCGACAGGTAAAAATGGGCCGCATGTCCGGTGATCGGGATTTTGGTCAATTCGCTCCGAAAAAAAGTTGCGTTTGGTTATCAGACATCCTATTATTATAATTTATGTTAGGATAACATAAAAAAGTTGAGAAATAGCTTTATCCGGCGGCGCTGTATAAGCGTGAAAGATTTTACTTCCTGCTTTTTCCGGGCCTGAATACAAAATCTCGATTGTGCTCTGTACGTAAAGCCGGGTTTGAAGATCAGCATGGAAGGCCGCAATTAAAATGCCTGAACGGAGGTAAACATGATTAATAGGAAAATAACTTTTTTAACACTGACCTGTCTTTTTCTTTCAACGTTCTTCTGCCTTGCCGAAGAGAAGGAGGGCAGGAAGGTTATCCTCAGCAACAAAACTTTCTGGCGGTTCTGTACCATGCGCGAGACCGGCGAAGTTGTAGATGAATCGGGGAACATTGTTCACGGGTCTGTTGGGCACGATTTTGACAGTTGGACGGATTTTCCCGCCTGGTTTGGGGATCATCCGGATCAACCGACCCTGACTCGAGATCGCTGGAAGATTCGAAAGATCCCCGAGGATGAAGTCATAAGATTGCCTTCAGGCATACCATCGGACTGGATGCATGCCGAATTTAACGACAGCGACTGGCTGAGGTCGAGAGGCCCCATGCTTGGCCATCACTTTTCTACTGACCAGGGCTGGAAGCTGATCCAGATGCGAGGAACCTTCAAGGTCGAAGACCCGGCCAGGGCAAAGGATTTGAAACTCTCCCTGAAGTTTCGAGGAGGCGCGGTGGTTTATCTGAACGGCAAAGAAATTATGCGCAAGCATATGCCGGAAGGGCCGGTAACCATTTCGACACCGGCAAATCCCTATCCCGAGGAAGCCGATTTTATGGATGACGGGTTCCTTGTGCCTTTTTCCACGTATGATTCGAGCAAACGGGCAAGGGCTAACTTGCCGAAGGATGTGCGCGACCGTATAGCCCTTCGCGCCAGAGAGATTTCCGAGGCGCCTATTCCCGCATCAGAATTGCGCAAAGGCGTCAACGTACTGGCCGTGAGTCTGCACCGGGCGCCGACGCCGGCCAAACGCTACATGACGGTAAAGAAAGGAAAAACATCGATTCACAAATCTCTCTGGTGGCAGCGGCTGGGATTGAAGTCAATTGCGCTTAAGAGTTCACACGATTCGGCCGTTGTTCCAAATATTGACCCTAAACCCGGCCTGGGCTTCAAGCACTGGAACCAGAGCATTGTCCAGGACGTCAAGGTCTCTGATTATCCCGATCCGTTTGATTCTCCCAATCCGATTCAAATTGCAGCCACACGCAATGGCGCCTTCTCCGGGCAGATTGTTGTTGGCGATGACAAGCCGATTAAAAGTTTGCAGGTTGATGTTTCCGATCTTAGCGGCCCCGGCGGCTCTATCCCTGAGGAAGCCATCCAGGTCCGCTACGGCCGTCCCGATGGTCACAACGGCTCTTTTGATTCGCTTGAAGAAGATGCGCCTTCTGAAGTTCCCGTCAGCGGCAAATACAATCGTTCTGTGCAACCCGTATGGGTTACCGTGCGCACGCCTTCGGACATTCCTTCGGGTCTGTATAACGGGGAAGTTACGATACGAGCCGAAGGCATTGAGCCGCGCAAGGCGAAACTGCAGATTAGAGTAAGCGGATGGAACATGCCCCAGGCGAAGACCTTTACCTCCCGACTGGATATAATCCAGTCGCCCGAAAGCGTGGCGATGGCCTATGACGTGCCCTTATGGTCGGACGAACACTTTGCCCTGTTGGATAAATCTTTCTCGCTGCTGGGTGATCTGGGAAGCGACACGATCTACATTACTTGTATCCGGCGCACTCATTTCGGAAACGAGCATGCTATGTTGCGGTGGGTTCGTGATGAAAATTTTGAGCTGAAACCTGATTTTACAATAGTGGAAAGATACCTGGATACGGCAATCAAGCACATGGGCCGGATTCCCGGCATTATTCTGTATTGCTGGGAGCCGCCATACAGCCAGGGTCATGCAGGCGGCTCAGGGCAGGCAGGCAAGATTCATGATAAACCAATACTGTATAGTCTTTACGATCCGGAGACCGGAGAATATGCAAGCGCGCGCGGACCGGCATGGGGCACGGCTGAAGCCAGGGTATTCTGGAAAAAGGTAAGCGACGGCATGCAGGCAATCCTTGAAAAGCGCGGACTCAGGGATTCGATGATGTTTGGACTGGCAGGAGATCATCGACCGACCAAGCAGGCAATGGATGATATTTCCCATGGCGTAAAGGACGCCAGGTGGGCTATTCATTCACACTACAGGTGCGAATCCTGGCAAGGCTATCCGATGGGGTTGTTCAATGCTCTCTGGGGGGTTGGTTGCGATCCCACTGATCCGGATCGTGGCTATGGATTGGGCTGGACCAATCCCAGATGGATGTCCTACTACCCCCGCAATAATCTGAAGGTTAGAAGCACTATCACAAAATATCGCTGCATGATTGAAGCCTGGATTGGCGCGTATAGCTCTAAGTGGCCTGCTGTTGCCACGGGTGAAGGCATAAGGGGGCTTGGCCGTATCGGCGCTGATTTCTGGAAAGTTCTTGGGCGTAGACGCTCCGATACTCTGGCCGGCCGCTACCCTGAATCGGCATGGGGGCAGTTGAGTCTGAATTTCGGGGTGCCCCGCATCCTGGGTGCAGGTAAAAACGGTCCGGTGGCTACAGTGCGTTCGGAAGCTTTCCGCGAGTCGGCACAGGAAATTGAAGCGCGGATCTATCTTGAGAAAGCCTGGCTGGATCCGCGGGCGCCGCAGATTATTGGCGAAGAGCTTGTCAGCGACATTCGCAGACTGCTGGATACACGCATTCGTATTCTTAATATAACAGCCAGTCAGGGCGACGCTGCGGCAGCATGGTTCATCAGTTCAGGGTGGAAAGAGCGAAATCAGAGCCTTTTTGATCTTGCCGACAGGGTACAGAAAAAGTATGGAAACAAGGAGCCTGATCCTGCTTTGGAACGGAAAAATAAGGAGGAGGAAGCTGAATAATGAGAAAGACTGGAACGAGAATCGGTATAAGCCTTTTGCTGGGCTTGTTTTGTTTGCGCCCGGCACTCGGGCAAGTTGGATTGACGGTTGACAACAGTCACGACACGGAATTGAAAAACGCCCTGGTTACAGGGGGGGTTCCGTTTAAAAAAGGAGAGCTCAAGGATATTTCGGGCCTGGGCGTCCAGTTCAAAGGCAAAGCTGTTCCGGCACAGTTCAGAACAACCGCTCCCTGGGATGACGGGTCGGTGCGCTGGGTTCTGGTTCACACCCAGGTTCCGGTTGGACCGAAGGGAAGCGTTGAGCTTTCTTTGTCGACCCGAAGCAATCCGGCGCCTTCTTCGCCCGTGGAAATAAAGAACAATGATGATGCCGTTGCTGTTTCCACGGGTCCGCTTGCCTTGCTTCTGAACAAGAATAAGCCTGGCTTTGTGCATTCTTTGCGGGTTGACGGCAAGGAGCTTATGACAGGCGCGGGCAAGGGAGTGGTTCTTGTGACAGAGGACGGCAAGACAGTTCAAGGTTCGGCTCCCAGCGAAGTGATTATCGAGGAATCGGGTCCCATGCGCGCAGTGATCTGTCTTAAAGGCGGGTTTCCCGGTGTTCACAAGGATCTTCTCAAGTATACCGCCCGCCTGTATTTGTATGCCGGACGCAGGATTGTAAAAACCCATTTCTGGCTGGAGAACTATGGCGCCGACGGACACGGCAAGGACGTTAAACCTGAATGGTTTGCATTTGAAGCAATGGGTCTTGATTTCGGCCTGGGTCTGGGTGATTCGATAACCGCCGAATGCGAAGGCGCGAAAGGCGCTGGAGCGTTCAAGGTCTTTCAGACTTGCGAACGGGGGGATAAGAAACCTTATTTCACCTATGATAATTTCACTTACCGGATCACCCATAACGGCGAGGCTGTGAAAACAGGAAAGCAGACCGACGGGCTTGTTAGCCTTACGGGGGACAATGGAAGTTTGAACGTCGGGATTCGGAATTTCTGGCAGAATTATCAGAAAGCCATAGAAAAAGACGGCAAACATCTCATGGTATGGCTTTGGCCTGAAGGCGGGCAATGGCCCCGGACCGACGCCTACACATATCGGGTCAGGCGGCTGAAAGGCATAATTAAGGAAGGCAAATATCTTCTGCCAGGTTCAGCCCATAAGGGACACGAGTTCATTCTTGATTTCTCCGGCGGGTCGGTTGAAAAGACAGCAGCAGATCTTAACGGTCCTTTATTCCCGAGAGCTGAAGGCAGTTATTATGTTGAGACCGGCGCTGTTCCCGAGTTTTTTGTAGCCGACAGGGTTACAACCGGCAACAAGGTCTGCGATTTCAAATTGCGGAATTGTCTGAACATGAGCAGCAGGGCTTTTAATCCGGAAGCGCCGGACAGCTTATATCAAGCACGGAAAGAAACCAAAACTTTTCATATAGGTTCATATCACGTCAATCAGAACTACTGGTATGGTTGGATGGATTTCGGGGACATCTCCCTTTATGGCTCAGGTCAGATATCGCTTCAACCTGACTGGCCTCTGCTTGCAATGTTTGAGTATCTCAGAAACGGCGACCCTTCTGCATGGCGAATGGCGCGCCAGATGGCGCAGCACCGGATTGATATTGACCAGTACTGGTCTGATCGCGACTCGCCCAGTATGAACGGAGTTCAGAGCGGTTCCGTATGGCCTTCGTATCATGCCAATGGGAGAGGGGGCGGATACGCGCCCGGCGGCACGTTTATTGCCGGTTCCGCGCTATGGCACATGTTGACCGGAGAGCCTAAAGCCAGGGAAGCCTGCCTGCGCAGCGCCGAAGGGCTTGTCCGGGCCTGGGAGGTGATTAATAAACGGAAGGTCTACGGTGGCGGCAGAAAAACTGACATGGCCAAGAACGGGTGGACAATAAACAGTTTCTGCGCGGCCTACGAGCTGACTGCCGATAAGAGATGGCTGGACGAGGCAATGAAACTTTTCAATGGAAATGTTGTGCCCAAGTGGAAGAAGCAGGGGCCGCATCTGCATTCACCCGGCAAGGGCCAGATTTTCGGACAGGGCTATATCGGTGAAGACAAGGACTATTGTCATGTTATCGGTCCCCTGTGCAATCTTCATAAATTAACCGGCAACGAGAAGGTGTTTGAACTGTTGAAAGCCGGATGCGAAAAACCGTTGTCATCGTCTTCTTTTTACGATGCGCCGGTTTTTCTGGCAGGGCTCTATTCCTATGTCGGCGCAGTTGCCGATAATGCTGAGTTCATGAAAACCGCTGTGAAGAAATTTGCGCTGGGTTTTCCTGAATCAAAAAATCCGCCTATATTCATGCCCGAGAACAAGACCTGGGCGGGGCGCGCTGCAATGATGATGCGGGCGGGCGCGATTATGGAATACGGGTTTTTGAAAGCCGCACAGAAGGATTGAGAGGCGAGCGGCGTGACGGAAGTCGCGCAGGCGTGGGCCATGGGGCGCTCGCAGCAGGAAGACTTGCTTATTTCGGGGCTGGTTATGCAATGATATGGTGGCAGCGAAGACATTTATACGCATGGCTCGCTCCAGATGAAGGAGGAAGACAACCATGTTAAGACACATTGCTGGTGGATTTATTGTAATTCTGATAATGGCAATCCCGTTGTCGAACAGTTCAGCCATCGAAGTCAAACTCACCGTCGAGGAGCGCCTTGGTGTTGCCCGTGAAAACGAACCTGTAACCAGCGGTATACCGCTTCCAAAGGGAGCGGTCGCCGACATTGATAAACTGGTTCTCTTTGACGACGAGGGCAAGCCTGTGCCGGCGCAGTTCGGTGTTGCCACAAGGTGGTGGGAAGATCATTCTGTCAAATGGGTGCATGTCGATTTTCAAACCAGCCTGTCGGCTAATGAGAAGCGCCACTATTTTTTGAAGGATAACGCTGGAAAAACCGCAAAACCTGTTGCCCCATCTGAAGCAGTCAAGGTGTCCAAAACTGACAAAGGTTACGAGGTGGACACCGGGGCGATCAGGTTTCATGTCAAGGCCAGGGGGTTTAACGGATTTGATGGAGTCTGGCTGGGCGATACTCAACTTATTGCGCCAGGCAAGGGCAGTATAGTTGTCCGGACTCCGGAAGGCGAGTTTTCTCCCCAATCGTGTTCTGATACGGAGATCACAGTCGAGCAACAAGGTCCGATGAAAACCGTGCTCCTGGTCAAGGGCCGCAATACCGCCGCTGATGGATCGGGTTATGCCATGGATTACAAGTGCCGTTTCTACGCTTACGCGGGCAGCCCCCTGGTGCGTGTTGTGTATACTGTGGAAAACCGCAAAGGCAAGGTGGACGACCTGGTCCGCGTTTCCGACTGGCGTGTGGGTATCCCTGTTATCGTGGGGAAAAAGGCGCGTTGTCGATTCGGCCTGGATCAGAAATATGTCGAAGCAGATCAGAAAACCGGGCCTGGTGTAGAGGTTCTTGAAACCCATCGTTATGAATTTAATAACCTGGGAAAAGAGGTTGCCGGAGATCCGCATAAGGAAGAGCCGACATGGCTTGGAACAATTGACGTGTCGGGTTCCGCGGGCGGAGTGACTGTTGGGGTCAAGGATTTCTGGCAGCTGTGGTCAAAGTATTTGAAGGTCGATCCGTCCGGCAGGCTTGATATCGGGCTATGGACCGACCGTGTTCTCCACAAGGGCGACACCACGTTGGTCGATGAGAATGGATGCGCTGAGATTTTTGCCGGTATAGCCCGCACACACGAGCTGTTTTTCCATTTCCACGATGGGACCCGGTCAGATCCGTTAAAAGCGCTCGCATCAATGCGCGAGCCGCTTTTTGCCCGGTGCGAGCCCGCATGGTATTGTCAGGGGACCGGAGTTTTTGGAGATCTGAGCGAAGCGGATCCGGACGTGTATGATCCCCGCTGGCGAGAACGGGTCGAAGCTCTGAACTCTTATGCGCGCGGTTCGGTAAAGAAACCTTTAGAAAGATGGCGCACTAAACGCTACGACAAAGTGGACAGCTTCGGACTGTTAAGCTGGGGCGATGGTGTGGAATGGTTTGATCACAAAGGCGATGTGCCTGAACATGTGCACTGGGAGGGCGGTTATTACGATTATATGCACAGTATCCTTCTCAACTTTGCGCGCACAGGCGACACGTTTTACTTATGGACTGCCAACCGGATGATCAGCCACAATGCCGATGTGCATCACTGCCATCACGACAGATTCACGGGCAACAGTCGTTACTGTCCAAGCCTGGAACATATCCGGGCCGATCGGCCGTCGCGGCCGCCGAACGTTTCCCCTACCTTTAATCACTGGAAGAATCTGAGCGCGTTTGAGCGTTGGTATCTGCTGGGCGATCATCGTTCCCTGGAAGCGGCTCTGGAGATCAGCCAACACGCCATAAGGTTGGGCAATAACGGGATCAGTTTTGGACAACCGCGTTCGATCTGCCATGGAATCCTTGGTTTGTGGGCCGTATACGAAGCTACCGGAGAGAAGAAATATAAGGATGCTCTTGCAGATTACGCCAGAACAACAGCCAGGAAGATTGTAGAAGGAAAAAAGATGCGCAGCGGGGCATGGCAGCGGGGCATGGCTATACAGGGGCTGTGCATGTATGTTGAAAGAACAGGCGACGAGAGCGTTGTTCCCGCTATTGTGAAAGCGCTGGACCGGGACAAAGATCACGGAGACAGCGAGCTGGCCTATGGACGTGTTTTTATGTGGAAACGCACGGGCGAAGAAAAATATTTCTACAAGGCTGTAAAGCACCTGGGCGGAAAACCCAGCAAGTGGATGCAGCGTTTCGGCAACCATGGACGGAGCAAGCTATATGTTCCCGCCATTGTGCGAAAGGACGCCTCTCGCAAACCGCTTTCTCCTGAAAAATAGAACAGCGCAAGCTTTAACCGATGTCCGGCAACTGCCGAATTTAGGTTAAAGATGCTGGGGCAGGATGCTCCCGCCACTATGGAGACTTGGAGTTTCTTATGGCTTGTATTCGGTCGAGTACTGGGGGATGGCTGTAGCCGACAATTACCTTGAGAGGGTGGGGCGTGAGGTTGCCAAGGTTGTCGACGCTGAGTTTTTTGAGGGCATTAATTAAGACTTCCGGCTGGCCGGTTGTTTTCACTGCGTAATTGTCCGATTCATATTCATGCTTTCGTGAAAGGGCGGTTTCGAAAAGAGACAGCGCCATGCTTACCGGGGCGAAAAGAAAGCCGAAGAATATGAATCCGGCATATATCGACATATGTTCCATTCCGAATGCTTCGAAAAGGCCTGGATTGTCGATAAAAAGGGAAAGCAGGAAAAACATAAGGCCTGTTTTCACTATAGACCGAACCATCGCCTGGGGTACATGTTTCTTTTTATAATGTCCCATCTCATGCGCGATCACTGTTACAAGTTCGTCAACGGTGTGTTTTTCGATAAGAGTATCGAACAGCACAATTCGCTTTGATCTGCCGAAACCAGTAAAAAAAGCGTTGCTTTTGGATGATCTTTTGGAACCGTCCATCTTGTATACGCCTTTTATCCTGAAGTTCTGACTTTCGGCGTATTGTTCTATTCTGCTCCTGAGCTCACCTTCTTCAAGCGGCGTGTATTTGTTGAAAAGAGGCAGAATAACATAAGGAGCCACAAACATGATTGCAACCTGGAGGATGGTGAGCGTTATCCAGCAGTAAATCCATGCCGACTCCCCGACTTCCTGGAAGAGCCAGAGAACTATGACAAACGCCGATCCGCCGAAGACTGCAAGGAGAATAATGGTTTTGACCAGATCGAGGACAAAGATTTTCGGTGTGGTCTTGTTGAAACCGTATTTTTCTTCGATTACAAAGGTGTCGTAAATGGAGAACGGGAGATTAATAAGTTTCAGAAACACTCCCAGCATCGCTGCGAATATGAGGCCGGTGACTATTGCATGGAAGCCGAAAGAACGGGCGACTGTGTCGATAAAATTAAAGCCTCCGGCGAGAATCAGGACTAGTATCAACACCGTATTGAACGTATCGGAGATTAGCCCCAATCTTGTGTTTTCCCGGAGGTAATCCTGGGATTTTCTGTAACTTCCGGCGTCGTAGAATCCTTCGAATTCGCGCGGAAGATCCGGTTTAAGATGCTTCAGGTTAAGCAAGTCAGCTAAAGTTTCAAGCAGGTAGCGGCCGGCAATCGCCGCAATTATTATAGCCAGGTATATGTTCATATATGCAGTTTTCTTTCTTATGGAGTTTCGAATTTGTAACCGACTTTGGGGACGGTGCGTATGCAAGGATTCCTGCGCCTGCCCGGGTTAAGTTTTTTTCTCAGGCTGGCCACAAAATTATCAACTGTGCGTTCAGAGCCTTCGTAATCCCAGCCCCAGACTTTTTCGAGAATAGTCTCGCGGCTGAAAACAGCGCCGGGCGATGAAGCCAGCAGGCAGAGTATATCGAATTCCTTTGCGGACAATTCAACAGTTTTTCCGTTAATTTTGACATTTCGAGCTGACTGATCGATAACGAGATCCTTGAATGCGAGTTCGGGAAGGCTCTCTTCCTTCGCTCGTTGCCGTCGCAAAAGCGCCTCGACTCTGGCGATGAGTTCGGGCAGATCGAAAGGCTTGCCGAGGTAATCGTCCGCGCCGAGGTCCAGACCCTGCACTTTGTTTTGGGTAGTGTTTTTTGCCGAAAGGATCAGCACCGGTGTTTTTTCTTCCCGTTTCCGCATTTCTTCGAGTATGTCAAGACCGGACCATGAAGGCATCATGATATCCATGATTATCAGATCCGGACGTTCGTCAAAAGCCATCTGCATACCTTCATCGCCGTTGACAGCGGTTATGACATGATATTTACGCAACCGAAGATTCATGGCCAGGCCCTCGCGCAGCGAACGGTCGTCTTCGACCACAAGTATCTTTTCTCTTTTGTCTTTTCTGGTTGATGCTTTGCGGGTCATTGTTTTTTACCTGCTGCCGGCAAGGTTATGGTGAAAATCGAGCCTTTACCTTCCGAGCTCTGGACATCTATTGTTCCGCCGTGTTGCTCAACGAGGTATTTTGTTATGGCCAGACCAAGACCGACGCCGCTTGTATTGCTTTTGTCTCCGGTCCCACGGAAAAATGGTTGAAATACCCGTTTCTTTTCGGCAGGTCGCATGCCTGCGCCGTTAT
The DNA here is from genome assembly GCA_964475205.1 of uncultured Victivallales bacterium. Lineage (GTDB taxonomy): Bacteria > Verrucomicrobiota > Kiritimatiellia > UBA8416 > CAYSRM01 > CAYSRM01. The sequence goes on along the minus strand of CAYYVQ010000008.1, from coordinate 58,678 downwards.
CTTCCACATTTATTACTATTGATTGATCTGTATCGTATGCTCGCACGGAAATTGTTTTGTTTTTACCAGTATATTTATACGCATTTGTGAGCAGGTTCAGTATCACTGTATTGATTGCAGTATGGTCGTGATCGACAGGAGTTATGGAATTAATTGACGAGGTAAACGTGATTTCTCCGGTATCTACCATCAGTTTGAATCTCTCAACGGCGCTGCTTATGGCCTCTGCCACAGGTTTCCGCCGCATGTTGAGTTGCATGGCATCCTTTGAGGAAGCTCTCCATGTCAACACTTTTTCGACCATCATGTCGAGCCACTCAGCGTCCCGGAGAATGGTATTCAGACAGTGATTTCTATGTTCACGATTTGTTGCGACTTCGTCTGACTGTAGCGTTTGGGCATAAAGTTTAATGGCGCTCAAGGGTGTCCGGAATTCGTGCGAAACAGTTGCCACGAAGTCTGCCTGACGCCGGGCCAGTCGTGATTTTTTTCCTGTCAGAACCAAGGCTATCAGGGCGCTGCCTGCTGCAGCCGCAGCGAATGAGATCATGAGAACTCCGGTTACGATCCCGCTGACATCTTGAGCGATGATGATGGAGATAATACCCACGGCAGTGGCAAGCATTACAGGCAGCAGAACGCCAAGAGCAACAAGCATAATGACACCAGTCAGATTAAGGTTTAATCGATATCGTTTCATTTTTATATGGCTTAGCATACCAGAGATGAAGTGGGAATTCCATAAATGCCATGTTATTTCTGGGGCAGGACATTAGCCTGGATTATTCACAGCAAGGAAATTTAACCACGGATAACACTGATTACACGGATAAAGTATAAGAATGATGGATATAAAACAAAAATCCGTGTTATCAGTGCAATCAGTGGTAAAAAAATATCAGCAAACGATTTGAATATTATTCCGAAAAGATGATGAATAGATCAGGTTAGATGACCTCAGGATGAAATCCCGGGGTTCTTTGATCTTCGTCCAGATCTTTATCCCGATCGTTGTCGACGAAGACCGGTAAAATGGTGGCGCCGGATCAGATGTTGCCTGTAACATGCAGTTCGCAGACTTTCCTGAAATGATAACCGTAGATGCTCAAGATTACGGCTTCCGGTATCAATTGGGGACGATGGAACTGAGTCCATGCCAGAAGCTTCCAGTAATGCCATCTTTCCTTCCCGAAGATCCCGATTTTGTAAAATGAGCGAATCAGGGCCATAATATGGGAAAACTGAAGATTTCCGCGTATTTCAGGCGGTTCATAATCGCTTAGGAAAGTCTTGAGTCTTGAATAATAATGTTGAGGCGAATATATGTGTTCCAGGATTTCATGGTATCCCTTCAGTAGGGGGCCCAGACCCATTGTTGGAACAATATTCGTGGTGCCGTCCACGTTATCGCCTGATGATTCTCCGATCAACCGCCCTTCTTTCTTCATCCTGTCAAAAAGACGCGTTCCTGGAGGCGCCTGCAAAAGGCCGACCATAGCGGTGGTGATGCCGGTTTTCTGTATGAATTCAATCTGTTTCCTGAAAACGGAGGGGCCGTCGTTGTCGAAGCCTACGATAAACCCGGCCTGGACCTGGAGTCCCGCCTTGTGAATTCTTTTTACATCTTCTACAAGATTGCGTCCTTTATTCTGTTCTTTGCTGCATTCTGAAAGACAGGCGTCATCCGGGGTTTCTATTCCGATAAAGACCTTGTTGAACCCCGCCTTGCCCATCAGGCGCATCAGTTCCATGTCGTCGGCCAGGTTTATGGAAGCCTCTGTAAAGAATGTGTTGCCTTTCTTGTTTTTTCGCCATTCTACGAGCGCAGGCAGGAGATCTCTTTTAAGAAATCCCTTCTTCCCTATAAAATTATCATCGACAAAAAAAACTTCGCCTCGCCATCCCAGCTTATACAAGGAATCCAGCTCCGTGATAATCTGCTCGGCCGACTTTGTTCGTGTTTTACGTCCGAATAACGCTGTTACGTTACAGAAATCGCAGTTGAAAGGGCAGCCTCGCGAGAATTGTATTCCCATACTTCCGTATCTTTTCATGTCCAGCAATTCCCACATGGGCGCCGGGGTCTTTTCCATGTGGGGGAAACCCTCCTTTGTGTAGATTCGTTTCGCGGAGCCTTTCTCAAGATCATGGAGGAAATCCGGGAGTGTGAGTTCGGCTTCGTTAAGCACGAAATGATCCACCTTGTCAAAGTCGTCGAGTTCGCTTTGGAACAAAGGACCACCGGCGACAACTTTGAGTCCGGCCTTTTTGCAGCGTGATATCATTCGACGCCCAGAGGCTCGTTGAACAGTCATGGCGCTGATGAAGGCGCAGTCAGCCCATTTGAGGTCGCGATCGGTCAGTTTTCTTACATTGGCATCTACCAGACGTTTGTCCCATTCCTCAGGAAGCATAGCCGCAACCGTCAGCAGTCCCAGCGGCGGGAGCGCCGCCTTTTTCCCGACAAAAGCGAGCGCATGCTTGAAGCTCCAGAACGTGTCCGGAAATTCGGGATATAGCATTAATATATTCATACAATTCCTCTTTTATTTTTTCCGATTATGCTAAGCCGGCGTCACAGTTTTGTCATGGAAAAGGATTTTTTAAAATTTTGTGAGTAAGCTGGGAAGACCTATGAATGCAGGCTGCAGAAGATTGTACCCACAAAGAGCGCAGAGAACACAAAGAAGAGAGAGAAGCAGGGAATATTCAATATCCAATAAGGAATATCCAACCTAGAAACGGCAGTTGCCGAGTTTGCTGTAGCTGCAAGGCGTGAGGTTTTCGGCTATAGTAACTATGCCGAAGACCTCAGAACGAAGCAGATGCAGTGAAATCGGCAACCCCTTGCGGCTTGAAATTCGGGAAGCTCGCCCGCACCCTTTGGGTGGGGGCGCAATAAATTGTAAACTCCTTATTTGTAATAATATACATCGCTTCCCGAATTTCAAGTGCCGTATATAGGTCCAATGATCAAGGGGGGAGGAAAGACCATAGACTGTAGGCTGAAGGAATCGTCGATCAATCTTGTCGCAGCTATTGTTTGCCGAATCAAACGGAGCGAAAAGAGAGAAGTGGATTGGTTTCGCTACAGAAACAGCAGAAGACTCAGAGCCATTACAGCCATGCCCGTGGCGAAACCAAGTATAGCAAGATGGCCTTTGCCATATTCCCTGGCTGCCGGTAGCAGTTCGTCCAGAGAGACATAAACCATAATTCCAGCTACGGAGGCGAAAACAAATCCGAAGACCTGCTCGGAAAAGAGGAAGCGCAGCAGGGTAAATCCTATGATTGCTCCAACAGGTTCCGAAACTCCGGACAGGAACGAATACCAGAACGCTTTTTTTCTGCTTCCGGTCGCGAAAAAAATCGGCACCGAGACCGATATGCCTTCGGGGATGTTGTGGACTGCGATAGCGGCAGCAATAGGTATTCCTAGGGTAGGGTCATGCAGCGCGGCGGCAAATGTAGCCAGTCCTTCGGGAAAATTGTGTATCGCGATCGCAGATGCGGTGAACAGGCCCATTCTGAGCAGGCGCTTCTCATTTGTCGGCCCTTTTTTCATCTCCTCCACCGAATGGATATGGTGCGGGTTTTCCACTTCGGGTACCAGCAGGTCGATTATCATGATCAGCGCGAATCCCGCGAAGAACCCTGTTACCGTGAGCCAGTTTCCCGCAATAGGATCGGTTGCCGCAATCAGATTTTCTTTAGCCTTGGCAAGTATTTCAACAAACGAAACATATACCATTACACCGGCGGAAAACCCAAGCGATGCGCAGAGGAAGTTGTTGTTTGAGCGGCTGGAGAAGAAAGCTATGGCGCTTCCTACACCCGTGGCCAGCCCCGCAAGCGCAGTCAGAGAAAAAGCCAGAAGTATTTCGCTTTGTGTGAACATGGTTCAGACTATCTCAGATGTCCTTTCTCCGCACGCTATTCAGATCAAAAGCCCGGGTAGTTAATCATTCGGCATAGAGATCTAAGCAGAATAGCACTAACTTAAGCAATTCGAGCGTATCTCCAAGTGCATTCTCAATATCCAACAGCCAACAAGGAATATCCAACTGAACAAATGGGGAAATGCATCATGCATAGCCTCAATACGCACAATTACTGTCATGTTGTCTCTCGCTCTTGCCTTGGACATTGGAAATTCCTTGTTGGATATTGGGTGTTCAATCTCGATGCGCGAAGGCCTTAAGTTAGTGCCATTCAGATCTAACCTGATCTATTCATAAAAATCTATTACGAGTGTGCATGTCACTTCATCTCAACGACTTTGCTGGCCAGCCGATCTTGACGTATGTCCATACGCCGTCACCCGGCTCTCTGCGCAAAGCCATTGATCTAAAGCAACATGCCCACTCTCATCACGAAGTTGATGCATAGATCAGGCTAAGCATGTTGTTGTCCAATCAACTTTTCCCGGACTTTTTTCCAGCCGGATCCCCCCGCCAGCTTTTCTGAAAGCTCCTTAATCAATTCTGCGTCGGCTGTGGAAGCAATATTGACATTCTCCTGTCCGTCATTGGAATGATCGTAGAGTTCGCGGGCCTTAACGCTTCCCGTTTCCCTGTCAGTCCATTCGATATATCGATACCTGTCGGTTCTTATCGCATAGCCCATCATCCGCTCGCCTCGCGGATACTGGCTGAAAGCAGCTTCCTTCCATGACCGGTTGGAATCGTCGAGCAATGTCGCGAAGCTTGTTCCTTCACAATGTTCGGGAATATCAAGTCCGCAGACTTCGCAGAGTGTGGGGTACATGTCTACGAATTCAACCAATGCATCGGTTTTACGGCCTTCGGCCTTCATGCCCGGTTTTCTTGCCATGAGTGGAGCGCGACAATCAATTTCGAAATTCGTGTGCTTGCACCATGAATTATGCTCGCCAAGTTTCCAGCCGTGGTCGCCCCATAATATTATAACAGTATTATCCCAAAGCCCAAGTTCCTTGAGCTCGTCTATGAGCTTACCCAGTTGTGCGTCCATATAGCTTACGCATGCGCAGTAGCCGTGGATCAGTTTGCGGGCTGTTTCTTCCGGAATATCGCCTTCTGCGGGTATGCCGAAATAAGCGCGCAGTTCGCCGAAGTTTGTAAGTGAAAATTCCGTAACGCCTTCGGGTTCGAAAGGGTTTTCCGCAAGGGGTAGTTTTTCGCGGTCATACATATCCCAGTAGCGTTTTGGCGCGTTAAAAGGAAGATGCGGTTTATGGAAACCCATGCCCAGGAAGAAAGGTTTATCTGATTTGCTCAGACGCCTTAGTTCATCGATAGCCGCGAGCGCATCTTTCCCGTCATGGTACGCATCATCCGGCACGTCGGCGGCTTCGAAGGCAGGCCCGAGTCCGCGCCGGTGATCGCCACGGGCTTTCATTTTACTGTCACACTCGGCAATCTTTTCCATTGCCTCGTCAGTCAGGTATCCTCTTCCTTTCCAGTCGCCAGTGGACTGAAACGGCTCTTTGCTCCATCCCTGGAGGTCGTCTTTGGCATGGTGATACACCTTGCCGACCGATACGGTTTCGTAGCCGTTATTCTTGAAGTGTTCGGGTAGACTGAGAACATCCGGCATGCCATCTCTCAACGGTGTCTTCAGACCATAGATGCCTGTTGTGTCGGGGCGGCAGCCCGAGAGAACGCTGCAGCGGGAGGGCGCGCAAATTGCCTGCTGGCAGTATGACCGTTTGAAGAGAAGTGATTCCTGCGCAAGCCGGTCTATGTTTGGGGAGTGGATCCATCCCATGCCGTAACATCCGAGTTGAGTGCGAAGGTCGTCTACAACAACAAATAAAACATTCGGCTGACTTTTCATTCCATGTCTCTTTCTTGATTATTCGATTTTCAAATAAAGGATAAGGTTATGCCTCGTAACGCCTCCTGTCAAACGAGAAGAATTTTACAAGACGCGTAAGACGTATCAAAAACCGGCAATTCTCATTATGGCCATTTTGCCACGTTTGGCGTGGCCAGAGTTCCGGCACGATATTGCAGCCACGCGCGAGTAGGCCCGGCTTCACCGAAGCCGAGGCCCCAAGAGCGCTGGGCTTCGGTGAAGCCCGCGCTACTACGCACATCGTTATACAAATAGGTTTTGGCGGAAAGAGGCCATAATGAGAATTGCTGATCAAAAACTGCTTGAACATTACAGATCCAACGCCAGAATATGACTTGTTGGTTTACAGTAAAGGAGCTTTTTTGAGGAAACCTGTTTTAACAGATAGGGCGCTGGGTCGGTTCTACAGACTGCTTTCTGTGCCCATGACGGATTTTGATTGCGGAAAACTGTGCGCCCCGGATAACGGCGGTATACCTGCCTGTTGCGAGGACCAGACAACATATCCTGTACTTTATGTTGATGAATTCAAATGGTTGCGAAAAAAGAGCAGGTTCTGGAAACGCATGTCATTAAAGAAAAAGAAAGCCCGGGAACTGGCATCGGAGCTACACGAAAGTTCCATGCTGGCAAAGTGCCCCGGGCCCGCAGCCTGTAAACGTTCCTGCCGTGCGATAGTCTGTAGAATTTTTCCATTTGAACCGCACCTTGATCAATATGGCAATGTTCAGGGCCTGACGTATAACTTTAATATGGATGACAGATGCCCCCTTATTGGAAGGCCGGAATCGGATTTCAACCCTGTATACATAAGGAATTCCATTGTTTTCTGGAAAGAGCTTCTTGCCCTGATGCCAGAGGAGCACGAGCTCTATATGGAGGAATCCGACAAGCTGCGCCGAAAGTTCAGGCGTCAGGGCAGGAAGGTTCCAGTCTTCACTGGCCGGAGCTCCTGAGTGCCGGGAAGAAGCTTTCCGGTATCAAGACTATTCCTTCTTTGTGTCGCACATTGCAAGAAGGTCATTGATATCAGCCGTGACCAGGCATTCCACGGTATCGGCAGCTCCGTAGTAGATTTTGACTTCGCCGCTGTTTTCGGCTATGGCCGCTCCGGGGAAGACCACGTTGTTTCTGAATCCGCCGCTGATCTCGTACTCTGCTTCCGGCGCGATAAGAGGGCGGGAGGAATATGCTTTGACTTTCCAGGGTTCGTTCTTGTCAAGGAGCATAAGGCTGGCACAGTAGCGTTTCTGCCATCTCTTTTCCCAGCCGTTCTTGCCTCTGGAGTCATCTCTATCCACCGTGTGAATTACACAGAGCCAGCCCTTGTCTGTCTTTATCGGGGCAGCCCCGGGGCCGACTTTATCGTTGGCAAACGGTATATCCTCTACGGTCAGGACCAGATGGGTATTTCCCCAGTATTTCAGGTCTGGTGAATCGGAGAACCAGGTGTCGAACCTGTCAGAGCCGCCGCGGCTGTATACGGGAAAGGGTCTTTCCAGCCGCATGTATTTCCCACCTACTTTTTCAGGGAAAAGCGCCATGTTGCGATTGTCAGGGGCGCTGAGGGAAAGCGTTTCAAATTTGTCGAAATCGTCTGTTACCCCTATGCCGCCCCTTACACCGTGTTTTGTGTCGACAGCAAAACACATGTAGCAGCGTCCTTCAAGCACGGTCAGTCGCGGATCGTAGAAACGGACGAACTCGGGATCATTGAGTTCTTCCTGTTTAATCCATGGCTCAGGCTGCACGTCCCAGGAAATGCCATCGTTGCTGAAGGCCAGACCGAGGTCAGTAATGATTTTCGGTCTTCCTTCGTTGCGCGGATACCTGGCTTCGTTGCGAAAGACCATAACGTATTTTCTCTGGTATTTAACCACTCCTGCGTTGAAAACCAGATTGCTGGGGTAGGGAATATCTTCTGGGCTGAGGATCGGGTTGGTTTCGTGTCGTTTGATGCAGGCGTCTGACTTCAATACTTCCGGAACGGTTTCGCGCATTTAATGCTCCTGTTTTACTCCGCCCGCAAAGGCAGGTCGGTTTATTTTCACTTTTACAGGTCAAACTCTGCCACGACAAACGTATGGTCCGAAGGTTTATCCCATTTTCTCGGTTCCACGTCTATGTAGCAATCCGTAGAGGTGTTGGCAAGGGGCTTGGTTGCAAGGAAGTGGTCCACCCGCCAGCCCATGGAGCGTTCAACGGCGTTTTTTGTCCGGTAGTCGAAAAAAGAATAATGGCCCGGTTCCGGGTGGCTTTTTCTGAAGACATCAATGAATCCCCATGAGACTGTATCCTGGAAAGCCTGCCTGGCGTTTTGGTGATAGCATACGTGGTTGGATTGTCTTTCGGGGTTGTGAACATCTATAAAAGTGGGGGCAATATTAAGATCGCCGGTCCAGAGAACTTTCTGCCTTGTTGTAAACTCTGTTTCAAATAAATTCCTGAGCCGTTGGAACCAGTCCAGTTTGTACTTGTACGCAGGGTTGTTTATGTCGCGACCCTGAGGAACGTAGGTGTTGACTATATGCAAGGGGCCGAATTTTCCGTAGGCCAGCCGTGTATCCTCGCGTGATTCTTTGCCATCGTGGAATCCGAATTTGATCTGGTCAGGTTGTTTCAATGATGCTATTGCAACGCCATTATATCCTTTCTCTCCCCGGAAAGACACATGGTAACCCAGCTTTGTAAATTCGTTCTGAGGGAAAAACGCGTCGTGAGTTTTTGTTTCCTGGATGCATAGAATATCAGGCCGGTTATCCTTGATCCACTTGCTGGCGACCGGCATTCGCGCCCGGATTGAATTTGCGTTAAACGTGGCAATCTTCATTCAGTGTTAGGTTTGTTCAGGAGTTATATTCCAGTTCGCCGTTAAAGGTATAAACGGCAGGGCCCAGAAGAGAAACGTTTTCCGCCTCATTTCCCTGCAGTCGTAAATCCACAACAAGCTTGTCTCCCCCTGCTGTATTTACTGATACCGGGGGCGATACCTCGCCCGAAAGGCATGCGATTATTGCCGCCGCTGTGATTCCTGTACCGCAGGCGAGGGTTTCATCTTCCACTCCTCGTTCGTATGTGCGCACGGATATTTCGCCCGGACCGTCGATAGCAATAAAGTTGGCATTTGTGCCCTTTGGGCGGAAATCCTCGTGATAACGGATTTTTGCGCCGATGCCTTTGACGTCAAATTCCCTGAGTTCGGGGACCTTTATCACGACATGAGGAACTCCTGTATTGGCAAAACCATAGGAGAGCTCATCTTTGTCAAAAAAGAGTTTAAGGTTGATTGCAAGTTTGTCGGGTTTTGTCATTAACAGTTTAACGTCTGGATCCTGGATTTGTGCTTCCAGGATGCCGGCAGCAGTTTCAATGCGCATGTGTTCAGGAGCCAGTTTTCTATCGAATGCGTACCTTGCAACGCATCTTGCGCCGTTGCCGCACATTTCAACTTCGCAACCGTCGGGATTAAAAAACCGCATCCTGAAGTCCGCTGTTTCCGATTGCTGAACGCCGATAATTCCTTCGCAGCCCACTCCGGTTCGCCGGGCGGCTGTTTCTGCAAGCCATTGGCGGTCTTCAAAAGGGAAGGTGTTACTGCGGTCATCCACAAGGATGAAGTCATTGCCTGCGCCATGCATTTTTGAAAATGGTATAATCATTCAGCTCCTCATTTGAAAAACATGTCGAGCCATTCGGATAAAGTTTCAGAGATATCTTTTGTATTGTTTCCCGGATTGCTTGCGAGGTAAGGGTAGGGTTGTTTGCCTTGCATCTGGCTCAGGTCAGCAAGGATTTTGAGACTCTCGGCAAGCACCACATCGTTTTTTGTATCTGGTTCCTCCCTTTCCCACTCAGAAAGCTCCTCTTGAAGTTCGGAAACCTTGTGTTCGGTGGTTGCTAGTTTTATGCGTTTTTCAAGTTGCAGCGGTACTTTTCCGCTATCATACATTTTTTCGATTTTCTGTAACAATCCGGTATATTTTTCAAAGCCGGGATTCGAGTTACGCCGCTGACGCGATTTCCTTCGCAGTTGTGTCGTTGTCTGGCTCAGGTCAGCCAGGGGTTCATAATGCGCGGGATGGGTGCGGGTCCATTCAATGGCATTTTGAAGATGATCTTCGCCTATTTTCATGTAATCTGAAGGCGAAGGCAGGATGATATCCGGTGTTATGCCCTTAAGTTGTGTTGATGCTCCCGAAATGCGATAGAAAAGGGACGTAGTAACCTTTATTTTTCCATGGTTTTCATTTTCGTCCAGATCCGCAATGGCTTGCACGGATCCTTTTCCGTGTGTTTTGGAATCGCCTACGATTATTGCCCGTCCGTAGTCCTGCAGAGCGCCGGCCAGAATTTCAGTTGCCGAAGCGCTCAGGCGGTTAACCAGCACTACCATCGGTCCGGAGTAGCTGGCTGAAGGATCCTGATCTCCAAGCCAGCTTTTTCGCCAGCCCTTTCGTATTTGAACAACAGGTCCGGTTTTGATGAACAGCCCTGTCATGTTCACGGCTTCAGGCAGGTAGCCCCCCCCGTTATTGCGGAGATCGAGAAGGAGCCCGTCCACATTCTCCTCTCTGAGCTGGTCCAGAATTTTCCGGACATCCCTGGAGGAACTGCGGTAGTCTTTCTTGTTTTGCATGCTGGCTTCAACATCTGCATAAAAATTAGGCAACCTGACCACACCGAGTCTGAAGGATGTTTCTTCGTGGGTTATTTCTTCAATGTGATACTTTGCGGCCTGTTCCTCGAGTTCTACCGTATCCCTTATAATATCTATTTTTTTTGATGTGGAGGCTGTAGGGTCCGATGCCGGGATTACGGTCAGGATGACCCTGGTGCCTTTTTCGCCGCGTATAAGACGGACAGTTTTGTTTAAAGGGAGATGCCGGATGTCTGTGGGTTCTTCATCTCCCTGTGCCACGGCAATAATTCTGTCTCCGGGCTGAAGCCGGCCGTCTTTGTCTGCTGGTCCGCCGGGGATAACCCTGACTATTTCGGCGGTGCCTTCGGCAGACTTCAATAAGGCGCCGATTCCAACGAGCGAGAGTTTCATTTCTATGTTGAAATCTTCAACGGAACTTGGAGACAAGTATCCGGAATGAGGATCGTAAGCATGGGCAAAAGCCGTAAGATACCGTTCCAGAACCCATTCGGCATCGTAATCCTGCAATACAGTATTGAGCTGTTTGTATTGCTTGATGATCTCTTCTGCCGGGGCAAGCGGTTTCAGGCTATCCCCATTTTCCTCCTTTTCTCCCTTGGTTTCAGGTTCGGGTTTTTCTGAATCTTTTTTTCCTTTTTCCAGCTCGGCAAGTTCTCTTCTTGCCAGGCTCTGGACGTAGTCATTTTTTATTTTTTTGCGCCATATTTCGTCCCATTCTTTCCTGTCCTGCGGCCATGGCGCATCCTTTCTTCTCCACCTGTATTCTTCGTCTTTTTCAAGGTCGAACCCTTTTTCGAGAAGTTGTTTGACATATTCGAACCGATCCTGAACACGTTCTTTGTAGATTTTGAATACCTCGTAGGCGAAATCCACTTTTCCCGCTTTTATCTGATCGTCGAGAAGTTTCTGGCGCTTTCTAAAGTCTTCTATATCCGAGTCCAGAAAGTAGACTCGGTCAAAATCCATGGAGGCCAGGTAGTTGGTCCAGGCTGTTGCTGCGATTGTATCATTGAGCCTTGCTCTTGAGAGATGCTCGCGAGGAAACTTTGCCGCGAAAACTCTTGCTATAGTGGAGAAGTCCTCTTTGGGCCTCAGACTGTCAGCTCTTGCTGTAGAGCCGAGCAGAACAGCGGCTATGAAGCCGAGCGAAATTGAAGAAAGGCGGCAGAATTTTCTATTAAACATGTGTATCAATCTATCAGTTCAAAGCCAAAAAAAGGCGGGAAACATTGCCTGTAGCTTTAAACTATAGCAATTGTTTCCCGCCTGCGCAAGTTTGTTTGTGCATTGCATGAGGTTGTCCCATGCATTACACAAACGCTGTTTTGTTCAGCCGGACAGCACTGCGTCTTTGCAAGCTTTGGCTACGCGGAATTTCACAGCGGTCTTGGCGGGAATATGAATCTCCTCGCCTGTCGCCGGATTTCTGCCCATACGCGCCTTGCGGTTAACCAGCACAAGTTTCCCTATTCCGGGAATGGTAAAACCATTCCGGGCTTCCTTGTATGCCAGTTTAGCCTGTTCTTCCAGAAGATCCGATACCTGGGCCTTTGACACTCCCGTGCGCTCCGCCAGCTCTGCAATGGTCTGAGTTTTCGTCATTTTTTCTGTTCCTCCTGTTGCGGGTTAAAAATGGCGCCGGCTGCGCTTTCTTCAAAAAGGGTTAAATAACCCCCCGTTTCTCTTTGTCTTTTGTCTTTGCCAGCCGACAATGCTATTTTTATGTTTAAGCAATGTTAATACAAGCAGTTTTATCAGCTTTTTTGCCTGCCGTCTTTTTCCGCTCCGGGCCATGAATATTGCCGGTATCTTTTATGGTCTCTTGCCCTGTGTGTCTTTTGCATGTATTATTATGAATCAAGTTTTGCCTGGTTGCAGGGGAAATATTTCAGTGAAGCATGTTGTCGGCGCGGGGGGTTTTCTTCCGGGGCCGGGTGACCTGCCATTGCGGAGGAACGATGAGGTATATGGGGCTCAAGAATTTCTTTATGAAAAGATCCGGGGCGGATGGTTTTAACGGCCCCGGTCTTGTGGCTCATGACCTGGTTTTCCATCAGCTTGAGTATCTTCCGGAAGACTATACGGTTTTTTGCGATGTTGATTCAGAGCATGGGCGTATTGAGTTTGTTGTTGAAACAGCTCAGGGCTCTGTAGTTCTAATAGAATCACGGGACAATCCCGGACGGGTTGGCACAGATGATCACCAGTTGCTGATAAACGGAGTTCCGGATCAAACTATTATTCCGCTGGTTGCCGATAAAACCAGTTGGCTGAAAGATTTTATAGTCAATAAAACTGGCCGTAAGGTCTGGGTTCATGCAGCTCTCGTGTTTACGAATACGCGTGTCAGGCCTTTTCAACTTTCCCACGTCAACATCTTGAATCAGAAACACCTTTTGAAATTTATCGATAAGCACAAAGCGGACAAAGGCATACACATGCCGCCAGGGGCGGTCCAGAGAGTACAGAAACTACGTCCTGATTTTCTTAAGTAACGGGGGGGCGATGCCTGTAGAACGCCATTTTCTTGGATGGGACAAAGCCTTTACTCACAGCGCCTGTGATTTTCTGCTTAGCAGCCGGCATGAGTCTCCGGTAAATCTTGAAAGGGACATTGTGGTGGTTCCGACTCGGCACGCGGGGCGAAGGCTGAGGGAAGCACTGGCAGTGAGGTGCGAAGAATCGGGCGCAACCTTGTTGCCTCCGGCAACTGTTGAGCCTACTTTTTTTCTTAAAGCCAAAGGCAATTCGCAGTTGGCTTCTCCTGCGGCAATTTCAGCGGCATGGTGCCGGTTGCTTATTGATATCGACCCGGCAGAGTACTCCGGTTTTTTCCCGGGACCTGTTCCCGAACAGAACATATCATGGGCGGTCCGGACCGGCGACCTGATACAGTCTCTGCGCAACGAACTCAGCGATGCCGGAATTACAATTGGCGGTCTGTTTGCTTTGCAGGCAGAAAACCTGCAAGAACCGGAAAGATGGCGTGATCTGGCCCGGCTTGAGCGTTTGTACCTGGAAAAGATAGGCGAGACGGGCATGCAGGATCCCTGTGTTTACAAAATTAACAGGGCGAAATCGCCTTTTCCGGGCAAGGATGCCCGGCGCATTACGCTTGCCGGAGTTCCTGACCCTCCCCGGCTGGCTGTGGCGGCATTGGAAGCGCTTGCCCGGGCGATGCCGGTTTGTGTTCTGATTCATGCGCCCGGGGAATATGCCGGGCATTTTGACAAATGGGGAAGGCCCATACCGGTCAGGTGGCGCGAGGAAGAGATAGTGATACCCGAGGAGCGTCGCAATCTGATTTCCTGCGCGGACCCTTCAGAACAGGCGGCAAAGGTTGTGGCCTTGATTCGTGAAGAATCGCCTTCTGATGCTGATTCGTTTTCCCTGGCCGTCCCGGACAGATCTTTAATTCCTTTTCTGGATACCGAATTTTCGAACCATGGACTTTCTGCTTTTGATCCGGCGGACCAGCCGATTTCCGGCCATCCGTTGTGGCGATTGATAGAGCGGGTGTTTGATCTTGTGCGTGAAGGCGGTTACCCGGCAGTGGCGGCTTATCTCAGGCATCCCTATGTTCTTGAGTATCTGCGCAAGACTGTTGGAATAGCCGCCGATTCTGTGCTCAAGGAGATGGACGCTTTTCAGAACAAACATCTGCCGCTTGATTTCACGGCTATGGCTGATTTTCTATTGAATAATCCTGCCGGAGAGAAGCAGTTTCCTGCTTTTGCCAAAGCTGTCGGGGTGATTTCCAGGCAGGTGAAACAGTTCTCGGATTCGCCTCCCGAGGAGGCGCTTCGAGCCTTTCTTATGGATATTCTCTCGATACACACTGCCGAGCGAGCCTCCCGGCGGAACGAGTTCATTAACGCCGCCGCTGCTGTTGACGATGTTCTCCATGAATTCAGTGAAAATGCAGGATCTGTGCTTGATGGTATCGAACTGCGGGACAGACTGGAACTTCTTGCCTCAAGACTGGCGAACCAGACTTACAGGAGCGATCGCGCAGATGCGTTGCTGGACATGGAAGGATGGCTTGAGCTTACTTTCAATGATGCCCCTTTCCTGGTGGTGACAGGAATGAATGAAGGATTTGTGCCTGACACGAGGGTGCAGGATGTTTTTCTGCCTGACGATTTCAGAAAAAAACTCGGGATGAGGAATGATGAAACCAGACTGGCCAGGGACGCTTTTATCATGAAGACCTTGATTGAAAGCCGGAGAAAAAGCGGACGGGCAGTTTTTCTTGTTGGCAGGACATCCGCGCAGGGAGACCCGTTGAAGCCTTCCCGTCTGCTTTTCCGCTGCAAGGATGCGGAACTGGTTGACAGGGCTTCGAGGCTTTTTGCCCATATTCCTTCGCGCAGGATCAACTGTCCGCATTCAATCAGCTTCCGTCTCAATCCAAATTTCCCGGATATACGCAGAGACAGCAGGGCGCTGCGGCAACTGAGTGTGACCGCCTTCCGGGATTACTTTGCCTGTCCTTTCCGCTTTTATCTCAAGCATGTTCTTGAAATGGAGAAAATCACTGATGAAAAAGCCGGGCCTGATGCCTTGGATTTCGGGATTCTTGTTCACCACGCTTTGAAAAATATGGCCGAAAGCAAGGAATACCGCGGCTGCGAAGATGAGAAAGCCCTTTCGGCTTTCCTTGCCCGGAATGCAGAGTCATGGGTTGTGTCCTGTTATGGCAGATTATTGCCTTTGCCTGTTGAGATAGCTCTTGATGCGGCGGTTCAGCGGCTCAAGGCCGCCGCAGCGCGGCACGCTGAACTTGTCGCCGAAGGTTGGGAGATAATAAGCTGGGAACAGCCATGCGAAATGGAAGTATGCGGAGTTAAGATCAAGGGCCAGATTGACAGGGTTGACAGGCATAGAGAGACCGGCGCGTTACGCTTGCTGGATTATAAGACAACAGACCGGGGCCGCTTGCCTGAGCGTGAACACATTAAGAGGGCGGACGCCGATACGCCGGCATATATGCTTGCGGCGACAGGAACGAAAAAGGGCAGGTGGGTTGATCTTCAACTACCCCTTTATGTGAGAATGTTTGCCGAGGAATCCGGCGGGACCGGCTTGATTGAGCCAGGCTACTTCAATCTGCCCAAGGCTGTCACCGAGACCGGCATTTTGATGTGGCGTAACTTCGGCAAAGAGACTGAGGCTTCTGCCATTGACTGCGCAAAAAAAGTTATTTGCCGTATTAAGGACGGCATTTTCTGGCCCCCTTCGCAAGCTGTTGGCCGGGAGGATGATTTTTCCAATCTTTTTTATGGTGATTCTGCCGACTGTTTTCTCCCGGTTGAACAGGGGGCCGCAGAATGAAACCCATACGGAATACGGCGATTTCCGCTTCTGCCGGGACCGGGAAGACTTTTCGCCTGGCTCACCGGTATATCAACCTTATTCTTGCGGATGTGTCTCCTTCGCGGATCTGTGCTCTGACTTTTTCCAGAAAAGCTGCCGGCGAGATATTTGAGAGTATTGTGCGCAATCTCTGTGAAGCTGCTACAAACGAAGAAAAAGCAAAGCAGGTTGAAGCTGTTATTGGGCGGAAAACAGACGGATGCCCGGCTTTTCTCCGTTGTCTGCGCAATTTTCTGGGCGAACTGCACAATTTGAATATAGCAACCCTTGACAGCTTTCTTATAGGCATTGTGCGGACCTTTCCACTTGAGCTTGGGGTTGCGCCCGATTTCCGGGTTTTCGACAATGAAGGCGCAACGGCGCAGCTTATGAGGCAGAAGGCGCTGGGAAGAATATTAAACCCTTCTCTTGTTGGAATCCGCGCTCAGAAAAGGTTTTTCGAAGCATTCAAGCAGGCTACGTTTGGTTACGAAGAAAAGGATCTTGGAAAGAACCTGGACCAGTTCATAAGCGCGATGAAATCGTATTACGATCTCGCCCCGGATTTTCATCGATGGGGCAACGAAGAGCTGATATGGCCGACAGGGAAACCGTGGCAGGAGAAAACCCGGAAGCTTGGGCAGGCCGAAAACGCGGTCAAGGAATGGGTAAAGGATACGGGCGCGCCGTCCCGCATGGCTGAAAGTCTTGAAAGGATTGTGGATTTCGCCGCCAATTATGACACGAATTCTCTGTGGGACAGCAGTATAGAGAACGTTGTCTTTGAAGATCTCATGTCGCAAATATTGTCTCTGTCCAGAGGAAGCGCCGATCTTCATTACAGACGCAAAGAGTATCATGTGCCCGGACGAATTTCCGGAAATCTTTTTAAACTTCTTTCGAACATAATGAGAGTTGAAATTGACAGGTGCATAAACCAGACAAAAGGTCTGCACAAGGTGCTGGACCATTATTCGAATGTATATAATGATATGGCATTGGCCGGGGGCAACCTTACATTCGAAGACGTTCAGCGCTTGCTTAGCAGGGCAGGTTCAGAGGGTGCGCAAATCAGCCGGACTATTGACACTCTTAACAGGCTCTACATAGATTACAGGCTGAATTGCAGGCTTGATCACTGGCTCCTGGACGAATTCCAGGATACGAGTAATCTGCAATGGAACTCGCTGGCAAACCTTGCCGATGAAGTGATTCAGGACACAACCGGGGAACGAAGTTTTTTCTATGTAGGCGACGTCAAGCAGGCTATCTATGGATGGCGAGGGGGTAACCATAAACTCTTCCGGCGTCTGCTTGACCGATTCAGCGGCAACATTGAACAGGAGCCCCTCACAGAATCATTCAGATCGGCGAAGCCGGTGATTGACACGGTTAACACTGTTTTCGGCAATCTGGGAAACTCCGGCCTGCCCCCCGAGGCGGTTGACGAATGGAATATGGCATGGTCGGTGCATTCTTACAACAATCAGCATGTCCCGGAAACCGGATATGCCTGTATGCTTACGGTTCCAAAAAAGAAAAACAGCAATAAGTCGGGAAAATCGGTTTACCAGTCGGTTGCCGCCCTAATCAACCAGACCAGCCCGCTGGAAAGGGGGTTGTCTGTGGCTGTCCTGGTAAGGACAAATAAGGAAGGCAGGGACCTGGTGAATATCCTCAGGAGCCAATGCCCGCAGGCGCCGGTTGTAAACGAGGGTAAAGCCGCGATACGGGATAATGCGGTAGTGGAACTTATTCTTTCTCTTGTCAGAATTGCGGCGCATCCCGGCGATAGCGCCGCCTGGAGGCACATTGAGATGAGTCCTCTTGCAGAAAACCTGCGGCAGGGCGGGTTGGCCGGAGAAAATACCGTGCTGAAACTTCAGAATATGATCCATGAAGAAGGTTTCCGAAGGTTTGTGATCTACTGGAGTCAGGTTCTTCGGGAAGTTGTTGAGCTTGATGATTTTGAGCGTTTGCGTATTGAAGATTTCAGTGTTGCGGCAGGCGAGTTTGACGTCTCTCATGATCCTGACTGCAATGCTTTTCTTAATTTTATTGACAATTATACCAGGCACGAGGAAGCGACGATTTCTGCTGTTCGGGTTATGACCTTTCACCAGGCCAAGGGTCTTGATTTTGACGTGGTTATATTGCCTGATCTTCTGGGCAACGCGCTTTTCAGACCGAAATTCGATAGACTTCTGGCCGGTGGCCGCCAGGAAGATCCGGACTGGTTGTTGAAGATGCCTCGCAAGGTGATAGTCGAAGGGGATCCGTTTTTAAACGAGGCCCTTGAGGCGGAAAGAGCCAGGCGGTGTTACGGCGAGTTATGTACGCTTTATGTGGGGCTAACGCGCGCCAAAAGGGCTTTATACATGGTAACGCTTCAGGATGTCGGGGAGCATACTGCCGGAGCGTTTCTGTGCAGTCGTCTTTCCGGTAAAGCCGGGATTGACGATTCTGTTCGTGTGCGCCTTGGAGAACATGAGCTGTCGGTTGTTTATGAGGCAGGGAAAAGGGACTGGCACGATGAGTTGCCTCTCGAGGAGCCGGACCAGGCCGTATCCGTTTCAGGGGAAGACAAGCCGGTACATATAGGAAAGCGAAAGCTGGAAAGAATGGAGCCATCGCGGAGCGAGGAGCCGACGGATGGAATATCGTTTATTTTCGATATTCGCCGCAGGCTTTCGATGGAAATAGGCACGGCGATTCACTCCTTATTCGAGAAGGTGGGATGGATTGAGCAGACAGATGAAGATGATGTTGTAGGACGCTGGCTTGAGGAAGAGAACCCCCCGCCTCGTGTTGTGGAGGCGGCTGTTCCTGAGTTTCGAGCTGCGTTGAGGGCTCATGCCGTGAAAAATGTTTTGCGTAAAGGGCCCGGAGAGCAGTTGCTGTGGAGGGAAAAAAGATTTGAGATGATCATGGGCAGCAAACTTGTTTCCGGCGCGTTTGACAGGGTTGTCATCAGTTATGGCCGTGAAGGTCGGGTATCCGCTGCCACTATTATCGATTTCAAGAGCGATGGGATTGATGGGCGTGCTGATGCCGTGAAGACGTCTGAAAAATACAGATCTCAATTGGAAACCTATGAAAAAGCGCTTCGGAAAATGCTGTGCATTCCAGCGAGGCCTGTTTCATTGAAGCTGGTTTTCACGCGCTCGGCTCAGGTGGTTGATCTCAAAACAGGGGCGGAATAGTTCCCGCCGCAGGCAGCCCTGCCTGAGGCGCGGTGGTCTGAAGGAAACGGCTGAGTTATGGTTAAAGGGCAAAGCAGCTACCCGGCGTATTTTTCAGAGAATATCATATTTTTGCATTGATTCATCTTCAAACATAGCTACTATTCAATGGCTTGAACAATTAGGGAGGTTGGATATATATGCCAAACAATAAAAGCGCAGCAAAAAGAATGCGGACATCCATGGAAAAGCACGACCGCAACAAGGCGGTACGGCACAGGGTTAGAACGGCAATAAAAAATTTTGACGCCACGCTTGAGGGCGGCTCCGAAGAAGAGCGCGGCAGCGCGTACAGGGAATTGTGTAGTATTGTAGATAAGGCGGTTAAGAAAGGCGCAGTCAAGGCCAATTCAGCAGCAAGACGCAAGTCGCGGGCATCAAAAAAGTTAAGCAACGCAGCCTGAAGCAGCTACCAGTACTCCACCACGGCGTCGACAATGTTACGGGCCAGGTCATCGGCGGCTTCAGGAAGCGCTTCACTCTTTGCCGAAGTAAGGTCCGCGCCGATAAAGAAATCAGCGTCGCCGTTTATGGTTGTCTCAAGCATTGTCTCTTCGGTTGACTTGTCGACCAGTTTAATCTGAGCGGTCAGAATCAGCCTGTATTCTTCGGGAGTTGCGGAAGTATCCTCGTCGTAAAGCAGGGCGGCAAGGCTGTATTCTGTAACGGCGCCATGAAGGACTACATCTGCGCTTGAGGCATCAACAACCTGCAGTGTGCCGTCCCTGATAAACTCGCTTATCGTTGCCCTGGTAGCGGTATTTTCCAGGTCTGGTTCCTCGCTCCGGTTGGCAAAGGGCTTTATGTGCACGGTACGGATTCCCGGCGGAAGAGATGTTCCGAACCGGTAGCCGCATCCGGAGAGCATCCCTGCCAGGGCGACACAAAATGTCATCAAAAGGGCACGATTGAAATTTATCAAGAAGTATTTCCGGGCAGTGATATTTCTTTTCATAGCCGCACCTATTGTTCCTTGCCTTCTTGATTTGCGATAGCAGAAAGTTCTTCGATGCGCGCTTTAATTTGCGGCGCTCTTTTTGATGACGGGAATTTTTTCAAAAAATCCCGGTAAGATATCAGTGCAGCTTTAACCTTGCCGGTATTGCGATCATAAAACACCGCTTGTCGATAATGTATGTCTTCGAGTTCCTGTTTCAGCCCGGATAACATTTTCCGGGCATGATTGGCTCTTTCGTGGTCCGGATATTTTTCGAGGAACCGGAAATGGGAAGATATTGCGCGTTGATAGATGTTTTCATCGCGGGGCCGGCGTTTAACCATGGCGTAGAAGCAGTGAAGCCGTCTGTAGGCTGCGCGTTGTGCGACATCGTTGCTTTCCGGGTTTCTGTATATGATTTTTTCATATGCGTCTATTGCTTGTGCATATTCGTGAGTTTGTTCGTACACACTGCCGATATAGAACCAGATTTCAGGGGTTTTCTCCCAGCTGGGACCGTTTTGGGCTATCTGTCTGTATAATGGCAGCGAACGTTCTGCAGTTGAGAAACCAGGGAGAAAAAGTATGTCGCCCCATCGTTCCGTCCTGACTTGATTGGCGATCTTAAACTGGTAGTCCAGTGTTTTATTGTATGGAAACTCGCCGGGATAATGTTTGATCAGGTATTGAAATTCCTTGAAAGCCTGCATATAGGCGCCGTTCTGCATAAGGAGCTTTGCGTATTCATACTGTGCTTTCGGGGCTTCATCAGAATCGGGCCATTGATACGTGAGTCTAAGAAATGCTCGCCTTGCCTTGCGGGTTCTGCCTTTTTCAAGCAGGTTTTTTGCGTAGTTGAGCTGGGATACGGAATTTTTCTTAGCCGGGCGTTTGAAAAACCCCGGCTCCCTTTTTTCTGCCGCTTGAATACGGGTTTCTTCCCATAGAACCCCGTTGTCTTCTTCCTCGACCTGCGCATAAGCGGGCGCAAGTGAAAACAGGCATAAAATTAACAACAACAATCGCATACTGAAAACTTTACATTATTGTCGTCTGATTGCACAAGAATAACTCGAAGCCATTTGATGAAACACAAGGCGGCCTTTGGCGGCAACCAACGCCGCAGGAGCACTCTTCACGCTCTCCGTGCGAAATTCAGTGGAATATGCGGGCTAAGTATTCAGGTATTCAGAAGCCGGGAACAGGACCGTCGTGATTTCTTTCAGTGAACAGCCATTTCTCACAGGGGCTTGTCCTTGCAGCAGAAATCCTGTGAGGCATGCGAGTTAAGAAGTCAGGAAGTCTTGATTAATCTGCAGATGGACTGTAAAATACGGCTTTTTGAAATGACAAAAAAGCTCTGGATTGGAGAAGTTATGAAAAGCAAGGTGCTTATACCAACTAAACTGGATCCTGTTGCCGGGCAACTTCTGGAGGAAAACGGTAACTACGAAGTAATCCAGGAAGAATCTACCCCGCTGAACGAGCTTGTCAAGCAGCACCCGGATACGTACGCGCTTGTGGTTCGAAGCAACAAGATAACTGCTGAAATTATTGATGCCCTGCCGGAATTGAAAGTCATTGTGCGGGCAGGTTCGGGAGTAAATACTATAGATTTGACGCATGCTCGTGTGAAGGGCATTGATGTAATGAATACGCCGGGAGCAAATTCCAACGCGGTGGCCGAGGAAGTTGTAGCCATGATGCTGGCTGATGCACGCCACATCATTGAGGCTGATCCTTCTACCAGGGAAGGCAAATGGGAAAAGAAACAGTATATGGGCCGTGAAATAGCCGGAAAGACAGTTGGCGTTGTCGGACTGGGAAACATAGGGCGGCTGGTATGTAAAAGACTTTCCGGTTTTGACGTTCAACTTCTTGGTTACGATCCCGTCATTGCAGAAGAACGGGCAAGAGACGAGGGAATACAGCTTGTCTCTCTTTCCGAGTTATTTGAGAGGTCCGATTATGTGACGCTTCATGTGCCCGAAAATGACGAGACCCGAGGCATGATAAACGAAGATGTCCTTGCCGGGATAAAGGACAAAGCCACGATAATCAACTGTGCTCGCGCCGGGATTATTGATGAGGAAGCCCTCCGCAGGGCTAAGGGAAAAAAGAAGCTTCGTTTTCTCAACGATGTTTACAGTAAGGACGCAGAGGGAAAGAAAAGTGTTGCGGATATTGCCGACTTGATGTTGCCCCACCTGGGAGCCAGCACTTACGAAGCCAACTACAAGGCCGCAAAAAGAGCAGCGGAGGAACTCATAGATTTTGACGAAAAGGGCATAACCAGTTTCATAGTCAACAGGGGCATTCCCGAGGGGCTTGATGAGACTTTCTGTACGCTGGCGAATATCCTGTCAAAGCTTTGCAGATGCATCGTGGGGCACAATACAGCGTTAAAGCTTCTGGAGACGAGTTTTTACGGGTCGCTTGAACCATATGGCGAGTGGCTGCTTGTGCCGATAATTGCTGGTTTTTCCGAGGATTTTGACAGGCACATGGACCACAGGGCTGCGAAGCCGTACCTCGAAGAAATGGGAATAGAATATGTCGATCGAAAGGTGGACCAGGACAAAGGATATGAGAACTCTATTACAATTGACATGACCAGCACGGCGGGGGGCGGCGAGTTGCGCCACGCCAGTGTGCGTGGAACAGTGGCGGAAGGTGTAATCATAGTCTCAAGGATCAACGAATTCAACAAGCTATGGTTTGAGCCAAGCGGGAATACGGTGATGTTTCTCTATGATGATCGTCCCGGTGTCCTTGGCAACATAGGCGTTAAACTTGCAGACGGGGGCATAAACATAGAAGATGTTCGTAACCCTCATGATCCGAGAACAAACCATTCTCTTGCTATAATGAAAGTGAACCAGCGAGTTCCGCATAAGCTGGTGGCGGATATAGAAAAGGATATTGACGCCCTTGCTTCATTCAGCATAAAGCTGTAAATTTAGAGTTGTGTGTTCCAATTTTGGACTCTCCTCACTGCCGCAGGGTGGCAAAGCATGATCTTAAAATCGGCAACCCCTTGCGGCTTGAAATTCGGGAAGCTCGCCCGCACCCTTTGGGTGGGGGCGCAATAAATTGTAAACTCCTTATTTGTAATAATATACATCGCTTCCCGAATTTCAAGTGCCGTATACAGGTTCAAATGCCGTTTCTAGGTTGAATGCTGGATATAGAATGATGGCAGGCCAATGGAAGTATATGGCGGGCGCTGTAGTAGCGCCTCCTCGAGGCGCGTGGCTTGTGCCGGCTGTTCAGCCTGGGAATATCATTGCTTCTGCAAACTGTATCTGGAATTCGGGGTTCAGGGACAGGTCAAGATGTTCGGTTATCTTAAGGATGTTTCCTGCGTGGACTCGTTCCGTCAATGAAAGCAGGGCCCTTTTTGCGCCGAAGGACGCCGTATTTCCGACGAACTGTATCTTTTCCATCTCCACGTCAGGAAGCATTCCGATGCGGCCGGCGTTGTGACGCCTTATGAAATTGCCGAAGGCTCCGGCTATAAGGACCTTCCCAAGGTCGTTGGCTGAAAGGTTTTCTTTTTTCAACAGGATGTTTATCCCTGCCCTGATTGCGCCGTTGGCCAGTTGAAGCTCCCGGATGTCTTTTTGATAGAGGCAGATGTTTTGTCCGGTGGAAGACTCTTTCTTCCAGACCAGGACAAAATCAGAATGGTCGCCGTTTCTTATGATCCTTTTACGGACAGCCGGCGGGAGATTTTCGGGCGCTTCTTCGGGATTCTTTATGCGTCCGGAGTTTTCAAGAATACCTGAACGCAGCAATTCAGCCGTTGCGTCTACCAGGCCTGTTCCGCATATGCCCGAGGGCGTTGAGTTTCCGATTACATTTATCGACACATCATCGGTCATCACGACTTTTTCAATGGCCCCGGATGTTGCTCTCATGCCGTTTATTATCCTTGCGCCTTCAAAAGCCGGGCCTGCCGCAACCGATGTGGCAACCAGTCGTCCGCGGTTAGCCAGCACAATTTCACCGTTTGTTCCAACATCGATAAGCAGCGCAGGCTGCTTGTATTTGTCCAGTCTCGAGGCCAGTATGCCCGCAACGGTATCGCCTCCGACAAATCCGCCAATTTGGGGCAATACATGAACCCTGGCTGCGGGGTTAATGGCAATGCCGAGGCTTGCGGCGTTTGTCTCAAGGGCTTCGCGAAAAACCGGAACAAAGGGAATTTCCCCCAGCGCAATAGGCGTTATGCCGCACAGGATCTGCTGCATTGTTGTATTTCCCGCAAAGACTCCTTCGCATATCAGGGTTCCTTCTATGCCGGCCTTGTCTGCAAGTTCGTTCACGATTTCGTTCACAGCGTTGATTATTGCCGATTGAAGTTCGCCAAGTCCGTCCGGCTCTTCCCTGCATTTCTTTATCCGGGAAACAACATCGTCTCCGAAAGAAGTCTGGGGATTTATGGCGCTTGCAACGGCAATTTCTTTATCCTGGATCATGTCTACCAGGGTTCCGACCACTGTAGTGGTGCCTATGTCAAATGCAACACCGTAACATTCCTGTGATGTGTCTCCGGGTTCGACATCAATAACAGTGTTGTCCACTATGGTTGCTGTTATGCAATAGTTCTCTGCCCGCAAAGCGCCGGGAAGTTTTCTTGTTGCCGCCAGGTCGATCTCTGCCTCGCCGAGGTTTTTTTTCAGACTTTCAATATCGGAAAGTATATTAGACCGCGAGGGCCTTTCCAGTCTGACCGGTTTCTTTACAACTGCCGTACGCAGTTCTCCTTCTCTCTGGAGGCTTTCGGACAGAATTTTCTGAGCGGACTGAAACAGGGATTTTTCCGGTACTTCAACAATAAGATTGTCTTCGACAGTGCACTGGCATGCCATACGGTATCCGTCATCTATCTGTTTATCCGAAAGAACAGACTCGTTGGGCTGGGATGCAGGGCATTTCCCAAAGGTGATTTTAACCAGGCATTTTCCGCATTTGCCTGCGCCGCCGCAAGGTGTTTCTATGATGTATCCGCCCAGCGCTGCAGCTTCCAGAAGAGTTGTTCCTTCCAGTACGTAAACTGTTCGCCCGGAAGGCTCGAAAGTTACTTTCAGTTCTTTTTTCATGCCGGTCCTTTCATTACAACAGCAAGCCGGCTATGTCCGCCGGTTCTGCCACAATCGGGCAGCCGCATTTTTCCAGCCTGTTGTCGGACTGATGTCCGCCCGCAACAAGGATACAACGGCAGTTCAATGCTCTGGCCACCTCGAAGTCATGTGTTGTGTCGCCAACGAGCACGATCTTTGAAGAAGGCGCCCGGAAATCTGATATAAGTTCTTTACCGATGTCAATTTTGGATTCAGCGTAAAGATTATGCAAACCGGAGACCCGCCGGAAATAGGATTTGAGTCCTCTTTGTTCAAGCATTATTCCCAATATATTTCTTTCGCATGCAGATAGAACCGACATTTCTATCCCCAGGGAGTTGAGATGGTTGAGAATATCTAAAGCGCCGGTTCTTAAAGGCGTACCGGCGGAGTAAAAGTTGTAAAAATCATGATATTCGCTGGCAAGCGCGTGCCAGGCGTCCTGCTTGAGCTCCAGCCCAAGTTTTACATAGAAATCTTTGACCGGGAAGTCAAACTCTGACCGGTAGTCCTCTATGCTCATACGTCCCAGACCGCGTTGGGCCAGGATTCGGTTCAAAGCCATCACACAGGCTGAAACATCGTCCAGCAGAGTTCCGTTCCAGTCCCATACCACATGCTGTATTGTTTTTATCGGAATCTTCTGCATTAATATACTTTGCCTGGTTGCCAAGTTGAATAATCCAGGTTAACTATCTGAGAAAAAGCTCATCCTGAAAATATGAGGTTATCTGAACTAATAGACATAGTCCATAAAACGTTTTTACCATAAAAGATGATTAACTGAACATGACAAAGAAGAAAAGACAGAATTCTTCTGCAAGTGAGCGTATTTCCGACTTTGAGAACATCGTGAACGAATACGAGACTGCCCTGTTGAGATATGTGACACGAATTGTTTCACATCATGATGTAGCGGAAAATATTGTACAGGAGACCTTTATAAAACTATATAAAAAATGGGAAGACGATCTCACCCCTTCGCCCAGGCTTTCAGGCTGGCTTTATCGCGTTGCTCACAACATGACAGTGGATTACATGAGGAAGGAAACGCGAAAACATTCTCTTCACAAGCGGCATGCCGAAGAGAAACAATATTATGTAGCGCCTGACCGTGGAGCATCTTTCAGGATCAGTGATTCGGCCGCCAATGCCGTCCAGGCGCTAAAGAAGCTCTCCGAACGCGAACAGCAGCTTGTGGTTCTTAAAGTTTACGAAGAGAAGTCATACAAAGAAATAAGCAGTATAACAGGTCTTACGGTAAGCAATGTGGGTTATATATTGCATTATGCCATGAAAAAAATGGCAGCGTTGCTTTCGGAAGAAACAGGAAATGACAGCGAAAAAAAATAGCCAGAAAAGATACCAGCGTCCGGGGTGCGAGGAAATCCAGAACAATCTGATGGATTACCTTACCCGGGACCTCGGAGAAGCGCGATCAGACCTGATTAGGGAACACCTGCGCAAATGCGATAAATGCCAGGCTGAAGCCGTTGAACTACAGGAAACGATCAACCTTCTTCGAGGCGCTTCACAGGCCGAATCAATTCCGCGGCATATGTCCAGGAAATCCAGAGACAGGATGATGCGGGCCGTGGAACATCCGTTTCTCGATTGGATGTACAGGCATCATATTCTGATATCTCTATGTATAGCCCTGATAGCCATAATCGTTCTTTTTGTTGCGCTCAAGGATGTTCAAATATTGAAAAAAACTGATTGGGGCAGTCTCAGGCCTGTGTTTATCGGCGGCGCTGAAAAAAGTGGTATTGAAGAAGATCCGATAATGATTGAAAAGCTAGAAAGAGATAACAATGAGCAATAACAGGGGTAGAATAGGCATATCCATGGGGGATCCGGCGGGGATAGGCCCGGAGCTTTGTCTGCGGATGCTTACTGACGAAGTTGTCTGTTCCAGGTGCAGCCCAGTGGTATTCGGCGATGCAGATGTTCTTGGCAAAGTCGCAAAGCAAGCAGGAATTTCAGAGCCTGATGTCGCGATTATGAATTACGGGTCGTGGAAAGAAAAATGTCCGGACGGGCCGGCGATTGTGAATATTGGAGCAGTGGATGCCGATTGCGTAACCGCCGGGAAGATGGATCCCTGTTGCGGGAAAGCGGCTTATGCCTACATAAGAACCGCGGTTGACGCCGCGGTAGAAGGCAGGGTTAAAGGAATTTCCACGGCCCCTATAAATAAGAAATCATTTCATAGTGCGGGCGTGAATTTTGCGGGCCACACCGACATGCTGGCTTCGCTTCTGGATTCACCCTCGGTTTGTATGATGATGGCCTCCCCGAAAATGTGTGTGAGCCTGGTAACTACCCACGTTGCATACAAAGACGTTCTTCAGGAACTGAGCACAGCGCGTATATGTGAAGTGATTAAGCACAGTCATGACGCCATGATTTCGCTGGGTGTAAAAAAACCGCGCCTCACCGTTTGCGCTCTCAATCCCCATGCGGGAGAGCAAGGCCTGTTTGGAGTAGAGGAAGAAGAGATTATAGCCCCGGCGGTTGAAGATCAAAGAAAGCGGGGCCTTAATGTCAGAGGACCGGTTTCCCCGGACACGGCCTTCATCCCCCGGCTGCTGCAGGTGACTGATGTTTACGTGGCCATGTACCATGATCAGGGGCTGGCGCCGTTCAAGATGATTTCGTTTGAAGAAGGCGTAAACGTAACCCTGGGGCTTCCCATAGTGAGGACTTCTCCGGATCATGGCACAGCCTTTGACATAGCATGGCAGGGAAAAGCTTCTTCGGCGAGCATGGCACAAAGCATATTATGGGCCGCTCGGCTTGCAGGCATATAGCCCGCATATCTCACAAAATTCCTGCTGCAAGCGAGAATAGCGCCCCCGCAGGAGCACTCTCCACGCTCTTCCGCCAGATGGCGGACAGGCTGCTGCGAAATTCCGTGAGATATGCGGGATAGAGACTGAATTGTTACCGGCGCGATTATATCCCCGGGTTGCCTTTTTCGTCCGGTCAACTATGTGGCTCGGCCCTGGCGGGTTTCCACACTTTGTCGCGGAAGATAGTGGTAATATAGAAACAGGTCAGTTGCCACCAGGAAGAAGTTCAGTATGTAAAGAGCTATTACAAGATCAAACGAATATAAGGCTTTATGAACGGTTCCGCTCAGGTAGCCCAGGCATACAATAGTCATAAATAATGGACTTTTACCTTCGACGACCTTTGTTTTTATAGCTTTCCTTATAGATATAGGCCAGCTAATGCCAAAACATACCAGCATTGCTATTTCAAAAATACTCATGGGTTTGACCGGATTATCCTTTTAACCTGAAAAAAGCAGTTGAACCGCAGCGAATCGCACAGATCATTCACAGCCAGCGTATTGCGCAAAAGCCTCAACGCACCTTGCGGGTGCGCCTGTGTTTTTGCGCAACACGCTGACAGCAAAGCAACTGCACGCTT
Organism: uncultured Victivallales bacterium; assembly: GCA_964475205.1. GTDB lineage: Bacteria > Verrucomicrobiota > Kiritimatiellia > UBA8416 > CAYSRM01 > CAYSRM01. The sequence goes on along the minus strand of CAYYVQ010000008.1, from coordinate 30,082 downwards.
CATCTGCGTTAAACTGCTCTTTCCAGGTTTAATTGCTTGTTAGAGAGACCCTGCAAGCATACAATCATTTGATAGAGGAAAGCGAGCATTTTCACGAAAACGCATTGCCGGGCGCGCAATGCAGCGAATATTCCGGGAGGTTGACATGAGGAATCTGTGTGTTTTTATTGTGACGATATTTGTTGCCGGTGTGGCGCATGGCGCCGGATTTGACAATTCATCGGTTCCCTCGGATGTTCAATGGATAGCCCATATTGATGTTGACGTCTATCGCCTGACAGATGTTGCCGGAATGCTGTCTTCAATACGGCCGGAGAAGCACAGGCATGGTCTTGCTTTTCTTAAGCAACAACTCGGCTTAGACCCGGCCGAAGACATCAACAGTGTGACGCTTTACGGCTCCAATCTTGGCAGGAAGGACGCCGTAGCTGTTGTGAAAGGAAATCTTGATTCCGAACTCATTATCCGCGCGCTGGAGAAGAATGGCAGTTACCATGCAGTTGGCAGGGGCGGTTACATGCTGCACAAATGGGATGATCCGAGGCGGGGCTCGCCGTGTGTTGCCTGCTTTATTGCAGGGGACACTGTTGTGTTGGCAGGTTCGGAGACCGAGGCGCTGGAGTTCGCCGAAGTCAATAAAGGGACAAGAGAATCTCTGGCTGATGCCGGAGCACAGGGTCTTCGGGCGCCGGATGCTGAAGTCGGCAGGTTTTTCGTGGCAAGCGTAAACGGTCCGTTGGAACGACTGAACGGAAGCGCGCATGCAAAGGTTTTCCGGAACGCAAAAGCTATGTCCATGGCTATGGGAGAAATTGATGGACAGTTGCAGGCAGAGCTCAATGTTATTGCCGAGGACAGTGAAGCAGCATCGCAGGTTGAGATTGTGTTTATGGGTCTGCGCGCCGCTGCGTTGCTGAACCGGGAAAGAAAGCCCGGGCTCGCAAATCTTGCGGAAAACGCAATTATCACGACTGACGGCGATAAAGTACGGATACTGCTGGCATCAAGACCTGAAGAGTTGAGGGTCTTATTTTCGGGGAGATAAAAGATGTTGTCTGTTTTTCCCCGGATGTTTATGAATAGATCAGTTTAAAAGGGATTTTGCTTTTTCGTAGCCTTTTTGTATTGCCTGTTGCGCATGGTGGAATTCCATGAAGTTCATGTTGCCAAGGTCTGGTTCGATCAGGAGGTCCGGTGGATATTTCTGCAGTTGTGCTTCGGCGATTTCCTGTTGAATAATTATCGTTGAATTTCCGACCACATCCAGAATGCTTGGAGTTTTCCTGGGCGCGAGCCAGCGCTTGACCGGGGTAAATTTTTCCAGTTTCATATCTTCCATTCTATTGTTAACAAACTGAGTTATTGCGTCCCGGGTTTCCTCTGTTTTCCTGGGCGACTTTTCTTTGTTTTCGCCGCCGGTTGTCATACCCAGTCCTTTATTGATGTTAACAGCCACAACTCTTCTGGCGCCTGCCTCATATGCTTTTTTGACCGGAACCGGCGCGACGAGACCGCCGTCAACCAGAATCTGATCGCCCCGGAATACAGGAGTGAAAATGCCCGGAATGGAGATGCTTGCGCGAACGGCTTCGAGAAGATCGCCGCTTGAGAATGCCACTTCTTTACCGGTTGACATGTCGGTTGACATAGCCGTGAAAGGAATCCGCAGATCTTCGATGTTGACGGACGAAATTATTCCGCGTAGCGTCTCTGTTACCTTTTTACCGTCTATCAGTCCTGACCTGGGCAGGGTAAATTCAAAAAAAAGATTGAATGCTTTCCGCCAGTCCATCTCCAGGGCGGTTCTCTCAAGCACGTCTAGCTTTCCCGACGCGAGAGCCGCGCCCACTAGGGCGCCCATGCTACAGCCTACGATAGACTCGATCTTGATGTTCTCCTCCCGGAGAGCTCTGATGACTCCTATGTGGGCCCATCCGCGGGCGCCGCCGCTGCCAAGGACGAGGGTTGCCTTTTTGTTTTTCATGTGGAAAGTGTGGAGAGTGGCGGAAGAAATGTCAAGAAAGTGGAATCGCCGGAGTCAATCTCATTGCATTTGACATCATCCGGGATTTGGGTAGCATATTGAAGAGGGAAAGTGGTACCGTTAATGACCACATTTAAGTATAGAAGGGGAAAAAGCGGTGGAAAAAGAATTATTCAGCGAGCGGATTCCCATTGAACGGAAGAACTTCACATTTGATTTAAGGGAAAATGCCAGGGGCAGATTTCTCAAAATTATAGAGGATGTGGGCGGAAGGCGTGACGCAGTCATTATTCCCGTCAGCGGCCTGCAACAGGTCAGGGAAATCATTGACCACGCACTCAAGGCCGACCAGGAAGCCGGATCCTGCACAGGGGAGCAGTGAAGCCCGGATTTACAACGGAGCGTTGTGTTTTACTTGCAAGCCTGGCATGCGTGTTACTGTGTTGTTCTTTTTCTGTTGCTGTTGAAAAATCTGCATCCGGCGCAAAGCTCATGCAGACAGTACGGTCGGTTCTGCCCTCCGAACCGCTTGCGTTAAGCGGTGAACTTCGAGTTATCAAAAAGAAGGGAATAACAACGCGCTCACATCCTGTCCGGATTCTGGTTCACTTTGCAGGCGGGCGCGGGTCGGCAAGATACACCATTCAGGATCCGAGAAACGGACAGGTGGAAAAGCTCAGGGTTAATTACTTCAGCGATAAAGCTTCTGAATATCTTTATGGAAAAGGTGTAGGCGAAGCTGATTCGGAGCCTCCGAATATTTTCAATTCAATCCAGGACACAAGCATCAGTTGGCTTGATCTGACTCTTTCTTTTCTCTGGTGGCGCCAGGAAGGAACAGCCGGGATTGACCAGGTCAAGGGCAGGGAGTGCCATGTAGTTTTAGTCCGTCCGCAATTATCTGACGAAAAACAAACATTTGCAGGGAAATCGGAGAATCAATATAAAAAAGTGAAACTATGGGTAGATTCCAAAGCGCACATGATTCTTCAGGCCGAAGCATATGATCATGAAGACGAGTTGGTTCGAAGGCTTACAATACGAAGCTTTAAGAAGATCAATGACCGTTGGATGATTAAAGAAATGGAGATAGAAAGCAGACCTTTTACTTACAAGACGCGGCTTCGTATAAATGAGATGAGAGCCAAGAAGAATTACGAACCTGTTTTCAAAGACTGAAAGGGTGTAAGGTGAAAGATCACCCCGCGTACAGTGAGGGAGCGCGAAGCGACGCTGATTTCCCTGGACCTGGTTCTTCACCCGTTATTCAGGATGCTGCTCCCGGCGCGGTGTGCCCTGCTTGTGAGCGGTTTTTGGGGGCTGCTTTGCGTTGCGCATATTGCGGCCAGGCCGCGCGCAACGCTTCTTTTTTGCGTCTGTTGCGTTTATCGGCCTTATTGCTTGCAGTAACCGGACTTTTCTTTATTTACCTTGCTCCGCGCAAAGAGGCGCCGCTGGTCGAGGCTGCATCTATCACACCCATGATGAATTTTGCCCGTGTCCGTATACGGGGGCGTTTGGAAAGGGATCCGTATCTTAGCAGGGAAAACGGAATAGTCGGCTATATCTCTTTTGGACTGGAAACCGGCGACGTAAGAGTCAGGGTGAAAGCCTACAGAGACAATGCTGCGGAACTGGCACAGGCGGCGGATCTGCCTGAAGCCGGGGACACGGTCGAGGCGGAGGGCAATTTGCGGATATCAGATTCCGGAAATCCGGACCTTGTACTGAGAAGCGCGGATGATGTCCGGATTTTAAAGCAGCTTTCGGGGGAATAGATGCCGGTACAGAACGTTATCGCGGCGTTAACGGGGGGACTAATAGCCTCAGCGCTGGCATGTATTCCGGGTTTGCACGTTTATAATCTATTGGGATTTGCGATAATTCTTGCTTATGGCCACAGTGGAGCTGAAGCCCTGTTTGTTCCTTTCTCGCTTGGGATGATTGCAGGATTCGCCGTATGCAACACGATCCCTTCTGTTATTCTTGCCGCGCCGGATGAAAGCGCAATGTTTACAGTTCTTCCCGGCCAGAAGTATCTGATGAAAGGCAGGGCTTATGAGGCGGTGATCCTTACGGCGGCAGGCAGCGCTGCGGGGGTGGGGCTGGTCATTGCCGGACTGGCGGGTTTCGGCCCTGCTGTTCTTCCTGTAATGCGGCAGGTATTTGCGGCGCATTCCCACTGGATAATATGGTGTGTTATATGTTTTATGTTGATGTCGGAATGGCCGCGAGACACTGCAGTTGGGCTCTCCGGGTGGCGCAGATTTTTTAAAGCCTGGCAACAGCTATTTGCGGGGCTCGCCACTTTTGTTATGTCGGGTTTGCTCGGTTTTGCGTTGTTTTACCGTTCTCCGGTACAAGCAGGCAGTGCGTTTCAGAATTTGATGCCGGCTTTTGTGGGGCTTTTCACCATGCCCTGGCTGTTGCTCAATCTTGTTTCGGGCTGCCGCGCGCCGCCGCAGCGGTTGACATTGCCGGGGATTCATTTGAGGGATTTCGCCGCAGGCAGTATTGCCGGAACACTGGGCGGCGGTTTTGCCGCATTTTTCCCGGTTATAACCGGAGGTGTCGGCGGTTTTCTTGCGGGGCATGCCGTCAGCATCAGGAACGATCGAATGTTTCTTGTTTCGCAGGGAGCATCCAAAGCTGTCTATTACAGTGCAGCGGTTCTTCTGTTGTTCGTTCCCGGCCTCAACATGGCGCGCGGCGGCGGTGCACTAATGATAAACGCTTTGTATACAGGCTATTCCTACGAAGATTTTTACCTTGCGCTTGGTTCCATTGCGATGGCAAGCGCAGCGGCCCTGTTGCTGGTGGCTCCGCTGGCGATACTGACTCTTCGAGCGATGCAGCGCGCAGGTTTGAGGATGCTTTCCGCATTTTCTTTGCTTGCTGCCCTCTGTGTAGTTTTCGTTGGCACAGGAACCGGCGGAATCGGTATAATGTTTGCTGGCCTGGGGATCGGGCTTGTGCCGCCGTTGTTTGGAACCAGACGGATGAATTGTCTGGGAGTAATCCTGCTGCCTGTTGCCTGTATGATGTCGGGAATAGGCGATGATATCGCCGCATTTTTGAGGTTGGCGGGATGAAGGGAATAACGCATTTTACTGTTGGCGTGGGTCTTGCCTCGTTTTTTCCCGAGTCGATACATGCGGCGGCGGCGGGCAACCCGGCATATTTTCTGCTGGGCGGTTTTTTCGGCCTGCTGCCCGATACCCTGGATTTCAAATTCTTCCGATTTTTTTACCGGCATCACATTTGTGTTGTTCCTGATCCGTTAAATCCATTGCCGTCGCAAATTGCCGGAGCTGTGGCGTACGCGATAGACAGCGCGGCATCTATACTCAAGCCGGTGCGTATCAAACTTGAAACAATCCGCCTTGCTTCTGATCTATGGCAACAATATACGGTTCGTATTGATGCCAGCAAGCACAAGGTTATTGTTGTATACGGGCCGGCGGTGGATACCGGTGGCAACATTGTTTCAGAAAAGCCTGTAAGAATGTCGAGGAACGGGCCGGTGGCAATAGAAGACCCGAAGTGGCGAAAGAGCGCTGAAATCAGCTTTAACGTTTCAGTGAGAATCGGGTATCAGTCTGACATACAGGTTGATATTTTTGACGGCCCGTTGCTTGAGATGTCTCCGGATGCGGGAGGTAAGATTGCTGTTGCCTTCATTCCGTGGCACCGGCGGTGGACGCACAGCTATGTGGCTGCGCTTCTGCCTGCGGCCGTAATTGCGGCGGCATTCAATCCGACGGCCGGAATAATAGCCTTCGGAGCCATTGCCGCTCATACGGCTGTTGACCAGCTTGGTTTCATGGGCAGCAGCCTGTGGTTTCCTGTTCGAAGGGAACGCATACCAGGCGCTGGGAAACTTCACGGTTCCGCCACGCTGGCAAATTTTGCCGTCATATTGCTGTGCTGTCTGCTTGTGTTCTGGAATCTTGCTTATGAAGTCTACGGGCCAGGTCACATTTTCAGTCTGCCGAAACTTCTTTTCTGGGGGCTAGCCGTTCCGCTTGGCGCGGTGATGTTTTTAAATAAGTCAATGCGCCGGCTCGAACGGTTTTTCCGCTCAAGATAAAATGGCGCCACTTGCCTGTCAGCCTTGCAGTTACTTGCCTGCGCGAGCGCGCAAGCAGGCAACAAACCCGGCAATAAGACGCCTTGCCTTTCGGTTTACCCTAGAATCGGCAACCCCTTGCGGCTTGAAATTCGGGAAGCTCGCCCGCACCCTTTGGGTGGGGGCGCAATAAATTGTAAACTCCTTATTTGTAATAATATACATCGCTTCCCGAATTTCAAGTGCCGTATATAGGTTTACTTTACCTCGACAGTCACAACATTGGAAACAGGGCTTCTGTTCCTGGAATCGTCAAAACTGCGAACTGCAATGTGGCATGTCGTACCCGGTTCCAATTTGAGGGTCATACGTTCCGCCTTGCCGGCCCGGCCGGGTTCAGGTTCGCCAACCACATTGTTCGCGGTGTTCCAGTATTCAACCTGTAGCTTGCCGTCTTTGAAATGCTTCCGGTATTCGTCTCCCGAGCGAATGAAGTCGACAATGGGAAGCTGTGCCCACTTGACCTGATAGCGCGCGACTGTGCCGCCGTTATCGGAAGGTGTTGACCACGCGATTTCAACCTTGCCATCGCCGAGCGTTCTTGCTTTCAGATCTTTCACTGCCGCCGGCGGCTCCGAATCCTTTCTGGTACCGGAGCCGACTCCGAAGGCCAGCGCCGTGGGGGTAACCCAGTCGCCCTTGGTGTTCTTGTCTACCCATGCATAACGAGGCGCTTCGCCTTCGGGAACCTTTGGAGCGCCCCGGTAGAATCGCGACAGCCCCCACCAGATGGTGTTGTACATGGTATCAAGATAATATTCGTCGCCGGTCAGCATGTAACCCTGCGCGAGTGTATTGGGCCACCACTTGGTATACCAGCTATCAGTGCCTTTCGGCTGATATTCATTCCATTTTCCACCGCTCCATCTTGCGACATAGTCAGGGATAGGGTAGTCCAAGTGTTGTGAAGGGAGCATGGCCTTCTGTGTTTCATGGTATACATATCTTACACCGTATTCGGCTGTAGCGACAGCAAGATCCATGGCGTCTTCGGCTGCAAGCTGAGCTTCGGGATCCGGGTCGGCTGATAGCGACTCCCATGCCTGGTAATTGGCCCAGGACAGCATGACCATTGGCCAGCCGTTGGCATATTTGGGGAGATATCTGCCATAGACAGGATGCACAACATGTTTTCCGTCTATCTTTATATTCTGTTCCGCTATCATTTCCTCCAGTTCAGGAATGCCCTTTGCCTTGCCGGCGGCGGAGCCTGCGCTTGATCCCTGCTCGCTGACTGTAAATCCGCGCGGGTCGAGCATGGGCGTCTGCCGGGCCATGCGCGCAAAGTGCAGCAGCGCGTCTTTCCACATTTCGTTGCGAGCAACGTCATAAGCCCGGGCAATACCAAGATAGCAACGCGCAAATCCGCGTGATCCCCAGGCGCTGAAACTTTTGCCTGGCGATCTTTTTGAATACTGGCCAAACCATCCCTTATTGACGAATTCAGCTCCATCAAATGCGGCTTCCAGCGCGTCGATGTCGCCGGTCAGAAGAGCATAGTTGAACAGTCCGGCCACGTAAAAGTGGCATCCTTCGGTGCAGCAGCGGCCTCTGCCCCATTTCGGAGTATTATAGGACATATCCTTGCCGTAAATGAGGTCGTCCGAGCGGTAGAGGAAAAATGTCTGCCAGTATCGGGCCCATGCGTGGGCGCGATCAAGGAAACCTCTCTGCCCGGTGCGCACGTAGCCGAGTGTGAGACCGCGCATCTGGTCGCATTCGCTGGTGCGGTGCGCGTCAAACGATGATTTGTACATGTTCGGAACCGGCTTTTTCTTGCCGGGCAGTTTCTTTGGCTCTTCAGCGTTCTTCCATCCTTGATTCTTATATGTCGTTGTTTCGTCTTCAAGCGACCCGAAACCGCGTCCCACTCCCATGCTGTCATGGGCGGCATACCAGTCGCTTGCTGCGCGCGCATGCAGCGGCAGGGCCAGCGCCGCCGGATCCGCGTCCCCGAATACCAAATCGATCTCGGTTATCTTGTGTGCGCCGTAGTGAAGGTTAACGTCGCCGTTCGGGCCGAAACCCATGGAGATTTGAAGTTCCTTGTCCTGAACTTCAGCCTTGTATAACGGTGTTCCTCTACCGCCCGCTCTTTGAAAAACAAGCAGGTCGGCGGCGCCGGAGAATTTGTGCCACCCCCAGGAAGGCTTGTTGCCTGATGCAGACTCCTTGCCGGTTTGTTCAAGGGGCGAGGCAAGTCCCAGGCAGAGTTTTGGCGCCTGCACGTCCAGTTTACTCGCGCCCTTGCCGCCGTTACGCAGGTTATGATCGATATGAATTATGCTCTCGTTTGCGTTGAGGGTTACTGCCATGGACCATGTAGGGGACTTCAGTTCGCCGTATGTTCCCTTCATGTAAACCGTCGTGCGTACCGGTCCGCGATAGCGGTATTCAAAATGCGTCACTTTCCCGGGGCCCTGTCCGTTGGCTGCCAGGCCGGCTTCTGCATTCTTGAATACGGTTTTGTTGCGGTACGCCACGGCTTCGAATCCGTTGAACTGCTCTTTATCGATAATGAATGCGACGATTCCGTTGGAGATCAGGACTTTGCTGTCCTTTTCCTGGACAGCTACCGGATTGTCCGGAGCCGCTCTGCCTGGCCTGTCCCTGAGGATGAAGTTCTCTCCAGCGCCCGCATTTATGTCGACCGGAAAACTTACCAGCGCCCAGTGCAGGGATTCATCAGGATACTTCACGATCGGCGAAACCTGTACCGGGACCTCGCTGTTTCCTTTGTAAAGACTGAAGGTCGAGTCCTCCTTGTAAGCTCCCATAGGCATGGGGATTCCGCCTGAAACCACTTCGGCTGTCCGCTCCGCATCCGGCGGGGCGCTGACCGTGATCGGAACTTCCAGGGCAGTGACCTGCATGGCGGCAAGCATGTATACAGATACGATAAAAATTGAGAATTTCTTCATGTTGGATTTCTCCTTTGCTGTATTGATTTTCAAATATAAGGTTAATTGAGCCTGACGGCAATTTATTATTTTCAGGAAAATGGCTCCACCGGACAACTTGTTTGTGGCTGATTATTCGGTGTCCTTGTAACTCGCCCGGACTCCGGCATTAATGAACTCGTCGCATGCATATTCCTGCCACCTGGGGTCAAGGCCGATTGACTCATTATCCCAGTAGTAACCAGCGATAAATCCGCCTTGTCCTTTCCAGAGCTTGTCCAGCATCTCTCTGGCTTTCTCCCGAATAAGGCCCTCATCCCCTTTCTGAAGTGTGCTCTGTATATCGACCGGACACCAGAAAGTTATTTTGGATGTTTTCTGGTGAGCTGCGAGAACGTCAATGCCGTGCAGTTCCGGCTGATCGAACTGAAACACATCGATTCCAGCTTCAATGAGGCCGGGCATAATAGCCTCGATCTGCCCGCATGAATGCATGAACACCTTTATTCCAAGATCATGTGCAATACCGCAGAGCTTCTGGAAACGGGGGAAGAACTCCGCTTTCCACATGTCGGGGCTGATTAGCGTCTGGCTCTGTGTGCCCCAGTCTTCGGGAAACATTATGCCATCCATCCCGGCGGAAGCATAATTTCGGATCATGTCTTCCAACATTGTATCAATACGATCGTGCAATTCATGCATTCGATCAGCTTCCAACACCAGGTCCATGAGATATTGGTCAAGTTTGCGCATTTTGCGCGCTATATTGAATGTGAAGCCCGGTAGAGATCCGTTAAGCCATTTGTCAGGCATTTCGGCGCGTTTCCGTGAGACGCGAGAGTAGTCTTCAGGACGGGAGTAGTCAGGAAACTCGTACGTATCCATGGCCGCTATGTCCTCCAGCACTCCTTTGACAACTTCGCCTTTGGAAGTCTTGTCAATTCTTCCCCAGGTGTTTCCCCACTCGTCGGTGCGTTCCCATCTGCCGCTTCCGATTTCACTCCATTCGGTTGCATGAGTTCTGGCAGCGCACTTGATGCTCATGAAGTCGCGATCTTTGAACGAACGGGCCACCCGCACGGGCTCTTCATAATCAAGTGTTCTTCGTATAATTTCTCTGGATGTCATATTATTCAAGGTCTGATTACCACTATTACCTGGCATTGTGTTCATTACTTCCCTCCCGCTTTCACCCTTTCGGATTGTGCGCAGTTAACCCGCATATCTCACAGAATTCCTGCTGCGAGCGCGGATAGCGCCACTGCGAGGGCACCAAGTGACAAAACACCAGATTGCAGTATGTCTATACGGCTGCTCCGGCGTTTTACCAATTCGCACCCATTCAGCAGCGCTTTTCACGCTCTCACTACGAAATCCTGTGAGATATGCGGGTTAATCTGCTGCGAATATGGATATATTATGCGGCTTGAATATTTGCAAGTAATAATTGCTTTACTTGTCCTCTCCGGGCCGGGACTTCTTGATTTCCCTCAGCATAACCGGCCACGCATCGTCGGCGTAAAAGCGATGACCTCCGTTGCCGACCACAAGGTGGCAGCGGTCTGCCGCGTCGCTGGCCTGATAGATGTTTTGCAGATCTTTAAACGCTCTGCGTGTTGCTCTGATGGGAAATATGTTATCGTCTTTTCCCGCGACGATCACAACTGGTTTTGGAGCAAAGAGCCCCATAATGTCCGACATTTCGGCGATTTTCAGCAAGCCTGGAATGTAGTTATCCATACAATGATAGATTGACATGATTGAATCCTTGAAAGTGCAGAAGTAGCATGACGGCATGGCAAAGGCGATGCGCGGGAGAAGGGCTGCGGAGAACATGCTTATAGTGCCGCCGCCTGAATTGCCCATCACGCCAATCGATTTCATATCGGCATCACCGCGCGACGCCAGATAATCAATGCCCCTGTCAACGTCGTAGACCCGTTCTCCGATCAGGGTTCGGCCCAGCAGTAATGCGTGCATGGTAGCGTCGTGACATTGGTGGGATGAAATCTTTTTCTGCTTTTTCTCATTTCGTTCGCCAAAAGACCGTTGCTCAATGCAAAGAGCTGCAATCCCGAGGCGCATGCAACCGAGGGCGAAATCGCGGTCTCCTTCTACCTTTATAGGTTTAGTCTCGTCTTCCCTTTGGACTGCTATGGAATTGTGCATTCCTGTCGAATGACCTTGCAGGCATATAAAGAAAGTGTAAGGCGCTGTCGCATTTTTCGGAAGACAGACGTATGCCGGCACATCAGAATAAGGTTCCGATGTGAACACGATTTTTTCGATTGTGCCCAGCGGATGTTCGCGTTTCCAGAGCCGCCTGGGCTTGAGGTCGCAACGATCCTGTGGCTTGTCGCCGACCATTTGGCGCAGCTTCCTGCGTAACCTGCGCTGCCACGTCCGCGGATCATTGCCGTCAAATCTGAGCTCAGGAGTGATGCGAGACATTAAATGTTTGTGAGTTTCGCTAGGAGACAGATGCATGATTATTTCCTTTATCTCGTATATTAATCTAAATTGTCGAGAACAAGATTGATTGCATTGTGAAAAATACATAATTCTGCTATGAGTTACAACCAATGAGGAGGAACACTATGACCTTACCGAATATTATCTATATTCATGCCCATGATCTCGGCCGTTACTGCGAACCGATGGGGTATGACATACCTGCGCCCAACCTGATGAAGCTGGCGAAGGAAGGGGTGTTATTCCGCCAGTGCCATGCTTCTGCTCCCTCTTGTGCTCCGAGCCGAGCCGCCTTGCTTACCGGACAGCATCCTCATCGATGCGGCATGCTGGGACTGCCGAGCCCGCCTCTCGGTTACCATCTAAACGACTATAACCGTCACCTAGCAGCATTTCTCAAACGACATGGATATGAAACAGCCTTGTCTGGAGTGCAGCATGTGGCGCGCGCTCCATGGGCCCCGCCCAGAGATGTCCTGCCCTACGACCACTTTCTCAACCATGAGCCTGCCGGAAGCCAGGAATTCAACCCCGGCCTTACGGCGCCTGCCGCGGTTGAGTTCTTGATGCAGGAGCACAGTCGGCCGTTCTTTCTGTCAGTTGGTTTTCTGGATCCGCACCGCAACAACCGGGGGGACGGGCGTGTTTTTATTGAATCACAACCTTCGCACGAACCGGCCGATATCGAAATGCAGGCCCGTTACTGTCAGCCGTGGCCGCATATGCCTGACAATGCTGTGACACGGCGAGATATGGCAAATTTCAAGATGGGTGTTGAGATGATGGACCAGGATGTCGGACGCGTGCTCAAGGCTCTGGATACTCCCGAATTGCGGGATAACACCATTGTAATTTTTACCACCGACCATGGCCCTGGCATATGCGAGGCAAAATGTACGCTCACTGACCGCGGCACAGGAGTTGTTCTGATTATAAGGGGCGCAGCTAACACTGAAGATGGACAAGGCAGCGCTTTTCAGGGAGGCAAGGTTGTAGACGCCATGACCCAGCACCTTGACCTTTATCCTACGATAGCCGACATCATCGGGGCAGAGCCTCCGGACGGATTGGATGGGAAGTCATTGTTGCCCCTTGTCTCAAGCGAGACCGGAGAGATCCATGAGACCATATTTACAGAACAGACCTATCACTATAACTCCCGGCCGCGGCCTCTGCGCGCAGCGAGAACGTCTCGCCACAAATACATCCGTTCTTACAAGCGCGATCAGGCTAGAGGTATTGACCGAGGTCCCGCCGAGGAATTCTGGGCAGAGTATGGCTATGACGACATGCCATTTCCGGATGAACAGCTATATGACCTGGTTTTCGATCCGCATGAGGCGCATAACCTGGCCGAAGCTCCGACCCATGCGCAAGTTCTGGACGACATGCGCCAACTCATGGATCGTTGGATGAAAAACACGGATGATCCCTTGATTGACGGCATCATTCCGGATCCTCCTGAAACTTTGAAAGAATTTTTAAATGAGTAAGGGGCTTTACTTGAGCGGCTTGCGAAGGTGGCGACACCCCCTTTGTTCGCGGTAACGCCGCGAATATCACGGCTTTCGCCGACGGCGAAAGTGGATTATTTGTGCCTTGCGCGAATAATGCAAGCTTGTTGTAAGTGTGGTGTGGCGCTAATATCTAAGACATGGATAAGCGGTGTAAATTTCTCAACCTGTGGGTGTTTTATTTTTTTGCTGATTTCGTTGCGATAGCAGGAGCGTATTACTTTGCTGTCTGGTTCAGATTTATCAGCAGATTCGGCGAGACTCTTTTCACGTCAATTCGTGAAGCAGCGCCCAGCCGTTTTTCACATATTATTCCGGTTGACTATGCCGAATTCTACCTCGTTTCGGCGCCAAGAATTGTTTTCGTTCTGACGCTGGTTATCGGCTTTTTCTATGCTCTGTCCGGTCTGTACGAAGACAGGAAATTTCTTAGGCGCAAGCCCCGGGGCTGGTACGTGATTGTTTCGAACGTTGCGGCGCTTTTAGTGTTTTACGCCTACTTTTACTTTACCAGGAACGTGTTTCATCCCAGGAGCATATTCATAATTTTTGCGCTTATGAATACCTGCCTATGTCTTCTTTTCCGAGGGTTTATGGGGTGGATTTTAGAACGTTTGAGGCTGGCCGGCTTTGACAGGTGGAAGGCATTGCTTGTCGGTAAAGGAAAAGAGGCGGAGCTTATTGCGGAGCTTATTGAAAACAAGCATCCCGGCGGGTTGTATTTGCCCTGGCGACAGGTTGCAGGTGCGGGGGAAACTCCGGGAGAATGCTTTGAAGCCCTGAAGAGGAAGATAAGGGAGCGTCCGTGCGACATGGTTATTTGCGCGCAGAAGGATCTCACAACCGGTCAGATCATGGAACTGCTTGAAATTGCCGGAAACATGGAAGCGGCGGCAAAGATTCTTTCTCAGCGGCTTGACGTCATAATCACCCGGGCCGGGATGTCTTGTGATCTTATCGACGGTTATCCCCTGGTTCACTTTAATGTCCCCCGGCAAATCAAGTGCGCCGGGATGGTTCGGCGAGTGATTGACGCCATCGCGGCCGGGCTTGGCCTGGTTGTTATTTCGCCGCTCCTTATTTTGATTGCCGCGGCAATCAAGGTGACAAGCAAAGGCCCTGTTCTGTTCTCTCAGGAACGGATAGGGGTAAACAGGAAACCGTTTACCATCTATAAATTCCGCAGCATGAAGGAAGAGGCCGCTGAAATGCAGGCGCAGGTGGAGGAATTCAACGAATCAGGGGAGGGACTGTTCAAGATCAGGGAGGACCCTAGGGTAACGCCGGTTGGCAGGTTGCTGAGGCGGTTCAGCCTGGACGAACTCCCGCAGCTTTTAAACGTGCTCAGGGGCGAGATGACCCTTGTTGGACCCAGGCCGTTGCCGAGGCGGGATTTTGAGAACTATTACGAGGACTGGCATTACCGAAGGCATGAAGGGTTGCCGGGCTTGACCTGTCTCTGGCAGGTTTCGGGCAGAAGCGATGTGAATTTTCACGACATGTGCATTCTGGATGTTTACTACCTGCGCAACCGCAACTGGATCCTTGATCTGAAAATTATTCTGCGGACTTTCTGGGTAATTCTGTTTGCCAAGGGCGCGTATTGATGGCTGTAATTGCGGCTATCAATGTGAGATTTCAGTTTTTGCAGGCAGCTTTTCTTAATGTTGTTTTAACTTGCGGATAGGCGTGTATATGTCTGTCATTATTGATAGTCATGGCAAGAAGGATGTGGGAACAAGCAGCAATTCGCATTCTTTTCGCCCTATAGCTACACGGCGAATGGCACGTTCAGCCGCATTGTTGTCGATCGGCCACAGCGGATTCTCCGTAAACCGCGATAGACTTTCCCGGTTTTTCAAAATATACTGCGCGGCTCGGTGCATGGGTGACTTCGGCCGAAACTCCCGCGATTCAAGCAGATCGAAAATGACCTCCAACTGTTTGGCGCTTTCAGTCTGCCGCACCTTCAGCCGTTCGGAATCAGAAGCATCGCTGATTCGCCCCTCTATACGATACAGACTCCCGATCTCCAGCAGCACTGAGGTGGCAAACGCCGGTTCCACGGTTTTGGCCTTTTCCACGTAACGCCTGGCGTGAGCCCAGCAGGAAAGCAGATTTCCGAAGTCCACATTGCTATACCCCGGATATTCGTCGCACATCAATGCGCCGGTATAGCCTTTGAAAAAATCCTGCGGGGCCTGCTGCTTACGGTCCCGGCTGAAAGCAAAATGCACCAATGGCGGCCCGGCGCCGGAAACCGCCACCCAAAGGCGCGTTTCTTTGGTCTTGCCGGCTCCACGCCACATGCACCAGCATTCCGGTATCAGCAGAGCATCGGTTCACAACAGCCGGTGGAAGCTCGGCGGTAAACACCCCGTTTTCTTCCGCACCCATCGGGCTGCCATACTTTTCGCGCCGGTAGACGTTGACCCGCAGTGTCTCGGGAATATATTCAAGCTTCTGGCTGTCCTCATATCCAATGAACGGGCGAGGCTGGCCGGTAACAGGACAAATCTTCTGTTCCTCGGCAGCGGGAACAATAATCTCATGGCGAGGCAGGTGATCGGGCAAAGGACGACGCCCCTTGTGTTTACTTTTAGCACGCGGCTTTGCCGGAGCAGGCTCGGCAGGCGGCGGCTCCGGGGGCTGGCCTTCGCCATCTGCGTCCAGCACCAGCCCCTCCATCATCAACTGGTTGATGTCGAGCTTCTCGCTGCTGCGGCCGTACTTGCTACGGATCAGGTCCTCCAACTGGTGCTGCATCTTTTCGATAGTGGCCTGCTGGCTCTTGATCTGCCGGTCCAGTTCTTGTTGATCACTCAGGCGAAACCGCACCAATCTTGATGATCTCGCGTTTTTCGCTCGCCCATAGCCTCTCATTCTTGTAGGTTGAAGCGGTAGGTTACGCGGATTTTGACTCCATTGCATAGATGGGGTTGGTTGGACGCTTACCAAAAAAAAATTCGCAACTGCGCTCGAGAAGAGAGGGATAAAACAGATTGGAAAGAAAGTTTCAAAAGGATTTATTGCAATCCGCAGATGTATCCTCACCAAGGTTTGGACATGATTCAAGAGACGGAGTTTGATTGTGCTTATGATCTCAATTGATATACACAACGATGTAAAACAAAAGTGACGGATTACTCTATATGAAAGACATTGGAAATAAAAAGATTTTAGTCACAGGAGCTGATGGGTTTATTGGGTCGCATCTGACGGAGGCTCTTGTAGCAAAAGGATGTCAGGTGCGGGCTCTCTCTCTCTACAACTCATTCAATAACTGGGGGTGGCTGGAGAATGTTGACCTAAACGAGGTAGAGGTTGTGTGTGGTGATGTGCGTGATCAGAACTTCTGCCGAGAAATCACGAAAGAGATTGATGTTGTATTTCATCTGGCAGCCTTGATCGCAATACCCTACTCATATATCGTTCCCCACAGCTATGTGCAAACCAATGTGACCGGGACCTTGAATATCTGTCAGTCGGCGCGCGACAATGGCTGTGAACGGATTGTGCACACTTCAACAAGTGAGGTTTACGGTACCGCCCGATATGTGCCGATCGACGAAGGACACCCAAGGCAACCCCAGTCGCCCTACAGCGCAAGTAAAATTGGCGCGGACGCAATGGCGATGAGTTTGTTTAACGCATTCAATCTGCCACTTACTATCGCACGGCCGTTCAACACTTATGGCCCGCGACAGTCTGCTCGGGCAATAATCCCAACCATCATCACCCAATTGCTTGACGGTAAAAAAGAGATCAAGCTGGGGAATCTTGAGCCTACCAGAGATATGGTCTTCGTTAAGGATACGGCTGAGGGCTTCATCCGGCTTGCAGAGTGTGACGAGTTGATTGGCCAAGATTGCAACATTGCAACCGGAGAAGAGATTAGTATAGGTGATCTTGCAAAAACCATTATTGAACTGATTAATCCTGACGCCAGGATTATTACCGAAGATAAACGCCTGCGACCATCAAAGAGCGAGGTCTTCCGTCTTTGCGGAAACAATGAACGGTTACGTCAAAAAACAGGGTGGATGCCGGAGCACAATCTCGAGGCGGGCATTTCCAAGACGATTGAGTGGTTCAAAGATCCGGAAAATCGGGCTGTCTATAAATCGGCCATATACAATGTTTGATCCAATCATAGGATTTATCCGTGAGCTATATGGGCAACCAGAGGGCGTAATCCCTCTCCATGCGCCTGTATTCCTGGGGAATGAACGCAAATATGTCATGGATGCAATCGATTCGACCTTTGTCTCTAGCGTCGGGGAATATGTCGACCGGTTTGAAGATATGATGTGCGAGATCACAGGAGCCAGGTATGCGGTTGCAACGGTGAACGGGACCGCGGCGCTTCAGGTTGCATTGAGACTGGCAGGAGTCGAACCCGGCGATGAAGTGATAACCCAGCCATTGACTTTTGTCGCCACATGCAACGCCATCAAACACTGTGGCGCGGAATCGGTCTTTGTAGATGTCGACAAGGATACGCTTGGTCTATCTCCGGATGCATTGACAGAATTTCTTGAGCGCAGTTGCTTTGTTGATAAAGGTTGCATTATCAACAAAAAAACGGGCAGGAAAGTTGCGGCTTGTGTCCCGATGCACACTTTCGGACATCCTTGTCGCATCGAGTCGATTTGCGATATTTGCAAAAAGCATGGCATTGTGATTGTCGAAGACGCCGCCGAAGCGCTGGGAAGCACGCGAAATGGAAAACATGCCGGCACTTTCGGCTTGCTGGGAATGTATAGTTTCAATGGCAACAAAACAGTAACTTGTGGCGGTGGCGGGGCGATAGTGACAGATGACGAAAGCCTGGCCAGGCAAGCCAAACATATAACTACCACAGCTAAAGTCCCGCATCCGTATGAATATGTGCATGACGAAATAGCGTATAATTTCAGAATGCCGAATTTAAACGCGGCGCTGGCCTGTGCTCAGTTGCAGCAACTCGATCGAATTTTGGCCGATAAACGGGCGTTGGCCGCAGAGTACCGGTCGTTTTTCCTGGACTGTGACTGGGCGGATTTTGTGGATGAGCCCTCCGGGTGTGCAAGCAACTTCTGGCTGAATGCGGTTGTGTTGGGCCATCAGGGCGCACGGGATCGCTTTCTGGTGGAATCTAACGAGGCAGGGATCATGACCCGCCCGATCTGGCGGCTGATGAACAAGCTGGAGATGTTTAAGGATTGCCAGTGTGGGCCGCTGGATAATTCCGAATGGCTGGAAGATCGCGTGGTCAACATCCCAAGCAGTGTGAGAAAAAAGGAGTTAATATGCTAAAGATTGGATATTTTGCAGATGGGCCTTGGAGCTACACGACCTTCAAAAAACTCATTGCTGACGAGGATATTTTCATCGGTTTTATCTGTGTCCGTTTCGACTCGCAGGATGAAACTCTCAAAAGTTATTGCGAGGAATATGGCATCCCATGCCTGAAATATAAAAATGTGAATGAGCCGACAGTCATTAATTCACTTGCTAAATATGAATGCGACCTACTCGTTTCCATGTCATTTAACCAGATTTTCCGGGCACCGATTGTGGATGCCTTCCCGCTCAAAGCCATTAATTGCCATGCTGGCAAGTTGCCCTTCTATCGCGGGCGCAATATTCTTAATTGGGTTCTGATTAATGATGAAAAGGAGTTCGGTATCACAGTTCACTACATTGATGAAGGCATCGATACCGGCGATATTGTTTTACAGCAGACTTTTCCCATTAATGATTCTGATACCTATGCAACTTTGCTTGAGCGGGCTTATCGCGGATGCGCCGATGTGCTGTATGCCGCAGTTCGCAAATTTGTTGAAGGATCCGTTACCCGGCAAAAACAGCTTGAAATTGATCCAGTCGGTCTGTACTGCTCTCAACGTAAGCCTGGCGATGAAGTTATTAACTGGAACCAAACCAGCCGAGAACTGTTTAATTTCGTGCGGGCTATCTGTCATCCCGGACCGCAGGCACGAGCGTTTTTGAATGGTTCCGAAATGAAAATAAACCGTGTGGAAATGATTGAAAAAGCCCCTGCATATAAGTGCATAACAGGAGCTGTGCTCTACAAGGAGGAAGGGAACTTGATTGTAAAAACGGCGGACAGTTCGATCCGCATTGTTGAATTTGATTATAACGGACGCATCCGGTTGGGAGATCGCTTCGATGTCTAAGCATGTATTGATTATTGCCGAGGCAGGGGTTAACCACAATGGATCCCCCGAAACTGCAAAGAGACTGGTTGATGCTGCCGTGCAAGCCAGCGCGGACATAGTCAAGTTTCAGACGTTTAAGGCGGATGCTCTGGTTAGCAATGGTGCGGTTAAAGCTAAATATCAAATGCAGACCACTGATACTGGTGAGTCGCATTACGAGATGATAAAAAAGCTTGAAATGACAGATGTAATGCATCGCGAGCTTATTGAATACTGCGTAGCACAAGGCATTCTGTTTCTTTCCACGCCTTTTGATCTTGATAGTATTGACCATCTTCAATCGATCGGTATCACGCTGTGGAAAATTCCTTCCGGAGAAACAACCAACCTTCCGTATCTGAGAAAAATCGGCTCATTTGGGCGGGAGATTATTCTTTCCACCGGAATGTGTGATCTGAAGGAGATCGCTGCGGCTTTGGCTGTGCTTGAAAGAGCCGGAACAGAGCGCGAGAACATTACGTTGTTGCATTGCAATACAGAGTACCCGACCCCGATGTGTGATGTAAATTTGCGGGCGATGCAGACGCTTCGGGACACATTTCCGGGCTTAAAGGGCGTGGGCTATTCGGATCATACATTAGGCATTGAAGTGCCTATTGCTGCAGTTGCACTGGGCGCGACGGTGATTGAAAAGCATTTCACGCTGGATCGTTTGCTACCCGGCCCTGATCATCGGGCCAGTCTGGAACCGGACGAGTTGAAAGCAATGGTAAAGGCGATCAGAAACATCGAGGCCGCTCTGGGCGATGGTGTAAAACAGTCGAGCCCTTCTGAGCTAAAGAACAGGTCAATTGCACGCAAAAGCATTGTTGCCGCGCGGAACATTCAGGCCGGAGAGACTTTCACCGAAGAAAACCTAACGGTCAAGCGACCCGGCACCGGAGTTTCTCCGATGCAGTGGAATGAGATGATCGGGCGGAATGCAGACCGGAACTATAAGCGGGATGAACTGATTGATGCGTAAGATTTGCATATTCACATCAACACGGGCAGAATGGGGGTTGCTGCATGGATTGGCGGATATGATTCGTCAGTCAGATGAACTCCAGTTGCAACTGTTGGTGAGCGGAAGTCACCTTTCCGGCCAGCATGGGATGACAGTTCGAGAAATAGAAGCCGATGGCTTCAATGTGGATGAGCGCGTTGACATCCTAAAGTTTGACGACAGTCCCGTGGGGGTTTGTAAGGCGATGGGATTGGCGCTAAGTGGATATGGCGAAGCGCTTGAAGAGCTAAAACCTGAACTTCTCGTTGTACTAGGTGACCGCTATGAGACCTTCTGCGCAGCGGCGGCGGCCCAGATCCTGCGCATCCCGATCGCCCATATTCATGGCGGCGAAATCACCGAAGGTGCCGTCGATGAAGCCTTTCGTCACTCGATCACCAAAATGGGCCACCTGCATTTCCCGTCCTGCGAAGAATATCGCCGTCGGATCATCCAGTTGGGAGAGAATCCTGCCCGAGTGTTCAATGTCGGAGCCTTGGGAATTGAAAACATCCGCAAAATTTCTCTGATGAGCCGGGCAGAACTGGAAGAGTCCATTCAGTTCAAGCTCAACAAACCGTTTTTTATAGTCACCCTTCATCCGGTTACATTGGAAAATGCTACAGCGGGGGCGCAATTCGATGAGTTGCTTGCCGCGCTGGATAAGTTCCCGGAGCATAAAATCATATTTACCAAAGCGAATGCGGACACTGACGGGCAGCTCATAAACGAAAAGATCAATGCCTATGCGGCCACCCACTCGGAACGTTGTCTGGCGGTCGCTTCGCTGGGTTTTCGCCGCTACCTTTCCGCGATGAAGATTTGCGATGCGGTAATCGGAAACAGTTCCAGCGGTATTCTTGAAACGCCGGTCTTTGGTGTGCCTACCGTAAATATCGGCGATCGCCAAAAAGGTCGGATTCGGACGCTAAGCATCATAGACTGCGAGCCGGATTGCGAATCCATGATTTCCGCCGTTAAAAAGGCGATCAGCCCACAGTTCAAGGCAGGTATTGAAGGGTTGAAGCATCCCTGTGAAAAGGAGTATACCGCGGCGCATATTTTAGAGAAACTCCGGCAGGTAAAGTTAGACGGACTAATTAAGAAGACGTTTCATGATCTTTCTGAAACTCCGGGGGGCATATAATGGCTGGTACAAAGCGAAGTTTGGTGGTTGGATACGGATCAATCGGCCGTCGGCATGTGGACGTGTTATGCGGAATGGGCGCGGAAACAGCGGTTGTCAGTCGACATGCCCATAACACCTCCTGTCCGTGTTTCCATACCATTCAAGAAGCCCTTGACGGATTTCGGCCGCACTATATTGTGGTGGCTAATCGTACATCTGAACATCTGGAAACACTTGATCAAATTGAAAACGGCGGCTTTCGAGGAACCTGTTTGGTTGAGAAGCCCTTGTCGGATAAGGTCGTTTCCAAAGAGTGCGGCTATGATTTTGAGATTCGTGTGGGTTATGTGATGAGGTTTCATCCTCTTATTCAGCAGGCGGCTGATATTTTGACGGGGAAGCGGCTTCTATCCATGGATGTGTATGTTGGTCAATATCTTCCGGATTGGCGTCCAGACACCGATTATAGGCAATGCTATTCCGCCAGCAAGGCACAGGGTGGAGGCGCGTTGCGGGATCTGAGCCATGAGTTGGATTATATCGCACTGTTGACCGGCGCCTGGAAACGGGTTTCCGCGCTTGGTGGACATTTGAGCGGATTGGAAATTGAGACAGACGATGTTTACGGCTTGCTAATGAAAACTCAGGATTGCCCGGTCGTGCTTTGTCAGTTGAACTATTTGGATCGCAATACGCGCCGCGACTGCACGATTCATTACGAGGGTGGAACTCTTTATTTGGATTTTATTGGCAACCGGCTGACTCATAACAGCATTGTCCAGAAAACGGAATTGGAGCGGAATGCGATGTTTGAAGCCATGCATGCCGCCGCCTGGTTGCCGGATGTTCCAGGACTATGTTCGTTTGAAGAAGCGGTCCAGACATTGCAATTGATTGAAGCCGCAGAAAAAGCATCAAAGGAGGGCTGTTGGGTATGCAGAACAAGCCGGTAGTGTATGCTTGGATTTTCGCACGAGGGGGTTCCAAGGGGCTTCCCCGTAAAAATATCCTGTTGTTGGGCGGCCGACCTCTTATTGCCCATGCGATAGAAGCGGGTTTGCAGTCTGAGTTGATCGATAAGGTGTTTGTTTCAACGGACGATCCCGAGATTGCCGATGTTGCCCGTGAATATGGTGCTGAGGTACCTTTTGTCAGGCCTGCTGCCTTGGCAGAGGATGAGTCCCCGGAACGCTTGGCGTGGCGTCATGCCGCGCAATGGGTTCGAACCTCCGGGTTGCCTGCTATGGATGTCATGGTCAGTCTTCCACCCACATCGCCGTTGCGGACAGTCGAAGAGGTGAATCAGGGCATTGAGCGTTTTTTGGATGGGGGATGGGACACTATTATTTCCGTCAGCCGGTCCCGTCACCATCCGTCGTTTAATGTGGTCAACATGGCTGAGGATGGCCTGGTGGAGCTGGTGATTCCTCCTCACAAAGGAGTAAGGCGTCAGGATTTTAACCCAGTGTATGATGTTGTAACAGCGTTCTATATTACATCACCTGGGTTTGTCATGCGTGCAGATTCATTTTGGGATGGGCGCGTCGGCGCAGTTGAGATTCCTGTTGAACATGCCGTGGACATTGACGGTGAACTTGATTTTGAGTTTGCACAGTTTCTATTCCAAAGAAAGCAGGTCAAAATATGAGAAGTATTGAGGAGTTAACTAGTCTTGCCGGTCGCACTGTGGTTATAACAGGTGGTGCGGGTTATCTAGGGCGCGCCATGGCGGATACGGTTGCGGAGTTAGGCGCATCGGTGGCGGTCGTCGATATAAATCAGAAATCCTGTATGGATACTGCGACTGGGTTGGAGGATAAATACGGGATTAAATCGGCCGGATTTCAAGTGGACCTCGCTGAAGAAACGGCTGTGCGTGTGTTGCCAGATCAGGTTGCCGAAAAACTGGGCAGCCTGGATGTTCTTATAAACTGCGCTGCTTTTGTAGGTACCAGCGGGTTGGAAGGGTGGGGCGTTTCTTTTGAAGAGCAGTCGTCTGAAACATGGCGCAAGGCGCTAGAGGTGAATCTAACGTCAGTGTTCGCCCTTACGCAGGCGGCAACACCGTTTCTTAAGGAATCTGGACACGGAAGTATTATCAATATTTCCAGTATCTATGGTGTCTACGGCCCCGATTTGCGACTTTACGAACAAACGGCAATGGGCAATCCTGCAGCATATGCGGCTAGCAAGGGCGGACTGATTCAGTTCACTCGCTGGTGTTCGACGGTGCTTGCCCCGGATATCCGGGTTAATGCGATTACGCCCGGAGGTGTGTTCAGGAATCAGGATCCTCGTTTTGTAAAACGTTATGCGGAAAAAACTCCGTTAAAACGCATGGCTTCAGAAGAGGACTTCAAGGGCGCAGTTTGTTTTCTGGCCACCGACTGTTCAAGTTATGTGACAGGCCAGAACCTGATTGTTGACGGAGGATTTGGAACATGGTGAGACCGACAGTTGAGGACGATATGATAAATAAGTATTGTATTTCGCCGACGGCATCCATTCTGGATGCTATGAAGAAAATAGACAGCTCTGCAATTGCGACTGCGGTTGTGTGTGAAAATAGAAAAGTCATGGGTGTGCTCACAGATGGAGATATCCGCCGAGCGCTAGTTACTGGCGCCACATTGTCTGATTCGATAGAAACCATATATACCCGTCACTTTATCTCTGTCAAACCAGGTGCATTGCGAGTTGATGTTCTGGAAATGATGCAGGCTCGGGTGATTAAGCAAATTCCAATTGTTGACGAAAATGGTGAGCTCAAAGGCATTCATACTATGCACTCTATCCTCGGGCACAGCACAAAACCTAACTGGGCGGTGATCATGGCTGGGGGCAAGGGGACACGTTTACATCCCATCACGGAAAACGTCCCTAAGCCTATGGTTCCGGTTGCGGGGCGGCCTATTCTCGAGCGCATTGTGCTGCATTTGGTCGGCTCTGGCATTCGTAAAATTTTCTTATCCATTAATTACTTGTCACATGTCATAGAGGATCATTTTCAGGATGGTTCACAATTCGGTTGTAAAATTGAATATCTACGCGAGAAAGAGGCGCTTGGAACCGGTGGTGCGCTCTCTTTGTTGCCGGAAATACCAACGGACCCGGTACTGGTGATGAATGGCGACTTGATTGTCCAAGCCGATTTCAATCGGATGTTGCACTTTCACAATGCCGGTAAATATTATGCCACCATGGCGTTACGACCCTACACGCATGAGATCGCCTTTGGTTGTGCCCGAACCGAGGGAGACCGATTGGTGCAATTGGAAGAAAAACCTGTACTGAGCAAACTTGTTAACGCCGGCATTTACATCCTGTCGCCGGAGGCCATCGAAAAAGTCCCGGAAAACACTTTCTATCCGATCACCCAACTCTTTGAAACAGCTTTGGAGGAAAATCAGTGCTGTGGCGCCTATGTCATGGAAGAAGACTGGCTGGACATCGGCCAGCCGCATCAACTGAGAAAAGCGAATGGTTATATCGATTAAAAAGATGTTTGAGTGCGAGAACAAACTTCTATGTGCTTGCCACTGAGATCTTTTGCATAAAATATGATTTATAGCTGAAGCTTCTTGTTAAGAAGTCCCCGAAAATGTCTAAACTTTTAAAGAACACTACATTGTATACGATCGGCCATGTGCTGCCTAAAGCAGCGCAGTTTCTTTTATTACCGCTATATTCCAGATATTTAAATCCTTCCGACTATGGAATAGTGCAGTCGATGGCAGTACTTTCTGTGATCCTAACTATATTCTTCACAATGGCTCTTGACCGATCTATTTACAGGTTGTATTTCAATTATCAATCAAAAAAAGATAAAAAGGACTATTTGGGCACTGTATATGTTGGATTGCTTATAATATCCAGTTTGATCCTTTTGATATTGCTATTAGGGCATTCTGTTGTATCGAAAATTTTCTCTTCAATACCATTCTACCCATACTATGCTTATGCAATTTTCACCGTTTATTTCACCATATTTGGAATATTGCCAAAGGTATATTTTCAGGTTGAGCAAAAAGCGGACAAATTCATTGTTATTTCTATAATGGAGTTTGTGGTCTCTACTGCATTTATCATATATTTTGTAGTATTCGCATCCAAAGGAGCAAGCGGTATGTTGTTGGGCCGGTTAGTTCAAAGTTTGATCTTCCTGCCTGTTTATGTCTATATCATGTCGAGCATCTCGAATTTTTGTCTTAAGGGAGATATTTTAAAAGAGAGTTTGTCATACAGTTGGCCGTTGGTTCCTGCCATGCTTTCTGCCTGGATTCTGAATTTTTCGGATCGTATTTTTATTGAACATTTCTTTACCTTGGAAGATGTGGGGTTGTATTCCTTAAGTTATAAACTTGCGCAAATTCTTTTGATATTTTCTATAAGCTTCAACAAGGCATATGAGCCTTTATTTTTCCAGTTGGCCAATCAAGCAAACCAGGTAGAGTCAAAAACACGCCTTTTCAAATACAACAAGGTTTATAGTTTGTTTCTGATATATTTAGCTCTTGCAATATCTTTGTTTTCAAAAGAATTTGTTTTTTTACTTGATGCAAAATATCATAATGCTCATAAGCTTGTTCCAATAATCGTTGTCGGGATATTGATAGGACAAGTGGGCGGTTTATTTAATCGTTCAATTTACCAAGACAAGAAGACCAAGCAGATTATGTTATTAATAATTATTTCAGCCGGGCTCAATATCGGAATGAATTATATTTTTGTACCTCGTTATGGACCCTATGGAGCTGCTTTAGCAACAATGTTGACGTTCCTGATATTTTTTATAATTAAATATTTGTATGCAAAAAAGTGCTACTATATTCCTACAGCGTGGAAGGAAATAATTCCTTCATTTGCTATATTATTAGCATCAATATTTTTTTTCAATTCAGTTGAATTAAGTTTTTTATTGGGCATTCTCCTGAAAGTCAGCTTACTATCTGTATCAGTAATATTGCTTTTCATCCGGTACAAAAATACACTTTCAGGAGTACTGACTTTTCGGTTGCGGAATTCTAATTGATAGATGTCAGTTGTTGAAAAAAATGATTT
The DNA here is from genome assembly GCA_964475205.1 of uncultured Victivallales bacterium. GTDB lineage: Bacteria > Verrucomicrobiota > Kiritimatiellia > UBA8416 > CAYSRM01 > CAYSRM01. The sequence continues at coordinate 3,684 of CAYYVQ010000008.1, read as the reverse complement.
TAAAATGGCTGGATCATACAGTATGTATAACGATACTAAGGGAAGCTGCCATAAGATTTTTATCTTCTGCCAAGCAGCTGGGGACATTAAATACACATTTGATTTGGTTGAGAAATATAAAGACCAAAATGTGAATGTAAAAGTATTTCTTCCACCGAACCAACCTTGTATTGAATATGTAAAAGATAAAATTGGTTCTGTAGCAATTGTGCTTCCCGATTACCCGAACTATTCTCTAAAGAAGATCTGGCGGATACTTATAACAAAGATGATCATTGAGAATGTCAACAGCAAGTATTTTAAAGGTATAAATGATGCCACAGTTTATTTTTTTTCGCAAGAATTCGATTGGTACTCTTTGAGTTTCATATATGGATTATTTAAACAGGGGTGTAAAATCATCCATTACGAACACTATTATCATCAACCGTCTCCTGTACTTAACCTGGGGCTCAAGGATAGAATTATATTGCAAACAATGCGATTCATGACAGGTTCTCCATTCCAATATTGTCGTTTAGGAGGGCAAAAGGGAAAAAGTCAAAAAATACCCCAATTAAGTTTAAATGAATTATTGATAGAGAAAATCCCTGCAAAGTACGAAGATTATATACTACATAAATATTCATGTTCGCTGGAAAATGAAGGTGAAAAAATATTGTGGATAGATTCTCCTAGTGTAGGATATACAGAAGATTATGAAAGAAAGGTAAGACAAATTTTAGATTTAATCACCAAAACGGGATTAACTATTTTTGTAAAACCGCATCCTAGACTCCCTCTTCACCCCTTATTCAATGATTTCGCGTTTAAAATTCTTGAAAAAAAAATACCGGGTGAGTTTATTGATTTTAGGACGTTTGAATGTGTTTTCGGTTTATATTCATCTTTATTGAAAACATCTGCCAATCATGTGGAAACATATTCTTTAATGAATACGCTTCAGTGGAAAGATAGTCATGCGAGAGATTACATTTTTAATTCACTAACACACCCTGGTAAAAATGTGGAGTTCCTGGATACTTTATCATCTCTTCAGAATTTATTGAATAATGTGAAAATAAAATGATTGTGGGTAGATTTTAAATTGTGAATTCTTCTCGAGAAATAATCCCGTTGGTATCATTTTCCAAATCAGGCAATACTTGGGTACGGTTTATCTTGGCGAATATTTTCAAAAAAGACCCTGGTTATCAAGTCAACTTTGATACAATAAATGATATATTGCCGCCTGGAAAGAATGCAGATTCTTCAAAAGCAAATATATTGCTTAGTGACGATTCCCCGCTTTTCCTCAAGGATCATAGAAATTATTATGATATGCAGTATCATGATTTTTCAAAAGCAATATATATTTATAGGAACGGCTTCGATGTCTTATAATCTTTTTGGGAATTTACAAATGCTCAATCACCCGGTAAATATCCCGATATTGAAACTTTTTCTAAATGTTATTGGAATCTATATGGTCATTGGGGTACCTATTTATACTCTTGGTTGGAAGATCGACAAGCGACTGGCCACAGGGTGTTTGCTGTATGTTATGAAGACTTATTGGCCGATCCGGAAAGAATCATTGCTGAACTTCTACGCTATTTAGGTTGCGACGCATACTGTACAAAAATCAAAGAATCATTGTTGCAATCTTGTAAAGATAAAATGCAGGCAATGGATGGAAGTCAGAAATTCATGAATAGCAAGGATAAGAATTATCACTTCGTTAATTCCGCTATAAAAGGAAGGGGTGTCCGTGCTCTCCCCACAATGTGCAAACAGGAATTTCTCAGTTACCGAATTAATTATTCAATGATGATGGCATTCAACTATTTAACTGAGAACAGTCCGTTTGCCGATATGCCGAGAAGGGAATCAGCTTCGTTTGACAGAATGCTGACAAACAAATACTATAATTTGAGATATCGCATAAGAAAAAAATTAAAAAAACAGTAATTTTTCAAAAAACGGATCTTTGTGAATTTTTATGGGTAATAGGGGATGAGGCTTGTTTTATCGCCTTTTATCTGAAAGCTTCGGTGCTGTGCGGTCGATTATGCCGTTCTTCTGCATTGCTTTGCGCGAGAAAAGCAAACCGCCATCGGTGCCTGTGGTGGATTTATCAAATACGGATTTGAATTTTCTTCGACTGTAGGGTGCAAGTCCCATCTGTTTATGTTTTCGTCATTCATCACGAGTAGCCTTTTGTTTGAATTGGAATCTGTACAATCCATTAAACCTGGAAAGAGCAGTTTAACGCAGATGAAGCGTGCAGTTGCTTTGCTGTCAGCGTGTTGCGCAAAAACACAGGCGCACCCGCAAGGTGCGTTGAGGCTTTTGCGCAATACGCTGGCTGTGAATGATCTGTGCGATTCGCTGCGGGCCAACTGCTTTTTTCAGGTTAAATTATAATCTATTGGGAGAGGATGTTTTTTTATGAAGAATTCAGGTTGGTGGATTATATGTTGAAAATATTCACAGGCGTAAAGTCTCAGGCTGTACCAGATGAATTCAATGATATGGTTTTAAAAGTGTTGCGCGACGCCGGTTTCTTAGTTGACCGACAACCCCTTGGCTCTGATTTGCTGTATCGTTTTTTTGTTTGCCGCAGGTTTCCATTGTCACGCCGATTTTTTGATTATTGCGTTGCCCCCTTGCATTTGTGGAAGGCTGGATTTTCTATTAATGACGGTGATTGGGTTTGGATTAACGGATTAACGAAGGTTTTGGCAGATACGCGCTGTAGCTTTGAAAAAAAGATAAAGAAAAGAGGCGGGGTATATATCTGGCATATACAGGATGATTGGCTTTCCTCTCCGTATTATGGACCTAGTGCCCATTCAAGATTGAAATTGGCCGATGTTGTAGCGGTTGTTACCCCACAGTTAAAAGATAGGATTTTAGAAGCTTATCCCAATAAAAGGGTAATTTTAGTGGAAGAGCCAATTGACCCCGAAAGGACTGGACTGGTGCGTCCACCTCTCTCCGGAGAAGTCCCGGTGTTGGCGTGGACTGGGCGCGGTAATCTGTTTCGCCTGCCAGGGATGGCCGACATTTTGACGCGGGTTTATGAGCAGGTTCCGTTCAAGGTGCGGATTGTCTGCGGCCAAGAACAGCCTGATTTTGATTTCCCGATTCCCTGGGAGTGGCAACCCTTTCGTCTTGAGGAATCGCGATCATTTGATGGTGCGCTGGCTGGTATAGCTAATTTAGAGAAAACATCCTATGACGAATGCAAGGGCAACTATAAAGTTAAAACTTATATGGCTATGGGACTTTGTCCAGTAGCAACACGATTCGGGTATAATTTGAACCTGATTAAACATGGGGAAACTGGCTTTCTTGTAGATGGAATAGATGAGTGGGTGGCAACATTGGTTGATCTGTTGAAAAACCACCAAAAAACTGTCCAAATTGGAAGAAATGCCCGCCGCTTTATTGAGAGAAAGTACACGCACGAGAAGATTGTATCTACTTGGGTAGAAGCATTGAAAAGTTTGAATTTAGATCAATGCGTAAATAAAAACCAAAGTTCCCTTTGTTGTGAATCCAGCCTGGATTATTCAGAAGGAAAGCAACACAACCACTTAACCTGATCTATTCATCAACTTCGTAATGAGAGCGGGCATGTTGCTTTAGCCTGATCTATTCATCAACTTCGTAATGAGAGTGCGCAGGTTGCTTTAGATC
>CAYYVQ010000007.1:0-80691 GCA_964475205.1 uncultured Victivallales bacterium | reverse complement strand
TTATGGTAAGGTGCAAACTCTCAAGGATTATTCTGCCGGTCTGTATTGCATTGCTTGTCTGCTGTGAAGCGCTTTCTGACACGATCCATTTGAAGAACGGTCGAAAAATTGAAGGTGTTATAACATCGCAGAACGATGAAGAAGTCGTGCTTGAATTCGGAGTCGGTTCGGTACGGATTAAGACCAGCCGCATTGAACGTGTGGAAAGAGATGACGGAGGCAGTAACCAGCAGGTCAAGGAGAGGTGGGAAAAGGAATATTTTCTGAGCCGCAGGTATGTTCCGGCGGGAATGAAGGAACTTGCATCCAGGTTCGAATCTATCCTGGAATCGAGAGATAATGCAATCAGTGCCCATAAACAGTCAAAAGAGTTGGACGGGCGGATTAAGTCGCTCAAGAAGCGCAAAGAAAGACTTAAGGACGAATTGAAAAAGCAGAGCGGTTTATTGGGCGGGGCTTCTCCCAAGCGGGATATCAGTCGATATAATGAGCTTGTCCGCAAGTGCAACAGTATCAATGCGAAGATCACTTCTGCAAGTCTGGAGATCGAAAAGGTTGAAGCGACTTTTCGGGGAGGAAGCGATCGAATCACGTCATATATATCAAGACTGATAGATTTCAGTGCGCATTTCAAGAAGCAGCGCGAAGAATGGGAGAATCGCGAGATGACTGCCAGGCATGAATATTTTCTGGATCAGCTCGGTAAAAAGACGGAATCGTACCTGGGTGAATTCAATCGTTCGGAGGTCAGGACGGAGATTAAGAACGGATCGGTTTTCGTGAAAGTCGTGGTAAACGATCGTGCAACGGGTAAGCTTCTGATTGATACAGGCGCAAGCATTGTCCTGTTGACTTCCGACTTCGCGCGGAGGGCTGGTGTAGATCATGAAAACGCCCCGGAAGTGGATATAATTCTTGCCAACGGCAAGACAGCACAGGCTGATCAGATCACACTTGGTTCCGTTCAGGTTGGAGAGGCCGGGGCAGAAAATGTTGCCGGGGTTGTTATTGATGCGAACATGTCAAATGATGCCGACGGTTTGCTTGGAATGAGTTTTCTCAAGAATTTCGTTGTTCAATTTGAGGGTGCGGGAGGCAAGCTCAAGCTGATCGATTTTGAACCGTGAAGACTTAGTTTAAGGAGAGGCGTCTGCCGTTACGGCGTACTTGGAGAGTTCGCCCTACCTTTGGGGAGTGGCTAATTTTGAGGATTTGAGCATTGCTATGCTTTCAACCACTATCCATAGAGACAACGCCATTACTGAGGCGTTTATTACTGCAAGCGACCACTGGCGCCCTGTTATGAAATTTATTTCGTTTAAAAAGACTGCCCAGAGTGTTACCGCGAGCATAACTACCGCAGGGACTCCCGCGACAAGCCATCCGTAACGGGTTCTTCTTTTCAGGAACACTGTTGCCACAATAAGCGTTAGCGCGGCGAGAAGCTGATTGGCCGCTCCGAACATGGGCCATATTTTCAAGGCCCCTTTTCCGGTGGCGCCCGATGAAAATGCCAGCCATGCCGCGGTAATCACAGCAAAAGCTGTTGCGGGAAATCGGCGTGTCATTATTTTTATATTAAGGTCGGAAGCCACCTCGCTGACCACATACCGCTGGATTCTGGCGGCTGAATCCAGCGTTGTTCCCGCAAATGAAGCGATGAAAACGCCTATCAGGACAATGCCGATTTCTTTAGGGATGCCCACGGTTTCCATCATGTTGGCCGAACCCACGACCATTGCTGTAATTTTGGTTCCAAGGCCTCGTGAGGCGGCCCATGAAGCGTAATGTTTATTCCATGCCGCGCTGCCCGTTAGAATGCCGTCGGTCGTTTCATATGCCATACCTATTCCAGCGGCGACGGCAATGATTACAAGCGTAGCCAAAGCCGCTTCCAGCAGCATGGATCCATAGCCGACAAACTGGGCATCAGGTTCTTTTTCCACCTGTTTTGATGTTGTGCCTGAGCCGACAAGCGCATGAAAGCCTGAAATTGCCCCGCAAGCGATTGTGATGAAAAGGAAAGGAAGCATTGGAGGAGCGCCTTGCACATGCGGGTTATAAGCAGGAGCAACAATTTCCAGACCACCGAACAGCGCAGAGCCGACTACTCCTGCCACAAGCATAAACATTGCAATAAAAAGCTGCCATGCATTGATATAGTCTCTAGGCTGCAGAAGCGTTGTAACAGGAAGGCTTGAAGCAACAAATGCATAAGCCAACAGGATAATTACCCACAAGCCTGTGGACGGGATGCCCGTGGTATCCGGCAGCGTAACTGGAGCATGTTTCCCCATGACGATTGTTACATACATCAGGAAAACTGCCGCTGCGGTGAGTAGTTTTACGTTCCAGCCTTTTTTGTAGATGCTCCATCCAAGCGTTATTGCGATTGGAATCTGCATCCACACCGGGAATACCGCTTCCGGGTACATCTGGAAAATCGATGCAATGACGATTCCGAATACAGCTATTACAATCATGAGAAGGATAAAAACTATTGCAAAAAAAATGTATTTGACTCTTGGTCCAAGATACTCTGAAGCGCACTCCGATATGGATAGTCCGCGGTTGCGCATGGAAATTACGACTGCGCTCATGTCATGAACAGCGCCCATGAAAATCGAGCCCAGGAAGATCCAGATGAGGGCCGGGCCCCATCCCCAGATGATTCCGATGGCCGGTCCGACTATGGGGCCTGTTCCCGCTATCGAAGTGTAGTGATGACCGAAAATTATGCCTTTGCGGGTCGGGACGAAATCAAAGCCGTCTTTAAGTGTTTCCGACGGGGTTTTAGTTTCGGGATTCAGGCGGAAAATTTTGCGTGCCAGGAAACGGCCGTAAGTGTGATAAGCAATAAGATACCCGCCGAAAGTTATTATCAAGAGTGCGATTGTCTTCATAACCGAACCTCCAGGAATCAGGTTAGTTTCTGTTGCATAACGTTTCAATAGAATTATGCGGTAATTTGTGTGTAGGGGGGAAGAGGGTGGAAAGTAGTGGGATGTCCCGACCTCGAAGAGTCGGGACGAGGGATGTCAGAAGGTTTTTTTGATTGATACGTAATAATTGCTGTTTTCCTTGAACTGACCGAAGAAGGTGTGGTCATGTTTGCCTCCGAAGATATTAGCGCCTGCGCCGACTTCCAGGTTATCTCTGATTTTGTATGTGACAACCGGTCTTGAATAGTAATCTTCATCGGTTGGCGAATAGTATGTGAAGAGCGAAACTATGAGATCGTCCCTGAGCGCTGTTGCCGTGAGTCTGAGCGTCAGTACATGCCTGTCCTCGTCCGCAAGCGGACCCTGCGAGTTTGCCTCATAAGCGTCATATTCCAGCATATGCTCGATGTACCATTGCGTTCCCGCAGTGAAATTTTTTATAAGCTCCCGCTCGTAACCTGCAAGGGCTCTTATTTCGCTGTTTGGCACGAGGGGATCGTCTCCTCCGCGATCTTCCGTTGAATCGTAATATCCTGCTTCCAGTGAGACTACGCCTCCTGCCGCCGTGCCGCGGAGAGATGCGCCGTATACATTGAGTTCGGGGAAGAACGCCTTCTGAACTGCAGGATCAAAACCGCGGGGAGTCTTCCAGAAACCGGAATATACGTAGGCTGCCAGCTCCGTGCCTCCCACGTTTTTGTAAATGCGGGCAGCGGTCTCATCATCGCCGAACCATTCATCATTTTCGACAGGGCGGATAACAGCGGAATCTCCGGTTATGTCACCCTGCATCGGGTTCCAGAGCGAGATGCGCCGGCCGCTGACATACCGGGAAGAATCGAATCGAGGCATATACGCAAGGTCGATATTTGCGAAACCGGGAAACAGACTGACCATAAGGGCGTCTGATGGGGCTTTGAGGTAAGTTTCGTCCCTGCCGATAAAGAATGACTGCCAGTCTTTCGGGAAAATATCATTTATAAAAAGCATGTCTCCAGCGCCCCATGTCAGGACCTGGCGTCCTAACTTTATGTCAGCGTACATTGAAGGATATAGCAGGATGTACGCTTCTCTCAGGTCTATCCATCCGGTTCCTTCTTCCAGGTCGGGAGAATTAACTCCTGTTGTGTCGTCATAAATGAAATCCGACTTGAGCTGGATGGTCGCGTAATGCCATGTTTTGTTCATCTCAAGTTGTAGTCTCAGTTCGTTAAGAGTTATATCGTCAGTGTAGTGGTCCGGTTGGAATTTGGCGCCTGAGCGGTAGTCAAGAAACCCATGCAAATCTGTAGGTTTCCATATTTCCCCCTCTGCAACTGCTGTTCCCTGGATTGACAGAAACAGCATGGATGTCACAAACATTTTAAGGACAGACTTCATAGCAGCTTTCCTCTTTCCTATTTTTGTACTTCGCGAGGTGGTCTTCGCAGGAAACGCTCAGTAAAGATTCTCTCATTGAGTCCGATGTTGTACTTGATGTCGGAAAACTCGTTGACCGTATGGCTTTTTCTCGCGAGATCGCTGGCCCTGGATTTAATCACGGTTGGAAAACCGTTGATATCCTTTATCTCCAGAGCTTCGATTCGTCTGTAGGGATTTCCTTTTTTGTCGAGATATTCGGCTTTCATTGGAATATAGGTTTTCTTGTCGATCTCGACAGTGTATTCGGAGAATTCGACATTTCCCGGTTTTTTAGGGACGCTTTGTATGATATATCGGTCTTCTGTTTCCTTAACAAGCTTGTGTTTGTCCTCATCGGGTGATCTTCCGGACACGTCTTCGTAAAGAAAGTCAGACCCCACAAAGCTGGTACGTTTATCTCCTGGCGCGATGCGTTTAACCAGATTGAGCGCCGGGAGCCACAGCCAGCGATCGTCTTCCGATTCGGCATTCTTCCAGACCAGGTAGGCCATCTTGCGAACATCAGCGGGTTCGTGGAAGTATACGTAGAACTTCTGGTTGAGATCCTTGAGGTCTTTTCTTAAAATTGTAAACTTCCTTATACGTTTTTTGCCGTCTTTATCCGTCAAAGTCATAGTCACATCTGAACGGCCGTCGTCCCCGGCGTAATACATTGCCTTGTTCGACTTGCTTATTATTTCGTCAACATCCGCAGCATATACTGTGGCTGTTGCACTTAATGCCAGGGCTAATAGCAGGGTTATCGTCTTCATTCCATTTCCTCCTCTTTTCTTGTTTTCGGGCTTTATTTATACAGTTTCACTTTCTGTTGATTTAACCTGATCTATTCATAAAAATCTATTACGAGTGTGCATGTCACTTCATTTCAACGACTTTGCTGGCCAGCCGATCTTGACGTATGTTCATACGCCTTCACCCGGCTATCTTCGCAAAGCCATTGATCTAAAGCAACCTGCGCACTCTCATTACGAAGTTGATGAATAGATCAGGTTAAACAGTTTGTTCTTCAGCATAGTCATCATTGCAGGCAGAATAAAGAGAGTAGCTATCCATGAGACGGCCATAATCATGGCCAGGAAGAATCCAACTGTCTTGTATGGAACCAGCGGCGCAAAGAGCAGGGGAGTGAACCCTATTGATATGGTTATTGCGTTTCTGCTTATGGCCATCGCCGGTTTCTTGAACATTTCTTTGCTCGCCTTTTTCCATGATCCGGTTCGTTTCTGTATTTCCCTGGCTCTTTCAATAAAGTGAATCGCGAAGTCCACGCTCAATCCCAGTGTGAGGGACGACAGCACCGCAACCGGCATGTCGTATTTCTTGCCTATCAGACCTATGAGTCCGTATATGAATGCGATGGTGACGCTCAGGGGGATCATTGACAAAGCTCCGAATAGGGGTGATCTGAAGAGCAGCATCATCATAATTAGGACTACCACAAAGCTGCTGAAGAGCGCGTTGAGCATCCCTTTTACCATTTTATCCTGCCAGACCACGTTAAGGTATGTCAGCCCGGCCCACTGATGTTCGAGTTCGACCGGGGCCGGATTGTTGTTCAGGAAGATTTCAACATCACTGACGACCTTCTCCATGTCCATGTTATCACCGCTTTTCAGTTGAACCCATATGTTGGCTTCCGAGTAATCTTTAGTTATCATATGGAAAAGAGCGTCTTTGCGTTTCATTCCTTCCAGTTGTGTGAACACCTGGCCAACTGCCGATGGTGAATCGGGAACGGAATAATTCTTTCGGTTGCGTTGCGCAATTTCCTGAGCTTTTGTTGCGGGAATACCTTCGGACTGAACGTACTGAAGCTCGTAGGAGGCTTTTTTGAGGGCATCGACGGCAGAGGATGTTTTTCCTACTACATCATTCTTGTGCAGATGGTTCTGGAGCCGCTCTACGTAGCGAAGCATCTCCGGCTGTTTAAACAGAGGCGCGGAGAGCTCAGCCTCCATTTTATAGACAAACTCCTCAAACGACGCTTCGGTGAGCTTGTCCATAGCCGAGAGGGCAGCGTCAATAAGCATGTTGCCTTTCAGTGTCTTGTGCGGTTTGAGGATTGTCTCTACCGATGAGATTTCCTTTTCCGAGATATTCTGCATTTGCTTTATTGATTCCAGCAGCTTTGTGTAATTCAGGTTCTCCGCTTCCATGTAGAGTATATGATCGGTGATCCTGCTATAGGAGCCGAAATATTTTTTGTCAATCTGTTCTGCTTTCTTTACCAGGTTGACAAAACAGTGTGATAGATCGCTGGTTCGGAGCTTGTTGAAATTCTTTTCCTGCTCATTCACGGCCTTAATGAAAGCCGCTGTTGCTTCGGGATATTTTTCTTCGAAGCTCTCCTTCGCTCTCTGCTTTATGGTTCGGGCTTTCTCCCTGCAATTTACCGCGTCTATACGCGCGGCTTCCAGGGTCAGATATGCCGTATATGTCCCTCCGAAATGATCGTTTAGGATTCTGTCAGCCTTTCGGATAGGGTGTTTTGGAGTGAACCACTTTACCGGATTGTCGTTGACCTCGATCCGGGAGATACCGTATGCGGAGATAGCGATCACCACTATGGTTAAGGCAAGTACGGATTTCCATCTGACGTAGCTGAATTCTCCGAGTTTCTCAAGGAAACGGTTAAGCCATGTATTGCGGTTGACTCCGCCGCTTTTTGTATTCGTCCGGCAGAGCATCAGCAGTTTCTTTTCGGGCGCCAGCAGCATTACATATGCCGGTATGAAGGTCATTGTGAGTAGCCAGGCAAGCAGAACACCGAATGCCACATGGAGGCCGAAAATTTTCACAGGCGGTATAGGTGTCGTAGCCAGGGACGCGAAACCGGCTGCCGTCGTAAGGCTGGTATAGAGCATCGGGCGGAACAGGTGGCTGATGACATGTTGCATTGTGCGCTTCTTGTCGTTGAACATGTGATAGGTGTCGAAGAACTCACTGAGTATATGGACAGAATCCGCAACTGCGATAGGCATGAGAAAGATGGCTATCATGGAGCTCATTATATGCACATCATGACCTAACCCGATAAGGAGCCCCATTGTCACTATGATGCTGACTATGGCAACGATCATGGGAGGTATTATCAGTGTGATCCGTTTGAAGAAGAGAAGAAGGATTATGAATACTGCGACTGCTGCAAGCGGGGCCGATACTGCCATTTGGATCAGCATTTCGACTCCGAAGGTGTCTTCCGCAACCGGGAGCCCGGTTATGAGCAGTTGGTCATTTTCCGGCCAGTCTGAAGTCAGTCTCTTTATAAGAGCTGCAACGTTATGACTGTATGATTTCTCGACTATGGGCACGTACACAACAAGCGCCTGGCCATCCTCCGAGGCCAGTGTGCCCTTGTATAGAGGGTTGTTCAGGGTGTCTTCACGAATTTTTAAAGCCTGTTCAGTGGTTGCTGGCGGTTCTTCCATCAGGTATTTCATTTGAAGAGCGCCCAGTTCAGCCTGCTTTATATTATCAACAGTGCCGGGCGCAATTATTTCAGAATCGATAATGGCGCTCTCACCTTCTTCTGTAAAAAGGTTGTTCGGGTTGTGTCGAAATGCCAGATTCAGCGTTTTCTGCCACAGACTATCCGGTTCAAGGTTAAGGATGACCTGGTTCTTGTTGCCGGTTCTATCGGCAACGGTGACCATTGGCAGGCTTGTCTCACTTTGTTGAAGGGATTTCAGGCTCTCGGTGAGGCGGTAGACTCGATGCAGTGTTCCTGTGTTGAAGACCCCGTGGGGATTAGTTTTATTGACTATCCCCGCGATGACAAAATCGTAAAGTCCGTAATCTTTTTTGACCTTGTTGTGATTTACGCGAACGGGTTCGGTTTCACTCAACATATTTTCCGGATCATTGTCGAAGGTAACTTTGGGAAACTGTGAGGTAAAGGTTATTACCAGCGCCACGACAACAGCCAGGGTTGCAAAAGGATGCCTGATGCTCCAGTTGGTAAGCGCAAGTCGCATTATTCTATCCTTTCCTTATGGGTTTAAGCCCGCATGTTGAGCGTATGCAATTCATTATTCCCGGCACTTCTTTTCCAGAAACTTCATAAAAAACTGTTTTCCCTTTCTGTTGGCGCTCAACCAGCCGATGAGCCTGCATCAGTCTTAGATGGGACGAAGCATGGCTTTGAGAGATACCGCAGCGCTTTGCGATTTCGCCGACTGCAAACTCCCCGTGTTGAAGAAGGTCGAGAATCATCAGCCTGGTAGGGTGGGCTATGGTCTTGAGGCAATCCGCTGCGTATTCCAGGGTTTGTGGCGGTATAAGTTCTTGTTTCATATCGGTTCCTTTCGAAAACTGCTGTTACCATATCATAAGATCATAATACGTCAAGGTGTTTGTCGCAAAAAATAAAGACTATGGGGTGATCGGGATTTTTGCGGGCTAAAGCAACCTGCGCGGTCTCATTACGAAGTTGATGAATAGATCAGGTTAGAATAATATAATCATTTCTATTTGCGATCGGTGGACGTTTCGGGAAGGTGCATATGAAAAATTTGAGGATAGGGTTTGTTTCGACCAGGCTGGCTGGGACTGACGGGGTGTCGTTAGAGACTGCAAAGTGGGCACAGATTCTGTCGAGGGAAGGTCACGAGTGTTACTACCTTGCCGGCGAACTTGACACGCCTGCGGAGCGCTCGATGCCGTCTGAGAGGTTTCATTTTACGCATCCTGAGATCAGAGATGTTTATAAAGGCTGTTTCGGTTGCGGAACGAGGTCGGCGATCACTACCTCGCGAATTGCTGCGTTGAAGCTGGAGCTTAAAGAGGATCTGCGGGCATTTGTGCAGAAATTCGATCTTGATCTCCTGATTCCCGAGAACGCGCTTACGATTCCATTGAACCTTCCGCTGGGCCTGGCTCTGACCGAATACATCATGGAAACAGGATTTCCCGCCATTGCCCACCATCATGATTTTTTCTGGGAACGAAAGAGATTTCTTCGCAATGCTTGTTGGGACTATCTTAACATGTCCTTCCCCCCGCACGCGCCTTTTGTGCAACATGCCGTTATAAACTCATCACAGGACAATCAGTTAAGTGTCAGGACGGGTATTTCAGCGGTGGTTATTCCGAATGTAATGGACTATTCAAATCCTCCGCCCGCTGCCGATGATTATGCGGACGACCTCAGAGAGGCGCTGGGAATCGGTTCGAGAGAGAAGTTGATTCTGCAACCCACAAGGGTAGTGCAGCGAAAAGGCATTGAGCATTCCATTGAACTTGTTTACCGGCTGAAGATGCCGGCAAAACTTGTTATATCGCATTCTTACGGCGACGAAGGCGATGAATATGCAAGGCGCGTTCGTGATTATTCAAAGCTTCTTGGTGTAGAACCTGTTTTCTGTTCGAGTATAGTCGGCGCAGAAAGGGGACGCCGTGCTGATGGCAGCAAAATTTACACACTTGCCGACCTTTATCGTCAGGCTGACCTTGTGACATATCCTTCATTACTGGAAGGTTTTGGGAATGCTTTCCTGGAGGCCATTTATTATCGCCGACCTCTGGTGGTTAACGATTACGCGGTCTTCAATTCCGACATAGACCCGAAGGGATTTCAGACTATAAAGATGACAGACTACGTGACTGCAGAAACGGTTCAAAAAGCCCGAAGTGTTCTGGAAGATCCTGAAATCGGTCGAAAGATGGCAGATACTAATTATGAATTGGCCAGGCGCTTCTTTTCCTATGAAGTGGCCGCCGAGAAGCTGAGATCTTTACTGGTTCACATTTTCGGTTTTTGACAAACCGTTGCCCTGGTCTTATTGATCAGAAATGCCACTTTAGCCCGCATTGATCACACTTTTTCGAGCAGAAACGGTTCAGGGTATTGGCAGTATGGGGCAAAACCGTTCGACTGATTGTTTCCGTCCCCTTATCCCATCTTCGTCCCGATCATCATCGCTGCCATCCTCGTCCCGATCCTTGTCTCGATCATTATCGACAAAGATCGGGACAATGATCGTGATAAGGATGAAGAGGATCAAGATCGGGCAAACCGGTTTTGGCCTGCTATGGAACGTTTATGCCGGAGGAGTGTGAGAAATGCGGGCTAAGAGATAACGACACCGATCATAAGGGAACCGCCTATTGTGGAGTTTGCCCGGCGCTTGCATTATTGAGTTTGAGCTTGGGGATAAGACCCCGAATTGATGCAAGGGAAAAAAGAACATAGGAGGTAGACATGGCCAGCACGGCGGAAAACAAAGAAAAAATGAAAGATGCGCTGAATATTCTGAGTGAAGCGGCAAAAGATGAGGAGGCCGAGCTTAAGCGGCTTATGAAAGACAAATATGGAAACTTGAAGAGTCTTGTCACCGGGATGGAGAAAGAGGCCGAAAGCAAGGCCTATAGTGGCTTTGAGCGGGTAAAACAACTGGAAAAAAGAGGAGAGGATAAGGCCAGGGAGTCTGCTCAGAATGTTGACCAGTGCGTGCATGAACAACCATGGAAAGCCATGGGGTATGCCGCGGTAGGCGCACTGGTGCTGGGATATCTTATGGGCCGCAAGTAGATCAGCGCTAACCCTGCGCCCGGCAGTTTCGAGAGGGGAAGCGGATATCTGTGGTGTTCACGGCATGTGCTTAAAAGGCATTGCGGACTCGGGATTTTGACAACCTCAATGTCTAATGCAACGGGTAAACTGAAAGGCGTATGAAATTATGCATCGGTGGATGGCAAAGGTAAGGGAGATTATACTTTCTTTTTTTATGCAGGTTTTTGAGTGCGAACGCATGCGGGTTGTGCGACTTGGTAAGATTAAGGCTGCCGCCGCTTATTTACATGGTGTGCGAGCTGCACGGCTTGGGGTTATGGCTTTGGTTGGTCTTGTTGTCTGCGGCATGGTTTTGTTTCTAGGACTAATTCTTATTCATGTTGCGCTGTTTATCTGTCTGCCATGGGAAATAGAAGTCAAGTTACTGGTCATGGCTCTACTGGGGCTGATCTACATTGCTGCAGCAGTTGCGATTATGGTGGCGCTTTTGTCTGAGAAGAGGTGGATGCGGCATTCCGGCGCGACGCGTGCGGTAGAAGAGGCTACCGGAGGCAAGTAACCGGTTGTGATCAGTATTTATATTTGCTTCCACCGATGAATTCGCGCAGGAGCGACTTCTCTGCAATGAAGCTGTAGTCGCGCACACCTCGCAGGGGCTGGAGCAGATCATAAACTCTGTTGGCGCGGATATGTGCGTCCAGCCTTTTTGGATTGTCCTTGAATTTATCTCTGGCGCTTGCCAGGTACCGGAACAGTTTGAATTTAAGGACAGGCAATTCGTAGGGCAGGGCGCTGTTAACGATGTAGTCTGAATCCTTTATGAACGGGATAATATGTTTGAGTTCGCTTTTTCGCACATAATGCCAGTGGGTAAGCGTCTGGATAGGCCTGTAGTTGCGATGGTCTTTGTCCCTTATCATTCTTCTAAGTAATCTGTTATCGGCCCATCGCATGAAGGATCCATCGGCGGCTCTGAACTGACCGAGTGTCTCAATATATAATTTAAATTTGTTTCCTGCGGGAACGCTTCTGGTCATGGCTGCATACAGGCCGTGAAGGCTGTCTATGAGAAGCAGTTCGTTTTTACGCAGTTTCATGTTGTGCACACCGAGGGTTCTGACGCCTTTTTTAAAGTCGTAGTGAGGGGTTTTAACAAGCTCTCCGTTAAGAAGCTTGACGAGGTGCTGGTTGATAAGTTCGAGATCCAGAGCATGTGGTGTCTCGTAATCGTAATCTCCGAATTCATCCCTGGGATGCCTGTCAAGATTGAAGAAGTAGTTGTCTACATTAATTGTTCGCAGTTTCAGCCCGGCCTTTGCGAGTTGCTCGCTGAGTTTTATGGTGGTAGTGGTTTTGCCCGAGGAAGAAGGCCCGGCCACAATGACTATGCGAAGGTCGTTGATTCGCTCGAGCATGGAGGCTGCAGCAAAATTGATTTCGTTTTGGTATCGCGCATCGGCTTCTGCTGCCAGTTGGGAAAGCTGCTTGCGCTGGATAAGTCTGTTGAGCGACTGGACGCTGTCGCATTCATGCTCCATGTTCCAGCGCAGCACCTCGTAAATTTTCTTGTAAGGAACGTAGTCGGTAACCTGGAATTTATAGTCCTCGGCCGCCCTGGCCATGGCGCGTTTATGGCGGTAGATGATGTATCGGCGGGCTATTTTTGTGTGGTGGTTTTCCATCAGGACGGTCTCCACCACATCCTGTATATCCTCAACAGTCGGTATTGCATTGTTCCCGTAAGCGTCTAGCACAGCGCGTTCAACTCTGGCAGCTATCGCTGCGGCAAGTTTGCGGCTCGGCCGGCCGGCGGCCTCGGTTGCCTTATATATGGCCTCGGTGATACGGGATCGATCATAGGGCACTATATCGCCGTTGCGTTTGACAATTTTTGGGATTGGTTTTCCTGTTTTCATTTTCATGAGAGTAATGACTCGAAGCATTTCGATCAACAATCTAATTAGCCCGCATATCTAACACTTCTCCGGCATAAACGTTCCATAGCACAGCCATTGCAGACCAAAAACCGGTTTGCCCGATCTTGATCCTCTTCATCCTTATCACGATCATTGTCCCGATCTTTGTCGATAATGATCGAGACAAGGATCGGGACGAGGATGGGAACGACAAGGATCGGGACGAGGATGGCAGCGACGATGATCGGGATGATGATCGGGACGAAGATGGGATAAGGGGACGGAAACAATCAGTCGAAAGGTTTCGACCCACACTGCCAATACTCTGAACCGTTTCTGCTCGAAAAAGTGTGATCAATGCGGGTTAAGGCATATGCTTTCCTTTTGCTGGCACGAGCCGGCTCAGGAAAGTCATTGAAGGCAAACTGTGTTCTGTATATGATTGTGCTTTAATTGTACGAAGAATTTAGAAAGGGTTCAGGGTAATATGAAACTGGATAAGTATACGTTCGGAGTTGGGGACAGGTTTGGAAAGCAGGGCAAGGCTCAGCTTGAAGCTTTTCGAAATGCCCGGAAGGCAGGTGTGTCTGTAGTCCCGGTTTGGAACAAATCACAGAGGGAACATGAAATTATCGGCACAGGTCCGGCTGCCGTCCGATCCGAAGCCGATAGTGTTACCGATGCATTGTCATGGGATGGAGCGTATTTCGTAGATGCTGACCATATAGGTCTGGAGAATGTTGATCTATTTATTACCGCAAGCGATTTTTTCACCCTGGACGTTGCCGAATCTATCGGGCAGCGCGCGGACAGGGGAGATGTTGATCGGTTTGTTAATTATTGCAGAAAATACACCGGCAATCTCGAAATACCCGGCATCAGTGAGCAGTTTTCAGTAAACGAGGACGAAATCAGGAAGATTGCCGCCACGTTTCTTGCGGCGGTAAAAAAGGCTGGCAGGATATACCGGCATATAGAGAATCGAAAAGGCAGGGACAATTTTGTCGTGGAAGTTTCCATGGATGAGGCTGAAGTCGCTCAGACTCCGCTTGAGATGTTCTTTATTCTGGCCGCGATATCGCAGGAAGGGATTCCGACTCAGACGATAGCGCCGAAATTTACCGGCCGTTTCAATAAAGGCGTTGATTACGTCGGGGATGTCAAGGTCTTTGCGTCTGAATTTAACAATGACATTTCAGTGATTTCTTATGCTGTGAAAGAGTTCGGTCTGCCTGAAAACCTGAAACTAAGCGTACATTCGGGAAGCGACAAGTTCTCTATTTACTGGACAATGCAGAATGCGCTCAGGAAACATGACGCCGGGCTGCATCTTAAGACAGCAGGCACCACCTGGCTGGAGGAGTTGATTGGCCTTGCAGAGGATGAAGGAAGAGGTCTTGCGGTAGCTAAACAGATCTACGCTCAAAGCCTGAAAAGGTTTGAAGAGCTTTGCATACCGTACGCTCCTGTTATTGATATTGACCGGTCAAATCTGCCGGATCTCGAAGATGTGGGATGCTGGAACGGCGAGGAGTTCGCAAGGGCGTTACGGCATGATCAGGATTGCAAGGACTATAATCCTGATTTCCGCCAGTTGCTGCACGTGGCGTATAAAGTTGCTGCTGAAATGGGCAAGGATTATCTTGCCGTTCTCGATGAGTGTGAAGAGAGCATTGCGCGTAATGTGACGCAAAACATTTTTGACAGGCACATGGTGCCGTTGTTCGGCATGGAATCAGATTGAGAAGCTGAATATTACGCGAAGCAGCGCGAAAAAGGAAGATGTGAGATGAGTTTTATAAGCGATGATTTCCTTCTTATGAACGATAAGGCCCGGGAGCTTTATCATGAATATGCCGAAGATATGCCCATAATTGATTACCATTGTCATCTGAAACCTTCGGAAATAGCTGAAAATAAGCGGTGGGAGAATATTTCTCAGATCTGGCTTTACGGTGATCATTACAAGTGGCGCGCAATGCGCAGCAACGGTATAGACGAAAACCAGATAACCGGTAACGTTTCTGACAGGGAAAAGTTCAGCAAGTGGGCGCAGACTGTGCCTTATCTTCTGCGCAATCCCTTGTATCACTGGACACATCTTGAACTTAAACGTTATTTCGGTATTGACGATCTTCTTTCTCCGGCCACGGAAGAAAAGATCTGGAATACCTGCAATGAACGGCTGGCGGATGAAAATTTCTGTGCCCGCGGGTTGATGAAGCAGTCGAATGTTGTAGCTGTCTGCACAACTGATAATCCGACCGACGATCTGGCATATCACAGGAGTATAGCAGAGGATGAATCTTTTGATGTCGCGGTTCTGCCGGCCTGGCGGCCTGACAAGGCTATGGCCGTTGGCAATCCCACGGCTTTTGTAGCCTGGCTCAAAGATCTTGAAAAATCGGCTAACATTAATATTGCAACGTTTGACGCCTACCTTGACGCGTTGAGAAAAAGGCATGACTATTTTCACGAAAACGGTTGCCGCCTTTCTGATCACGGTATGGAGGCCCCGTGCGCCGATCAATATACCGCTGGTGAAATTGAAAAAATATTTGACACTTTGCGATCCGGCAGAAATGTATCCGATGGAGACGCTCGAAAGTTTGCTTCTGCAATGCTTTATGAACTTTGCTTGATGAATGCCGAGAAAGGCTGGGCGCAGCAGTATCACATGGGCGCCATGCGGCAGAATAACACGAGGATGTCGCGCCGCCTTGGTCCTGACACAGGTTTTGATTCGATCAGTGACAAGAGGATAGCCGAACCATTGTCGCGAATCCTGGATCGGCTTGATTCTGCGGGCAGGTTGTCGAGAACAATCCTCTATAACTTGAACCCCCGGGACAATGCGGTTCTTGCCACGATGATAGGGAACTTTCAGGATCCTTCAGTGCCTGGCAAAATGCAGTTCGGCAGCGGCTGGTGGTTTATGGACCAGAAAGACGGCATTGAACGTCAGATCGAAAGTCTTTCTCAGATGGGTCTCTTGAGTCGTTTTGTCGGGATGCTTACCGACAGCAGATCTTTTTTGAGTTATCCCAGGCATGATTATTTCCGCAGGATTCTCTGCAATATTCTTGGTGAGGACTTGAAAAGAGGGCTTATTCCCGACGATATGGAAATGGTCGGCAATATGGTCAGGGATATCTGTTATAATAATGCGTCGCGGTATTTTGATTTCGGGATTTAGCCTGATCTATTCATGATAATACTGCGCTGGTCAGCTCGGAAAAACAGGAGATCGTTATGCAGGTGGCGGTAGATTCAGTTGTGGTGAAAGACAGGATCCGCAAGGAGCCTGGCAATATAGACTCGTTAAAGAAAAGTATGCACGAGATAGGACAGTTGAGTCCCCTTGTGTTGACCCGCCAGAACCAGCTTATTTCGGGGTACAGAAGGTTGACTGCTGCAAAAGAGCTTGGATGGCACAGTATTGAAGCTGAATATGTCGACCGAGATTCGGAAGTTGACAGGTTACAAATGGAACTTGAGGAAAACGTCCATAGAAAGGATTTCACCCCTGAGGAAGTTCTTGCCGGGTATCACAGGCTGGAAAAGCTGAAAAGTCCGGGGCTCAAGAAGAAGATGGGCAAATTCTTCAAGCGAGTGGGTGGGTTTTTTGCTGGTCTTTTCAAAAGAAAAGATCGCAAGGCTGATTCTGAATCGGGAGAAGAGGCTGATGAATACAGCTCCTTTTGAAAGTCTTACATGAAGAGAAAACCGAAGTGGCTGAGAGTCAGATTGCCTTCTGGCGAGAATTTTTCCAGGCTCAAAGGAATTGTTGATAGCGGGAACCTTCATACCGTCTGTAAAGAAGCCATGTGCCCTAACATGGGCAAATGCTGGAATCATGGCAGGGCTACCCTGATGATCCTTGGAGACACGTGTTCGCGATCTTGCCGTTTCTGTAATGTGGGTTCCGGCAAGCCGCTTGGTTGTGATCTTGGCGAACCTGAGCGCGTAGCCGATGCCGTGTCAAAAATGGGTCTTAATGAGGTTGTGATTACTTCTGTTACCCGCGACGACCTTCCGGACGGAGGCGCAGGAATCTGGGCTGATTCAATTCGCCGTATCCGAGAGAAGAATCCATCAATCCGGGTAGAGGTTCTTGTGCCTGATTTCAACGGAAGCCTGGCGGCTTTTGAAATTGTTGCCGCGCAGCAACCGGAAGTTTTCGGGCACAATCTTGAGACGGTGAGGAGAATGTATGATGTTGCGCGCCCTCAAGCCGACTATGATCAATCCTTGAAAATACTCAAGCGGTCGGCGGAAAAAGGGATGATAACAAAGACCGGAATCATGGTTGGGCTTGGCGAGACTGACGAAGAGATTTATAGCTTGATTGATGATGCAGCCGGAACCGGTTGTCAGATTTTATACATAGGTCAGTATCTGCAGCCTACCAGTCAGCATCTTCCTGTGGACAGATATGTGGAGCCGGAAGTTTTTGATGTTTTCAGGAAAAAGGGATTGGATAGCGGGTGCAAGGTTGTTGTTTCCGCTCCGCTTGTCCGAAGTTCATATCATTCCGAGGAACAATGCGACTATGTTTCCGAAGCGCTGGGAAGCGGGTGAGCTTGTTGTGCTCCAGTTTCAAAGCATTTTCCGGGAATTCTATTTTCCGGCTGAGTTTTTCGGTCTTATTTCGGGCTCTTTTTCGTTGGCCTCAATCATGCGCTGCCTGAGTCGCATCGAAAGATCTTTCCTTATTTCTTCATATGCAGGATCGGCAGCGAGGTTGTTCCGTTCATGAGGATCCGCTTCGAGGTCATATAGAAAGTCTTCTTCGTAAACTTCGCTTGACGGTTCGTTCCCTGATTTATCAGGAGCACGGACGCTGTATTTCCACTTATGGGTCCTGATCGCACGCCCGCAATGGCTTTCGCTTATCTGGATGAATGCCTCTTTCGGCCAATCTGAAGGGCAGGTGTCTGACAGTTCCTGCAGGCGTCTGCCTCTCATGGAGTTGTAGATGGTAATGTGCTCCTGCGGATGGATACCTGCTGCGTCAAGCAGTGTTGGCGGCAGGTCGATGAGGCTTGCGATTTCTGTCTGACGCTTTCCTCCTTTGAAGCCCGGCCCGTTTATGACAAGCGGAATACGAACGCACCCGTCATGGCAGGATCTTTTGTATTCTCTATTGCGCGTGCGAAAGTGAGAACCATGGTCGCTTGTATAGATGATCAGGGTGTTTTCGCTGAGCCCGAGTTCTTCGACTGAATCCTGTATCCGTCCGAGATTTGTGTCCAGGCTATGGACGCACCCTAGATAATCCGGGTACTCATTTTCCCAGTCCCCGTCTGTATCGACAAGGTCGCCTGGCACAGTGAAGTTCTTGAACATCTCTTTAGAACCTTTCGGCCCTTCGTAATGATTATGGTCGTTCTGGTGATGCGGTTCTATGTAAGAGACAAAAAGGAAGAAAGGCTGACTGCTTTCTTTTCTGTCCTGCAGATACTCTATTACCCAGTCGGTCTGTGCGTCGGCCCTGTAGCGATCCTCTGGGAATACCCGCATGTTTCCGTTATTGTCGAACATGTGCCCGTCGTAGCTGTGAGAGGTAAATTCGAGACAATCTGAGGCCAACCAGTAGTCGTATCCGCCCCTCCTGTCGATTGGCACCGGGCGCTGCCTGAAACTGTCCGGCCCGTTTCTCGGGCCGCACGATGCGAGGTGCCATTTACCGATATAGGCCGTGTCGTAGCCGTGTTCCGACAAGTGGTGTGCTATGGTCTTATGATCGAGGGGGAGCAGTCGGTTATTAGTGTGGCAGCCCACTTCGGCAGCGTATTTACCGGTCTGGAGGCATGAGCGAGCAGGGCCGCATACGGGCTGGCAGGTGAATGCATTTTCGAAGCATACTCCTTCTTCTGCCATCCGGTCGAGGTTTGGTGTTGTATTCAGGGGCTGGCCATAGCATCCGCAAGAATCCCATCGTTGCTGGTCGCTGAATATAAACAATATATTAGGTTGTCGAGTTGTATTCATACTGAAAGCCCTTCTCATTGCAGGTGTTTTAGATTAATGGACATCGTTCAAAATTTAACGCCTGAGACTTTACCAAGATTTGTCCTGAATAAGGTTAACCGGATCAACAGAATAAAGGAAGACATTTTTAAAAATGTCCCGAATTCAGAACGCATGGCATCATTGCATGGCGCTAGCCCGGAATGGCGCTTAGTTAAGCCCTTTTCAAAGCGTATAGTTTCACCGCGCGTCCTGTGTGTGAGTGTGTGACAAGGATTTTCAATGCCCATCGTCAAATTCAATCCCAAACAGCGTTATCTAAGCGCCATTCCGGGCTAACCTGGATATCTGGATATCTGTTGCTTGATCTTCAGAGCAGATAACAGGAAATCAATGCGGAATCATTACAAATGCCATTGCTTTCTGTGGTATTCCCAGTAAAAATAGCTGGAATCAAAGTGATAAACTTGAACTGAAAGGAGTTGTATCGTGTCAGCTACTCAGAATAAGGCTGCGGATGCCGCGAACGTGTGGGTCGGGAATACGGCCTGGCCATCAAACAGATCAATGAAGGAATTTGCGGAAGACTGTTTCAGGCTTTCAGAAGCAAAGAGCGATAAAGAAAAAGCGATGGCCTTCTATTTCTGGATTATAATGTGCATGCGCAGAGGCGGTCCCAACCCGGTGCACAACGACGGATCAGGAGCATACTCAAGGTATTTTGATCCGCTGGTTAATTTTACAAGCTGGGGAGACGGCGAGTGCACTTTCTGGGGCTGGATTGCAACCGAAGCGCTTTGCCAGGCCGGTTTGAAGGCTCGACGGGTGTCTGCTCACAAGATGGGTCATACATTTTACGAGGTCTGGTATAAGGGTGATGACGGAAAAGAGCAATGGCATGCTTTTGATCCTTTCGGAGGCTGGTACTTTTTGAACGAAAATGACGAAGTCGCAAGTTGCGCAGAGCTGGCGGCTAAACCGCAACTGGTTCAGAATCCAAGACCCGGACATGCAGAGCCCCTGGGCACACACCTGGACAGGGCGCATCTTGCGCACCGTCACCAGCTTTCCGATCAGCTTTTTATTGAACAGCCGCTTTTCGGAGGCAGTTTGGGTTGGGATTTGAAGAAAGGACAACAGGTTAGTCTGGCCTGGCTTCCCGAGGCGCCTGACAAGGCTCTTTTTACACGGCACCCTGAGATAGGAGAACTGCCTGTTGACGGTTTCCCCAACGGGATGCATGGGGATATTCCCGCTTTGAGCCGCACAGGGGAGATCTTGTATCCTGAGCATGAACCCTATTGGTCGAATTACCGATGGCCTTCGGGTGACACGCATAGCCGGAATGAAGGGCTGCCTGTGCGGTGGCACGGCTCAGGCGGCTTGCGCTGGAAGCCGCTGCTTCAGGGCGCCGATGCCTGTGCATGGGCGAGCAATGCCTGTTTTGAAAACGGCGCCCTCAAACCGAAGGGACCTCATGATTTCCTGGAGGTATGGTATCATTTCAAACTGCCTTACCTTGTCAGTTCACTGATGCTCGACTATGACATTGTCGGTGAGGGAGGAGATTATTGCGGCTTTGCAGTGAGCGCCGATGACCGGCGCACTGTCTGGCCACTGGATATGAAATCGCACGGTCCCCATTGGGGCGCGATAGTGAACGGCCAGAAAGAATGGAAAGAAGGGCGTGCCAGCGTCCAGGGATTGAGGGAGTTCTGGTTGCGAATAGATATGTACAGTCACAGCAGAGATGTCAACGTGGCTCTTCAGGCGCTGGATGTGACTGTGCGTTTTCAACACAATATGGATACTCAGCCCCGGCTTGTTCCGGGCGGGAACAACCTCTGGGTTGATGCTCAAGATATCTCTGATTCTACTGTTGATGCAGAATGGGTCTATCAGGTTGACGGAAAGCAGCGGCAGAACAAGGTCGAGCTTTCGTCGTCAGGCAGGGCTCAGGAAGATGTGGAACTTGACGTAGACAGTCCTGAAAGAATCCGAATGACAGGGCTGAGAATCAACTGCCGGTAATCGGGAACAAGTATCAGGTTAAGGAGCGGGGCGAAAGTTTTTGACAAGGAGATTAATGGATGTCCAGGGAAGACATTGGACGGGTGGATTTTCTTTATTTGAAAAAGTTGCGGAAGAGAGTGGAGGAAATAGGCAAAAATATTTCAAGATCGAAAGTTTCTATTACGGATATTGCGCTGGCTGAAACTATGGATCATTTGACGCCTGAGCAGGCCCGAGGGCTGAAATTCCGGACGGTCAGGCCCGGTCGAAGATGGGGCAGGATCTGGGGGACCGGTTGGTTCAGGCTGCGGATTGTTGTTCCCGATGAATTTGACGGAAAGGAGCTTTTCCTGATTTTTGACAATGGTGGAGAATGCATTATTTTTGACGGATCAAATATGCTCGGCTCACTCGATCGTCATCATAGGGAGCAGCCCATCATCAGGAAGGCCAGAGCAGGTGAAAAGCTGGAACTGTTTATTGAAGCCGGGGCAAACGGGCCTTTTGGAAATTTCAGAGGGCGCACCGCGGGAGTTCCTGAGCTTGCGGCAGTAAACAGGGATGTCTGGGACTGCTACCATGATCTCAAGGCGTTGCTGGAACTTCTTGAGGTTCTTGATCAGAATGACACAAGGGCGGCGCGTATCAGGTTTGAGATGAACAAGGCTGTTGATCTGTTTGATTATTCGGCCAGTGATGACAGGGCTCTGGCTGCATCTGCGAGAAAGGTGAGAAGGGGTGTTGCGGGGCTACTTTCCCGTCCCGCGAATGCTTCGGCTCAGACGGTTGCCTGCGTGGGTCATGCTCATATTGATGTGGCCTGGAAATGGCCGCTTCGAGAAACGGTCAGAAAATGCGGGCGAACCTTCTCCAATGTTCTTGCTTATATGGATCGATATCCGGATTTCATATTCTGCCAGAGTCAGCCACAGCTTTATGAATACACTAAAAAGAAGTATCCGGATTTATATTCCAGAATCTGCAGGCAGGTAAAGGCCGGAAGGTGGGTTCCCGTTGGCGGCATGTGGGTGGAAGCCGACTGCAATCTGATTTCGGGTGAGAGCATGGTGCGCCAGCTGCTTTTTGGAACGCGTTTTTTCGAGAAAGAGTTCGGGCATCGGTGCCGTTGCCTGTGGCTTCCTGATGTTTTCGGCTATTCGGCGGCCTTGCCCCAGATTCTGAAGCGAAGCGGGATTGATTATTTTATGACCCAGAAGATGTCATGGAATCAGTTTACCCGGTTCCCGTATCACAGTTTCTGGTGGGAGGGGATTGACGGCAGCAGGGTTCTGACTCATTTTCCGCCGGTTGACACCTATAACGGCTGTCTTTCAGCGGAAGAGCTCAAGAATGCCGAAAGTCGGTACATGGAAAAGGACCGGAGCAGTATTCAATTGCTCCCGCTTGGTCACGGAGATGGCGGCGGCGGGCCTACAATGGAGATGATGGAGCGGCTGAAACGTTATGGCGACATCGAAGGTCTGCCGAAGGCGCGACCAATGGCGCCAAACGATTTTTTCCGAACGCTTGAGAAGGAGTCGGATTCCTTTAAAAAATGGGTAGGAGAGCTTTACCTGGAACTTCACAGAGGCACGTTGACAACCCAGGCGGCCAACAAAAAAAACAACAGAAAGTCGGAACTTCTGCTGCGAGATACAGAGCTGATATCTTCGGTGAACTGTGTTGCGGGTGAATCCTATCCGGCTAAGAGGCTTAATGCCGCCTGGAAGACTCTGCTCCTTAATCAATTTCATGACATTATACCGGGCAGTTCAATACGTGAAGTTTACGAGGACTCTGATTCTGATTACGAGCGCATTTTGTCTGAAACTGAAAAAATACATAGTGAAGCTATTGTCAAATTTGCGCGCGGCGTCGATTCGAAGGGTGATGGGCGGGCTGTTTTTGTTTGCAATACACTTGGCTGGGAGCGTGAGGACGTGGTGAGTGTAAAAATTCGGGACCTGAGACGCGACAGGGACTATTCGGCGGAGTTTCCTGACGGTTCGGTTCGGCAAGCGCAGTTGTGCAATGACGGTATGCTGCGCTTCAAGGCAAAGGTTCCGTCTATGGGGTATACTCTCTGTCATGTGCGCGAGGGGGGCAATTTTGTCGAGAACCGGCTTACGGTCAAAAAGCAGAAACTGGAGAATGATTCCTTGTGCGTGAGCTTGGATAAAAGGGCAAGAATAGTTTCGATAAGGGACAAGGTTGCTGACAGGGAAATTCTTCCCAAACGGAAGACCGGTAACATGTTTGTTCTTTTCGAGGACAAACCGGCACATTGGGACGCATGGGATATTGATGTTTTTTATAAGGAAAAACCGCTGGAGAGTGATGGCGCGCTTATTTCGGTTGAACCGATTGAAAACGGACCAGTCCGGGCTGTTCTGCGTGTGAAACGTGAGATCAGCCACTCTACTGTCAGCCAGGATATCATTCTGTATGCAGGAAGTAGACAACTTGATTTTGAGACAACCGTGCACTGGGGTGATGAAAAGGACGTACTTCTCAAGACGGCATTTCCAGTGGAAATTCGATCAGACAAAGCCAGATACGAGGTTCAGTACGGGAACCTGGAGCGGCCTACTCATTCAAACACTGTTTTCGATCTGGCTCAGTTCGAGGTTGCCGCACAACGTTGGGCTGATCTATCCGAGGCTGATTACGGCGTCGCGTTGCTTAATGACTGCAAGTATGGACATGATATTCATGACGGCGTTATGAGTCTTTCTCTATTGAGATCTCCAAAGAATCCCGATACTCAAGCTGATGTAAACAAAACACATCGCTTTACATATTCTATTTATCCGCATCAGGGCGACTACACCAATGGAGTCTTGCAGGCCGGGCACGGCCTGAATTCACCACTGCAGGCGTTACACGTCCTGTCATCTAGAGGAAAGAAGCCGCCGCGCGATTCGTGGTTTGAAGTGACGGGTAACAATGTGGTTATTGACGCTGTAAAAAAGGCTGAGGATGATAATGCAGTCATAGTCAGGCTGTACGAGGCGCATGGATGCCGGGGCAGGAGGGTTCTGAGGACGAGTCTGCCTTTCAGAAAGGTTCAAGAGGTTGATCTGATGGAGCATCCTGAAAAAAAGGTGTCTTTCCGCGATGGAAAGATCAGTTTCAACCTCAAGCCGTTTCAGATCCGAACCTTTAAATTTTCAAGGCAATAAGCTTTACAGTATAGATGAGGCCGTAGCAAGCTGGTAGTATCTTTTACCCCGGATCTTGCTGATGTCTTTACTGAGACGTTCGTCAAGTTCTGGTATAGCATTGTTTTTGCCATCGATGTATTCGTTTATGCGGCGCGCGGTTTCGTGAAGACGGATTTTGCAGCCCGAGAGTCTTATCTGGAGTGACTCAAATCCAAACGGCTTGTTTCGCTTCATCCATTGCCGGCGAAATGACTCTTCGAGTTCGGCCATATGCTCCTCCATCTGGAAAATATGAGCCGCCAACTCTTTGAGCTTTTCTTTGTCTTTGTTTCGGTATGCTTCGAGCATGGCCTGCTGCAGTGTGATTTTTTCCAGAATCGAGCGCGTCAGAAAGAATGCGTGAGAAATGGAGCCTGCGCCATCGGGAATGTCCCGATCAGCAAGTTTCCCGTTGAGTTCTGTAAAAGTTTCTATCGCCTGTTCCAGACTATCGTTGTCTATGGTATCCAGATAAAGTCCGAGCATGGGATCGTCCCATATAATGGCAGCAGGATTCAAGCCGTTGTTCATCTCTGAGGCCAGCGTAATGGTGTCGAAATCGCTGTTGAACAGACGATTGAACCTTTTTTTCAGAACCGATTCGTTGATTGACGAGTTAAACGCGCGCTCGGCTGTCATGGCCAGACCTGCGGTTGCCGAATCAAAGTCGCAGTATCCTCCGTCATCGCCCCACATAGTGAAGATAAGTTCGCGGACTCCTGATTTTTCGCAGCTTTCGATGCAGGGGAGCGCAGTTTTTGTTGTTTTCAGGTGCCAGTACCATGGACCGGCCCACGTCCAGACACCTGAGGCCATTACAGGCATCTTTCCCAGTTCCTTATGCCGACGGATCCATTCTGAGTAGAAGTCTTTTTCCTCGTGGTAGTAATCCCAGTAGACAAAGCTTACTTCTTCGGGAATATCTTTGCTGATTTCGTCCGGTATGTTGCAATTCTCATCGTAGTAGTTGTTTGATTCGCTTCCCATGCGAAAATACATGTCCGACCAGATCATTGGCTGCAGTTCGTGTTTGTTTACGATTTCAACTACTTTTTTGAGATGATTGTTGAAAATGTCAAAATTGCGCTGGTATCCGTTTATGTCGAGAAAATTACCTCTTCCGAGGTCCCAGGCTTCGTCCATTCCGATGTGAATGCGGTTGCTCCGGAAGACCTTTTTAAAGTGGCTGACCATCCTCTCTATGAGTTCATAGGTTTTCTCGCTGCCGCACAGAAGTACGCTGCCGGTGTCTTTCGTTTCCTTGTAAGAAGGCCATTTGAGCACCTGTTCCATGTGTCCGAGAGTCTGAATGCAGCCGATCATTTCGATGCCCAGTTTCGCCGCGTATGCATCAATGTCGCGAAGCTCTTCTTCCGTATAGGCTCCCCGCATATGACCAAAGAGAGTTTCACCGGGCAGAACATATGTGTCTTCGGTGTAAAGCATGGCGGTATTGAAGCCCAGCAGCGCGAGGTTGCGCAGCCATTTTTTGAAATGTTGAACGGACATTACCGCATTTCGTGAGCAATCGAGCATAATTCCAAGCACATCAAAGTTATCTTCCTCACTCAACTCGTCGCCACTTTCGGGCAAGCCTGCCAGAAGAGCGCCGATTGCGCGTGCAGCGTGGTTGGGTGCAGAATAATGAATTTCTGCCACATCATTTGTCTTTCTTATAACCAGGGCTTTGGAACCGTTTTGTTTGTCGAACGCAAGTCTAATGGCATCGGTTGAGTCTGTGCTGTTGAGAGGATAATTCTTGCCGAGTGTTTCCAGAATACTGTGTAGTTCTTCGGAGGTATCTTTCGGTTCCCAGTGCAACGTCTGCAGCATTGATAATCTCCTTGTGTTAGTAGCCCTTAACAATATAAGAGAAGGTTTGAATTGCAACTAAAAAGCAGGTTGTTGTTACATTGTTGACGGTTGCGCGGGATTATGCTCTATTCTCTACTTGTTTTTTTTGTGTTTGATCAGGGGAGGAATTCATTTATGAGCAAACAGATTAAAGTAACGTTGTCCGATGAGGAGATGCCAAAGCAATGGTACAATATTCAGGCTGATCTCCCGAAGCCGCTTCCACCGCCGCTGGGCAAGGACGGCAATCCTATAGGTCCCGACGACCTTGCTCAGGTTTTTCCGATGAATCTCATTGAGCAGGAGATGAGCACAGAGAGATGGATCGATATACCTGAGGAAATCCTGGGAGTCCTGAAGCTATGGCGTCCTTCTCCACTGTACAGGGCAAGGAGACTGGAAGAGTATCTGGGCACACCTGCAAAAATCTATTATAAGAATGAGGGAGTCTCGCCTCCCGGAAGTCATAAACCCAACACAGCAGTTGCGCAGGCGTACTACAATCGCGAGTTCGGTATAAAGAAGCTGACCACCGAAACAGGCGCTGGACAGTGGGGAAGCGCTTTGGCGATGGGCTCCAAGCTGATGGGACTGGAATGCAAGGTATACATGGTTCGGATCAGCTTTGACCAGAAGCCATTCCGTAAGATCATGATGAGGACATGGGGCGCAGAATGTGTTGCAAGCCCCAGTGACCAGACAGAGGCGGGCAGGAAGATTCTTGAGCAGGATCCGGACACTCCCGGCAGCCTTGGCATTGCAATAAGCGAAGCTATTGAAGAAGCTGTAAAAGATGAAAAGACGCGTTATTCACTGGGCAGCGTGTTGAATCATGTTATGATGCATCAGACCATTATCGGTCTTGAGGCGAAGAAGCAGTTTGAGAAGCTTGGCGAGTATCCGGACGTGGTCATAGGTTGCGCAGGCGGTGGGTCAAATTTTGCGGGAATAACGTTTCCGTTCATATGCGACAAGTTTGCCGGCGGCAAAGATACGAGGATAGTGGCGACTGAGCCGGAGGCCTGTCCTACATTGACTCGGGCGCCCTATTCATATGATTCCGGAGATGTTGCGATGATGACCCCTTTGCTGGCAATGCACAGCCTGGGCCATACATTCGTTCCGCCCCCTATTCATGCGGGCGGGTTGAGGTATCACGGTATGGCTCCGCTGGTCAGCCACCTGGTACGGCTCGGTCAGGTTGAAGCTCATGGGTTGCCGCAGACTGAGTGTTATGATTCGGCGCTGTTGTTTGCGCACAAAGAGGGCTTTATTCCCGCTCCTGAAACATCGCATGCTATTGCAATGGCTATTCGCGAGGCTAACCGCGCCAAGGAGGAGGGAAAGGAAAAGACAATTCTCATGAACTGGTCCGGGCATGGGCTGATGGATCTTACAGGTTACCAGGCTTACCTGGATGGAAAGCTTGACGCGTATCCATTGCCGGAAGAATACCTGCAACGTTCTATTGCATCTATGGAAGGACTGCCAAAGCCGCCTTCGATATAGTTAAAGGCAGTTCCGGATATGGATGAACGAGAAGCGCTGATTTCCTTGAACATGATGGAGCAGGTAGGGCCGGTGACTGCCGATACCCTGGCATCTGAACTGGGATCATATTGCGCTATATTTAACGCAAAAGAAGGGGAAATGGAAAAGGTCTGCGGCATTGGTCGGCGTACCGTCGCAGCAATC
Source organism: uncultured Victivallales bacterium (assembly GCA_964475205.1). Classification (GTDB taxonomy): domain Bacteria; phylum Verrucomicrobiota; class Kiritimatiellia; order UBA8416; family CAYSRM01; genus CAYSRM01. The sequence continues at coordinate 53,162 of CAYYVQ010000007.1, read as the reverse complement.
TGCCGACAGCGCTCAGACGTTGCATTTGAAGAAGAACTTGACAAAGCCGAAAGCCTTGATATTCGCGTTATTACCCGCATTGACAGCGAATATCCGGATTTTCTGCGCAATATTCACGACCCTCCTCTTGCGTTGTACGTGCGCGGTGAATTCAAGTCGAGGGACGCTGAGTCAGTTGCCATAGTCGGCACCAGGCGTCCTACTCACTACGGCAGGGAAGTAGCGGAAAGGTTCAGCTTTACGTTGTGCAAGTCAGGGATTACTGTTGTAAGCGGACTGGCGGAAGGAATTGACACTGTCGCTCACGAAGCCGCATTGAAAGCAAGGGGTCGAACGCTGGCGGTGATGGGCAGCGGTTTCATGAATATATATCCGACTCGCAATCGCGGGTTGTGCGAAAAAATTCTCGAGTCCGGCGCAGTGATCTCAGAATTTCCACTTGCCAAGAGGCCCGATAAGACTACCTTTCCAATGAGAAACAGGATTGTCAGCGGTTTATCAAGGGTCGTGCTGGTTATCGAAGCCGGGAGGAGGAGCGGGGCCTTGATCACTGCAACACAAGCGCTTGAACAGGGACGGACGGTTTATGCCGTGCCCGGCAGAGTTGATTCGCCTGCCTCCGAGGGAACAAACCTGTTAATAAAGGATGGCGCGGGCGTTGCAACAAGACCGGATGACATTATTGATGAATTTGACAATTTGTTCGGAATCAATGCAGGTTGCTTTCCGGCGACTGCGCGAGCGGTTCTTGATGACAGAGAGAAACTATTGCTCGGATTACTGGAGTCGGGGCCTGTTGGAGTTGATGTGCTTATAAGGGAATCCAGTCTTGATCCCGGGGCCGTCAGTTCGCTTCTTATTTCCCTGGAAATGAAGAAGATGATCAGAATGCTGCCGGGCAGAACAGTCGAGAAAAGGCAATAGAAAAAAACACGAGGGAAATATGGCTAAGAATCTGGTAATTGTGGAGTCGCCGGCGAAAGCCAAGACAATAAATCGAATCCTGGGCAAGGAGTATGATGTTAAATCATGTATGGGACATGTTCGTGATCTGCCTAAACAGAGGCTGGGTGTGGACATAAAGAATGGTTTTGAACCAGAGTATGTAGTTGTAAACAGGCGTAAGCAGTCTGTTCAGCAGTTAAAGAAATCTGCTAAGAGCAGCCAGACGGTGTATCTTGCGCCCGACCCGGACAGGGAAGGGGAAGCAATTGCATGGCATTTAAAAAAGGTTTTGTCCGGCAACGGAAAAGGCCCTGAATTTCGCAGGGTCCAGTACAATGAAATAACGCCGGCTGCCGTGAAGGCTGCTTTCAGGAATCCGGGCGAAATTGATATGAACCGTGTTTATGCTCAGCAGGCAAGGCGGATACTCGACAGGATTGTGGGATACAAAGTAAGCCCGATTCTGTGGCGGCATATTCAAAGGGGGCTTAGCGCAGGGCGGGTACAGTCCGTGGCTTTGCGACTCTTGTGCGAACGAGAGAAGCAGATCGAAGATTTTGTGCCGCAGGAATACTGGCTTCTTGACGCGGTAGTCCGGAAACTCGTTGTTCCTCTCGACCCTTTTACCGTCCATCTGGCGCGTATTGACGGAAAGAAACCGGACATTAAGACAAAAGAAGACGCCAACCGTATCAAGGATGAGGTTTCCAGGCGTTCAATGCGGGTGCAACAGATAGAAGTAAAGGACAGCAGAAGAAAGGCTCCCCCGCCTTTTATGACCAGCACGCTGCAGCAGACCGCCTCGTCAAGGTACGGTTTCTCGCCAAAACGCACCATGACCGTTGCCCAGAAGCTATATGAAGGAATTGATCTTGGACAGGGCCCCATTGGACTCATAACTTATATGCGCACCGACTCGTTATCGGTTTCCAAAGACGCCGTCAACGATTGCAGGGATTATATTGCCTCGAATCTTGGCATGGAATATCTGCCTGAGAAGCCCAACCGTTACAAAAGCCGCGCTTCTGCGCAGCAGGCTCATGAAGCAATACGTCCGACCGATGTTTCCCGAGTCCCGGATCAGCTTAAAAGTTTGTTGGATGCTTCCATGCTTAAGCTGTATACGTTGATCTGGTCAAGATTCGTGGCAAGCCAGATGAAGCCTGCGATTATTGAGAAGAGAACGATAACAGTAGAAGCCGTCCGGGCAAGCGAGCAGGAACCGGAATATCTTTTCGATGCGTCTGCGTCGAGAGTTAAATTTACCGGGTTTCTAAAAATCAGCGGACCGATTGAGGGAACGCCTGAAGACAAAAAGGAGTTTCTGCCGGATTTAAATGATGGAGAGCCGCTGGAATGTATTGAACTGAAAAGTGAAAAGAAAGAGACTCAGCCACCTAACCGTTATTCGGAAGCTTCCCTGGTCAGGGCGCTTGAACGAAACGGGGTGGGGCGTCCGAGCACGTATGCGCAGATCATATCCACGCTTCATAATCGTCAATATGCGACTCTTCAAAAAAGAACGCTCGCCCCCACCGAACTGGGTCGACGCGTATCGGACTTGCTTGTCGCGAATCTTGACGATCTTTTTGCCGTGGGGTTCACTGCCGACATGGAGAAATCGCTGGACCGCGTTGAGGAGGGGAATATAGCGTGGGATAAGATGCTGGATGATTTCTACTCTAAGTTTGAAGAATGGCTGTCTCATGTAAAGATGCCCGTGGCTGATGAAGGTGCAGTCAAAGAACTGCTCAATCTGCTTGATGGGGTAAAAGAATGGGTTCCTCCGTCAAAGAGCGGCAAGCGGGTCTACGATGACAGGAAATTCGTTGAGTCTATCCGGACCCAGCTTGAAAAAGCGGAAAAGCCTATTTCAAAAAGGCAGTTTGAAACGCTTATGAAGATTGCCTGGAAGTATCGTGAACAGGTTCCCGGCATAGTCAAAATTGCTGACCGGCAGGGCATCAGGGAGAAGCTTGAGGCAACCGCTGAAAGCAAACCTGATCCACTGACAATCAGGAAACTTGAACTGCTGCAAAAAGTGCGGATGGACGAAAAAACACGGGAGTTTATCGGTTCATTGAAGGAACGTGTAGATTCGGGAAGAGGTCTCTCCAACGCGCAGAAAGGCGCCCTGGACAAAACTGTTATCGGACATTCAGACCAGATTGATAATTTCGAACAAGTTAAAGTTGATTTTGGCATCAGTGAAGCTGACCTGGCTGCCAGGAAAGAGTCGGAAGAACTCATAAGGCAACTTTCCTCCGTTACTGAGTGGCGCGATCCGGTTAAACGCGGAAAGCGAACGTTTGACGATAAAAAGTTTTACGAGTCCCTGGAAAAACAATTTAAAGAGCGGGGCGGTCTTTCAGAGCGCCAGCGCGCTGCACTTAAGAAAATGGCAAAACGCTACAGCCAACAGCAGCAGAAACCGGATTCTGGTTCAGAGAAACAAAATGAAGACCGGGCTTCGTCATAGTGGCCGGGATACAATGGCACGCGAGACTCAAAAACCTCTGGAGTTTTTTAAAAAGTACCTTGAGAACGAGAAAAACGCTTCTGAACATACTGTTGGAGCCTATCTTGAGGACGTGCTTCAGTTTGAGGCTTTTATGAATTCCGGCGGATTGGCCGGGAACTACTCCTGGCAGGATGTTGATAAGTTTGATGCGCGCAGATTTCTTGTAGAGTTTCAAAAAAACGGATGTTCACCGGCTACCACGCGAAGAAAGCTGGCCAGCATGCGGGCATTTTACAGATTTCTTGTCCGCGAGAACTATGTAACCGGGAATCCTTTTGCGGGATTAAGGGGGCCGAAAAAGAAATCTGATCTGCCGAATATCCTGTCTGTAGAAGAGGTTGAACGCCTGGTGCAGGCTCCGATCGATGTCATGTTGAATCTGAAAAAGACAGTACGGGACATATCACCGGAAAAAGAGTACTTATTTTTGCGGGATGCCGCGGCTTTGGAAACATTGTACAGCACGGGGGCGCGGGTGAGCGAGCTTGCCGGGATGAAAATGGCTGATATAGATTTTTTGTCAGAAGTGGTACTGATTCGCGGAAAGGGGAAGAAAGAACGCATGGCGCCATTAGGCAGGCCGGCTTACGAGGCTTTAAAGAAAATGACCGCTAAGACCGAGGATATATGGGGAAGGTCTTCGCCGGGAAATTCACAGCCCGTTTTCAGAAACCTGAAAGGCGGACAACTCACCAGTCGATCGGTCGAAAGAATCATGAAAAAGTATCTTGCCCATTCCCAACTGGATTCGAGGATGTCGCCTCATGTCCTGAGGCATTCTTTTGCCACGCATATGCTGGACCGTGGCGCAGATCTTAGAAGCGTTCAGGAACTGCTTGGGCACGCAAGTTTATCGACAACACAGATTTATACGCATATTACCGTCGAACGGCTCAAGAAAGTGTATGACGATTCCCACCCGAGGGCGTGAAAGCCGTAGGCTGAGGGAAGTCATTGGTCATTGGTTGAGAGGAAAGAGAGGCGCAGGCTAACCTGATCTATTCATAAAAATCTATTACGAGTGTGCATGTCACTTAATCTCAAAGACTTTGCCGGCCAGCCGATCTTGACGCATATCTATGCGCCTTCACCCGGCTATCTGCGCAAAGCCATTGATCTAAAGCAACATGCCCACTCTCATTACGAAGTTGATGAATAGATCAGGCTAATGACCAGTGAACAGGAGCTAATAGATGATTTTGTGGTTTATTTATAACGTTATATTTACTGCAGGCTACATACTCATGTTGCCGTACTGGTTTTTCAGGATGTCCAGGAGAGGCGGATATGGCAGGAGATTTATCACCCGCATGGCCATTTATTCGCAGGATGATCTAAGGGCCATGTCGAGGGGGGGGAACATCTGGGTACACGCGGTAAGCGTGGGTGAAGTTTACGTGGCGTTGCGGATTGTGGAAAAGCTCAGAAAAGAGTTGCCGAAGTGCAACCTTGTTTTTACTACCAATACATCCACGGGCTATGCCATCGCTGAGAAAAGCCTTCAGGAAACCGACACGCTTCTTTATTTTCCTTCGGACCTGTGGTTCATTATGAAAAGAGCAGTCAAATTGATTAGTCCCATGCTGGTTATCCTCACTGAGTGCGAAATCTGGCCGAACATGGTACGATATGCAACCGGGTCAGGCAGCAGGGTTGCAGTAGTAAATGCCCGTCTTTCAGATTCTTCTTTTCGCGGATATCGCCTGGCCAAGGTATTCTTCAAACCTGTAGTTCAAAAAATCAATCTAATCTGCGCCCAGAACCGGCGTGATCGTGAAAGATTTATTGAACTTGGCGCATCGGGAGATCAGGTGGCTGTGACGGGAAGCTGTAAGTATGATTTACTGGCCGGAACCGGGAAGGAGGATACCATTGACCTTGGAAATGAGTTGCGCCGATGGGGCGCAGGTAAAGAGCGCAAAACACTTGTCGGGGGCAGCACCTGGCCTGGCGAAGAAGCCGCGCTTATGGACTGTTATGAGCGCATGAAGGATTTGTTTGATGATCTTCTTCTGATACTTGTTCCGCGGCATGTTGAACGTGCCCCTGAGATTGAAAAAGAGATTAATGAGCGCGGACTTAAATGGGTGCGTCGCACTGCCATGGCGCAAGAAGATGATCCCTCCAATGTGGATATAATTCTTGGGGATACTACCGGAGAACTCACTACTTTCTATTCTGTCGGCACAGTGGTCTTTGTGGGTAAAAGCCTGACTGAAGAAGGCGGTCAGAATTTCATAGAACCGGCAATGCTCGGAAAGCCGGTTGTTGTCGGCCCGCGGCTAAGCAATTTTCCTTTAATTGCAGAGGATTTCAAAAAAAACGGTGCGTTTGTCGTAGTTAAAGACAGTGAAGAGCTTTACAAAGAAATATTCCGGCTTTTTAACGAACGTGAAACGCGCAGTAGACTTTCCGGGCAGGCATCAGCCCTGGTGAAATCTCGAGGCGGCGCAGTAACCGATATTGTAAATCGAATTTTGTTGCTTTTGAAGGTTGAAAATCATACCAAACAGGTATAGGATATTAAATATAACAGGTATAGAAGTCATGACGAAGGTTTTGGATGTGAGCGCCAGGCGGATGGGCGCTGACAGAGCAAAGAGAGCCGTGCATAAGATTTTGATAGATGACGAAGATGATGATGAGGAAATTTAAACAAATTTTATCAATAGTGGCAGCGATTGGACTTGGTCTGCCTTGTTCCGGTCTGGCCCAGCTTTCTGTCTCCGACTGGACGGATGCGGCGCGTAGCCGTGTTCAGTCCGCTGAATTCCTTGAAAGAAAGGCATCAAGCCTGATGGAGAGGGCTGAAAAGCTGAAAAGCAAAGAGGTCCTTTATGAAAGCGAGAGCCAAACCAATTACAAAAAGGCAGGAAAAGCTGAAATGAAGGCAGGACGGCTTCGCCTCGGATCGTCACGCAATTTTCTGAAAGCTGCGGAAAATTGGGCAAATGCCGCTGATCTGGAATCAAAAGCCCGGGAATCAGAAGGCGCAGGTGAAAGTACAACGAGTGAAAAGTCTGCGGAGTCCGTTGCCAAAGCCGCCGGGGCGTTGAGATTGGCGGCACAGAGCTTTGATGCCGCTGCAGAAAGCTTGTCTCCCGACAGGGGTTCTGAGCCGGAATTGGCGGAAAATGCTGCTGAGGAAGCGGCCGAGGCGAGAGAACGGGCTGACGAACTAAAGTCCAATTAGGGTGAGATGTTGTATCGTTTATATTTTTTTGCATTAGCTGCATTTATGTCGGGAGTTTTTTTCTTTCCAGCGCAAGGAGAAGATATGCATGCAGCGCCCGATTCTTTGCTTACCGGCACGGACGCTCACGGATGGTCTGTTGGAGTTTCTGCAGGTTTCTACGAACGTGAAGTGTTGGTTGGCGAAGAGTTGACCAATCTGGACGCCAGCTATCTGGTTGCGGAACTTGATTATGCTGTATTGCCTTACCTGGCTGTAATCCTGCAGGGCGGATACGGTAAGACCGACGGGCTTCTTGAAAGGGACGGGGAGCGGGGAGTTGCATGGGCTGTAGGCGCAGATTTTAATGTTCTGGAATATGTTATAGAACATTCGCCTGTCTTTGGCGACCTGTCGAAAATCGGGTTCCAGGTAAAAGGAATGTTCAGAAGCATGCAGTCAAATTTCGAGGACTCGGATTTTGACTGGACTGAGGCTTCGATCGTTCCACTGGTATATTACGCGGTAAGTTCCAAAAATGAAGTAGCGCTCCACAAGTATAACCCGGACGGCGCAGCCATAAAATGCGGGGTTGTTTTGAATAGCATAGACGGTGAATACGGCGATTCCGACGTAAAGGAGAACAGAGACTTTGGCATGATGCTTGGGATGGATCTCAGGTTTGCGGGCAACTGGCTGACTTTGTTGGAAGGAGCTTTTTACGGCTCCGGCGATCGTGAAATAAGCGTTGGAATGCTTTACCGTTTTTGATCAGGCTTGTTTGTATACAGCGGGGGATGTAGTGAACAGAGTATTGGTATCATGTTTCATAGCTGCGGCCATTGCCGTTTTCCTGGCAGGTTGCGAGCATAACTCCGGAGTAAACCATGATGAAGACGCGGCAGCCTCTGGATCGGCTGATTTCTCGATAAGCCCTGCCAGTGTCGAACTTGATGCCGGCGCCGGGCACACGGTATTTACGGTTAACGGCGGAGAACCGCCTTTTGTATGGTCTGTAAGCGATACTTCGCTTGGCAGTATTTCAGCTTCCAGTACCACAGCCAGAACGGTAACCTACACTCCTGCCCAGTCCGGCAAGAGCGGCGTAAACGCTGTTGGAGCAACGGACGCCAAGGACTGGATTGCCACTGCAACAGTAATTCAGGGCGATGCGTTGACTGTGACATTGTCCACGGGAAACATTTCGACAAATGTTTCTCATAAGGTTACCGCCACCGTTGACGGCGGCACGGCCCCGTATTCCTGGTCCGCATCGGATGGATCGCTCGGAACGATTTCAAGTTCGAGCGGAAACACGGCGACTTATACAAGCCGCAAAGGACGAACTGGAACCCTCTTTATTATAGCTGAAGATGAGTATGGCTGGACAGGCCATGCTGAGCTTGTTCAGCAATAGTTTCAAATCCTGCCCGGATATCAATCGGCTGCTTGCGAATCTTCTGTTGCGTTCAAATGGTGTCTCACCCAATATCCGGCATTCAAAATGCAGCAAGCGGCGTAAGTCCTTATGAATGTAGAGTTTTCTTGAGTTCCCGGTAGCGGGAGGAATAGAATGAAGGAAGCTGTGACTCTCGCAGGTCGAAGCCGAACGCCCTTTTCTTGATTGCGAGCACCGGGGGCGCCTGGATTCTCTTTGCCAATCCCAGACCCTCGTAAGCATTCCACCATTTTTCAAGATCCTCTATAAATTCATCAACTCCATGAAAGAGGTCTTCTACTTTCCCCGTGTAACCGATTTTATCTTCGAGAATGCCGTCGGCATACCATTCCAGTATTTCTTCGGGAGTTGTCCTGTTCCACCATTCAATCCAGCTTCGAAAGAGGCAATCGTGGTAAGGATAGCAGAGCGGGTCGCCCTGGTTGCTGTCAACGTCCTGGGATGAACTGAGCTCCGCAGAAGGGATCAAATCGATAGAACCTGGAGGCACAACTGCGCTGCCGTAGACCTCGGCGTTAAGATAGCGAGCCAGATCGTATACTTCGCCTTTCCAGAGATCTGCGAGGTTGGCGAAGTAACCGGCGAGGTCGCCGTAGAGGGTTGTGTATCCGACGGTAGCTTCGGATTTGTTTGCATTGCATGTGAATGCTCCTCCAAACGCGGCAGCAAGGGCCGCAAGTATTCGTGCAGATCGGTCTCGTGCCTGAACGTTTTCCATCACCCGGCTGCTGAGGCTGATTTTGTGGATGAATGTTCCTTCTGTGTTCTTTAAGACAAGCCCGTCCATTTGTTTTTGCGTAAGTTTACAGCTATTGTCGATGGGGATTTCGGTATAGAGGCAGCCTATATTCCCTGCAAGTTTTTTAGCAAGGTTCCTGGTTCGGGAAGAATTGTGGCAGCTTGGCATATTTGCAAGCAAGAGGCGGTCAGGGGGCAGAATCTTTCCGTAAACAGCGGCTACCACGGCAGAATCGATGCCTCCTGATATTCCCACTACAATGCGGTCCAGGCCGCACTGATCCATAAATCTGCTGGTGCCGAAGTTAATTGCCCTGTAGATATCTGCTGTATTATCTCTGACCGGTCGGCAAGGGCGGCCGAAGGCGGATTGGTCAAGCGGAATTTCATGGGTTATTTCGGTCTCGGTGAACGGTTCTTCTGTCTTTATACAGTTGCCGAGTCCGTCGTATATTGCTGAATCGCCGTCGAATGTAAACACGCATTTGCCGTTGTTCTGGATGCCTGTGCAGTTTGCATAAATCAGGGGTCTGCCTAGATTTTTTGTTCGTTCACAAAAAACGCGGGTACGCTTGTGCCTTTTGTGAAGGGTAAACGGTGATGCGCTGACGCTGAGGAAAAGGTCTGCGTTTTTCTGAGCCAGGATTTCAAGGGGCGAGAAGTTATAATCTATATCCCATGCATCTTCGCAGAGTATGCATCCCAGTGAAGCCAGGCTGGTTTCTATAGGTGCGACCAGGTCTTCCAGCGCTCGATTTTCTTCCATGGCAAGTTTTCGAAGATCATAAAAATGCCTCGTCTCTTCAAACTCACGATAGTCAGGAAGAAGCGACTTTACAGCAAAACTGTACGGCAGAGTTGATGGTGAGCGGAATTCTCCGTTCTCCGCAACATATAGAGCATTATACTTGCGGACCCGTCCGTCTTCATTTCTGCGATCAGGATCCATGCCCAGGGAACCGAAAACAACGATTAGACCTTTGGATGCTTTTCTTATCTCTTCATTGCATCTGTAGCATTCATTCAGAAAAGCGGGGCGTTCCCAGTTGTCTCCGACAAAATAACCTGGCACCGACATCTCGGGAAAAACAAGAAGCTGTATCCCGTCTTTCCTGGCCCTGGAAATATTGCTGATAATCCGGACAGCGTTATGCTGCGGTTGTCCCGGGAGGATATCCATTTGAATAACCCGTGTACGTATGAAAAGGGCTTTGGACATTATGGCTTGTTCCGAATAAGATATCTATATCTGATTTGTTTACCTTGCAGAATAAGTTATAAACCACTGCTTTTCGTAAGCTGCATATTGCATTATCGTGATTCAAGGCGCAAGGATAGGTTTTGCAAGGTGTCGCTTCGGGATCTACGCGAAAGCGTGAAAATTTTAACGATTAGTGCTTGACGGCGGCATCCAAAGAATCTTAATCTATCCTGAATAATTTAGGAGAATTGCGTAAAATGCTTAAGCTGAAGCTATTTAAAGGATTTGCCCTGGTGGTGATAATTTTCAGTGTGTTGTCCGCTTTTGTTGGCGTGAAAATTATCCATGGCCGGGCTCTGGACGAGGCCCAGAAAAGAGTGAACCTGGACCTGTCGAGCGCATGGTCTGTATTCAGGAAACAGCTTGATGAGCTGGAAACCATCATGCGCATGACAGCGAAGATGAGAGTGGTAGGATCTGCTTGCGCTGAAGAGCAGTGGCAAGACTCCGATATGAAGCAACAGCTTCGGCAGATCAGCATGGATTTCGATATGGATTATTTTGATTTACTGTCTCCTGAAGGCCAGGTGATGCTTCGAGTAATGCCACCTTATGCAATGGGCGATTACAGGACCTCCGCCCCTGCTGTAGCCAGGGCGGTGAAAGGGGAGCCTTACAGTTGCGCAGCTCTTCTTCCGGGAAAACAGCTTGAACGTGAAGCAGCCGGACTCCAGGAACAGGCCTTTCTTGAATTGGAGAATACACCGCGCGCCAGAAAGACAGTCAGGGAAGTGGAAACCAGGGGGATGGTCATGGAAGCTGCCGTGCCTGTCCTGCAAGGGAACAGAATTGTCGGAGTCGTTTACGGCGGCAGGCTTGTGAACAGGAACCATTCCTTGATAGACCAGATACATGATTCAGTCTATAAAAACGAGAAATATAACGGCGCTCCTCTCGGTACTGCAACGATTTTTCTGCATGACAGCCGCATTGCGACTACTGTGCGAAGGGAGAATGGAAACAGGGCGCTGGGCACAAGAGTTTCCAAAGAAGTCGCCGACAGGGTTCTGGATAACGGCAGGCCATGGATAGGGGATGCTTTTGTAGTTGATGATTGGTATATTACCGCATACGAGCCTATCCGCGACGGATTCGGAGAGATAATAGGAATGCTTTATGTGGGTATTCTTAAGAAACCCTTTGACAATGCGGCCCATAAGATTGCGGTAGTATACGTGTTTCTATCCCTTTTTGTGCTCATTGTCGCGCTGGTGGTGGCGTTTGTGCTCGCAGGGCGTTTAGCACAGCCAATACACAGGCTTGTGGCAGCTTCAAACAGCATGAGTAAAGGGGCCAAGCCCCCTCCCGTGACAACGGAGCACGCCTGCCACGAAACTGCTGCTCTGATTCAGGCGTTTAATCAGATGACAGATAAACTTGCCGAACGCGAAGAAAAACTTACTGCGTTGAACAGAAGCTACATGGAAATGCTTGGCTTCGTGTCACACGAACTGAAAAGCCCGGTGGCTACAGTTATGAATTACGTGTACCTGCTGCGTGAGCAGAAACTGGGGCAGTTGAATGAAAAACAACTGAAAGCTGTTCGGGCAATAGATTTCAACAGTACCAGGCTTGTGGAAATGGTCAGGCATTATCTGAACCTTTCCAGAATTGAAAACTCTGAACTTGAACCTGTAAAAAGCCGCGTAGATGTGGATGAAGAAATTGTTGTGCCAATACTGGAGTCAATGGAGGCGGAACTGACAGGCAAGGGCATGAGGGTAACCGATGAAACAGGAAAAGACACGGCAGTATTTGCCGACAAGAATATGGTCAGAGAGGTGTTTGAAAACCTGATCAGCAACGCTTATAAATATGGCAGGGAGGGGGGCATGATTCGAATTGTATCGAAGCCCTCCAATAACCATGTTGAGTTCAGGGTGAGGAATGACGGCGAAGGAATACCGCCTGAACGCATGGGCGAACTATTCAAGAAGTTCAGCAGGCTGGAGGAATCAGAAACTGCAAAGAAACAAAAGGGGACGGGATTGGGGCTGTTTATTACCCGCAATATAGTTGAGGCTCATGGAGGAGCTATTCGCGCCGAATCTGAACCAGGCGAATGGACCGAGTTTATTTTTACGCTTCCACTGTATAAGGATCAGAAAGGGAAAGAAGACGCATGACAACTCTGCAACAGATAACTGATATACGAAAAAAGGCCGTTCAGCGGCTGTTTGAAAAAAAATTCAAGGCAGGCACACGGATAACGGTCGGTTCCGCCACCTGTGAAAATGCGGCCGGAGCCGAAAGTGTCTATGCCACGTTTCGGGAATTGATTGCCGGCGAGCAGGAGATGGATGTGACGCTTGACCGCGTAGGCTGTTCAGGACGCTGTGATATGGAGCCGGTGGTGCTTGTTATAAGGCGGGGAGAGATACCGGCAAAATACGTAAAGGTGGACAAGGAAAAAGCCGAGCGTATTTTTAGATCTCACATAAAAGAAGGGCAGGCGCTTGGAGAGTGCACTCTGCGGGGAGCATCGGCATCTTCCGATGTGAAGAAGGTTGTAAGCCTGTGCGGAACAACCTGTCCTGTCGGCAAAAGCGGGAAAGCACAGGAGCAACTGCATGGGGCGCTTAAAGAGCATGGTCTCGACAAGGAGGTTCTCGTGACGTCCTCGGCTTGCAGCGGGATGTGCGAACACGGGCCGTTTGCGTTTGTTTATCCGGATAATGTCTGCTATCGCAATATGAGTGGAGATAACATTGAGCGGCTGGTTTCAGAACACTTGCAGAACGGCCGTTTACTGGATGATCTATTATGGGAAGATGACAAAATAGCCAACAGGTTTTTTCCACTGTTCGGCGACATTGGTTTTTTCGGAAAACAGTTGAGGCTGACATTGCGCAACTGCGGGGTTATTGATCCAGAGAGCCTTGACGAGTATCTTGCCGTGCGGGGATACGAGGCGATATGCGCGGTTCTGGACGAAATGTCATCACAGGACGTGATTAAAGCCGTTGAAGAAGCCGGCCTCAGGGGAAGGGGTGGCGGCGGTTTTCCTGTTGCGACAAAGTGGCAGATAGGCGCAGCCCAGGAAGCTGATGAAAAGTTCATTATCTGCAATGCGGACGAAGGCGATCCGGGCGCATTTATGGACAGGAGCACCATTGAAGGCGATCCGCATACTATCGTTGAAGGAATGATGATCGGCGCCTATGCTGTTGGCGCTACTAAAGGCTTTGTTTATATACGGGCGGAATATCCCCTTGCGATAAAGCGTTTGGAAAAAGCGCTTGACGACGCAAGAAGAGCGGGTCTTCTTGGCAATAACATACTGGGAAGTTCATGGGATTTTGATATAGAAGTGCGTTTGGGAGCAGGCGCATTCGTGTGCGGCGAAGAGACTGCATTAATTGCTTCCATAGAGGGCAACCGCGGAATGCCCCGGCCGCGCCCGCCTTATCCTTCAGTGTCAGGGCTTTGGGGCAAACCGACGGTTATCAACAACGTTGAAACGCTGGCAAACATTCCTGTAATAATTCTAGACGGTCCGGAATGGTTCAAAGCCATCGGGACCGAAGACAGCAGGGGAACCAAGGTTTTTGCCCTGGCCGGCGACGTTGTTAATACTGGCCTAATCGAAGTGCCGATGGGGTCAACTATAAGGGAAGTTGTTTACGGCGTTGGAGGCGGTGTAAAGGGAGAAAAGAAGTTCAAGGCAGTCCAGACTGGCGGGCCGGCCGGCGGTTGTCTTCCTGCGTCTGCGCTGGATACGCCGATTGAATATGCCACGCTGGCAAAGGCTGGAAGCATCATGGGCAGCGGGGGGATGATCGTGATGGATGAAACCAGCTGCATGGTAAATGTCGCGAGATATTTTCTCGAATTTACTCAGGATGAATCCTGCGGAAAATGTACGCCTTGCCGCGAAGGAACCAAGAGAATGCTTGAAATTCTTACAAGGATAACCACAGGAGAAGGCGAAGAAGGAGATATAGAGAAACTCGAAAGGCTTGCGAACACCGTGAGCCAGAGTTCGCTGTGCGGATTGGGCCAGGCCGCTCCAAACCCCGTACTTAGCACTATAAGACATTTTCGCGATGAATACGAGGCACATATAAGGGAAAAAAGATGTCCCGCGGGAGCTTGCAAGGAATTGCTCAGTTTTGAAATTGATCCGGAGAAATGCGTGGGTTGCACAGCCTGCGCAAGGGTTTGTCCGGTGGAGTGCATTTCCGGAGAGAAAAAGAAGCCGCATTCAATAGACCAGACTGTTTGCATAAGGTGCGGCAATTGTTATGAAGCGTGCAAGTTTGAAGCTGTACTGAGGAAATAGAGATATGGATGAGAAAATTAATCTGATTATTGATGGAGTGGCGACAGAAGCCCGGAAAGGCATGACTATCATGCAGGCGGCGGACCAGCTTGGAATAAAGATACCCAGGCTGTGCTATCATCCCCAACTGAGCATCCTTGGGGCGTGTCGAATATGTATTGTCGAGGTAGAGGGGGCGAAGAAGCCCGTAGCTTCCTGTTCGTACCCTGTTTCGGAGGGGATGAAAGTAAGAACATCTTCACCTAAGCTGAGAAAACTGCGACGCGATATCGTGGAGCTGATTCTGGACAATCACCCAAAAGACTGCCAGACATGCGAGAGAGACGGAAACTGCGAGTTGCAGAATCTTGCTTACAGCCTTGGAGTAAGAGAAAGACTTTTTGAAGGGGAGCGCAAACGCATTGAACGCGATTCTTCTTCGCCTGCGGTAATAAGGGATCCTGAGAAATGTATACTCTGCGGAAGGTGCATACGGGTATGCGAGGAGGTTCAGGGGGTAAGCAACCTGGGACAGCAGCGAAGGGGATTTGAAAACAGGGTTGCCCCGGCTCATGAGGCGGATATGGTTGATTCTGTCTGCATTCATTGCGGCCAGTGTGTCAACGTCTGTCCGACCGCTGCTTTAATCGAGAACAACTGCACCGAAGAAGTTCTTGATGCACTGTCCAACCCGGACATGCATGTTGTTGTGCAGACCGCGCCTTCTATACGAGCTGCAATCGGAGAGGGTTTCGGCTTTGCGCCCGGCACACCGACTACCGGAAAGATGGTGACCGCGCTGCGGCTTATGGGTTTTGACAAGGTTTTTGACACTAACTTTGGAGCGGACCTGACAATAATGGAAGAGTCTGTGGAGTTTCTCGGACGCCTTGAGCGAGGGGAAGGCCTGCCAATGATCACATCTTGCTCTCCGGGCTGGATTGCGTTTCTCGAGAAGTTCTATCCTGAATTGATACCAAACGCCTCAACCTGCAAGTCGCCGATGAGCATGTTATCTACGCTGGTAAAAACATATTATGCTGAAAAGACCGGTCTGGATCCGGAAAAGATATACATAGTGGCGGTGATGCCATGCACGGCCAAAAAATATGAAGCTGCGCGCAAGGAACATGAAACGCCATGGGGCAAGCCGTACACGGACGCTGTACTGACAACAAGAGAGCTTATATGGATGACCAAGTCGCTTGGAGTTGATTTCGCCCATCTTCCGGACGGCGGGTTTGATACCCCCATGGGAGTATCGTCCGGCGCTGCGGTCATATTCGGCGCAACAGGCGGAGTAATGGAAGCTGCTTTGCGCACAGCATATGAGACTGTAACCGGAGAGGATTGCCCGGACTTGAATTTTGTCCAGGTCAGGGGAGTTGAAGGAGTACGCTCCGCAACTATTGATGTTAAGGGCACAAAGGTAAAGGTGGCGGTTGCCAATGGTTTGAGTAATGCCAAGAGTGTTCTTGAAAAAGTAATAAAGGGCGAGGAGCAATTTCACCTGATAGAAATAATGGCATGTTCAGGCGGTTGCGTAGGCGGGGGCGGACAACCCTATCCTCCGCAGGGAACGTATGTGCTCGATCCTGAGCTCACGAAATTGAGGGCAAAAGCCCTGTATTCAATAGACGCAGGCCAGGAATTGAGAAAATCGCATAAGAACCCGGAAATAGCCCTTCTCTATGATGAATTTCTCGGAAAACCGAACGGAGAGAAGTCGCACGAACTCTTGCATACAGAGTACACTGCCAGCACATTGCGAGGTATAAGATGAAAGAAACAAAAAAAGAACTTTCACCGGAAATTGTGGAGTACATTCAAGACTGCCGGGAAAAAAATCATAGCGAAAGTTATTTGATACCGGTGCTTCAGAAGGTTCAGAACGAAGCCGGGTACTTGTCGAAGGAACATATGGACCAGGTTTCCACACTCATGAATATTCCCTCGGCCAGGGTTACCGGGGTGGCATCGTTTTATCATTTCTTCAGTTTTGAGCCTAAAGGGCAAATCCGGGTAACGATATGCATGGGAACTGCATGTTTTGTCAGAGGCGCCGACAAGGTCCGCGATCGGGTGCGTGAACTTCTCGGGGTTGAGGAAGGAAAGACTACCCCGGATGGAAAGTTTTCTTTCGAAAGCGCTCGGTGCCTGGGAGCATGCGCTCTTGCTCCTGTAGTTGTTGTTAATGATGAAGTCCACGGGAATGTTACGCCTGACCAGGTGCTTCCCATCCTTCAAAAATATGGATTCAATCCTGATAGCGTGATAAAATGAGAAACGACCCCATGATTCTCATTGTGGATGATGATGTTGATTTTGCCCAGTCGAACATAGATCTGCTGGAGTCGTTTGGTTATGAAGTTCATGTTGCGCACGATGGAAAATCCGGGCTGGAACTGGCAAAGAAAATTCTGCCTGATCTCATGATTCTCGACGTGATGATGGCTACAGACACAGAAGGATTTGAGGTTGCCAGGAAGATACCGGAATCCCGGGAATTGAAGCACATGAAGGTTCTCCTGGTTACCGGCATAGAAAGAGCGCTGCATCTTCCAGAAGGGCTTAAGCCGGATGACACCTGGCTTCCGGTCGATGGAATTTTGGATAAACCGATTCCGCCCGGAAGGTTGATAAAGGAAATCGAAAAAGTGATTAAGAATAAAAAGGATTGAGGTGTGCGATATGAGCGAATCGAAAAAGATACTTCTCATTGATGACGACCGGGATTTTGTTGAAGCCAACAGGGACCTTCTTGAAGGACAGGGATATGAAGTGGCCGCCGCGTATGAAGGTCAGAGCGGCTTGTCCAAGGCAGTCGAATACAGGCCGGACCTGATTATTATGGATGTAATGATGTCTCATAATACCGAAGGTTTCGATGTAAGCCGTGAGATACAGTCGCACCCGGAACTGAAGGGAACCCCTGTTCTGCTTTTGACCGGGATGCGAAAAGCCATGCACATACCATTCAAATTTGAAGCTGATGAAGACTGGCTGCCAGTGAAGGCAATTCTAGAAAAACCGGTGCAGCCGGAAGATCTGCTGCGGGAAATTCACAGACAGATTACAGAGACGAGCCAATGAAATTGGTCTCTGGAACTCGCATTCGATTGTTGTTTTCTTTCCTTTTATCAATATCTTCTGTTGCAAAAGGTGGAACTCAAGATGGGAATACGGATAGCCTGCCAGGGATTACTGTAACATCAAGGGGATACGCGGTGCCCTTGTCTAAGACTCCCGGAAGTATTGCCGTAATCGATAGACAGATGTTGAGAGACGATTTTGAGGCGAGCATCAGCGATTTTGCCTTTCATTCTCCCGGTGTGAACTCCATCTCTGATGCTGCATGGGGGTCTGAATTCTCTGTCAGAGGATTGGACAGAGAATCGGTGATAATGATGATTGACGGTTGCAGGGTTAACACCTCAACTGCGCTGGGAGCCAGGTTCGGGATGGTTGCAGCGAGGGATATTGACCGGGTGGAAATATTGAAGGGCCCGTCGTCGTCGCTTTACGGTTCAGGTTCTCTTGGCGGCGTTGTTAACGTGTTGACGCGCAGGCCTGAGTTTTCAAAGCAGCCAAGGTCAAGTAAAGAAATATTTGCGGGTGCGGGTAGCAATCCAGGGGGCCTTGAAGGTTACGCGAACTGGGAATTCAGCGACAGATCACATTACATTTTTCTGAGTCAGAGCTACAGAGACTATGGATCTTACGAGGATGGGAGCGGAGAGACGATTGAAAATTCGCAGTATACGGACGCTCAATCCAGCATAAAAGCAGGCTATAAACTTGGCCCCGTGTATCGGATTGAGGCTAATCTGCAATATTTCCAGGGATGGGAGATTGGCATACCCGGGTCCGGGAATGCTGCGCTTCCGGAGAGGGCTGATGTAACATACCCCTCGGCGGACCGCCTGCTTGGAAGCCTGGTCTTTAGCGCTGAGCCTTCCGGCCAACGGCTTAAAGAGTCAACTCTGAACGCTTATTACCAGTATATAAAGCGAAGGGTCAGAATTGACGGGTTTCCCGATAAAAGTCCGGTTGAAGAGGTGAATCCTGGAGCCGACCACGATACTTTCGGGGCGCGTTGGTTCAACCGGATAGTATACGCAGGCCATACTGTTGCCGGAGGCGTCGACGCATGGAGAAGAACATACGAGGGATCAAGAACAAAGAGACTTAAAAGCGGAGCCCTGAAGAAGGACAAGCCTTTGCCGGATGCCGTTTATGATTCGGCCGGGCTTTTTGCTGAAGACAACTTTTCCGTTGGAAGGAGGTTATCGCTTAACTTTGGCGCAAGGGTTGACTGGATAGGGGTGGATAATGAATCAACAGAGCGGATAGAAGAGGATGTTGAAAAAGACACCAGTTGGAACGGGCACTTAGGCGCCGCATTCAGCATGACAGATAACCTTTCCATGAAGGCCCTTGCAGCCAGAAGCTATCGGGCGGCGAGCCTGGACGAACGTTTCCAGTTTCTCGAGATGGGCGGAGGCGTTGTTAAGCTCGGGAATCCCGACCTTGATCCTGAAGTTTCGACTTTTGTCGAATCAGGGCTTGAGTGGTCCGGCGCAGACGCATTCTTCGCATTGACGGTGTTCGGCAATTATCTTGAAGACATGATAAGCGAACGGATGGATAGTCCGGGTGTGATAAGAAACGCCAACGTAACCGAAGCCCGGATCGCAGGCGCGGAGTTCAGCACAAGAGTAGTTATTGCGCATGGTCTTGAAACATCAGGAAACCTTGCATTTATTGAAGGCAGGGACACTGTTCGAGATGAATACCTGCCCGGGATTCCTCCCGTCAACGGGCATGTGTCAGTTAAACAATCGATCCAACAACGTGGCTGGATCGAGCTGCAATCCGAGTTTGCCGGCGAACAGGATAAGGTTCCCGAAGGTGTTGCCGACACCGACGAGTGGATGGCGCTGAACCTGGCCGCAGGCTGGAGGTGGTCTTCGGATGAAAGGGACTGCAGATTGTTTTTCGGGGTAGACAACCTGTTTGACGCTGACTACAGGAATTATATGGCCACGTATCGAGGCAATCTGTATCAGGAGCCGGGTCGTTCATTCAATATCGGCTATGAAGCTGTTTTCTGAGAGTCCATTCGTGTGAATATTGCGCTTGCAAGGTAACACATGAGCAGCGGCGCAAGAAAGTTAACAACAGCATAGTAATGAAGCGCCAGGGGCCGGACAAAAAGGCTGGTTGACATTGCTGCAATGAATCCCGCGCTTCCACCCCAGAAGACGCCCCGGCTGTTCATGCTGTTGTTCCAGTTGTTTTTCAGTGAAGCAGCGAAGAGCGCCAAAAGAGGCGCGCCTATGGCATTAATCAATCTGTTGGCGATCTCAAAGATTGTTCCCAGGCGACCTATTGCGCATGCCAGAGCGGTTACAATCACGCCGGCGGCTATTGTGATTAGCCTGTCGCAGTTCTTACAGGCCTGCTGTCCGGATACAGTCCCTGGCTGGACCGAACCGCGTTTCAGAAGATCGAAAGCAAACGAGGTGCCGCAGGAATGGATCCCCGAATCTATGCTGGACATGGTCGAGGCAAGTAAAGCTGTGACCAGCAGGCCGGAGAGCCCTGAAGGCAGAACGGAAATAAACCACGCCAGGGCATCGGCGCCGGATCCTGCGGCTTCGTTTTGTATTGCCCATTGACGAAGGGTAAGTCCGAAAACCGCAAGACAAAGCAGAGCAAACATATGAAATATGATGTTTATGATAAAGCCCCTGCGAGCTGAACTAAGATCACGAGCGGTAAAGTAGCGCTGGACTACCATCTGGTCTGCGCTATAGCGTGAAAGAAACGCGACAAAACCGCCTATCATACAGGACCAGAGAGTCATCCTTGCAGTCGGGTCCGGATGCAGGACATTCCAGTCTGCGGGTTGAAATGGCCTCAGCAATTGAAGCGATCTAATGCTCTCCACTGCGCCGGAAAAACCGCGGAAAGCACCGGCAGAAACCGAAAGCGCAACAGCAAAGGCGGCAATAAGAATCAGTACCTGAACAACATCTGTTATCATTACCGTTCTCATGCCGCCGGTAGCCGTATAGATAGTTGTCAGCAGCCCCAGCGCGGCAATCAGCAGGTATGCATTCAATCCCGATAGTCTGTTGATTATAAGTGTAAGCGCGTAAAGGATCAGTGATGCCCAGGCGATTCGCCAGAATATGAAGATGCATGCGGCGAGACGCCGGACCCTCCTGTCGAAAACGGTTTCCAGCAATTCGTAAACACTGGTAAGGCGCAGCCTGTGATAATGCGGGATAATGGTTTTTACAATTGGAAATGTGACCAGAATAAATGCCGGCAGGACCATTAAAACGTAAAGGCCATGCGCAAAGATTTCGCTGGAGAATGCTATGAAATTCAACGCGCTGAAGGCGGTAGCCATTGTGGAGACCCCGATTACAAAGCCGCCCATGCTTCTTCCGGCAAGATGGAAGTTGTCGGACACTGTTTTGCGGGACAGCCGTAAAAGGCCAAAAAAAAGCAGCCCCGCAAGGTACAAAGAAATTACTATGTAATCAGTCGCAGACACAACTTCGAGGGTTCCCTTGCTTCCTGGCCCGGTGTGAGCCTTTTTTTTCGACGGCGTTTAATTATGCGGGAATATCATTTTTCGATTCTGTTTCCCGTTTTCAGGCGGATTTTTCTAAAATATTGATCGCGAAAAGGAAAGCCCTGACTATATGCATGGGATCTTTCACGGGCAGCGCAACCACTGATTCTTCAGGCATGCCCTGCCTGTCCCTGATCTGGATCCATTCACCAATAGATTTGTCCGGATTCGGGAAAGTGCTGAAAGTGTATTCGTGCATCCTGTTGTATGCTTCAGGTATCCATTTCTGGTTTGTGAGGTAATTAAGGAGAATCAGAGTATAAAGAATTTCTGAATGGGGCCACCAAAGTTTTTTGTCCCACAAGGATTTTAATTTAACTACCATCGGGTGTTTTTCAAGTTCTGCGGGAACCGGGCCCTGTGGCTGTTTGCCGTCAATCCCCATAAACTGGGGGATGCCGCCATGCAGTTCATCCCATGCCTTGTTCAGCGTAATGCGTGAAATTTCTGCTATCTGCTCGATTGGGCCGGTATCCTCTTTCTCCATCAACCTGTGCATTATGAACCACATATCTTCGATTGTGTGGCCCGGATTGACGTACCTGCCCAGGAGTGTATTAACCGGCTGAAAGTTCTCCCCGATCTGTTCCAGAACCAGGCCGGATGGCTGTAGAAACCTGCTAAATACGGTGTCAACTGCCGTGTCAGTGTTGTTTCGGACGGCTTGAGCCAGTTCTTTATCGCCAAAGGTGTCTGCAGCCGGGGCTATGACATTGCCTGTGTTTATATCGCCCATAGGCTTGGCGTGTGAACGATAGCCTTTGGGTATGGGATACGGATAGTCTGATCGAGCGGCGCCTGTCTCTTCGCGACGCTTACAGCTCAAGTAAAGATCTTTGGCCCATCTATAAGCGGCCGCGTCTTCCATGACGCGGGCGTATTCAGCCACCCCGATAAGAGCAAAAATGTCGGCGCTGATGCTGTAATCGTAAACCTCGTTATCGCGACGAGTGCGTGACGAGCCATCCTCATTAAGGAGGATGGGTTTGCCTTCTCTGGAAAGCACAAAGGCGCAATTGCCGTTTTCCAGACGCGCATGATCGATAAGGAAGCGAACCGTGTCGGCAGCAGTGCGTCGGTAGGATTCACGTGTTTTTTCGTCAACCTTCCCACGGCTTTCTTCATATATCCGGGATGTCTGCCATGCCCATCGACCCTGGCTCCAGACAAATTTGTGATCATGGAGCAATCTGTCTCCACGGTTCGAGAGGCAGTTTAGAACTCCGCCATGCTCATGATCTATCTGCCTCATCCAATAAGGCATCAAGTCCCCGTATACCTGTTTTTTGTAGAAATCAAGTAATCTGCTTACATCGAGAGACATTTCGTTCCTCGTAGGTCGCTATTATCGAAAAAGCTCAATTTTTGCATGGCACAGGTTATGCGTCAATGCTCTTTGTGCGAATGTCATTTTAAAAAGTTATTTTCAGGTCTTCAGCAGAATCTGGGGGTAGGAACATTTCTTGTATACACTGATAGCCCGGATTTCTCACACTTTTTCGGCAGAAACCCCTTATAGCGCCGCCATTGCAGGCCAAATGCGGTTTGCCCGATCTCGCGGTGTGTCTACACGGCGAGAGCCCGGACAAAACGGTTTAGACCCTAATGGCACTAACTTAAGGCCTTCGCGCATCGAGATTGAACACCCAATATCCAACAAGGAATTTCCAATGTCCAAGGCAAGAGCGAGAGACAACATGACAGTAATTGTGCGTATTGAGGCTATCCCCATTTGTTCAGTTGGATATTCCTTGTTGGCTGTTGGATATTGAGAATGCACTTGGAGATACGCTCGAATTGCTTAAGTTAGCGCCATTCGGTTTCGACCCACACTGCTGATACCCTGAACCGTTTCTGCTCGAAAAAGTGTGATCAATGCGGATTAAGATTGCGAAAGTACATATAGGGCAGAGGTGTCGCACCAGAGATGCACGCAATATTCCAACGATCAGCTTGAGTTTGCAAGGGAGAGCCGTTAGAGTTAAGCCATGAGTAATGTACGTACAGGCATAGGTTTTGATGCGCATCGTTTTCAAAGTGGACGCGTCTTGTTCCTCGCGGGGGTGGAAGTTGAATCGACCCGCGGGCTGGCGGGTCATTCCGACGCTGACGTGCTTATCCATGCCTTGATGGATGCGCTCCTTGGCGCAGCCGGAGAGGGCGACATCGGGACGCATTTTCCGCCGGGCGCGCCGGAGTACAAGGACGTTTCGAGCGTTAATCTGCTGGGTTGGACTGTCGATATTCTCAGGCGTAAGGATTACAGGGTGGTTAATGTCGACCTGGTTTTGATTGGCGAGGAGCCGAGGATAGGCCGGTATGTTCCCGAAATGCGTTCGAGGCTTGGGGAAATGCTTGGAATTGAAAGCCGGAACGTGAGTATAAAAGCTACTACTACAGAAGGCATGGGATTCACCGGCAGAGGAGAAGGCCTGGCTGGAATGGCTGTGGCGACAATTGAGAAAGGATAAATCTGAGGGAATAAAAATGAGGTTTTACAATACGCTTACCCGGGAAATTGACGAATTCGAGCCGCTGACTCCGGGGCAGGTTCGAATGTATACATGCGGGCCGACAGTCTATGATTACGCTCACATAGGAAATTTCAGGGCTTACGTTTTTGAAGACATATTGAGACGCCACCTGAAGTCCCGGGGATTTAAAGTGATTCAGGTAATGAACCTGACTGATGTTGACGACAAAACTATACGTGGGGCGAAAGCACAGAACTTAACGCTTGATGAGTACACGGGCCGGTATAAAGAGGCTTTTTTTGAGGATCTGAACCGCCTGAATATTGAGCGTGCAGAATATTATCCATCAGCTACCGGCCATGTTGATGCCATGATCGGCATCATAGAGCAATTACTTGAAAAAGGATACGCATACGTGTCTGGCGACGGGTCGGTCTACTTTGATGTATCCAGGTTTGAAGGTTACGGTAAGCTTGCGCATCTGGATGTTTCCGGACTCCGGGCAGGCGCCAGGGTTGCCCAGGATGAATATGACAAAGAGAGTGTTGCGGATTTCGCTTTGTGGAAGGCCTGGAGCAAAGAGGATGGCGATGTTAAGTGGGAATCTCCATGGGGCGAAGGACGGCCTGGATGGCATATTGAATGTTCTGCCATGAGTTCGAAGTATCTGGGCGACTCATTTGATATTCACACCGGGGGTGTGGATAATATTTTCCCTCACCATGAAAATGAAATAGCCCAGAGCGAGGGTGCCACAGGCAGGCAATTTGTCCGCTACTGGCTGCACTGCGGATATCTTGTGGTAGACGGCAAAAAAATGTCCAAATCCGAAGGCAATTTTTACACTCTCCGCCAGGTAATGGAAAAGGGCTACACCGGGGCGGAAGTCAGGTATGTTCTGCTTTCGGGGCATTACCGGCAGCAGCTTAATTTCACGTTTGATACTTGTGATGCTGCCCGCGCGGCCTTGAAGCGCATTGAAGAATTCAGGGGCGCCCTCGCGGAAATTGCCGGAGCCGGCGAGGAACCGGAAGGACCTTTTCCCCGATGGGCCGAAAAAGGTCTGAACGGATTCAGAAAAGCTCTCGACGATGATCTGAACATGCCTGAGGCTTTAAGCAGTTTGTTTGAGATGATAAGAAGCGGGAACAGGGCTCTTGCTTCAGGAGACACAGATCCGGCGGAAGCTGCTTTGGCTTTATCTGCGCTGAAAAAGATAGACAGCATTCTAGGGGTTATGGGCAGCAAGCAAGAAACGCCGGTGGAAGTGGCCGATATGGTTTCAAAACGCGAGGAAGCCAGGGCAAAACGCGATTTTGAGCAAGCGGACGCAATCCGCGACAAATTGCAGGAGATGGGATGGGAGCTAAAAGATACTGCCGGGGGAACACAGGTGAAAAGGCAAAGGCATTGAAAGGGCTTTTTCTCAGTTTTGAAGGCCCTGAAGCCTGTGGGAAATCGACCCAGGTTGAACTGCTTGCTTCCCGCTTCAACAGCTCAGGACGCGAGGTGGTGAAAGTAAGGGAACCTGGCGGCACAAAGACCGGAGAACTCATCAGGGATATTTTGCAGCATGACCTGGCAAATGAACCGATTGTTCCCGAAGCTGAAGCGCTGCTATTTGCGGCCAGCCGCGCTCAACTTGTGCAAACTGTTATTTGCCCGGCTTTAAACGAGGGAAAAGTAGTTATTGCGGACAGATTTGTGGATTCAACCACTGTATACCAGGGTTACGCGCGCGGGCTGGGGATGGAGGCAATGAAAAAAATAAATGATTTTGCGGTTGGTGATTGTATGCCTGATGTCACTTTCTTGCTGGACCTTGAAATTAATGCAGGTTTTGAAAGACTGAAGTGCAGGGAGGCAATTACCGGGCGGGGGTACGACAGGATGGAAAGGGCAGGTGTTGATTTTCATTCGAGGGTTCGGAGTGGTTACCTGGATTTTGCAGCCGGGCAGCCCGAAAGGCTTGTTGTGCTTGACGGAAGCCTGCCGGCCGGGGATCTGCATTCAGAAATCTGGCAAATTCTGAAAGACCGTTTGCTCTCGAAGCGGGGCTGTCATGAAAGCTGAACATGCGCTGAAACAACTGAAAAACACTTGGCATAATGGCAGGTTTGCCCAGGCATATCTTATTGTGGGGCCGCCGGAGGGAGAAGCTCTTGCCTTGACAGAAGAGATCCTTCTCATGATTCACTGCAAAGAACAAGACGACGGTTGCAGGCAGTGTTCCGTGTGCCGACAGATTTGCAAAAGAGCTCATCCTGATGTACAATGGCTCGAGCCTGAAAAGAAAAGCCGCGTTATATCAGTGGACCAGATACGGGGCCTCCGGGAAAGGATGGCCCAGACAGCATATTCGGGCTGGTGGAAAGCAGGTGTTATTGTGGCTGCCGACAGGTTGGGAACCCAGGCGGCAAACGCTTTTTTGAAGACTCTCGAGGAACCGGCTGAAAAAACGGTATTTTTTCTTCTCAGCGACACTCCATCGGCGCTATTGCCGACCATTGTGTCCAGGTGTCAGCGGATTTCGCTGCACGAGAACGAAGAGAATCTGCCTGAAGAAATAAAGAATGAACTGATTGAAATACTGAGAAGCCGTGTAGCGACAGGCTCGGGCGCCTGTTCTGTTGCGGCCTTCGGCTACGCGTCGAGGATTACTAATCTGCTGCGCGGCATTAAACAATGTGCAGAAGATCACGTTAAGACCGTGGCGCAGGAGAATGGGCGGGAAATAGACAATGAAACAGTGAATGCAAGGGCGGGAGCGCGTTACAAAGGGATCAGAAGCGAGATATTGAGGTTTATGATAAACTGGCACAGGGACATAGCTGTCCTTGCCGCCGGAGGCGATCCTTTGCTTGTAAAAAACACTGAAAACATTGATGTTCTACAATCCGAGGCCGACCGGATGGGCTGTATCAGGGCGATTCATGAAGCAGGAATGATTGAGCAGATGAATGATAAACTTGAAAGAAACCTGACCGAGGAAACGGTCTTCAGTTTCGGGATGGGTCGCATGTTTGAAGTTGGAGAGCGCAGTAACTGAAAGGTTTGTTGCAGGAAAATCAAATGAATCAATTTGTCCATGTGGAAATAAAGGATGGGCCAAGGGTCTGGTGCGAATGCCCGGACCAGATGTCTGTGCACCGCGGAGACTATTGTGTGATTGAGCACGATGGTTGCACTGAGTACGGACTTGTGGTTTCTTTTGCTGAAGAAAAAACCAAAAACCAGGAACATGAAGAGCAAGGCAGGATCCTGCGCAGGGCCACGCTGCAGGATCAGTCAAAGGCGGCCGAAAGCTCTTTAAGAACCAAAATGGCCTTGGAAAAATGCGAAGCAAAGGCCAGGGAACATGAAATAGATATAAGAATAGTCAGGGGACGTTACAGTTTTGACCGATCGGTTCTGTTTCTCGTCTTTTCGGCGGAAGAGAAGGTCGATACCCGCGAGTTCAACAAAGATGTTGCTGCTGATCTGGGCTGCAAAGTCAGGGACTCACAGATCGGAGTCAGGGATGAGGCAGGTATCATCGGTGGAATAGGTCCCTGCGGCCGGAATTTCTGTTGTTGCTCATGGTTGAATAAATTTGAATCCATAAATGTCAAGATGGCAAAGAGACAGAGAATGTCGCTCAGCCCTGCCAGCATTGGCGGATGCTGCGGCAGGCTGAAGTGTTGCCTTAAATACGAGTATGATACTTATCGGGAGCTTGATAAATTTCTTCCCAAAATAGGAACTAAAGTCGAAGGCCATGAAGGAAAAGGCAAGGTTATAGACAAGAATATTCTAAGGCAGACTGTAACAGTGAAAACCGAAGACCAGCGAAAGGTTGAATACCGGGGCGACGAGGTCCACAGGAGTTGGGATTTTCATAGACACCAGGATAATATCGAGCCGGGTGAAGGCAGCAATAAAAAGAAAGACAGAGGAGGCTAGGATTGAAAATTCTTGTTGTTAACGGGCCGAACCTGGACCTGCTTGGAAGGCGCGAGCCTGATGTGTACGGCACAGAGACCCTTGATGATATAATCCGCGAGTTGAGACGAAATGCGGAGTTGCTGGATGTTGAAATTGATTTCTTTCATAGCAACGAAGAAGGCGAATTGATAACAAAGGTCGGCCAGGCTGGAAGTGAATATGACGGAATAATCATCAATCCAGCCGGATACACTCACACCAGCGTTGCCTTGAGGGACGCGCTTGCAGCCTGCGGCCTGCCATGCGTCGAAACGCATTTATCAAATGTTCATGCCAGGGAGGATTTCAGACAGAAAAACCTGACTGCCGGAGCTTGCCTCGCGCAAGTGCAGGGTTTCGGCGCCCGAAGCTATACCCTTGCATTGCAGGGGTTGGCTGCATATTTGGGAGGATCTTGTGGAAAATAAAATGATGGGAGGCGCTTTTTTCAGACCGCAAAAAACAGACGCAAAAAAACAGACGCCTATGAACTGGAGGAAAATTGATTATGAAATTTCTTAACAGGATAGTGGAATTCATTCTCCTGCTCGCAATTCTGGGGGGTGGCTTTTTTATTACCCTTTCATCTGTGACTGAATCATGGTGGCGGCTGGCGCTGTACAATGCTGAGCGGGAACGAGGCGTTGCGCTGGCCATAGGAGCCGGCCTGCTTGCATTTGGCGTTATATATGCCGCATCCGGCATGAAAAAACCAAAGCGCACACGGTACCTTTCTTATGATGGCGAAGAAGGCACAACAAGCATCAGCACTGAGGCCATTGAAGACTATATTGCCAGGCTGTCTTCTGAGTTTCCTTCGGTGATGCGAATGAGGCCGGAAGTTTTTCCTCGCAGGCAGGCAATAGATATCAATGTTGAATTGAAGGTAAAGGCCGGCCCGCAGATACATGAGGCATGTGAACTGATGCAGAGCCGTATACGCGAAGCAATGAGCAACGGACTGGGGATATCGGATGTCAGACGCGTGGAGATTACAGTCAAGGAAATTGCGTCGGAACATAGACCGGTGTGACCGGCCCTGATAAATAGCAAAGCCCAGTCGGGGTTCAGTCGGCGGGCCACGGGCATTGAATTGGCCTTCATTCGACGCCGTTTCAATCCTGATAAGCTGATCGCAAGTTGGAAAAGGAGTATATAGCAAGTATGGATAAAAAAAAAGAAATAACGGACAGACCGGAATTAATCGTAGTAGGATCACTGGGACTAGATACCATAGAAACGCCCCAGGAAAGAAGAGAAGAGCTTCTGGGGGGATCTGTGAGCTATGCTTGTTCAGGGGCGTCGTTTTTTACAAAAGTCGGGATGGTAGCCGTGGCTGGAGAAGATTTTCCCAGCAGGCATAGGTCCGCTTATGAAAAATTCGGCATTGACCTTCAAGGTCTGCAGATTTCGCCGGGCAAGACTTTCCGCTGGTCCGGCGTTTATGAAGAAAATATGAACGACCGACACACATTGGCCACAGATTTAAATGTGTTTGAGACTTTTTCGCCGGATCTTCCTTCCGCCTACACCAGCGCACCTTTCGTGCTTCTGGGTAATATTTCTCCGGAGCTGCAGTTGCATGTTCTTTCACAGATAAAGTCCCCGCGCTTTGTAGTTGCTGATACTATGGATCTATGGATTAATATTAGCAGACATGATCTCGAACAGGTAATCGGCCGAGTGGACATGTTAAGTTTGAACGACAGTGAAGCGAGGCTCCTCACAGACGAACACAACCTAAAAAAATGCGCAGAAAAAATCATGGATATGGGGCCGGACTACGTGGTCATTAAGAAAGGCGAACATGGCGGCATGTTGTTTTCAGACGGGAGCATCTTTATTGTTCCGGCTTTTCCGGTCAACGAAATAAGGGACGCGACAGGCGCTGGAGATTCTTTTGCCGGCGGATTCATGGGGTCGCTTGCCAGGGACGGAGAAGTAAACCGCAGAGCAATCAGAAAAGCGCTTATGTACGGCGCTGTGGTGGCATCTTTCGGCGTGGAAGAGTTCAGCCTTGAACGGCTGAGCGAGCTTAGTATGGATGAAATCGAGGAGCGTCTTGACACTTTAAAGGGAATGGTGGCGCTGAAGTAGATGACTCAATGAAAAGCTTTTCGCTATTGATTAAGCCTGCTTCTGCGGACTGCAATCTGCGGTGCAGTTATTGTTTCTACCTGCCCAAAGCCGGACTGTATCCCGAGACAGCGACTCACAGAATGAGCGACGAAACGCTTAGAGAGACTGTGCGCAGCTACATGGCCAGTCCTCAACCCGTATACTCGTTCGGCTGGCAAGGCGGCGAGCCTACGTTGATGGGCGTAGAGTTTTTCAGAAAAGTAACCGCTTATCAGAAAAAGTTTGGATTCCCGGGATGCAGCGTTTCTAACGCACTCCAGACAAACGGCACACTTATTGACGATGAACTCGCTGCCCACCTTGCAGATTACAATTTTCTTGTCGGTGTAAGTCTTGACGGGCCGGAAAAAATTCATAACCGTTACAGGCGGAGCGCAGATGGCTCCGGTACGCACAGCAAAGCGCTTCGTGGGATAGAGACACTCAGACGCAATAAAGTTGATTTCAATATTCTTACCCTTGTTTCCCAAGCCAATGTGCAGAGCCCCGGGGAGATATATCGTTATCTGAAGGGCCTTGGATTTATGCATCACCAGTACATTGAATGCGTTGAATTTGACAGGGCAGGCGAGCTTCTGCCCTATGCTGTCAACGGCGAGCAGTGGGGGGATTTTCTATGCGGGATATTTGATGAATGGATAGACGGCGATACCAGGACTGTTTCGGTGCGGCTGTTTGATTCCATTGTATATAAGCTGGTTACGGGAATCAGCAATGTATGCGCCATGGGGAATAATTGCAGACAGTATTTCATGGTTGAATTTAACGGCGATGTCTATCCTTGTGATTTTTTTGCGGAAACCGGACTTAAGCTTGGAAATGTTCTGCAAAACCGATGGCAGGACATGGCCGATTCGGAAACTTACTCCCGGTTTGGAATGAGGAAGCAACAACTTTCGGAAGAATGTCTTGAGTGTGAATTTCTTGCTCTCTGCCAGGGAGACTGTCCTAAGAACCGTCCGGGCAGGGGCAGTATCCCGCAAGAAGTGAGTCGATTGTGCAGAGGCTGGAAAAAGTTTTACAATCACGCATTGCCGGAGTTCAGTCGTCTTGCAGAGGAGGTTAAAAAGTGACAGCGCTTTGTTAAATTCGCCGGGACCGCAGGGCAGCAGACGGATAGCCCTGAAATAAGTCTTGTCCATGCGCAAGCAGTACAGCAATTCGAAACACAGGTCCTCTCAGGTAACCCTTAAAACTTCTTCTATGGTTGTAACCCCATCAGCGGCGCAGGCAATACAGCTGTTTCTCAGTGTCTGCAGCCCCTCGGAAACGGCATGTTCCATAATGGCCGAACTGGAGGCCTGCTGTACGACCATTTTCCTGATCTGGTCGTTCACCACAAGTATCTCAAAGACAGCTTTTCTACCTCGATAACCGGTAAATCTGCAGTCCGGACAACCTTCTCCCTTGTAAAACCGGCTGTTTTGATTCGCGTCGGGAAGGCTGGCAAGGATTTTCTCTGTAACAGATGAATCCAGGTCGGAGGGAACCTTGCACGAATCGCATATTCTGCGAACCAGGCGCTGACTCACAACGCCTTTGAGCCCGGATGCTATCAGGTAGGGTTCTACTCCGATGTCTGAAAGCCTTGTGACTGCGCTTGCCGAATCATTCGTATGGAGAGTGCTGAAAACAAGATGTCCGGTCAGAGCAGAACTCACAGCAATCTCAGCGGTCTCGTAGTCTCTTATCTCGCCGATGAGCACAATATCCGGATCATGCCTGAGTGTAGAACGCAGCCCGGAGCCGAAGGTGAAACCTATTGCCGGATTGACCTGCAACTGCATTATACCCCTGATGTCGTATTCAACAGGATCTTCCAGCGTTATTATTTTGCGTTCGTCTGTATTGAGACTTGCCAGTGTAGCGTAGAGTGATGTTGTCTTTCCGCTGCCCGTGGGACCGGTAAAAAGAATTACGCCGTGAGGATTGCGGATGAGTTTATCCAGGGCTTGCCGCTGTTTTTCAAGCAGACCGAGCTGTTCAAACGCCAGGAACGTGCCTTCTCTTTTGAGGATTCTAAGGTTAACGGCTTCGCCGTGCGAAGAAGGAAGGACCGAGACCCGCAGGTCAATACTTTCGCCGTCAAACGTTGTGGAAAACCTTCCGTCCTGGGGAAGCCGCTTCTCCGCAATGTTTAATTGCGCCATTACCTTTATAGCCGATACCACAGCCTTCAAACACTGTTGTGCCCCTTCGGGCAGTGTCACTCGAGAGAGCACTCCGTCAATACGATAACGCAGATTCAAGCCCGAGGCATCGGGCTCAAAATGTATGTCCGTTGCGTTGGCACCCACAGCGTCTTCGATTATGCTCTGAACAAAAGCTGTGACTTGGGTAGTTTCATGTTCCGAAGCGGATGCGCCCTGGATATCCGCTTTTTCATAATTCATTTGGACAAACGTCTCTATGCCTACGCCATAGAAGTATTTAATACACTGGTTAAGATCATTGCGAGCGCATAAAACCCATTCAACCGGGAACCCAATGACAAGGCGGAGCTGGTCCGCAGTCGTGGAATCAAAAATGCGATCAGATGCCAAAATCAGTTTTTCGTTTTTTACACCCAGCGGCATCACATGATAACTGACTGCGACTTTGGCATTGACGTAACGGATTGACTCAACATCTATCTCGGTGTAAAGCAGCTTTCTGAAAGGAATCCCGGAAAATTCCGACAGGATCTCGAGAAGTATGTTTTCAGAAACTATTCCCTCATGCAAAAGGATATCATAGAGGGATTCATCGGTCCACTTCGCCCTTTGACGCGCCTCGTCCATCTGCTGCCGGGAAACATATCCTCGATCGGTAAGAACCGGTGCTAATTGCTCAACAACTTCACCGTCCAGCCCGGAATTCATTGACATGTTTGCATTTGTGTTTGTGTTTTTTTTCATTTTTCACGGGTAATTCTATAGCTGATAGTTTTTTTCTGCCCGGCTTCAATTACAGTGTTTGTCCCATTTGGAAGCGTAACTTGAAGCCGTGAGGGGGTAAAGCTTTGCACTATGATATCCTTCGCAATTGTCTGCTGAGGAGTTGCGTGTGTTACCTCGCCGGAAGGCAATTCAAGAATGGCTACATGCCTGCTGTCTGTCCCGGTCAAAATGCCTCTGTATGCCAGGGTGATTTTCTTGACAATAAAAGGATCCTGCTCAGGTTCGGGCTGAGGTTTGGGTTTGGGTTGGGGCTTTGTCTTCGCCTTTTGCCTCTCGCGTTGCCTCTCTTTTTCGGCTTCCTGCTGCTCCCTGACAAGGTTGGAAAGGAAGACTGAAGAAAAGGGACTGTCAGCCACTTCTACGGCTGGTTGCCATTCAATTCTTGTGCTGAATTTTCGACTAGATTGCTTATGGATCTTATTATACGGGCGCACAAGCTGGTATGTATCGGCAGGCAGCCGGCTGTCCGGCAGGCCAAGCTTCCAATATACAAGCAACAGACCCAGGACTGCTAGAAGCATTACTGTCCCGGCATTGACTCCTGCAAAATAGCGCCATAGCCTCATTTCAGTCAGCCTCTTTCATCTCGGGTTTCGGAAGAACAAGAAAATTTACCGGGTCAATGCCCAGGTGTTCTGCTGCAATAATTGCGTCAACATGGAGCGGATTTGCGGGATGCCTCGTTTGTTTTTCAATGTTGATCGCCCGAAATGCCAGAAAGTTTTCCCGGGACAGCGAGTGGTCGATCAATCTTGCCATGTCTTCAAAATCAATTTCAAATGAAACTGAAACCGGCAATTCATAGGCTGAGTCAGAAGAGGCGCCACTGGTGTAATGCTCTTTTGGCCCAAGCGCTTTCACATGGTGTATGTTGCCTGCATCATGCTTCATTATGGTTGAAAGAATTTTTATAATGGAAGCAAGCTGCCACATCTTGAGGGAAGCATTCCCGTCCCGTGAAACACTTTCTTCAAGCGCGAGCGGGTGCGGCAATCCTGTGTCTGCGGCATTCGCAGCGGCAAGTAGTTTTTCCTGTGCTTCGTATAAGGCCACCCTGAAGTCGATACGGTTGTTGGATGCGCCCGGCTCCATGTTGTCCAGAAAAGAGCCTTCCTTGAATGTGTCCGCTCTGAAACGAACAATTTCCCATTTGTGTTCAAGCGACTCGATTTGTTGTTTTGCCTTCTGTAGCAGGGCGCCTGTTGGAACCGATCTTCTGTTCGTGAGACTTGCGATACTCTCGGAAAGCCCGTCTATATCTGAACGAAGGTTTTCTGCCCGCCGCTTAGACGGCAGGAGCAAGCCAAAAATCAACACCAATGCGGCAATCGCATTCACGAGAAGAACAACCAGTGTTTTCCGCCGCTCTGACATCAGATGATATGTTTGAAGATTATGATTCATGGCGTTGGCAGCCTGATTTCAATAGCAAAGAAAGTGCCGTCAATATCCTTCCACGGCTTATGTCGGTCCGGGTTCGGGCTCAGCCTATCCTCGGTCAGCAGATCGGCATCAAGTATGCCCGCATGTGTTCGCAATTTTTCAATCATGTGTCGAACTGATGACATATTGGGTGCAGGTGTGTATCCTTCCACAATAAAGCTTCGAAATCCGATTTGTGGATTGTAAGCCGTCCGCGATGTCTCCTGCGAGGATTCTGCAAAGTAGAAATCGGAGTCGGTAATCCTTGTAACCCAGTCGTATTGGGACTTTGCTTCAGCCAGCGCTTGCATAACAACCCGGCTTATTCTGGCATTGTGAACTGCGGCGGCAAAGGGAGCTATTCTCTTTCTCAATTCCCTGATTTCCGCGCGGGCGACTTTCAACTGTGAATGTGTTGAACGAAGAGCTGCAAGTTGAGTTTGTCTGGTCGTCCGGAGATTCTCCAGGTTTTCGGTCCGCATATAAAAGATAGCGCCGGAAAATGCAATTGCAAGATTCAGCGCCGCGCCGGCTATAACCCAGGAGGGCCTTTGTCTGCGGAGGGCCAGTCTTTCCTTCATCGGGTCGGGTTGAAGGCTTAATTTCAAGCGGCCTTTTCCTGCTGCTATAAGCGCGCAGCCCAGAGCTGTTGCGAGCCGGTCGCCTTCGTCCAATGCATACCTGCGCGCAAGTTGACTGTAATTCGACACTTTTATTCCTGTGGCGTCGGCAAGTTCTCCGGCAAGGCCGGGGACAAGCGCGCACCCTCCGCTCAAAATTATGTGATCCGGCTTTTTTGCGGATTCAGGAAGCTGGCTTCCAAACTCTTTGATTGTCGTCGATACGGTATCAAGCCATTTGCCGCAATCCGCGGAGCTCTGATTGTTTTCGGCCGCTGAATCAGTTGAACCCATGCCAAGCGAAATATGTTTTGTGTATAAGACTGTTGTGCCCCTGACCGCGAGGACAGTTGTGTGTGAGGATCCGGCCTGAACATTGATGAAACGCCTGCGAACGGAAAAAGGGAGTCGAAGCATCGCGTTGAGGCAGGCAAGCCCTTCCGGAACTGCGTCTATGGCGTCAAGGCCGGATACTGATGCCTGCTGAATGGCTCCGTCAACCAGTTCGCTTCGTCCAAGGGCCAGCAAGGCATATCTTTTGCCATAGACTTTCTGCTGGATCCTGTATGATGTGATGGGGTGGCGCTGTGCCAGTTCCTCGAACTGGGCAAGTTCAAGCTGCACTATTCGATTGATGGATCGCGGATCCTCGTCGCCGACCGATAAGGATCTTACTATCACATTATTGTCCGGCAAGGAAACCGCGCATGGAATGCCGTTCCATCCTTTTTTGCTGACGAAAGATCGGAGCATTTTCTGCCGTTGAGAGGGAAGGGCGGGCAGTTTTGCCCAGTCGCAGTCCACCACTCGCACAATACCTGCGCAACGCTTCACTCTTACGCCTTTAACAGAATGAGAGCCAACATCCAGGCCGACTGCATCGCGATACAGGTGCATGGGGCTACCTCCCTGCGTCAGCAGAGGCTCCATCCGATGAAGACCCTGTATGGTCCGTTGCTTCATCGGCTACAATCGATTCCCCGCGGTTTGATAATACCGTTGCAGTAACGAAAATCAGCAGGTTTTTCCGCATCTCAGTCACATCTGAGCGTTTAAAAAGGTTTCCGAGCAAAGGTATCGAACTGAGAATTGGAACAGAGTGTTCGGTATCCTGTTCAACCGTCTCGATCAGACCACCCATCACTACAGTCTGTCCGCTTTCAACGCTGACTTTCGTCTGGATTTGTCTCCTGGTTATAGTCGGGAGTTTAACTTCCAGTTGCGCGAAAGCATTTGTGGCTTGCTCCCGGGTATAGAACTGGAAGTTTTCCAGCTTGCTTATAGTCGGTGTGAGCAACAGACTGATAGTGCGCATGTCTTTTCCAACACTTGGAACAGCAATCAATGTGATGCCCAGCTCGGCAAGTTTAGGTTTTCCCTTGGGCATCAATGCGCTTGTACTGTACTTGTTTCCATTGTTGTCAAGAAGAGTAAATGCTTTTGCTTGGAACTCCTCGTAATACAACATATCGCTTCCATCCCTGAGCTTGGCCGGATTATTGTTTATTGTTGTCAAGCGCGGCACTGAAAGTGTGCGGCCTTTCCCTGAAATCTCGAGCGCCCTCAGAATAGCCCTGAACTCGGGCTCTGTCAGTATCCCGGCAACTGTCAGGTTGAACCCGTGCTCAGTAAGCTTTGGATTCCATGAACGTTCTTGTCCGAAGGCTTCCAGCGGGTTGCCGGGGAAACCTTCGTCGGCCACAGCGCTGTACTGGGTGTTGGGCGCTGTTATAGACGCTCCTTTGGATATCACCGTATCAGGAACAGTTTCCCTTTTGCCATTCCTCATAATGCCCTTTTCGGAAACCGTGATATCCGAGTCCAGGCGCCAGTCTATGCCAACTTCCCTGAGATCCGAGATGGTCACTTCTATGAATCGGGCCTCTATAAGAACCTGCGGCGGGTTAACATCAAGAGAGTCAAGGATTTCTTCAACTAATTTGATGTTTTCCGGCGTATTGCGCACAAATAGAGAATGTGTTGTGCGGTCTAAAAATAATTGTGAACCTTCCACTTTTGGGAGGAATCGATCTATTATATCTTCAAGATTGCTGGTTCCGGCGGGAAGCTCGGTTGCCTTCCTGGAAAGAGTGTCAACTGCCTGTTCTTCCCGGGCGTTCTTATTTTCCAGACCAGTCCAGTTTGATCCATGATGCTGTAGACCTTTTCTGAGTTGGAAAATCCTGGTTGTCAGAGGCGCAGCGTTTTTGTTTCCTCGAGCAGTAGCCCATATAACATTTTCGCCAAGATAAAATCTGATATCAAAATTCCGCGAAACGTAATCAAGCACTTCCTGGACAGGTACATTGTCCAGTTCGATGTCCAAAAACTTTCCTTTTCCCAGACCGCTGTCGGCAATAATATTGATATTCTCATCTTCTGCAAGGGCGCCGATTATGGCGGACAAATCGGCCTGTTTAAGATGAATAGACACGTTCTTGGCGAGCACACGCCGTAGCGGGCCCGGTTCGGTGGCATGAGTGGTTTTGTCCGGGGAAATGAGTTTCTTTAATCCGTAGGACGAGGGCACGTGAGATTGTTTGAATGTTTCCAGGGTCATTCGCTTCTGGTCAATGTCAGAGCGGTTAATGTCGTGTTTCGAGGAAAAATCAGCCATGGCAGCGACGAGTTTGTCTCTGAGTTTGCGCATCTCCTCTGTGTCGGCATGAGAGTTTGCGATGCGGGACCATTTAAGCAGCGCCTCGTCGTAACGGCCCTGATTATAGAGGCTGTTGATATGCGTCAAGTCAGCCGGGTCCGGCGCAGACCGTACCTTCTGTCCTTCAGCCGGGCAGCAGACAAAAGCCAGAATCAGGTAAAGTCCGATCGACAGGTGTTTTATTTTTATTTCCTGAGGCAACATTATTCTTCCTCTTCAATTAGTCGATTCGTATAATAGGCTTAAATATATGTAACTTATGACTGAGATTTTGTAAACCAAAAAGCTTCAAAGGGTGTCTGATTCGAGATCATTGAAGATTCATGGCGCCTGTGCCAGAGGCATCGGCAGAAAAGCGGAGAGTAAAATGTCATTTATACACAGGGATCAGTATGTGGATTATGTGAGATCAAAAAATGTGGAGCGGCCGCTTTTTGTCGAGCTTTTCGGACCGCTTGTGGGACTTGACAGGGAGTGGAAGGAACAGGGAGCAACTGATGAGGAGATCAACCTGAAGGCTTTCGGATTTGACTATGTAAATCTACACAACATAAAAGTTAAAACCGGCCTTGTGTCTACCTTTAAGACACAAATTATTGAAGACACTGCCGAGCACAGGATAGAAATCGATGAATATGGCAGAAAGATGAAGCTGTGCAAAGGCTCCGCATCAATTGCCTTGCCCCTGGATTATCCGGTGAAAAACATGGACGACTGGCTGAGGTTCAAGACGTTTTATGAATTCAGCGAAGAAAGGTTCAGCGATGACTGGTTGGAAGCAGCCAGGGCGGCCAGAGAAAACGGCTCTCTGATAAAGGTGGGTATTCCGGGAGGCTTTGACGAGCCAAGGCAACTCATGGGGGATGCCCAGCTGTGCATTGGATTCTATGAACAACCTGAGCTTATCCATGATATTCTGAAGACCATAGGAGAGACCACTACCCGCATTCTTGATCGTGTAACAAAGGAAATTGTTGTAGATCAACTTTCTGTTCACGAGGATATGGCGGGGAAGAGCGGCCCCCTTGCAGGACCCGTGCAGGTTGGGGAATTTATAAAACCGTATTACAGCAGAAACTGGGATGTGGTGCGCGACCGGGGCACTGAGATTTTTGAGCAGGATTCCGACGGCAACATGAATCCCCTTATTGATATTTTTCTTGAAAGCGGTTTGAATACCATGCATCCGTTTGAGCCCGCCGCAGGCATGGACATGGTTGAAACACGCAGAAAGTATGGCAATGGCCTCGCTATTCGGGGCGGCATCGACAAGCATGTGCTCAGGAAAACCCCGAATGACATCCGGGCTGAGCTGGAATACAAAATGCAGCCTATGATGCAAAATGGGGGGATTGTCTTCGGGCTGGACCATCGGATCCCGAATGGAACTACAATTCAGAATTATCGCTACTATGTAAAAACTGCAAGAGAAATTCTAGGGCTTGATCCCGATCCTGAACCCGGATGGGCCAGGATGGCGTTTTAGACAAAGAACTATAGACCCACCGGAAGCGGACAGGGCTTTTGATGGGGACTGGCGGCAATGAAGATTTATCTTTGCAAGAAGTGTAATCAGACAGTTCCTCTTGGTCAGATTGCTGAACATAGAAGGCAGTGCGGTACCGGTTCAGAGATTGCTTTGAAAAGGGGTTTCAAGTCTAAAGCCGGTAGCGTGTTCAAAAGTGTGTTTATGGCCGTTCTTGCCGTTGCGCTGATTGCCGGGGGCATTGTGCTGGGTCGAATGAGTTTCAGTTCGGTCGCGCAGATGCGGCAATTGGAAAGAATCCCCGCGACAGTGGTTAACGCCGTTTTGCCCGGAGAGATCAACATTCAGGGTCAGGCGCAGAGGCTTGACCGGACCCTCAAAGCTCCGCGCACCGGCTCAGAGTGTCTTTATTACCGTTACCTTGTGGAAAGAAAGAAGGTCGATTCCGACGGGGATGTATCATGGGTGACGGAAAGGGATGTAAATGATTCGGTAGATTTTATTCTTGCAGATGCGACCGGCAGCATAGTTGTGAGGCCTGATAACCGGGTCAAGTTCAGCACAGCCAAATCATATTCAACGACTTCCGGCAACCGCCGGTATAGTGAATGGCGCATTGAGCCAGGTGATTCACTGTTCGTATTCGGCTACGTTCAGGCTGCTGACGGCAGTTACGAGGTTCGTTTCGATCAGGATGGGTTTTATGATCCTATAATTTCCACCTATGGCGAAAAACATGAACGTGTAATGATGGCCTGTTCTTCCCTGGTTCTGTGCTGGGGCGGACTTGTCGCGCTGGCGTTTGCTGTTGCTCTTATTGTCGGGCTGCTGCGCATACACAGGTTGCTGGTGTTCTTTACAATACTGGGCATGGTTATTGTAATCGATCTGGTTTTTCTGGGGCTCAAAATGATGAAGTCGGACCTTGAGGCCGCTGTCACGCGTATAGAAGCCCATGAAGAGGCGGCCCGAGATGTAATAACAAAGGGTCTTGCGGATGCAGGGATAGCATGGAGCGGGAGCTGGTCAAAGATGGAATCCTTCAGTCGGTTAAGGCAGCAGGGTTTAAGCGAAGAACAAGCCTCAAGGCTTTCGCGTATCAGGCTAGACGTTGCCGCTGCCATAGAACGGGTAAGGATGCAGAGGAACGCTTTTCCTGAAAGACTGCTCGCGCCTCTGTGGGGGATTCCCGGACGTGATTCGCTTCCGCTCCCGGCACATCAGCAGGACCGGCTTGAAGAAATGACAACAGGATTCGAAAAAGCCGCCATTCCTGGTAAATGGGGGCTTGGCATTGCGGGAGGCGGACTGGTTGCCGCGGCAGTTAGTTTTGTTTTAGGTTTTCGAAAAGTACGGTTCAAGCGTTGTATGGAAAACCTCCCGACGAGCTCAACGGCCGGAGCCAGTTACGGGCTGTCGGAATTCAAGGGAATAGTTGCTTTGCCGGAGGACGAAGAGCCCCTGCAAAGTCCGCTCACTTTTCAACCCTGTGTGGAATATACATATAAAGTTGAAGAGAGACGAGGTGTTGGCAAAAACGCGAAATGGGTTACTGTTGTAGATGAAGATGACAGGAGGCCGTTCCTGTGCCTTGACAGCGAGGGATCTGTCCTTGTTGACCCTGATGGCGCTGATGTTATCAGCTCCTGGCATTTCCGGCGGCGGAAAGGGAAGTATCGCTATTCTGAGACTCGGCTTGAGGTCAACGATCCTCTTTATGCTATAGGCGAGTGCGTGATAGAACCGTCTACCGGAGACCGTCTTTACCTCAAGGATCCCGACGGGAGCTATCCGTATATCCTCAGTAACTACATTGAATCAACTGTAATGCGCAAGGTCGCCGCAAAGGGGGTCTTTCTTTTGACTGTGTCTTTTGCCGCTATCGTGTTAATGACTCTGACCCTTTTTGGCTTCTCAGGTTCTTTTGCCGCTACCGATTACCTTGCCGCCGCGTTGTCCGCGCCCCTGTTTATGATATTTATTACCCTTGTGCTGCATTTCAATGACCTTGTTTTCCTCCGGGAGCGAGTGGAAAGAAACCTCGCCAATATTGATGTGTCCCTGAAGAAGCGGCATGACCTGATTCCGAACCTGGAAAAGGTAGTGAAGACTTATATGGAGCATGAGTCCGGGCTGCAGGAGGCCATTGCCGAGATGCGCGGAGCTTATGATGCCGGGGTAACGTCGGGCAACCAGGCCAGGGGTGAGTTCATGGAGAAGGAGTATAAGACGTTATCGCGAGTATTGGGGGTGTACGAGAATTATCCTGATCTGAAGGCTAATCGAAGCGCAGCTTACCTTATGCGCGCGCTTGTGCTTCTTGAAAATGAAATCAGCTTTATGCGAAATGGCTACAATGACGCAGTTGAGACGTACAACACACGCACACAGAGCTTGCCGGACCTTTTCTTTGCGAAGATATTCGGATTCGGACCAAAGCCGTTTATCAGAGCAAAGACATCTATCGTGAGGATGCCTCCATCAATACAGAATCTCTGGGAAAAGGATAAAGTTGCCGCTACGCGCGGTGAAGTCCTGCCAGGGGAGACTTCGGAGGAAGCGCAAGCTGCTGAATCCGTGCTCCAACGGGAAAAATCCGCGGCTCTGGCTGCAACGTCTGTAGAAATACCTGAGGCCGGAGAAAGGCAGCCTGAAGACATGGAGCGTGAGGTCACTGACGCCAGGGCGGTTATTTACGCGCTACTTCTTAATAGTGACAACGAAACAAGGAATGAGCAGGTCGAAAGGATTGTCAAAGCAGATTCCGAGGAGGTGGCTAAGAAGGTCAGGGGTCTGGTCGAGGCGGTTGGAAAACAGATTACAGACGAAGTCAACCGGCTTCAGGAAGCGGAGAAATGGTTTGCTCATCTCATGTCGTTGTCGCCGGGCGGGTATAGGGCGTTCAAGAAAGTTGTTCGCTCGCTTATTGAGCAGGATGCTGAGATCAGCTTTTTCGAATATGCTTTGCAGAAATCAATTACCAGGAATCTTGATGCTTCTTTTGGGATGGATCGGACCCGGCCTGCACGTCACCGGCATATTTCATCGGTTGTCAGACAGGTTTCAGTGATTCTTTCCCGGCTCGCATATTCGGAAGACAAGCCGGAAGAGACCGCCCGGGATGCTTTCAATCAGGGCGTTGCTCAGCTTAATCACGAGCCTAAAACTGACTTTGAGCTTCTTTCGGCTGAGAAATGCACTCTTGCGTTATTCGATGAAGCTCTCGATGAGCTCGCGTACGCCACAAACATGATAAAAGCAAATGTAACCTACGCTTGCCGGGAAGCGGTGAAACTGAACAAGGACTATACTTACGATCAGGCTCTTCTGTTGATCGCGGTTTCCGACGTTCTCGGTCAGAAAAGACCGGACTGGGTTTTTCCGCCGGGCGAAAACAACGGATAAATTCGCTTGGTATGCACCGATTCGTCTGATAGATTACACGCACAATGTTTACACAAGCGTTCTATGCAGGAGCGCGTTTCTTAAAGCCTATCATTAAGGGGACTGTTATGAAACAAATGACCGAACAAAACATGATCAACGCGTTTGGCGGTGAGAGCCAGGCTAACATGAGATATCTTCATTTTTCCGTCAAAGCGGAAAAGGAAGGATACCCGAACGTGGCGCGTTTATTCAAAGCTGTTGCGTATGCCGAATATGTGCACGCGGGCGACCATTACAGAGTGTTGAAGCACCTTGACGAAGGCAGGGTTGCCAATTCGATGGCCGCCTTCGGGCCGGGGGACACTGAGAAGAATCTTGGGCTGGCAGTTGCCGGCGAAACTTTCGAGATTGAAGAAATGTACCCTGCATACATGCAAGTTGCCGAGATGCAGGAAGAGAAAAATGCCTACCGAAGTTTTATGTGGTCTTACGAAACCGA
This sequence comes from uncultured Victivallales bacterium, assembly GCA_964475205.1. Taxonomy (GTDB): domain Bacteria; phylum Verrucomicrobiota; class Kiritimatiellia; order UBA8416; family CAYSRM01; genus CAYSRM01. Next base: position 10,568 of record CAYYVQ010000007.1, on the reverse strand, counting down.
AAAGAAGCATAAAGCGCTCTTTGAAAAAGCAAGAGTTTCTATCGGGGCGGGAAAAGATGTGGAGCTTGACACAGTGCAAGTGTGTGATGTCTGCGGTTACACCATTGAAGGCGGAGCGCCGGATGAGTGTCCGCTGTGCAAGGCTAAGAAGGATGCTTTTTCTGCTTATTGAGCGGGAAAGCATACAGCAGGTTACTGGATAACCTGCTGTTCACAGAAAGGCGCTTAGCCCGCATTGCTCACAGAATTTCTGCTGCGAGAGCGTGAAAAGCGTTGCTGTTGACAGTGATCTATTTATCGACTCCCGAAGTTGATGAACAGATTAAGTTAAAGAAGAAACTGGAACCCAAGGAGGGTCAGGTCTTCGTTATCTCCCCACCTGTGTTCAAGACCGGCCCTGGCATTGTGCCCGTTGATAAAGTAGTGCAAACCGGCGGTATAGTCCTCGACGTCATCGCCCTCGCTTGGATCCTGGAGAACATATTTCACTGTTGCCATTGCGGAACCGACCTGCAACCCTGACTCAACAAACGCCGTATTGCCCTCGAAAGAAACATTATCCCAGTCGTAGTAGGCGCCGTTTATTGTCAGGAAACTCGCTCCCAGTTCGAATCCGGACTGAACGTCCAGAACCCAGGCAGTAGAATCCTGCGCATTGGTTGCTGTCGCCGATACAGTCGCATTATCCTGCAGGTCTGCCCCGGCGCCGAGCGATAGATAATTGACGCTGTTTTTGCGGTCCTGCGTATAAAACCAGGCTGTTTCAGCTTCACCTATCAGGTTGAAAGCCGCGTGGCCAGTATAGCGAGGCTGAGCGTCCGGATTCTTTACGCCGTTTTCGGAGTCATAGCCGTCGAATACTCCGGCGCAGTATGAGAATCTCGGGCCGAAATTTCCGTGCAGCTCTGCTCCGTAGTCTCTCCATACGAAATGGTTCACAAATTTGATGGCTTTTGCATTATAATCAATGCCGAGGAGACTGGCTGCCGAGGATCGGTTCTCAAAAGAGAAGGGGAGGAGTATGAGGCCACCTTCCACCCAATGGGAACTTTTGCCCAGCCGCACATCAATAAACGCGTCCTGTATATCCGTTGAAGAATCGGCTGCACCGTGCTTTCCAGCGTTGTCGTTGTCGGTTTCGACAAAAAAACGCACTCCGTCTGTGACCTGGCCGGCGAGGATAAACCTGGCTCTTCTCAGGTACGCGTCAAATTCAGGTTCTGAATCGGGTGTATAGGAATAGTGCCCCTGGCCGAGAAACGACAACTTCATCCATGATTTGCCCTGAGAATCAAGTTCCCATTTAGGACCTGCGTATACGGAGGTCGCGATTGCCACAGCAGTTAAGAATACGACAAGACGAGTCATCCTTTTTTTCTCCTTTCGGGTTGGTTCGATAGAATGGCTCATTTGTAACACTGAATGCAAGACTTTTTCCGGGATTTCCGGTCGGTGAGATAGCCGGGTGAAGGCGTATGAACATACGTCAAGATCGGCTGGCAGCAAAGTCATTGAGATGAAGTGATATGCACACTCATAATAGATTTTTATGAATAGATCAGGCTAGAGGATGACAGCTTCTTTGAGTCCCTGGACGGAATTGACAAGATATATACGACTTGAATTGCGCAGATCTTCAAGGGATATCACAGCTTCGGTCGCGCGTCCGGTGTCGAGCATCCACTGTCGGTATACTCCGGCCAGAAGACCGCACTTAACAGGAGGTGTCCACATCTTGCCTTCTTTTTCAACAACAACGTTTGCGATGCATGATTCGGTTACTTCATTGTTCCGGTTCCAGAGGATTACATCGTCAAACCCTGGGTTTGCGGCAAGGGCGCTGTCATAAACCGGTCTGTTCGTTGTTTTGTGGTAGAGAAAGACATCGGATTGATCCACTGGCGCGGCGCTGATGTGTGCCCGCCTGGGATGTGGATTGAGCTCCGGGGGTTCGATTTCTATTGCCTGGATTTCGAGAGATCCGTCGGGAGCCAGCAGGAGTCTGAGCTTGCAGGTGTCTTTCGCAAGACTTTGAGCTGCTTCTTTGAGTTGCTTACGCATGCAATGCAGGTTGATTGCAAAGTCAAAATATTGCGCTGACTGTGCGAGCCGTTTTACGTGGTAATCAAGCAGAAAGAATCCGTTTTCACGGGTCCACAAAATGGTCTCAAGAAGCTTGAAATCCGGAAAGCCCTTCGCAAGGACCATTGCCTTTGTGCGGCATTCCTCAAGTTCGGCGTTATCAATTGAATCCCACAGTATCCCGCCACCGACCCCGTATTCCGCGCGGTTAGTCCTTTTGTCTACTAGCGCTGTTCGGATTGCCACATTGAATTGCGCATTTGATTCCGGGTCGGCGAAGCCGATAGCCCCGGTATAGATCCGGCGCGGCAGAGTTTCCAGGTCGTGAATGAGCCGCATTGTTTCAGCTTTCGGCGCCCCGGTGATCGAGGCGCAGGGGAAAAGAGCCCTGAAGATAGCAGGAAGCGACGCGTTGGTCCGGCAGGTGACCGTAGAGGTCATCTGCCATAATGTCGGGTATTTCTCTGTTCTATATTTTACAGGAACTCGAACGGTGCCCGGCACTGCTATCCTGCCCATGTCGTTTCGAACCATGTCTACGATCATTACGTTTTCCGCCCGGGTTTTCTCCAGGGTGCAAAGCATTTGAGCTTGATTCAAATCATCGGCAGGAGTCAGGCCTCGAGGTGCCGTGCCTTTCATTGGCTTGGATATAAGACGATCTTTTTGCCGCAGAAAAAAAAGCTCCGGGGAAGCTGAACAAATAGCGAAATCATTTGTGTCAATATAAGCGGCATAGCCGGTCTTCTGGCGCTTCATCATCGAAGCAAGCAGGGCGCGTGGGTGGACGCAGTTTTCTGCTGTAAGCCGGTAGGAAAAATTGACCTGGTAGGTGTATCCGGCTTCGATCCGGCGGCGTATCTTTGATATAGCTCTTTGGTATTGCCGGTCGTCGACAGATGGGATCCAGTCCAGTTCCATAGAGAAAATCTGCTGATAATCAAACGGGTTATCGACGGGCTCGGGCCGGTTGAAAACACCGAGCCATACCAGTGGAAAATGATCGGGCGGATGCGTTTTAAGCGCCGTATCAAAAGCGTTTGAAGCTTCGTAGGATACATATCCGGCAATGTAATAGCCCCCGTGATTCGCGCGGTCGGCTTCTTCCAACAGTTCATACACATTATCGAGTCTATTGGTCTGAAGGATTTTCACCGGATTATCAAAACAAAGCCATCGGCGTCCCATGCAATCATAGATTATCGCATGAATCGAGCTGCGCGGAAATTTTCCGGGTTTGTCAGTTTGCTGGAACAATTGTATAACTCGTATGTTTTAGGGTTCAGGCGGCGTTTTGCCCCATCGCACCAATAGTGTTGCTGTTGATCTTGCCTGTTGCGTAGCGACGCCATATTCTTAAGCCATTCCTGATGGTTAGATTGACACAGATTCGGAAAGGAAGTCAATGGCTGTTGCCGTTGGCGAAACACCAGTTCATATTAGGCCGCTTGGAGTGCGGATTCACACAGACTTGAAGTTTCTTGCTGACAACAGGTGGCGCCTTTCGTAGAGTTCGTCATAATCAGAATGTGGAGGAAAGAATGCTTGCTACGGTTGATTCTGGCGCAGTATACGGAGTTGAGGCTTTTCCGGTTGAAATAGAAGTTAACGCCGGACACGGCGACCCGCAAGTCGTGATAGTGGGTTTGCCTGATGCGGCGGTAAAAGAGAGCAAGGACCGCGTGAGCACTGCCATTTCCAATTCCGGCTACAAGATGCATGTCGGGCGGACAACAATCAATCTTGCCCCGGCAGACATGAAGAAAGAAGGCCCGATTTTCGACCTGCCGATTGCTCTCGGGTTATTGGCCGCTACAGGTGAAATTGATCCAGCGGCATTGCGCAATTTTGCTATCATTGGCGAGCTTGCGTTGAGCGGTGAAGTGCGCAGGGCCAGAGGGGTTCTGCCGATAACTATGGCTGCAAAAAAAGAATGCAAGCGAGGCGTAATTGTTCCTTCCGGAAATGCAGCCGAGGCTGCCGTGGTCGATGGCCTTGAGGTGTATCCGGTCAGCACACTCAGGCAGGCCGCCGATTTTCTTTCAGGCAACATAGAACACCGGCCATACGATATAGACATACGAAGAATATACGGAGAGAACAGGCAATACGAAGACGACTATGCTGATGTAAAGGGGCAGGAACAGGCTAAACGCGCTATAGAGGTTGCTGTAGCAGGAGGACACAACGTTCTGATGATCGGGCCGCCAGGCACCGGCAAAACCATGCTTGCAAAAAGGATACCCTCGATCCTGCCGGAGATGTCGCTTGAAGAAGCGCTTGAAACCACAAAAATTCACAGCATAGCCGGCACACTCAAATCCAATCAGGCGCTGGTAACTCGCCGCCCCTTCCGGGCTCCCCATCATACGATATCAGATGCAGGGCTGCTTGGTGGCGGGGCGCACCCTTTGCCGGGAGAAGTAAGTCTTGCGCATGGCGGTGTTCTCTTTCTTGATGAGTTGCCGGAATTTCACAGAAACGTTCTCGAGGTTCTCAGGCAACCCCTTGAAGACGGGGTGGTAACGATTTCCCGTGCGGCGGCAACTGTCAGGTTTCCGTGCAGGTTCATGCTTGTTGCTGCAATGAACCCTTGTCCTTGCGGTTATTATACCGACCCGAAACGTGAATGCCGGTGTACTCAGAAGCAGATCCAGAATTACAAGAACAAGATTTCTGGACCGTTGCTCGACAGGATTGACATTCATATCGAGGTGCCCAGCATAAGATATCAGGAGCTATCCTCTCTACAGCCTGGCGAGCCTTCTGTTGAAATGCGAAAAAGGGTTACCGCCGCGCGTGACAGACAGGCTGAGAGGTTCCGGGGCAGGGTTAGAACCCGTATTAATGCCGGCATGAGTTCCAAACAGCTTAATAAGCACTGTGAGCTTCGCGATGAAGCCAGGGATATGCTCAAGATGGCCATAACCGAACTTAACTTCAGCGCCAGGGCTTATGACAGGATTCTGAAGGTTGCCAGGACCATTGCCGACATGGACGGATCAGGGATAATAGAAGCTCAGCACGTGACCGAGGCAGTGCAATACAGGACGCTGGACAGGCAGATGTGGGTATGAATACAGCCCTGTGGCAAGGGTTCATGTTTCAGCTTGCAGAAAAAAATTGCGCGTGATCTGTTTCAGAATATCAACTGTCATTCTTTTCTGGTGGTTTTCCAGGCGGCGGCAGAGAGAGTTTGCCGTCGAAGAATTCAATGATATGTCCGCGTTCGATGAGCCATGCCAGTGTCGAAAGCAGCTCCCTGGCTTCTTTGGAGTCTGGGGAAGCGCCGGGACACAACCTGTCTTTGAGCCTGTCCCTGGTTATCCCGGGCTCTTTTTCGATGGTTAAGAAAAGTTCTCTGATCGGCTCTGTTGTCCGTTCTACTGGCAGAAAAGAAGGTTTAATAGAAGTTACAGCAACCTCTTTCTTTCTTTTATCCGGCTTAAACAGTGTAAGCCCCATATTCCGGAACGCTCCTCTGAATGCCATCATGATCGACCAGGGGAATCGGGTTTCCCGTTTCCATGCGCGTTCGATTGCAAGACCGAGCCCCTTGTCCGGTGTCTTGAGACTCAGAGTCGTCGGCAGGGATGCCTGTTTTAATTTCTGCTTATGGTTCGATGCTATTGTGTTGAGGAAGTATGCCTCTGCGTCGGCGCGCAACATGGGCTCTTCGCTGCTGTTTCGAGGTTTATATGTGGGCTGTGCAGCGTATTCGCTTTTCCATTTCTCTATTGCTTCCTCGTCATGCAGAATCCTGATTCGGGACTTGTAATCCTGAATGTCCATGTTCGGATACCTTGTCTTATGTATTTGACGGATTCGCTCCGAATAACAGTGGTGGTTTGGTGGGCCAAGAAGGATACCCGAAAGACCGCATTGTGCAATACATGAGAAATTGCCTGCAGGCTTTTCGCCAAGTTCGCCCTTCTCCATGAAATCTTCCAGATGCCTTTCGGTCATATGTGCATTCAGGACAGTTTCAGAACAGGCAATCATTCCGCAAATCCTGCATTGGTAAAGATAGAGATTTTCAGATTCTTTATAGATTTCTATCCGGGTAAGACAAGCTTCCGGTTTATTGACTGCCAGCCTTGCTATTGCCAAAAGGGGATAAGCGGAGCATCCTGATTTTATTTTTTTAACAATGGCCGTGATTGCTTCTCTTGCAGGAAGAAATCTTATCTCAACGGGGGGCAGGGCAATATGTTGTCTGTCCGGTGTTTCCCGGGGGCTTGACCTCCGGCCGGACTGCGATATGGGTTTTCCGGCTGTGTCGCGTCTTTTCCTGTGATTGTCGCTTTTGCCTCTTTCCTGCGGACGGGGATTCCGAAACGTCTTGTGGCGCTTTGGTCTATCTTTTTTGTATTTCTGTGAAAGATCATGCGCCGAATATTTTTCGTTCGGCGATTCTCTTGCCCAATCTGGACCAAGGTCAAAATCAAACACCAGTTCACGGCCAGTGTCAGTATGTTCACTATCCTGCTTGTTGCTGTCTTCCTGCATATCTTGTTAAGATTAGTTGAAATATCCCGTTCCTGGCAACCTGAAACAGCAATACAGTGTACAATTAACAAATTCCCGACCTTTGCTTGACACAGCATGACTGCCCGGCAATAATTGATTTGATCGTGAAATCCAGGGGATAATGATTAATGAAAAATATAAGAAAAATTCTGGTTGCTGATGATGACGAAGTTGTTAGGACTCTTTTGTCAAAAATAGGCGAGAGACACGGAATAGAAATGCAAACCGTTAAAAACGGCAGGGAAGCTCAAGAGGTTTTGAGTCAAAACAACGACTATGATCTGGTTATTCTTGACTTGCTGATGCCCCATGTCAATGGATGGGAAGTTCTGGAGTCCATCAAAAATGAACCCGCGATCAGGGATTTGCCTGTAATTGTGCTGACGGGAGCGGCAATTTCCTGCGAGGAAAAGGAAAAGCTTGCCGGAAAAGCCAACCGTGTTATCGATAAAGAGTCTTTCAGTCTGTCAAAGTTTGAAGAAGTCTTAATGACAATGGCATATCAAAACGGTTCAAAAGAGGCATGAGTTTTTCCAGTATACGCGATTCTATCAAGCGAATGTCAATCAGTTCGCGTGGAGCCAGACACCAGTTTGAAATCGCTGTAGTGCTTATCGCAATTATTCCCTTTCTCGTTCTTGTCTACTTTGGCCTGAATAATTTTATGCCGGAAGATGTTACGCTTGCCTGGTGGCTGGTTATTCTTTTCCTCATATTTCTGACAATGGTATTGGGTTTTGCTTTGCTTATCAAGTATCCCAGGACGATTATCAGCATCAGGGACTATCTGAAAAGCGTTGCAGAAGGTGAAATGCCCGAAGTTGTGCATCTTCTGGAAAATGAGAGCGATATAACTGCTATTGAAGAATATTTCAATATGATCATCGAGCAGATGCGCGAAAGGGTAACAACCATCAGGCGGCAGCGGGAAAAACTTATCAAGGCGGAACGGGAAAAGGTTATGACTGAAACCATCTGCACCACATGCCACCATCTTGGCCAGCCGGCAACAAGCATCACCTGTTACCTTGAGCTGTTGCGAATGGAGAATCTGCCGGCTGGCGCTGCCGACATTGTGCAGGATTGTATAGAAGAAGCAAACAGGCTAAGGGAACGCCTTGGCGAACTTCAATCTGTGACCCAGTACAAAACAGAGGCCTACATCGATGGATCAGATGAACGGAACTTTCCTGATCTTATCCAGATGGAGGACGATCAGACAAGCCAGGCAGTCAAGAAAATGCGAAGAAGCATCGATAGATTCGTTTCTGCTTATAACGAGTCTGAGGGTTCGTATAGCGAAGGCTCCCTTGTTGAATTAACCAACGGATCGGTGGCAATGATTGTTAAGAATTGTCCCGAAGCTCCGGCCAGACCAAAGGTTAGAATTGTTATAGACGAAAACGGCGATCATCCCTCAACGCCAAGAGAGATGGATCTCAGGCTCAACAGAGACATTTCCATAGCCGGACCCATGGGAGGATCCGCCGAAATCAAAAGGTAAGGCTTATACCTGTTCCAGGATTTCGCGAATTACAGCAACATACCTTGGAAAAGCAATATCCGCTTTTTCAATTTCCGGATGCCACTTTCTTTCCCATTCGAATGTCAGATATCCGTCGTATCCGCCAGCCTTAAGCAGTGAGATGATTTTCTTCAGTGGCACGTCGCCATCACCGGGAAGGCACAGCTTATAACCTCGTTTACTGTCTTTTTCAACACGCGAATCCTTCAGATGTGTATAGCGCACCCATTCGCAGATATTATTCCATGAGATTTCCGGCTTTTCGCCTTCAATACGATACGGGTGGTGAATATCCCAGAGGATCTTGATTTTATGAGAGTCAACATTTTGCATGAGTTTACGAAGCAGGTCAGTTCTGATCCAGTCGTCATGAGTTTCCAGCATAAGCGTGATGTTCCTGGCGGCTACAACTTCTGCCAGTTTATGAAGGTTTTCTGTTGCTTTAATAATAGCCTGTTCTTCCGTATTCTTTCCGAATCTTCCACCGAAGATCCGGATCATTGTTGCGCCGAATGCTTCACAGAGACAGGCGTAGGATTTCAGTTCCGATATTTGGTCTTCAATATTCGACCCGTCCGGCGGCATCACCTTCACCGAACTTGATAGACACGGCACCTCAATCCCGGAATGCTTTACCATGGAAACGGTTTTTTCCAGGTCCGATGAAAATTCGGCAAGCTCAAAAATGTTCATCTTATCGCGGTAGCCTCTAAAGTCAACGCCGTCAAAACCGTATTCTTGCGCTTTTGAAAGGATCGTTTCCAGATCCCATTCGAGACAACCTAGTGTCGTGAAGCCAAGTTTCATAAGTTTAGCCTTTCATAAAATAATCTGAGCCAATTTAACCTCTACTAGCAACCCATCGCGCCCACTTGAAATATGCATCTACCCACAATTCAGACTTAAATTCAAGTCGAAAGCCCCTCCATGACTTTATCCCGAGCTATCGGCTTGGAGCCTTTTGCACCGCATGAGGACATTTCTACCGTAAGAAACAGAGGGGCCGCGCCAAGCGGAATTTCTGGGAATTTGACGACTCATGTGGAATAATGTGTTTTTTACGAAGATAGCTTGAACTCTTGAAAGGAAGGAGCGAAGGAATTGAAAACTGTAAAAGCCAACGTGCCAGTTTTAGGCGGGAATTTCGAAATCAGTTTTGAGGGAAGGTTTATTAAAGACGTTAAGAAGATTTCCGGGCAGCCAGAGTTCTGCCTGGGCCCCGGCCTTTTTGATATACAGGTCAACGGGTATGCGGGACGCACGTGTGAAATAGCCGGCGAAAATAAACTGGACGCAGTAAGATACATAACTGATATTTTCTGGCAGAACGGTATTGCAATGTGGATACCTACGGTATGCACGGCGTCCCGTGAGACATTGACCAGGGCATTCAGATACCTTGGCCGGGCTCTCGACGAGGACAGCGAGCTTGCAAGCGCCGTTCCGGGATTTCACATGGAAGGTCCATATATATCCCCGGATGACGGCCCCAGGGGCGCACATAGCCTTGAGCATGTGCGCAAACCGGACTGGGAGGAATTTCAGCAGATTCAAGAAGCAAGCGGGGGAAGGATTAAATATGTGACGGTGGCTCCCGAGCTTGATGGCGCGGAATCATTTATACGCAAATGTTCAGATTCCGGTGTAATTGTTGGAATGGGGCACACCAATATGGGCAGGGAAGACATGCGCCGGGCAGTTGATGCAGGCGCAAAGCTCAGCACTCATCTTGGCAACGGGGCTCATGACATGATTCAGCGCCACAACAATTATATCTGGTATCAGCTTGATTCGCGCCAGACCTATGCTTCTTTTATAATTGACGGTCATCATCTTCCATCCGAATGCGCCGCCTCCATGATAAGCGCAAAAGGCAAAGGACTTTCGATAATAGTCTCTGATTGTGTCCGGCTGGGCGGAATGAAACCTGGAAAATATTCTTCAGGTTCTGTTGAGTTGCTGCCGACGGGCCGTCTGGTTCTGGTTGGAACCACTAACCTGGCAGGAAGTTCAAGCAACCTCAGGGAATGCGTCGAGGTCGCGCCCGGGACCGCGCGGCTGACTCATCCTGAAGCCTGGGAGCTTGCTTCAGTCAGACCGGCCCAGCTGCTGCGCATTCCCGAAAGGCTTGGCATCGAAGAAGGCAAGGAAGCCACCTTTACGGTTTATGAATACGACGAAATCTCCGGATCCATAAATGTCCGCCAGACCTGGCTGGCAGGGGAAAAGGTCTTTGACGTTGATACAACCAAAAAGGTTGAAATCCCCGATACTCCTGTTGACGATTCTATGTTCTAGCCCGGAATGGCGCTTAGATAAGCACAGTTTGTATTAAAAAAGCGATCCATGCGCCACACACTCACATACCCACATACCTAGACCTCATACAAGCGTGATTTTTTTCAGAACAGGCGGATAAAAACTCGAAATG
>CAYYVQ010000006.1:0-82481 GCA_964475205.1 uncultured Victivallales bacterium | reverse complement strand
CATACGCCGCCACCAACGTGACAAGTGTCAATGTTGTCGGGTATACAAAGATTCAGGCGCCGGGGAGTGAGCTAGTTTTGAAGGCCATTCCATTTGACGCGTTTGATCAGACGCTTCAAGGAGTGTTTGGCACAAATCAGTTAAACCAGGCAACTCCTAAAGGTGGAGCTGGAGTCGCGGATAGGGTTTATGTATGGGACGCTACAGCGCAAGGCTACACGATTTACGCACAGGACTCTGATGGTACATTTTATGACACTGACGACTGGCAGGGAGCTCCTGTCACGGATGCAGTCATGACTGCGGGCACCGCATTCTGGCTTCGTTCTGCGGGTTCAGAAGGAACAACCAACGAAATCACTGTGATGGGAGAAGTAGTAGATGTTTCGACTCAAGCTGTTGACATAGTCGAGGGGCTGCAACTTATATCCTACGGATTTTCGAGTGATATTGGCATAGATGAAACTGATTTTGTTAATGACGGAGCAACACTTGGAACTCCAAAGGGTGGTGCTGGGGTAGCTGATAGACTTTATGTCTGGGATCCTGAAAATGGCTTCACGATCTACGCTCCAGACGAGACAGGCACATGGTACGACACAGATGACTGGCAGGGTACTCCAGCAAGCAACGTACTAGAAATTGGAACCGGCTTCTGGTATCTCCGACAAGACGATAGTGGCACAATGACCTGGTCTGAAACAAACAAATATTTTGATAATCTAAAATAGCAGGGAGAACTAAAATCATGATGAAACAATTATATTTAGCATGTATATGTTTTGGATTTATCTCGTCATTGGCTGGTGGCGCGACCCTTGAATTTCAAAACTACTTTGACTACATTTATACAATGGATAGCACTGTTGGTACACCGGAGAAGGTAGATTCTTCGGATAACTGGGTGTATGCATTGTACTGGGATCAAAGCGCTAATGGGCCAGATGCTTATGGCAGCACAGATGATAAGGCTGTATACGTAAACAATAGTTGGAACGCTTCATATGATGGCATACTGCCTCTCAATACGGCATCGGATGATGACATAATGACGGGCGAGGAGTACTTTCTTAGGGTTTATAATTCCTCAGATTGGACAACCTCGGATGTAGGAAGTGCTACGCATTTTGTGAATCTGGATATGCTTGAGGACAATGATGGCACAACGTATGCCAATTATGATGCTACCCGCACTTTTGAAGGAACTGACACCACACCAGATAGCTGGGCTGGTAATAGTGGCGAAGCCATCGGCGGAAGCGACCCTGACGGGTCAGACTGGCAGGTGATTCCGGAGCCGAGCACGTTTATGTTGTTAGGGCTTGGGCTTGCTACGGTGCTGGCAAGGCGGAAATTGCGTAAGTAAAAACGCAGAAGAGATTATTGAAAGAGGAGAACGGTTTTCCGTTCTCCTCTTTTTTTATGCAGGGAAAAGCAGGGAACTTACCGCAAAGAATGCAGAGAGGGAAGAGCAGAGAGGGCAACCACGAAATGCCACGCCTGCTCCCGACCAGCGGGAGGGGGGCGGGCAGGCACGAAAGGACACGAAAAAAGGAGAGTAATTAATCACGAAGAACACGAAGAGGCGAAAGCCCGTCTTTGCCATGCTACGGCAGGATTTCTCCTTGCCACAATCTTTTCAAAAAATCGAGAACAGGAAGGATGGTAACATCATCGAAAAGCATCGGCTTATCCCCTCGATATACGCCGAAGCAATGCACTCTGCGGTCTGCTAGTTCGCGGCGAACAGCGTTCAGACCTTTGTTGAATGTTTTGTCCCATCTTTTTGAAGATTTGATTTCAATTGCGGTGAATCCGTTCTTTGTCTCGCAGAAAACATCCACCTCCATGCCTGTATAGCTGCGCCAATAATGAACCGGATAATAGGTCTTTGAATATTCAAGGTAAGCGCGGATTTCATTTAGAAGAAATGTCTCAAGTAGTACGCCTTCCTCTTCCGGTGACGGAGGGTAGGGCAACCGGCCGGATAATGCTCGCGCCACACCGCTATCGAAAAGATAGAACTTTGGCTGCTGAACCTGCCGGTTCCGTGGCTTCAAACGCCAGACGGGCAGCCAGAAACCTATCAATGTATCGCAAAGTATCTCAAAGTAGGTAGCCACGGTATGCCGGTTCACGGCGGTGTCGCGCGCAATACCCGAAAGGTTCGTAACTTGTCCATTCTGACGGGCGGCGACCTCAAGAAAACGGCTGAATGCGCCCAGGTTCCGTGTAAGCGCTTCCGCCTGGATTTCCTCGCGCAAGTAGGTGTCGACGTAAGCTTTCAGGAAATCAACGGGGTCATTACTTTGAATTGAAAGAGGAAGTGTTCCGAACCTTATAGCGAGTGACGGATCGAAGTCGAAATTCATTTCCGCTGATACAAGGGGAAAGATGTGTTTCACAACTGCTCTTCCCGCCAGTAGGTTGGTGCCGCCTTTTCGCAATTTCCTCGCGCTTGATCCGGACATCGCAAAAAGGATGCGGTGATCTTCCATTAGTCGGTGGACTTCATTCAACAGCGCCGGGACACGTTGGATTTCGTCGATCACGACCCACTGCCCCGGTTTGAGCATGCGTGTCTCGGCATACAGCGTTCCGGGGTCCGCATTAAAGCGCAGAAAATCGCCTGTTTTGAGCAGGTCATAAGTCATTGTGGCAGCAAAATGAGCATTCAGCCATGTTGACTTTCCCGTGGACCGTGGGCCAAAGAGAAAAAAACTGTTTTCTGGAATAGCTATTCTTCTATTATACATTTTATAATTTTCTCAAGATATGGCACAGTAATTAGCCAGTTTTGATAGAAGTATGAGATTGGAAGCGACAAACTTCAAGAAAAAACTCAACTCATGCAGATTACCAACCACGAAACTCACGAAAGGTCACGAAAGAGGGTGGCGGCGGGCAGGCACGAAAGGACACGAAAGATTTAGCAGCAATAATTATGGCCATTTTGCCGCGTTTGGCGTGGCCAGAGTCCGGAACGATATTGCAGCCACGCGCGAGTAGGCCCGGCTTCACCGAAGCCGAGGCCCGAACAGCGCCGGGCTTCGGTGAAGCCCGCGCTACTACGCACATCGTCATACGAATAGGTTTTGGCGGAAAGAGGCCATAATGAGAATTACCCTGAATCCGGCAGTAGAAAACCACTAATGGACACTAAATAGCACTAATGTTTTGAAATAGCTGGAAAAAGCATCAAAAGAAAACTTCATGAGCACATTGAACCCTGCACCAAATGGGTGCAGTTGCATTGTGGATAATACCCTCATTTATTCGTGTCTATTCGCCTGCCTGTGCGTGTCCGCACGCAGACAGGTGTGCATTCGTGGTTCAACTGCTCTTTATAGGATTACTGAAGATTTAGTGTATTTCGTGAGTTTCGTGGTTGTGATTTTCTTTTCCTTCATGTGTTTTGTTTGCATGGAGCGACTCGCATATTGATTGCGGGGAGGCTACTTCGATGTTGCCCGGCAACAGAAAACTCCCGGTTACCGGAGCTGCTATCCACGCGTGGCGTGGCTTGACGTCCTGCAAAGCCAGGTGAAAGCCCTTTTCCAGTTTCGGAGATGAAGAAGCTTTAATTTCCACGGCATAAACAGCGTTGCCACGACGTATGACAAGGTCAATTTCAGCGCCCGCGGCAGTTCGATAGAAGAAAAGCTCTGCTTCCGGAACGGCTTCAGAAATTTGCTCGATAACATAAGATTCCCACGAATTGCCCTTTACCGGATGGCCATCCAGAGCATCGCGGTCGTCGATGCCCAGTAGCCTGTGCAGCAGACCTGTGTCGCGTATATACACGCGCGATGACCTGGTAAGACGCTTCTTAACATTAGCATTATAAGGCTGGAGCCTTCTTAACATGTACGAGTTTTCCAGAACAGCAAGGTAGTGCGATACGGTCTTGCCCGATGTTCCCAGGGATCCGGCAACCTTAGAGTGGTTCCACAGTTCTCCGTGGAAATGGGCGCACATCTGCCAGAATCTGCGAAGAATAACCGGCGATATCCTGATGCCGAACTGTGGGATGTCGCGCTCAAGAAATGTCAGGATAAAGTTGTCGAGCCATGCCCTTGATAATTCGTCTGATGGAGCGAGAAAGCTTCTTGGAAATCCGCCTCGCATCCAGAGCGTGTCGCGATGTTCCGCTCCGATTTCCCGTTCCACGAAGGGCGTCAATTCCAGGTAGCCTATTCTGCCTGCGAGCGATTCGGACGTCTGATGCATCATTTCCGGGGATGCCGAGCCAAGAACAAGGAATTGACCTGGGGCGCCATTCAGGTCGCTCAGCGCGCGCAGTACAGGGAAAATTTCCGGCAGGCGTTGTACTTCGTCCAGACAGACCAGGCGGCCACTATGCCGACGAAGAAAATCCTCCGGCGATTGGAGCTTTGCAAGATCGGAGGGAAGCTCAAGGTCGAGATATAGAGCATCCTTTCGCTTGCTTATCCATTGCCGCGCCAGAGTTGTCTTGCCGCATTGGCGCGGACCGAGAATAGCCGTTACCGGAAAGTAGCTCGCATATTGCTCCAAACGATCTTCAAGATTTCGAGATATACTTTTCATCCTTGTATATTGGGAGGTAAACTCCCGATTTGCAAGGATAAAGTTTAGTGCAGTTACCGAAGAGACGAAGAGCGAAGATTAGCAACCACGAAACTCACGAAAGGACACGAAAAAATTTAGCCTGATCTATTCATCAACTCGAATGCATCACAGGCAAACGCTATGAGCAGGAGACACTTACCACGGATTACACGGATGGCACTGATTTTGGGGAGAAATCCGGGCGAGCTTCCGATTCATCCGTGTTATCAGTGTAATCCGTGGTAATGCCTTCCTTTTGGGCGCATAATTCAGGTTAGTGAGTTTCGTGGTTGTGATTCTCTTATTCTTAATTCGTTTAGGGTGTTTCATCCTTGATCCCATAGCCTGAGGCCTGCAACTTTTCTGAAGTGCGAATCACGGGTGATAAGTACCGAACCGGTTTCAATTGTGTGAGACGCAATCCAGACATCGTTGATGGGAATTGGTTTTCCAGCCTCTTTCAACTTCTGCTTAACCTCGCCAAATATGTCGGCAGTTTCTTTTGTCGCATCAAGAATACGTACTCCGGGCTTGGCAAAAAAAGCCGCCAGAATTTCTCGATTCCGTGCTATCTTGCGACCGCCACGAAAGCCGGCTTCGAGCTCGCCGAGAACAAATATAGACATGTAGACAGTTTCAGCTCCGGCTAAAAGATCAAGTATCTGAGTATCTCCAGCCAGATAGGATGTATAAGCATTTGTATCCAGAAGGATTTTCTTCATTTCCAGTCCTCATGGTTGACCTTGTCGAAGTCCGTGGTGGCTTTCTTGAATTCAGCCAGATCTTTGTCCGACCACGCGCCGCATAAATCCGTGAAATGCTCACGATGATCGGTCGGTTGGGGCGCGATCCCCAGCGAAGTCCGAAGCAGTTTCTTGAGAGTTCGGTTAATACTGGTTCTCTCGCTTCGGGCAACTTCCCGCAATTTCTGATCCGTTTCCTTATCCAGTCCGTGTATTGTTATTGATGACATTTTTACCTCCATGTGAACAAATAAATGATCCACTCTGATTCACAGTATGCACCATATTTGATAGAGAATCAATACAGAAGAACAAGAGACTACGAAATCCGCGGAAGGGCGCGAAAGAAAGGAGAGCAAAGAAATTCGCCACAAAGGATCGCAGAGAGCACAAGGTGAAAAGGTAACGTCTGTGCTCTTTGTGGTGAATGTTTTTTGGTTTTGTGTTGACTTTCTCTCTGATTGTGTAATATTGGAAGTGTTAATGCCATTTAAGGTCGCAATATGGAAACAATAAGTCGATATTTTAACCCCTCAGAACAGAGTTTTTTTCTTTTCGGTCCGCGCGGAACCGGGAAATCTACATATGTGAAGAGCGTCTATAAGGATGCAGTGTACCTTGACCTGCTTGATCCGGAGACTTCGAGATCACTTTCGGCGCGCCCGGAGCGGCTGAGGGAAAGACTTGAAGCCGGGCGCGGGAGCAAGGTGGTTGTGATTGATGAAATCCAGAGAGTGCCGCAACTTCTGTCGCTGGTTCACTTGCTGATCGAAGAAAAGAGAGGGTGGCGCTTTGTGTTGACTGGCTCAAGTTCAAGAAAGTTAAAGAGGACCGGAGTGGATTTGCTTGCAGGGAGAGCCGTGATGCATCATATGCATCCGTTCATGGCCTCGGAACTTGGCGATGCGTTCAGCATTGCCAGCGCTCTGAGATACGGCCTGCTTCCTGTTGTTCTTGACTCCGCCGACGCCGAGGGAACACTTCGCGCTTATGCTGGTTTGTATGTGCGCGACGAAGTTCAACAGGAAGGTCTTGTGCGTAGAGTCGGTGATTTTACACGGTTTCTCGAAGCAGCCACATTTTCGCACGCAGCTCAACTTAACATCAGCAATGTTGCCCGAGAGTGCGAAGTGCAGAGAAAAGTTGTTGAGAACTATATCGGCATTTTCGAGGATCTTCTCCTGGGATACAGACTGAATGTGTTTACGAGGAAGGCTAAACGCGAACTGGTGTCGCATCCGAAACTTTTTTTCTTTGATGCTGGGGTATATCGTTCCTTGCGACCGAAGGGGCCGCTTGACAAGGGGACAGAGCTTGAAGGGCCGGCTTTGGAAGGACTTGTTGCGCAACATTTGCGGGCGTGGATCGATTATTCCGGTTATGACGCAGCATTGTCGTACTGGCGCACAAAGGGGGGCTCCGAAGTCGATTTTGTTGTTTATGGTGATTGCGGATTCTTCGCGATTGAGGTAAAGAATTCAACCAGAGTTCACCGGACGGATTTGCGTTCGCTGCATTCTTTCAAGACAGACTATCCGCAGTCACAGGCTTATCTGGTCTATCGAGGACAGGATGAGGTTCTAATTGACGATGTGCCATGCATCCCTGTAGACCGTTTCCTTCGCAGTCTGACTCCGGGAAAATGGTTCAGGTGAAGAGAACTCACCACAACGATAGCAGAGAGCACAAAGACAGAAGGGCTGGCAGGCACGGAAGGACACCGGAGGGGGAGAGTAATTAACCACGAAACTCACGAAAGGATACGGAAGTTTAGTGTTATTTAGTGAGTGTGATACGCGGTAGGCGCGCCATTTGGCGCTTCAAAAATTATTGCGTAAAGTGCGGTAGTGATAATATAATTGATGTCATGAGAAAGATTAAATGGAAATTTCTTACGATATCCGGGTTCAGCGTATGTCTTGCCCTGTTACTGTCTGCAGAAACCGTATATCCGGCGGAAGACACGGAAAAAGAAAATTCTTTTGTTATTATGACTACCCGCGGACTGAACTCAAACCTGGTAAGCAGCGTTGAACGACATCTTTCTGATTCATATCACGGTGTAAACTTTGAGGTGTCGAAAAAAAAGATCAGACTGTCGGCATCACCGGAAGAGACTGCTGAGAAAATCAGCGGGATGCTGCAGGAAAACCAGAAGGGCGCTATAGTTCTTGTCAACAGGCATTGGAAAAAAGACTTCCAGATCGGTATTTTTAAAAACGACAAAGTGGCTTTCCTTAATGTATGGTCGTTGCGGCTCAGAAAAATGGACGACAAGTTTGCAATGGCTAAATACGAAAAACGGGTAAAGAAAGAGTCCGTCAGGGCAATCGGATTGCTTATAGGTCTGTTGCCGACACCGTTTCCCCGTTGCGCAATGTCTCCGTGGAACACGGAACCTGAACTGGACCGGAAGGGCTTGAATCTTTCGCCGCCCAATCATGTTAAGGCGCGTGAGTTACTTGAAGAGATGGGCTTTGAATTGCAGTAAGAGAGGAAGAAAGACTACGAAAACGCGCGAAATATGCTAAAAGGAAGAACCTGCCGGAGCAAAGATCCGGCAGGTTTTTTGTGTATTTAGCGTATTTAGTAGTTTTTGCTCCCTGGTATCATTCCTCTATGTGTTGCCTGGTTTGTATCAGGACATTTTGGAGCATCTGATCGTTTGGAAACCATTGCAGGCCCTGTTGAGCTACCCGGGCGGCCTCACCGAACTGGTCTATTCTCAGAAGGGCGGCAATAAGGTTCCGGTAGGCCCGGATCTGTTTCGGGTCCTCGTCGAGCGCCGTAAAACCATATTCTATGCTCTTTTCGTAATTCCCAAGCATGCCGTGGATTCCCGAAGCCGCAACAAGCGCAGGGACGTAATCGGGCTTATATTTCAGCGCCTGGTCCAGGCTATGCAGGGCGGCTTCCTTCATGTCGAGCTTAAGCTGGTTCGACGCTTTACGTGTGAGCAGGGTGTGCGATTTAGGGGTCTGACCAAGCAGACGGTCCAGCGTTTCTATGGCTTTTCCGTATTGTCCGATTCTTTCGTAACTCGCCGCGAGATTGCGAAGCGCAAGTCGGAAATCAGGCATATAGCCGACTGCTTCAGCATAAGACAGGGCTGCGCGGCGATAATCGTTGGAGGCCCGGTGAACATCGCCGAGAGCAAAGCAGATCCTGGCCAGCACATGGTTCGCCGCTGATCCCGAAGACAGCTTTTGTTTGCGCCTGTTCAGTACGGCTTCGTGAATAGAGAGGCACTGATTCTTATATTCAGGAATGACTATAGCGCTGTAATCTGCAACCATGTTGTTTCGTGAATAGTCGCCGTGTATCCGGTCAAGACGCGCTTCGATGGTTGGAGGCATATTGGTCTGGTTGACAAGGTTGAAGGGCATAACGTTCATTGACGCCATAAAGGCGGCGAATTCCACGCGTACCGAGAGATTGCTGAACGCGTTCAATCCCTTGTGTATGGCCGGCGAGATTTCTTTTTGTTTCATGACAGTGTCGATAATATCTCTGCCGCCTGAATAAAGGCTGCGGGGAGCCAGGTATTCCAGGTAGGGTCGGTTTTCTGTATGGGTCAGGGGCTGGTCCGCGAAAAGTTCTGTCGGCTTTGTGGATAGCACGAGCGGGAAAAGAAGTTCGGGCCTGGTCATTTCCATATTGGTTGAGAGACGCGCATATTCCATTTGTTTTGAGGCTGTCTCCAGGGAGAGCGCCGCCTGATCATCCTTGAAGCACACGAACAGGAAGTCGGCGCCCTCGGTATCGCTTCGCATCAGGATCATATTCGGGAAGACTTTGGAAAGGGTGGCGCCCATCATTGAAAAAGCAGGCCAGTCGGTCTGGTAAGTCTGGAACCATTGAACAAAGATGCCGCCAGGCTTCATACTTGCTTTAACATCCTGGAAATACTCAAGCGTAAAAAGGCTTGCCACTCCTGCCATCCATGGGTTGGAGGGTTCGGACATTATTACATCATACTTCCTTTCTGACAGAGCCAGGTGTGTTCGGGCGTCCTGTGTGATGATCTTTGCTCTCGGATCAGAAAGGACATTATTGTTCCATGGCGCAAAGAAGCTGCACGCATCCACAACCTCTGGACTGATCTCAAGGACGTCGAGTTGACTGATGGGGTAATGAAGCATTTCCCCGGCGGTTATTCCGCTTGCAAGCCCGACAACGAGTGCGTCCTGAGGATCGGGATGGAACAGCATCGGTATCTGGCCGGAAAGTGTCATGGTGCTCATGTCGTGGCGAGTTGACGCATCTGTTTTGCCGCTGATGGACAGGAAAACGTTAGACGCGCCCAGCTCGTTTATTGACTGGCCCACGGCTATAAAACCGCCGATTCCATCGTTTATGTAGACAATTTCATTGTTGTCGGACGGCACAATATCGTTATGCCTGGCCGGATTAAGCAAAGCCGACATGGAATTCATACATTCCAGCGCCGGTTTGATCCGGTCGAAGCGCTGGTACAGCGCGCTGGCCAGGGAAGCTGTGTTCCAGTTGGGGAAAGGAAACGCTAGAATGATGATTACTATGCCCATTGACAGGACAGGCGCAAGCAGGCGCTTCCCGGATGCCATGCCGATGGAATTGGCTGCGCCGCCGTTTTTGCTTCTGAGAGAATAGAATGAAAGGACAACAATAGCTGTGAATGCCTGTCCTATAACCAGGAGGGAAATACTGTTGGTTTTGCCTAGAAAAGGGATGAGCGCAAATCCGGTAAGGAAGGATCCGAAAAGCGCGCCAACGGTGTTGGCTGCATAAAGTGAACCTACGGATTTGCCCACGGTTTTAAGATTTATGGTGTGAACCTTTGTCGCAATTGGAAAAGCGGCTCCGAAAAGCAGGGTGGGGGGCAACATGAAAGCAAAGAGCGCAAGCGACTTGCGAAACTCAAGCATGAAGAACTGGTCCTTGAATTCATACAGGAGTTTTGAAAAGAAGACCTGCGATGAACCGAGAATATGGCTGGTTGCAAGGCCTAGCAGACAAGCGCCAAGCTGTGTGAATATCAGCAGAGCGAACGGGCGCCTTGTTTTGTCGCACAATTTTCCGAACAACATGCTTCCGAGAGCTAGTCCGGTTATAAATGTAAACAGAACTATGGAAAAGGAATAGGTGGTCGGGCCGACAAGTAATGCGATCAGGCGGGTCCAGACAACCTCGTAACCCATCCCGCAGAATCCGGAGACTGCGAGAATCAGCAGTACCCCTTTTACATTGGTTGATTTACCGTCAGCCTGCTTCAGGGGAACAGAAACCAGTGAAAGCAGGGATTTCCACCGGACACCGCGTCCGACAAGCACAAAGCAGGCCATGGCGATGGAGAGGTTGATTGCAACTGCGATGCCAAGACTGCCGTAGACCCCGAATTTATAGACCATCCACAGGCCGCAAATCAAAGCGCCCAGCGCCGCGGCCAGCGTATTGATTCCGTATAGCTTGCCTATCCTTGTCCCCATTTTCGGAAATGTTCGAAGGTAATAACGGGACAGAGCAGGCAGTGTTGCGCCCATGAGGGAAGTCGGAACAAGCAGTATCACAACAGAGAACAGAGACGCCAGCACATTGTAGACAAGAAATTGCTCGTAGAATGCCGAGTACAGCATCTGGTACAGCGGTTTGAAAAAGATGATCAGAACAGGTATCAGTATGCCGCAGGCTCCGATTACCGCCTGCATCAGGCCGTACAGAAGGATCAATCCGTTTGTTTCCCTGATCCTGTCTACAAAGCGGGCGGCAATGATGCTGCCAAGCGCCATTCCGCCCATGAATACTGTAAGAACAATGCTTATGGAAAAGGCGCTGCCCCCGACATACTTTGTGAGCAAGCGTACCCACAGTACCTGGTAGATCAGGGCCGAGAACCCTGAGAGGAAGAACATCAGAACTATAGCTTTGTCGAGTTTGGAGGTATTGTTTGTAAGTTTCATATGGGAAATATCCAATATTCAACACGGAATATCCAATGTTCAATGAATTACTGCATACCTTTCTTCCTGTTTCTGTTGTTTTTTGCCGTATCAATGCTGGTGAACGTTATTGCTATAAGTTCGTCTGTTTCTTGTAGCAGGGAATCAAGTACAGTCTCTGGTTGGATCATTCGAGCTTTAGAAATGATTTTTAGCCAAATTCTTGTTTCGCGGAGTTCCTTGAGCGCTATCTTTAATTTATGAACAAAATCATTTGGAGATTCAGCTCCCTGAGCTTCTCCATAATTTGGCGCTGGAGATGTCCCACTTTTCAGAATCTGAGTGCACACATGATTTCCGGCTTTTGTTTTTGGAAGCGTTTCGGAAAGATTGATTATTCTTACTGCGAAAGCCACAAATCTGTCTTCCAGGTCATATTTCTGTTCCTTCATCATTGGATATTCCGTGTTGTTTATTGGGTGTTCAAGACAGTTTTCAGTAGTTGTTCTGCTTCTTTCTTGAAATGGTCGGGGAATTGGGCTTCCAGGACAATTTCGAGGATTTGTTTTGCTTTGTCGATGTTGCCGTTTTCCTTTTCCATCCTGGCGCAATAGATCAGATGTTCCGCGTTTGCAGGATCAAGCCTGAACGCCATCCGGGCTGCGAGCAGGGCCTTGGACTTGTTGCCGAGACCCGCAAAGATAGTTGCCAGGGTGTGGTGGTAAGTCCCCTGGTTTGGTTGCCTGCCTAGAGCCTCTTTGATATATGGCATCGCCTCTTCGTATTTACCCATTCGGCTGAGACAATAGGCCAGATTGTTGAGAACAATGTGTTTCATGTTAGCCTTGCCGGGATCTTCGTCGGTCTCAGTCAGCAGTTCTCGAAGTTTCTGTTCTGCTTCTTTTGTTTTGCCTGTCTGCATCAGGGTAGAGGCATGTAGAACACGGAACGTCATGGTTTCCGGGCTCTTCTCAAGGATATTGTCCCATATGGGCAGGGCCTCCGCAAAGTTTTGCTTTTGCATCAGTTTATGCGCTCTTTCGGTTTCGCGAAGCAGGGGCAGCATATTCTTGATATCTTTTTTTTCGGAGAGTTCATCCGGCAGCCCGGTTTCAATTTCCACACCCCCTCCTGCGTAACCCAGACTCTGAATGGCACGGGCGTCTTTTGGCGTGAGTTTGACTTTATCGGTTTCGCCAATTTTCATCCGGTCCGACCGGCTGAGAAGCAACCGGCGTAATTCCTGCAACTGGCCTGTTTCTTCTTTCGCGAGGTTTTCGGTCTCAAGGGGATCCGCTGCAAGGTTGTATAGTTCCTCGACAGGGGATTCAATGTACTTCCAGTTGTCTGCAATAACCATCCGTTGTCTGCCCCAGCCGAAAGAGGAGGGGAGGAGAGTTTCAGCATAGACTGAGCCGGTTATTCTGTCTTTTTTCTTTAAAAGCCGGAGAAGATTCTGTCCTGATGATGAAGGGGCGGGACCGATACCGGCAATGGCAGGAATAGTGGGGAAAAGATCAATAAGCGAGACCGGCCCGGCGACCCTGCTGCCTGGTTTAAGCTCGCGAGGCAGATTGAAAATCATGGGCACATGTATGGTCGGATCGTAAAGCATATAACCATGGTGCGGCCTTGGCTCAAAATGAGGATCTGCCTGTAGAGATTCGCCGTGGTCGCCCACAATAATCACAAGGGTGTCATCCTTCAGGCCGTTCTGGTCCAGGGCCTTCATCAACTTGCCAACCTGGATGTCCGTGAAAGCGATCTCGGCATCGTACGGGGCCTTTTCAAATTTATCTCCGAAAATTGTTGAGTGCGTATAGTAAGGGTAATGAGGATCGAAGAAGTGGACCCAGCAGAAGAAACGTCCGTTGCCGCCCTGTTGCTTCATCCATATTGCGGACCTCTCGGCCATGATGTCGCCGCGCCTGTATATCGTGTCGCTGTGCTCGCCGGCAGCGGTTCTTATATCTATTTCGTCGTCATAGACTTCAAATCCCCGGTCAAGCCCATATCTCGCGTCGAGAACAGGGGCAGCCACGAAGGCCGCAGTCCTGTAGCCGGATTGGGAGAACAACTCCGAAAGCATTGGCACGTTGTCTTTCAGGGAGCCGCGGCTGTTAAGCCTGAGCCCGTGTTCCGGCGGAAGCAGGCCGGTAAGCATGGAAGTATGTGATGGCAGTGTTAAAGGGACATTACAGAAGGCTGTCTCGAACACCACGCCGTTTTCCGCAAGAGCGTCAAGGTTGGGTGTGATGCTTGGATTGTTGCCGTAAGCCCCGAGCCGATCCGCCCGGGTGGTGTCCAGGGTTATGAGCAGAACGTTGTATTGCGGTTTTTGCCCGGGCTTCAGCCACAGAACGAGAGCGGCTAAGACGCAAGCCAGGCCGGCGATCAACAATAAGCGGTCGAAAAATTTGCGGTATATTGCGTTCATTATGTTTTACAAATTACTAACGAAGGGGCGAAAAGAACAGAAGAACCAACCACAAAAGCTCCAAAGAACGCAGAGAAGATAACAAGAAAGACAGAAGAGAAACTACGAAATACACTAAATACACTAAAAAGGGAAAACTTTTTGTGGCAATGATCCGGCAATTTAGCGTCTTTTCTTTAGTCGCGCCGTAGCCTGGCGAAGGCGGACGCGAATGTTGTAGTTTTAATTTTCCTCTTTTCTTTTCCGTCTCTGTGATTTTTGAGTTTTTGGGGTAAGCTTTCTTTACGTCTCTATGTTTGCAGTTTTCCTTTCTCTGTTGTCCAGCTATATGGTGATCCGAAATATTTTCTGAAAAGAATACCCGAATGCCAGAGTTAATGCAATATAGGCAATAAGCCAGTTGATGTTGTAAAGCCCTATGGCGAGGTTTCTGCGTGGATAAATAATATGCACTGATTTTATGCCGGATTGTTCCGGAATGCCGGAAGACGCAGGGTTCAGAAGTCTCTGCCAGTATTGGCTGATGGAGGGTGAAAAATCGGGTATCGGCTGCAGGCCTGCGCCTGTTGCAATGTCTTTTCTGAACGTCTTGCAGCTTCCGGCAAGTCTGATGTAAGCGGGGTTCTCAGAAAGGATTGTCAGCCTCCATGCCGTCTGGTTCAAGGTCGGGATAACGACAGGAGGGGTGATTTCAAGATTCTCGGGAGCAAGTATTTTTCCCGGGTAGCAGCCTGCATCTGATTCTTCCGGAAACTGTGCCTCAATAACAGCGCTTTCTCCTTTACGCAGGGGGCGGTGCGCAAACCTTGTTTCCACCTGGACCAGGATGAAGAACATGGGAACAATACATACGGCCAGAGGAAGCATAATATAACGAAGGTACAGCGCGTTTGCTGTCAGCGCCCTTGCAAACGCTCCCAGGCTGGTTCGAATATCTTCTTTGTATACCGCAAACTCCAGGAGGCGGGATATGAGCCGTTTCTTTGCCGCCGCGAGTTTCTGCTGGTTTGAGACGAGTTTAAATATGAATACCAGCGCCAGCGCGGTGAAGAGCGACACAACAACCATTCCCGCCCATGGGTTCAGTTCCCTGACCGGCCACAGCATGGCATTGAAAAGCGCATTTAGTATAGTGTTCAGAATGCGGATCATAGTTATTCTATATATCCGAGTCCCTTGAGCCGGTTACGCACTGCCTGTTCGGATTCCTCGTTGTCTGCGGAACCGGCAGCCTGTTCCAGAACGTGGTCGATAAATTCCTCAGTTGAGGAGTATCCCTGCTTTGAAGCCGCTGCCGCAAGCCGGGTGTAGAGATTTTTGTCTATCTTGATTTTGTGTTTAAACATAATTTTTCTTTTTTCCTCTTTTTTAACTACTAAATACTCTAAAAAAAGAAAATCGCGGGAGCAACGCTCCGCGCTTTTTAGCGTCCTTTAGCATATTTAGCCTGATCTATTCATCAACTCGAATGCATCACAGGCAAACGCTATGAGCAGGAGACACTTACCACGGATTACACGGATGGCACTGATTTTGGGGAGAAATCCGGGCGAGCTTCCGATTCATCCGTGTTATCAGTGTAATCCGTGGTAATGCCTTCCTTTTGGGCGCATAATTCAGGTTAGTAGTTTCACTCTTGCTGGAAGACATTTTTTCCTGTCATGGCTTTTGGGATTGGCGCTTTGAACCTGCTCAAAATGCTGGGCGCCAGATCGGACAGGGACGGAGCCGGAGTCTTGATCTTTGTGCTGGCAATAAGTGTTCCGGGGATCAGACGGGAATCAACGGCGTGGTCACCGCTCCACGGATCCTTATTGTCTTCTATCTGTTTGCGAGGGTATTTTCCAATTATAGTGTCCCATGAAGCCCGGTAGTTGTGGTTGTAGCACACCAGGATGTCCGGCGCCTTCTGCATGTACGGGCCGGAATAAATTTCTTCGGGGATGCACGCGCGCGAAACCACGCGGTTGCCGGTTTGCGGGTCCTTTACCGATTCAAGATTTTTTTTAATTTTTTGTAACAGTTGCTTTTTTTCGGATGGATCTACGATGCCTTCGGGTTCGCGTCCCTTGACATTGAGGTACAGGCTGTTGAGTCCCAGTCCGTAGGCGGCAGTGTTTTTCCAATCGGTGTCGGCAAAATATCCGGCGCCGTCCCGGGCAGCCCCGGCGACAGGAGAAGCATAGCCGTGGTCCATGAGCCATGAATTGAGATGGAACTTGCGTCTGAAAGGACCGAAGCCATGGTCGGACATGACCAGGAGATCGGTTCTTTCGTTGATCAGCGACATCGCCTGACCTATAACCTTGTCCATCTGCCGGTAGAGAAAAGGAATAAAATCGCCATGTTCACGCGCGATTTTTTCGTTGTACAAAGGATGAGAACGATCAATGGCTCTCCAGAATGCATGGCTGTTAAGATCAATGGATGAAAAATAGACGAAAAGGAATCCGCCTCTATACCTGTTGAATTCATACTCAAAGATTCTGCGTCTTTCCCGAAGCACGTACATTGCCTGATTCCGGTACTCGGAATCGTTAAGTATGCCGGCGGATAACGCGCTGGTGTCTTCCGGCATTCCCTGGGTGTAAAACCGGCCAATTGACCTGGCGAGGCGGCGCGAGTAATTTCCGGGTGTGGAAATCGGCATATAAGGATCATGGGGATCAATATTTACCGGCGAAGCGTAGAGTTCAAAGTGTTTCCCCGCCTGTTTGAGATAGAGTCTGCAACATCCTGCAGCGCTAACCAGATGGGGTAGCATAGAGAACTTCAGGGGTATCCAATCACTCCATTCTCCTTCCTGCAGGATGAGCCTGGCGCCCTGAATGTGAATCTTAACGGCCCGGCTGGAAGGAGACATGTAAACGCGAAACGGTATGTTGACGGCCGTGCGTTTTCTTGAAAATGAATTATCGGGGCCGGGAAGCAGACAATTCACGATATTCCCTGAGGCGCGAACTTTCTGAATATGTCCGCCTGCCACATCGTGAGTAAATTGCTTCGGATCGGTTGTAAAAAAAGTGAAAATTCCGTAGCTTCCGTGCACGTCCGGGGCGCCAAGCCCCGAAAGTGTTGTCGCGGACGTGTTCGTTGGCGGAAAATTGGAAGGGATCTTGATTACGCGGCAATTCACTCCCTGGTTTTCAAGCGAATCCCAGAAAACAGGGCCCTTGCGCTGATTGACCATTTCTGCCCCTCCTATCGGAATTTTCCAGTTGCCTATATCGACAGTAGCGGGATCGCCTTCCATCCTTGAAGTTGAAAGATACGGGTTCATCGTAGCTGCATCGCGGGCAATAAAATCAAAAATGCCATGGCCGCCAGGGTTTGTGCCCGAGATAAAGTTGGACCATGCCACCGGGCTTTGCGGCGGGTCGCTGGTGCCAAGCTGTGAGAATCCGCCGGACTTCATCAGCTTGAGCGCGTTAGGCATCAATCCCTCGCGAGCAAATTTCAACGTCAGGGAAGGATCCATGCCGTCTATACCAAGCACAACCATTGAATGTTTTTTTCTTGCTGAAGAAGATATGATGGAAGGGAACCCGATTGCTGCAGCAGCCAGTCCGGACCCGCCTGCCTGAAGGAACCGTCTTCGGCTTATCTTTTTATTGGTCTTGTTTTTCATTTTTTCTCACTTCCACACCTGCCCGCTCTCGCGCTGGTTGGATAGAGCTTTTTAAATACGCGAAAAAAGAAAACTGCCGGAGCAAAGCTCCGGCAATTTAGTGTATTTCGCAGTTTTAATCTTCCTCTTCGTCACTGTGATCTTTGTATTCTTTGTGCTGAATATCTTTTGTTGTCTCATTCAAATTCAATTGCTTTGCCGTCCATGTAGGATGGAGGTTCGATCCCGAACAGTTTCAGGACAGTCGGAGCGATATCCTGTATATGGGGGCGGGATGTTTTTTCTTTAAGTTTTCTATTACAGAATAATACACCCGGAACAACATCGCGGTCCATACAATGATCTCCGCTCCATTGTTTCAGATTCTTTTCAAAAACAGGGCCGGAGGTGTTGCCTGTGGCGCTGCCCCATGATATTCTGTAGTTTTTTTCAAAACCTATGATGAGGTCCGGCGCGTTGACCGAGTAGGGACCGCTGTATGCAGTATCGCTATCGTAGATCTCGCGGACGACCCTTTGTCCGTTTTCCGGATCCTTGAGCGATTTCAGCGCATTCGCAATTTCACTCTTCAGGCCGGGAAGCTCCGCGTTGCTGACAATACCCTGGCCTTCGCGCCCTTTCAGGTTCAGATATATTCCGGCAAGACCGGCGGCGTAAGCCTGTGTTTCCGACCAGTCGACCCCGGCGAAATAGTTTGTTTCACCATTGCCCTGTTTCTCCTTGAGGTAGCCTTGCTGTTTAAGCCAGGCGTTTAAATTAACCCCGGTTCTGAAGGAAGTAAAGCCGTGGTCTGACATTACCGCAACGAAATCTTTTGTGCCTGCGTTTTGCATGATTTTGCCTGCAAGGTTATCCATGTGTATATATGCTTCTTCGATTTGCGGAGACGGCCGGCTGGATTCTTCCTCCCCTCCGTAAAAGCAATGCTGAACACGGTCGAGGAGGTCGAACACCATAACGCAAAAGCCTTTTTTAATTCGGTTTGACGATTCAATAAACAGGGTTTCCCTTTCTTTCTGGATATCGTAAGTCTGCCGAAGGAACAGCTCGGAACTCAGGATGCCTTCGTTAAACGCCCAGGTATCTTCCGCGAGGCCAAGGGTAGCGAAGGGTCCGGCGAGCTTGGCAAGATACAAGGAATAGTATGCCGGATGGGAAATCGGCATTGCCGGGTGTTCCGGGTCTATATTCAACGGGGTGACATATAATTTAAATTCCGGCGAAACAGAAAGAAGAAGAAATCTGCATATTCCATATATACTCCTCATTCCGTGTCTGAAACGAAGGCGCACCCACTCGCTATAGGTATTTTTCCTTAACTTAAGGATGTTATGGCCGGGCATCTTCAGAGTGACCGTTTCCCCGTTCCGAACCAGAATTCTGATTGGTATGCTCAATGTGCGGTTTTTAAACTGCGGGCCTTCCAGGGAGGTACTGATCCTGTCGTTATTGCGCTTAACCCGGACGCAGCATCCGCCGGTATAGACTTTTTCCGGTTCTTCGGTTTGAAAGACTGTGAAGCTGCCCTGGGCGCCTCTAAGGTCGGGCGCTGAAAGTCCTGAAAGCAGCAGGCCGGCATCCTTCTCCGGAGGGAAAGTCATTGGAACCCTGAGCGCTGAACTCATGATGCCGTGTTTCTCCAGCAGGCTCCAGAACGGGCGGCTCTTGCGCAGCAGCTTGACATCCGATTTCTTTGATGCGGTTTGACTGATCCTGGCCGAGGAAAGCTCGGGGGCATAGGTTTTAGGATTTCTTGTCAGGAAATCGAATATATTGTGCTTGCCGGGGTTCACGCCGGTGAGGAAAGATGCCCAGGCTACCGGTGATATGGGCGGGCAGGTAGTTTGAAGCGGGGCGAAAAAACCGTTTTCCGACAACGCTTTCAGGTTCGGCAATTTGCCTTCCGCCATCAGGTTTGCCGTTGTGCCAGGATCCATGCCATCAAATCCCATGATAATCACCCTTCTTGCTGAACCCCCTGAAGGACGTTTGCTGAATAACCGCAGCAGCATGCGCAGCGGCAGCATCAGCAGCGATAACACAGCAAGGAGCGCAGCCAGCAGCATCATGAACAGGGAGCCCAGGAACGCAAAACCCGCCCCGGGCCCGATGTAAGAGATACAGGGCGCAAATAGAGAAAATTCCAGTGTCATAAGTTCATATTTTAACACCCTCGGCAATGGGAGGCAAGGATCCAGCAACCAGCATCGAGAATGCAGTTTTTTGAATTCTTGTCATTTTTGGGAACTAACGTTAAAATGGTGGAATTATGGACTTGGAAAAAATCATGCGTAGACATCTTGATACTTTGATTGGTTTACTGCTTGGCCTTGCCGCCGGGGTGGTATGGCTGTTTACTATGGCCGATAGTCCCTATCCCGGAAGGTCGGCTTATCTTATTGTGCAGAGTCTGGGTTTGAGTCCGAAACTTGATCCGTCGAGTCCCTTATGGCACTGGATTGCAGGCGTCATCGGGCGTTTGCCTTTCGGGTCTTCTTCGGTTTTGCTGAATCTGTTCAGCGTTCTTTGTTCCATCGTTTCCATATGGTTATTTTACGAAGTTATTCGTCGTTCCATTGCTCTTGCCATTGACGTTTACGATTTCAATCGCCGCCATGCCGAGGTAGCGCCGAGAATAGCGGGCATAGTTGCTTGCGTTGCCCTTGCCTTCAGTATTCCGTTCTGGATCGTATCGACCCGGGCGCACGTGGCGTCATTTGACATTATGCTGCTGATGTTGATTGCCCGGTTGACAGTTGCCTTCGCTGAATCGGGCCGGATACGGACGGCTGCGTTGCTGGCGTTTATTTATGGCGTCGGAGTCGTGGAGTTCGCTACGCTGATAGTATTTGCCCCGATTGCCGCTTTTTTTGTTCTTTTTTTCCTGTGGAAACGTGAAGAAGCATCAGTCGGGTCAATTCTCAAGATCGCGGCCGCCGGTCTTGCCGGTCTTGCCTTCTACTTGATTGCCGCCTGGGATTTCTACGGGTCGCATGGGTACGAGATGCGGATGTACGACAGTTTCTTCCGGATCCTCTGGATTATGTGGCGCGACCAGTATTATCTCATAACCCGCAGTATGCCCAAATTCGGCTGGCTTGTCATAATCCTTATGAGCGGTGTTCCATGGGGCGCTGTTCTCGTGGTTGGGAAGCGAGGTCTTAACCAGGAGAAGGACTGGGGTTTTTATATATTGCATTTTATTATTTCCGTGCTGGTTGTAGCTGCCCTGCTTAATCTTAAAGTATCGCCATGGAATTTTGTCAAGGACAGCCGCCTGCTTGTTACCCCGTATGTCCTGGTAGCCGCCACGGCCGGTTATCTTGTTGCCTACTGGTTCATGCTTTCCTTGTCATGGTGGCAGGAGGTCGATGCGGGTGTTAAGCGGGTTGTAAGGAATTACACAGGGTCGGCGCTGGCCATTGCCTGGTTTGCCCTGGCGATTACAGCTTCCTTCCTGAATGCCGGCCCGTCCAGCGCAAGGAATGCGGGTTTTGTCTCCATGTACGCTGAATCCGTGATAGACAACCTTGAAGGAAGGTCGTGGCTGGTGACGGCCGGGCTGCCTGACAACAATCTCCTTATTGCGGCGCATGAGCGCGGCAAAGACGTAAAGATCCTTAACTTGGGCCGTGGACAGAATTCCGTCTACATGCGCCATGTGGCTTCCATGTTTGAGGATGTGGAGCTCAAAAACATGGCAGGCATCGGGATGTTCCAGTTATTGTCTACATGGATGGAATCGGACCCCGACATTGAAGAAAAACTTGCATTGATGGTATTGCCGGACCTCTGGGTTTCTACCGGATACAAAGCCATTCCGTATAAAATGCTTTTCTTCGGAAGCAGGCAGGAAGCATTTGAAGCGCAAAAGGCGATGCAGGAACAGAGACAATTCATGGCAGATGTTGTTCAGGAACTCAGCGCCGCCAACGCCGGTGAGCTTGAATGGATGCGGGATAGAATGCTGCGTCACATTTCGATGGTTGCCAACAACCTTGGCGTGCTAATGCAGGATGCCGGGCATGAAGATTTTGCGCACGAGTGCTATACTATGGCGCGGGAGGCGAACAAGGATAATATCAGCGCGATTCTGAATCTCGGTTCGATGGTAAGGTCAGGGTACGAGGCGCCGGATGCTGAAGGAATTGAGAAGGAACTGGAAGAAACAATAGCCAGGGTGCGCGGTCTGCGGAATATATGGGCCCTTTCCCGCTATCACGGCTATGTCAGGTCTCCACAGGCATATGCCAACGTGGGTCTGGCGTGGGCTTATTCAGGGCGTCCGGGACTTGCCGTAACGGGGCTGAGACGCGCGATGGAGATGGTTCCGGATGCTGCGGCGCGCGGCATAAAAGGCATATTAGCCGATGTTTACCTGTCCCATGAAATGGAAGACAAGAGTAGAGTATTGTACGAGGAGTTGCTGAAACAAGATCCCGGCGATCATAAAGCTCTGGTCGGGATGTCGCGCATAGCCGCGGCCGAAGGAAAGACCGGCGAGGCGCTTCAGTTTATGCAGCGGGCCAGGGAGGCTGGAGCTCCGGAGGCGGTTGTAGGATGGGAGCTTGGCAGGCTGTTTCTCGCCGAAAATCAGGTTGATAAGGCCAGAATTGTCCTTGAGGAACTTGTTGATCTGAGACCGCAAATGCTGAAAGCGTGGGCTTTGCTGGCCCAGGTTCTGCTTATGCAGGATGACGAGAAAGCCTTGCGGGAGTGCATTGAGCAGATACAGGCAATTCCGGGCGGAAACGCGATTATATCTACCATAAGAAGTCAAAAGGCGGCGAAAAAGGGAGATATGACGCTGGCTTTATCCCATCTGCGGGATGCGGCGCAGGCAGATCCCGGCAATGTGCGGCTTGCAAGGCAGCTTATGAAACTGGAGATGTTGCAGAACAATCTACCTGAAGCGGGCGACGCCGCCATGCTTATTCTCAGAAAAGATCAGTCCGATGCTCTTGCAAATTATGTTCTGGGCAAAGTGCAGATCAGAAACGGCGATTTTGAACTTGCGAAAGATTCTCTGCGCAGGAGCCTGAAAGAAGATCGCGCTGCCAGGACATTGAACGACCTGGCCTGGTTGCTGCAGATGGAAGGAGAAAATCTGGAGGCTGAAGAACTTGCGAGAGAGGCAATTGAACTTCGGCCCAGGCTCGGGCAGGCATGGGATACGCTCGGGGTTATTCTTATGCGCACCGACAGGCTTGAGGAAGCCCAACGGGCACTGGAAAAGGCGATTTCTTTTTCTACAGATAAGACTTCCGTTAAACTAAGTATGGCTGAATTGCAGGCCAGACTTGGAAATTCCGCAAGCGCCATGGAACTGGTTGAAGAGGTAAGAAAAGCAATGCGCAGCGGTGAATCAGTTGATAGTTCAAGGTTGAAACGGGTCCGGCGCATGGCCAGGTAGCGCATCCAATATTCGGGCTACGCCAGCAGCTTCTGTATTTCTTCCATCGTCAATTCCCTGCATTGGCCGGGCGCAAGACCGAGCTGTTTTAATCCAAGTTTTCCCACCCTGGTCCTGACAAGGCGATGAACGCGCAAGGCTGCAGAAGAACACATTTCTCTTATCTGTCTTTTCCGTCCTTCGCCGAGAGTTATTTCAAGGATATGTCGATTACGGTCAAGGCCTGCTTTCAGATATTTGACACCGCACGGGGAGATGGATTGTCCGTTTATATTCCTGATAGACCTGAGCTTGTCTATTGTTTTGTCGTTTACAAGGCCGGAAACGGTAACGCGGTAGACTTTTTTATGTTCATAACGAGGGTGGGTAAGCTTATTGATGAGGTCGCCATCGCTGGACAATATGAGCAGCCCTTCGCTGTTTTTATCAAGTCTGCCTGCCGGGACGATTCTGTGCCCTTGATCAGGAACCAGGTCGTAAACAGTTTTGCCTTGTGAAGAAGATGCACTGCAAATATAACCGCGCGGTTTATTGAGGACCACTGTCTTTTTTTCCGCTGAAGCAGGCGGTAGTGGCTTATTGTCAAGCTCAACGCTTATGTAAGGGGGCACACGCCTGCCCGCCTCTGTGGCCACCATACCGTCGACTTTGACACGGCCTTGCGCCACAAGTTCGGCGGCCTTTCTTCGGGAAGCCGCCCCTGATGAAGCAATCAGTTTATCCAGTCTTTCGCCTGCGTTGTTCATACCATGTTGCCGGATCTGCCAAAAAGCTTGAGATATGCGGTTGATTATTCTTCGCGCTATAATTTGATTCAAAGTTATTCTATAGGACTCGGCGCACACTGAAAACGCAAAATATGACTTTTAACCGATACGGAATCTTGAGTTGAGGCTCAATATTCTGTAAAGTGATACATCCGGGTCGATTTATGGCCGGGGCTTTTGATTACGGTAACAAAGGAGCTGAGCGTATGGCCATTAATTATGAGGAAGCTATGGAATTATTGCGAACCAGGGGGCAGGAGCATGTTCTTTCGTTCTGGGGATTAATGGATGATGAACAGAAAAGGAACCTGCTCCTCCAGGTTGAGAAAATAGATTTTGCCGATATTGAACAGATGCAGGAATTGCTTGAAGGCCTTGGCTCAAAAGGTACTGCGCCGGGGAAAATGGAGCCGGCGGATGTTGTGGGCGACGAGGATTTTGACAGGCAGACCATGAAAGAGAAGGGCGAACAAATGCTGGCCGATGGCGAAGTGGGGTGCATCCTTGTTGCGGGAGGACAGGGGTCGCGCCTGGGATTTGACGGCCCAAAGGGCTGTTTCCCAATCGGGCCTGTATCAGGTAAAACGCTGTTTCATGTTCACGCTCACAAGATAGCCGCTCTGGAGGAGAAATATAACACGCAAATACCGTTTTATATCATGACCAGTGAAGCTAACGATAAAGATACCAGGGACTTTTTTGAGCAACATGACTGGATGCGACTAAACCCTGAAAGGGTAAAGTTTTTTACCCAGAACATGTGGCCGGCTCTGTGGCGGGACGGAAAATTTGTGCTTGACCGGCCGGACCATATTTTTATGAGCCCGGACGGACATGGCGGTTTGCTTTCTGCGCTTAAGAACCGCGGCATGCTTGATGACATTGAGAGCAGGGGTTTGAAAACACTTTTTTATTTCCAGGTCGACAATCCCATTGTGGAGATAGCTGATCCCGTTTTTATAGGTCTTCACGGCGAGCGGCGGGCTGATGTTTCGGTGAAGGTCTGTGAAAAAAGGGACCCGGAAGAAGGAGTCGGGGTGGTTGTCAGGAGAAATGGCAAATATGCAGTGGCTGAATACAGCGAGCTTTCCGACGAACAGAAGTATGCCAGAACAGATAGCGGCAAGTTGAAGTTCCGGTTTGGCAGTGTTGCGATACACGTGTTTTCGTATGATTTTCTCAAACAGGAGGCTTCCGGAAGATTGCCTCTTCATCTTGCCCACAAAAAAGTCCCTTATTGTGATGACAATGGGGATACAGTTAAACCCGAAGAGCCCAATGCGTATAAATTTGAAAAGTTTATTTTCGACGTGCTCCCGGACGCCGACAAGGTTTTGAACCTGGAGTTCAAGCGGGAAAATGAATTTTCACCTGTAAAACGGGCATCTGGAGACGACTCTCCCGAAACTGCAAGACGGGATATGATGAAGAAACATGCCCGGTGGCTGAAAAGTAACGGCGTGGAAGTCCCATGTGATAAGGACGGCGTGCCCGAGCACAAGATTGAGATTGATCCGCATGTAATTGCGAACCCGGAGATACTGAAAGAGAAGATCGAGCCCGGCACGGAAGTGAAAGATAGTTTGCTTCTGTAAAGAAGCAGAGAAGAGAAGGGGGAGGGTTATTTATGAGCAGGGTTCTTGTGATAGGGGCAGGCGGGGTTGGAAGTGTTGTGGTAAGGAAGATGGCAAGGGTTCCGGAAGTGTTCACAGATATCTGTCTTGCCAGCCGGACACTTGAGAAGTGCAGGGCTATTCAGGAGTCTGTGGACCGTCCGATACAGGTTGCCAAGGTCGATGCTGACAGGCCCGAACAGGTCGCAAAGCTCATCAGGGATACCGGAGCAGAGCTGGTTGTGAATGTAGCGCTTCCCTACCAGGATCTTCCGATAATGGACGCATGTCTTGAGCAGGGCGTCAACTATCTGGATACGGCAAATTACGAGCCGCGGGACGAAGCAAAATTCTGTTACAAGTGGCAGTGGGACTACCGGGAACGGTTCAAGGAAAAAGGGTTGACCGCCTTGCTTGGATGCGGCTTTGATCCTGGAGTTACAAATGTATTCTGCGCATATGCGCAGAAGGAGTTGTTTGACGAGATTCATCTTGTCGATATTATGGATTGCAATGCAGGCGATCACGGGCATCCTTTTGCCACTAATTTCAACCCTGAGATAAATATTCGCGAGATAACCCAGCCCGGCAGCTATTGGCAGAAAGGCGAGTGGCGGCAGACTGATCCGCTGTCGGTTCATTGCTCGTTCGATTTTCCGGAGATAGGCGCCCGCGAGATGTACCTTCTCTATCATGAAGAAATGGAATCGCTGGTGGAAAACATTCCGGGACTCAAGCAGATACGATTCTGGATGACTTTTGGAGACGACTATCTGGCGCATTTGCGGGTTCTGCAGAATGTCGGTATGACGCGTATAGATCCGGTAGAGTACGAAGGCAAAGAGATTGTGCCGTTGAAATTTCTGAAAGCCCTCCTGCCTGATCCCGCTTCCCTGGCGGAAGGGTATAAGGGTAAGACCTGTATCGGGTGTATGATAACGGGATTAAAAGACGGCAAGGAGACAACCCGGTACATATACAATATCTGCGATCATGAGGAGTGTTTTGAAGACGTCGGCGCCCAGGCGGTTTCGTATACCACTGGTGTTCCGGCGATGATCGGCGCGAAGCTTATGCTCGAGGGCGTCTGGGCGGGCAGCGGAGTGTTCAACGTTGAAGAGTTTGACCCGAATCCGTTCATGGATCAGCTTGGTCAATACGGATTGCCGCATGTCGTCGAAAAACGCTCTGGCCACGGAGGACTTGAAAGTCTGTGAAAGACTGGGAAAAACACCTGCCCTTGTCTTTGGTTGATACGCCCGCACACGTTATTGACGTCAGGGCAGTTGAACACAACCTGGAGATCCTGGACGGAATAAGACGCAGCACGGGATGCAGAATACTTCTTGCATTGAAGGCCTTTGCATTCTGTCCGTTATTTTCTCTTGTTCGCAGGCGCCTTGACGGGGTTACCTCCAGCTCTCTTAATGAGGCGCGGCTTGGAAAAAAATATTTCGGGAAAGAAGTTCACATATGCGCCCCGGCGTACAAGGAAGGCGAATTCGATGAACTTCTCACCTGCGCTGACCACATAGTTTTCAATTCTCTTGCCCAGTTGAGGCATTTTGCGCCTCAACTCGATGCGTCCAGCAAATATGCAGAAAGAGGACTAAGGCTCAATCCGATGCATTCGGAAACAGAAGTTTCCCTGTATGACCCCTGTGCCGAGTGCTCCCGTCTTGGCGTAAGGCAGGAAAAAATTAAAATTGAAGATATGGCCGGACTGGACGGGTTGCATTTTCATACGCTGTGTGAGGCAGACGCCGGGGCCCTGGCCAGGACACTCAGGGAGGTTGAGCGTCAGTTTGGCAGTCTGCTGAAACTTGCCGGGTGGCTGAATATCGGGGGGGGACACCATATTACACGCCCTGATTATGACCGGGAGTTGCTTTGTTCCGAGATTACGCGCATTAAGAAAAAATATGATATCCAGGTCTATCTTGAACCCGGCGAGGCGATGGTATTGAATGCAGGCGCCCTTGTTGCATCCGTTCTTGACGTGATCGAAAACCGGAAGCAGGTTGCCATACTTGACACATCGGCAAGCGCGCACATGCCTGATGTTCTGGAAATGCCGTACAGGCCTGAAGTGGTGGGAGCGGGACAACCGGGCGCTTTTGCCAACGAGTACCGGCTTGGAGGAAATACATGCCTGGCGGGTGACATAATCGGGGATTACTCGTTCAGGCATCCGCTGGAGACAGGTATGAAACTGATTTTTCGGGATATGGCTCATTATACCATGGTTAAGAGCACAACTTTTAACGGGCTAAGTCTGCCTGATGTCTATCTTTTCGATTCCGACACCGGGGATATCGAGAAGGTATACGAATACGATTACGAGGATTTCGAGAAAAAAAACGGGGGAACTGCGAATTGATAGATTCACGACAAAATCCCTGCAAGCGCATCAACCTGATCTATTCATCAACTTCGTAATGAGAGTGGCAAGCGTCTGCG
The DNA here is from genome assembly GCA_964475205.1 of uncultured Victivallales bacterium. Taxonomy (GTDB): domain Bacteria; phylum Verrucomicrobiota; class Kiritimatiellia; order UBA8416; family CAYSRM01; genus CAYSRM01. The sequence goes on along the minus strand of CAYYVQ010000006.1, from coordinate 54,912 downwards.
CATAGGCTGCTATAGCGAAACGACGCAAGCCTCCTGTCTGTGTGCGGTACGCACAGGCAGGCGCTGCTGCGGCAAACTCGGCAACTGCCGAATATAGGTTGAACCCGCCATTTATTTTCTGTATTTTGCTCTGATTCTTACACGGCAAGAGGAAAGCTATGGATATACCAACACTCAGCGCGACGAAAAGCGCTCTTATAGTGTGGGGCGGATGGAGTAGGCACGAACCGGAGCAATGCGCTGCAAGATTTTCGGATAAACTCAAGGAAATCGGAATGAAAGTGGAGGTAAGCGATACTGTTGATGTTTATCTTGACGAGAAGCTGATGAAGGAAGCTGACCTGATTGTGCAGGCACGGACCAGGCCTTTTGGTCAGGGGCGAATGTTCTTCGCCTCGCTCGGTCATGTTAATGCGGACTTCGACTTAATCCGCGAATAGGGGCGGTGGGACAAGCTTGAAAGGAGAACTGGCTATGAGCGGTGAAAAAATCGCACCTCTAACAAAAAACGAAGTTGTAAAAGCAGTCGAAGGGAACTATCCCTCTCGCATACCACTGGTGCGCGCCAAATGGTGGGGCGAAGGCCTGAGAGAAACCCACGGTGATGAACTCAACAGATTCGACAAATATCCCGAAGATGTGGAGCAGTTCTTTTTGCCTAACCCGGCAAAACCCGACAGCATGAATTTATCATGGGAATGGGGCGCAACGGGCGGGCATGATTCCGGCGGCGTTATCGACGACTGGAGCAAATTGGATGAATTTATTGAAAAACTGCCCGCCCCAGAAAACGATACCGGTCTGCACACCATGGCAGACAAAGTGGCGGAGGCCAGAAAGAATGACCGCTACATACTTTTCGGCTGGTGGCGCCTGTTCTTTGAAATGCCGTGGGGGCTACGCGGAATGGAAAACCTGCTATGCGACTTCTATACGGACAGGGAAAACCTGAACAGGCTTTACGAGGCGTTGTGCAACACTTACTGTGCATATATTGATGAAGCTGTCCGCCTGTTCAGTCCGGACGGGTTCTGGACGAGTGACGATCTGGGGCATCAGACATCGCCAATGATGAGTCCGGAAGTTTTCCATGAACAGATTGCTCCTTTCTATTGCCGGGTTTCTCAATCGGTAAAAAGGGGAAACCTTCATTTCTGGTTACACAGTTGCGGTAACAACACTCCGTTGATGGACGACCTGATTGCCTCGGGGGTCGACGTGCTGCACCCTGTGCAGAAATTCGCGATGGATGAAAAAGAGGTAGCAGAAGCATACGGCGGAAAGATAACGTTTCTGTCCGGCATTGACGTGCAGCATACTTTACAGGAGAAATCGCCCGAAGGGGTGCGGGAAGAAGTCAGGTTTCTCATCGATACGTTCGATCGTCACGAAGGACGGATGTGCATTGCTGCAGGCAATGGCATCGTAAAGGGTACGCCCCTGGAAAACATAGAAGCCTTTCTCGATGAGGCATGCCGTTACGGAAAAGAACACCGTCAAAAATCCACAAACTGAAAGCTGTACGAAACAATAAACGCGTCTATAACGAGAAACCGCTGGCCTCAAACTGCAAAACAGGCGCGTGAGCTGAAGGTGGCGGATCGACCTATTGACGTGCCACATCCATGGCGATGCGCGCCCATTCGAACAGACGCTCGGGTTTGTAGCGTATCGTACTGATATCCTTGAGTATAAACTCCAGCGGACAGCCATGCCGTTCGCAGAGTTCCTTCGTTGCTTCCAAATCGACGCGCACAGCCTGCGCATCGAACCGTTCGCCGGCCAGCAAAGCTGGATTGGGCTTGCGCGAAAAAACGTAATCCGAGCCGATTTCCCGTGCTCCGCGTTCCTGGTTGGCCCACGGACTCATGGACACCTTGCGCACGTTGGGGATCATTCGCACCTCGGTCATGCGATCGTCCAACGGTTCGCAACATCCGTAGTACACCCGTCCGAACCGCTCGCAAATGCGGCGGATATAATCCACCTCGAACCCCCTGAACATGTCAGGCGAAACACTCGAAAACATCTGTGCCATGCCATACATCCATAAATCCCTGGCTCGCGGCTTGCCGGGTGTATAGCCAGGCGCGGGCAGATCGTCTGTATAGGCGCCGGAACAGTGAATTTCCGATTGCGGCTCGCAAAACCCTCCGATCTCTTCCAGTTGATCGATCTGGCTCAGACAGTTGTCCGTCATGCGCGCAAGCACGTGATACATGAAATCGGGCCGGTCCACCAGCGCGTACAGCGCGTTTTCAACCCCCATCCATGTCGCAATCCAGTCCCACAGCGGATAGCGGCACCCGACCCCTTGCAATCTAACATCGAGCACCCCGTCGAACAGTTCATGCGCCTTGGCCAGACGTCGTTCGGTCTCGGCCTCGTTATGAACAATTCGCGGCGGCTGAATCTTCTCCAAATCGGCGTCGGTTTCCAACTGGTTTTCGTATTTGTGGCCCACGATCGCATTGGCGGGATCGCTCACGGCCGTTTCGTCGCGCTGCCGGATACCGAAGGCGCTGTTTTCGATGGCCTTGGATACATTGACGAAAGGCTCGACAACCTTGTCGACCGGAAAATGCCCGGCCTGAAACAGACTTCTACGCAATGTCTTTTCGTACTCGCGGATTCCGGGATCCTCGCAGCGCAAGGTCAGCGCATCGTCCTGATTCATCTCGTGCCAGGGAACCTGAGCGATCATAACCATCGGCCGCTCCGGCCGCAATCCGTTCAAGGCGCGCCACAAGCGCCGTTTTCCCTCCTGATCCGGGTCGGCAGCGAACTCGGCCACACGAGTTGCCAATTCCCGAATCACCAGTCGATCCTGTTTTAGAGACATTCGACTTTCCCTTTCATCATCGCTCCTTTCATTGCAGGTCGTCCTGTCAAAGCTGGCTTCCCTATCGTGCCTCACGCTCTCGTCAACCGGATTCCCGTTGTCATTGTCCGTAATACTTCTGACACCGCCTTCATCGTTTTAGACGCCCGATAACGACAGTGGAATATACCCTAGCGTCTCCCGCTAAAATCGGCCATGGACACATGGCGCGTAAACATGTACATTTGTGCGCCAATATTTTTGCGAGAACAGGTTTCAGGAAAGGCTCTCTTATGGCATGTGATCCCATTCTGTCGTCGTTGCGCATTGAGGTGACCGTCTGCAAGCGGTCGCTGTTGACGCCGCGTTGGAATCACGACAACTACAGCGACGATGTATGCCGCCTGTACTATGCGGAGTCGGGGTTTGGCATCGTAACCCATCATGGACGCGACTACAAACTGCGACCGGGGTTCCTGCACGCCATTCCTGCGCATACGACCATTTCGCACCGTTGCCCGAAACGGCTCATGCAGCATTGGGTTCATTTCCGCGCCGAGCTGTTCGGGGGCACGCAGCTTTTCGACTGGCTCCCGTGCCAATACGAAGCGCGTGTGGAGCCCGCATTCGCCTTGGAATTGATGGATCGCATTCGTACGGCCCGTGGCAGCGGCGGCCCCGGCGAGACTTTTGAAGTCAACGGACTGCTGCTCCAGCTTCTGGCGCCGATCGTGCGCACGGCGGATCCGGACGCCATGACACGCAAGCGCGAGGGTTTGCAGAGAATCCGAACGGCGCTGGAACGCATGAACATCCGCTTGAACGAGAAGGTAAGCGTTGCGGAACTGGCCGCTCTAACCCATTTGGAACGAACCCGGTTTACACGCCTGTTCATCGAACACATGGGCATTTCCCCGGCCCGGTACCGTCAACGCAGACGCATCGAGAAAGCCAAGGAACGGCTCTGGCACGGCAACGACACGCTGGAGGTGATTGCCGCCGACCTGGGTTTCGCCGACGGGTTCCATCTCTCGAAAGTTTTCAAAAAAGCGACCGGCGTCTCGCCCAAAACATTCAGAACCCTGCCCCGCCCCCGGCCGTAGCGGTGTTTATCACCCGCAAACAGGATGGCCCGCCCTCCTAAATGCGAAAGGCTGCCGTCAGGCCGCCTGAAGCTTTTGGAGTGGCCCGCCCTCCTAAATGAGAGGACCGCTTGCGGCCCGACCTTTTGGAGTGGTGGGAGATACTGGACTTGAACCAGTGACCCCTTGCATGTCAAGCAAGTGCTCTAGCCAACTGAGCTAATCCCCCTCCAAAAGTTCGCGTTGCTCTCATTTAGGAGGGCGGGCCCTCCGAAACTTTGCGTTGCTCTCATTCGGGAGGGCAGGCAGGCCCAGCCTATAAGAAGCGACGCATTCAAATTATTTTTGGGAATATAGGAGAATTGGGGTTGGAAGTCAACATGTCAGGAACAAAAAAAACGCACAACTACAAAATCAGAATTTTTTGGTGGAGCTACCAGCCTGATCTATTCATAAAAATCTATTACGAGTGTGCATATCACTTCATCTCAACGACTTTGCTGGCCAGCCGATCTTGACGCATGTCTATGCGCCTTCACCCGGCTATCTGCGCAAAGCCATTGATCTAAAGCAACATGCCCACTTTCATCACGAAGTTGTTGAATAGATCAGGCCAGCAAATGTTTCCTGTGGTTTTTGAATAAGGCCCTCTTTTTCTGCATCAATAATGTGTCGGTCAAGCTTGCTCTCAGTATCCAGCAACCTGGCGATAGTTTTTCGGCCAAGTCCAGACTTAAAATACTTTTCCGCGCGACGGGCATCAGTTTTTGTGCCGGAAGCGGCGCAGGGCGCGCTTTATGGCGATACGTATTCGTTGCAGGCGCATAATCCGGCGGTCTCCCAGGTTGACCCGGAATTATGTGTAGAATCGGGAACTCGCATAGAGCGGTTTTGGCTTGCAATGGCGGTGCTATGGAACGTTTCTGCCGGAGAAGTGTGAGCGCTGCGGGTTAATTTTGGATAGTCAGCAATTTGATGCCGGTCTTGTATTTTGTGTAATGCTTGTAGCTGCCAAACATCCATAGAACAGCGGAGGTCCTGCCAGTATGCCCTCGAGGCACAACTGGCCTTACATTCAGCACATTCGATTGCCGGGTTATGGCTTGTGATCGCCAAGTTCCTCCCCGGTCAGTGGTCTGCCATCTCTCGATCTCAAACTCTCCTTTCATCGGACGTGAGACGTAGAGGATGGAGGGGTTAGCATGGTCAAGGGCCATGCCGCCAGAGTAATGCGGCTCACGTTCTCGCTTTCCATCAGGTGTTTGCGGGAACCATTTCCCTGCCCTGGTTACTTGAACATCAAGCCACTGCTCTCCATCCCAACGGGCATAGCAATATCGATGATCCGTCTCGGAGGGAAGGCGCGTAAAGGCGATGACCGGCAGCCTGTCTTTATCCAGGGCAATATCCCAGACCCAGGCCCGGCCTTTGGCGCCTCCGTCGTAAACCCTGTCGGCCTTGTCCGGAGAAATCGGCAGAGCAGCCATTGTGCTCGCCAGGCTACTGTTTGCTTTAAAAAAGTGTCCACTTTTGTAGCGCAGGTAGTAAAGCGAGTTTTTCTTCTCTTTTCTCGGGTGGCCATCGGTGAAAGCGAAATGGATCGACGAGATTCCGTCGTCAACAATCTTTGTGTAAGGCCTTGCTCCCTTTCCCTGGATGAGAGTTTTTGGCTCAGTCCATTTTCGGCCGTCGGATGAGGTGGAAAATGTGGGTTGCCAGTTCGATCCGCGCCAGAACACGTAAAACCGATTCTCCTTGCGCAGATAGCCGGGTGTAGGCGCGTAGATATGCGTCAAGATCGGCTGGCCAGCAAAGTCGTTGAGATGAAGTGACATGCACACTTGTTGCCATGTTCATGATTCATAACTCACACTGTTTCAAGTCCGGCCTGGAATGCTTTCAGGTTGAGGTCGACAATTTCTCCCGGTTTTCCGGCAAGCATTTCGCGGGTTCTTTCTATCACTGCGGAGGGTTGAATAATCGGTCGCCTGGAAAGATATGCGCCGAGCATGACAAAATTGGCCACCTTTATATTGCCCATTTCATTGGCAATATCTGTTGCCGGTGTTTTCACCACTTCGTGCGAGGAAGGCGCGTTGCACAGGGAGCTGTTTATAACCACCAGGGATTCCGGTAGCGCTTTTGATATGAATTTTTCCAGGCTGGCCTGGTTCATGATTATCATGGAGTCAAACCGGTCGCACACCGGCGATCCGATTTCGGCGCCGGAAAACACGACCTGGCAATTTGAAGTGCCGCCGCGCACTTCTGCGCCGTAGGCGGGAAAGAAGGTGATATGGGGGGTTTTATCCAGGGCCAGGTTTGCGAGCATTTTCCCTGTCAGAATTATGCCCTGTCCGCCTGAGCCGGCCACCAGCAATCTTTCAAGCATTGACGACTTCTCCTTCTTTTCGAAATACCTTAACCGGAAAAACCGGTTCCATTTGCTCTTTTACAAATTTGAATGCATCAGCGGGGTCTACCCTCTGATAAGTGGGGCATGGGGAAAGCACTTCAACGAAACCGTAGGAATTATGCCTGGTCTGGGCAACGAAAGCAGATTTTATTGCTTGTTTTGTCTTTCTTATCCCGGCGGGGCCGTCTAGAGCAACCCTTTCTATGTGGTACGGCCGGTCCAGGGTATTGAGAAGTTCGCATATCCTGATTGGCGGTCCCATGGTGGCGGGATCCCTGCCGCATGGGGATGTGGTGGTCTTCTGTCCCACCATGGTGGTCGGCGCCATCTGTCCTCCTGTCATTCCGTAGACCACGTTGTTCATGAATATCACGGTAATAGGTTCGCCTCTGTTAGCTGCGTGGATTGTTTCGGCGGTTCCAATGGCTGCGAGGTCCCCGTCTCCCTGGTAGGAAAAAACCACGCGGTCGGGCAGGGCGCGCTTTATGCCTGTTGCCACAGCAGGGGTTCTGCCGTGAGCAGCCTCGCCGACGTCGAAATTCAGATAGAAATAGGCAAGAACCGAACAGCCTACGGGGGCGATACCTACAGTTCGTTCTCTTATTTCAAGTTCATCAACCACTTCAGCCAGAAGTTTATGTGCGATGCCGTGCCCGCAGCCGGGGCAGTAATGTGTGCGGACATCTCTTAAAGCGCGCGGTTTGGAATAGATTTTCTGCTTTGGCATAAAAAGTCCTGTTTTCAGGTTTATTTTCCGGCAATGTCCATGATTTTTGCTTCAACCTCTTTTGTGGTCGGAACCCCGCCGCCCATTCGCCCGAAAAAATTGATGTTTCCGGCTCCGCCTGTTGCCAGCCGGACATCCTCGAGCATTTGCCCCGCGCTCATTTCAACAACCAGGACATTCTTTGCTTTCGAGGCGAACCCGGCGACGGCCTCAACGGGAAACGGCCATAGAGAAACCGGCCTGACCAGTCCGACTTTGATTCCACGTTTTCTGCAATTTTCCATTGCAGCCTTGCAGATCCGCGCGCTGGTTCCGTAGGCAACCAGCAATAGATCGCAGTCTTCGGCAAATTCTTCCCGGTAGCGGATTTCGTTTGCGGTTATATCCTGATATTTTTTTTGTATTGCTATGTTGAGCTCTTCCAGTTCGCCTTCCACCAGGTAGAGCGAGCGAATCATATTGGGCTCCCGGCCTGAACATCCGGTCAATGCCCATGGTTTTGGGGGTGGCGCAGGCGCCGGACCTTCGCGGAGGACCAGGGGTTCCATCATCTGCCCGAGCCTGCCGTCGGCGAGGATCATTGCGGGGTTTCTGTACTTGTCGGCAAGCACGAATGCTTCGATAGTCAGATCGTGCATTTCCTGCACCGAATGCGGGGCCAGAACAATCAAGTGGTAGTCTCCGTGCCCTCCGCCTTTGGTTGCCTGAAAATAGTCCGCCTGTGAAGGAGCAATGTTTCCGAGCCCCGGGCCGCCGCGCTGTACATTGACTATGACTGCGGGGAGTTCCGCGGCTGCGAGATAGGAAATGCCTTCCTGTTTAAGGCTTATGCCCGGAGAGGACGAAGATGTCATTGCTCTTTTGCCTGCGCTCGCCGAGCCGAAGACCATGTTGATTGCCGCAAGTTCGCTTTCGGCCTGGATAAAGACACGGTTGTTCTCCGGCATATGCTTTGCCATATATGCGGTAAGTTCATTTTGTGGAGTTATAGGATAGCCGAAATAACAGTCGCAACCTGCCCTGACCGCACCTTCTCCCAAAGCGTCGTTTCCTGTCATCAGAACACGGTCGCCCATTATTCTGTTTCTCCTTCTATTTCTATTGCTGCGTCGGGGCATACCAGGGCGCATTGTCTGCATCCGGTGCATTTATCCGGCTTAGTGGCTTCAGCGAAGCGATGCCCTTTTGAATTAAGCAGACTCGACATGGAGAGAACACCGCCCGGACATACGGACACGCACATTTCACAGCCCTTGCATTTCTCTTTGTCGATTCGAATTGTGAATTTCATAAGACTCCAGGTATCTGCACGACGGATATACTATAAAGAAATAGAGGTGATTAAACAATGGTGTTTTTGGTTGAGTTTTTCTCGATGTAGAGTTTTTTACCACGGAGACACGGAGGTACGGAGGAGAGAAGACGAGATAAGACGACCTCAGAACAGGAATATCGGTCTGGCAACCGATAATCCTATATCCGGCATTCAAAATGCATCAAGCGGCGTAAGTCTTTCTGAATAAAGAGGTCTTTGATTTTATCCTATATACGGCACTTGAAATTCGGGAAGCGATGTATATTATTACAAATAAGGAGTTTACAATTTATTGCGCCCCCACCCAAAGGGTGCGGGCGAGCTTCCCGAATTTCAAGCCGCAAGGGGTTGCCGATTTCACTGCATCTGCTTCGTTCTGAGGTCTTCGGCATAGTTACTATAGCCGAAAACCTCACGCCTTGCAGCTACAGCAAACTCGGCAACTGCCGTTTCTAGGTTTATAGCTTTCACCTGTTGGGTGAAAGAAAGCTTGCTGCATTTTGAATCACAAGGGGTTGCTGATTTTGCCGCCTGCTTGCGCGCTCGCGCAGGCAAGCATCTGCTGCGTTACAAGGGCTTTGGCATAGTTAACACCGCGAGATCGGGCAAACCGGTTTTGGCCTGCAATGGCTGTGCTATGGAACGTTTATGCCGGAGGAGTGTGAGAAATGCCGGTTAGTCCGACAAGGTGGAAGCCGGTATCCATCCCCGCTTTCCGGTGGCCTCGATCTTGGCCCAGTTGCCGCGGTTTTCGATGACTTTTATGCTTTGTCCCGGTCTGAGTCTGAAAGTAGGCGCCGCGCCGGGAGCTGGATAAATTCTGGCTTCGGTTGACTCGCTGATTTGTTTTTCTTTTAACGTCAGCAGATATTCTGCCTTCTGTTTAAAGGCGGGAAAAGCCAGAAGAGCGGCGGCCAGGATTACTCCTGCCCATAACAATGACGGTTTCAACCACATGCGTGCGCCAACCGCCAGGATGAATGCCGCTATCCAGAATACGGAAACAGCTAGAACAATGAGGGAATCCGATTTTTTTTCAGGCCGGGACAATCCGGGTTCGTATTTGTCCGGGGGGGGCTGCTGGATGGCGCCTGTTAAATTTTCGGGCTTTTCGGTCTGCATGGCCGGGTTGTAGTTCAAGGCGAAGGGTCCGTCCGACAAGGTCTTGTATTCAGCCGGGTTTGGGTCAAAAAAGGAAAAAGATATCTCCGGTATGCGATTTGCGGATGGTTTTTGAGGTATGACAATTTGTTTCAGAACCTGTTTCCTGCCCGGAACGCTGTCTATGGTTTTAGGGTCATAGACCTTGAACATAGGCGCTGAGTCCAGGAGTCGAATTTCCGCCTGCTCAAGATTGCCTGTCCCGGCGATGGCGGCGGTTATTTCTATGAGTTCTCCCGGCGCGAAATTTGTTGGAGAGATACTGACATTAAGCGAGAATGTGCCTATGGCCCCCGTGTAGTTTTCAGGGCGGCCTTGCGAGGGCAGCGGCTGGACATTAAACTCGATGGGGGGTAAGTCAAGCAATTCCGAAGTGCGTGTGCGCGCAAACCCGAAAGGGGATCGCGACATTTCTATCAGGCTGAGTCTCAACCTGGGGGAGAGTTTTATCCTGCCTTGTCTGTGAAACGTTGCGGTAGTGGTGAACTCGCGCCTTTCAATGGTTTGATTTGAGGACTGTTTTTTGCGATCAACGCGGGCTTCTTTGAACTGGCCGAATGAAATTTCGTCAGCCGGAGGCAGTCCTGCCAGTGTGATATTCGACCCGATACCTGCGCCGCTAGAGCGAATTATGAGCTTCAAGGGCATCTTTTCGCCCACGTATACGTTGGTTCTCGGGACGGAGAAGTCGGCCCGGGCTTCGCGGGCTTCAACAGGTGCTGTTGAAATAAAAAGGGAGACGGGGATTAACAGCAAAGTTGCGGTTTTTTTCACAGTTTGACTCCATCCGAAAATACAGCCCCCTCGGCGATCACTTCGCTTATCTTGAGAAGCTGGTGCGCCGAGGCCAGGTAGCTTGTGCCGAATGCCAGTAAGACAAGCAAGGACGATACGGCGAAAACGCCTGAAAGGTGGGAAATCCGGGTTAATCTTCTGAACGCCAGCGCGACCCAGAAGGCGGCGAAAGCAAAAGTTGCAACAATTCCACGGGTACGCATCGAAAGATCAAAATGCCAGAAGAGAGGAGTACGGTACCATGGGAGGGTGTTGCCGCTGCCGACTTTTCCCCTTTTCGCGGCGAGGCCAAGGTTCCGTTCTATTTCCCAGTCAGCGCCCCCGTAAAGTTCGGCAAGGCGGAGCCATGTCTCCGCCTCAGTGTATCTTTCGGCCTGCAGCAGCGCTGTTCCCAGGTTATAGAACAGTTGCGTATTCTGTCCGCCGGATTGAACAATTTGATAGTAGGCCTCTGCCGCTTTCAGAAATTCGTCTTTGTTTCTGGCGGTTGCCATTATCGACCCGGCCCGGTTAAGCGCAAATATTGACCGTTCCGGCCATTTTTCGAGACCGTTTGCTGTTGCCGCCCGGCTGTAAGGAGGGGCAGCTATCAGAAGCATGATTGGCACAATCTTGATAATATATTTCATTGTTTTATTTTCTTCTTTTTATAAAGACAGTTCTCTATCCTGGGAATAAGCGCGGTTGCGGCAACTAGATCATTGTCAAGTTGTTGAGTGTTGAACTCCGGGTCGGGAGAATAGGCGATGTCAAAATTGCGCTGTGCTATATCAAGCCATTCTTCCGCCAGGTTGCCGGGAATACCCTGTTTTTTCAGCAAAGCGGCAGCTTCGGCGGGTATTGGCGTCTCGTCGGCATTGCCGGAGCGTCTTGCGGCGTATCTGAGCAGTCCTGCCGCAATGGCCCGCGCTTTCAATCCGGGCTCGTTGCTTCGGTAAAATTCCTCTTTCATAGCACGTACGGCTGCAGGGGCAATCAGACGTTTCTTTCTGCTGGATTGAAGTCCAGAAAAGAACGGGGCGGTTTTCTGAGCAATAACCAGGGAGAAGAAGAGCAGGGGCGGAAAGGCCAGAAGCCAGCTTTGCCACTCTGCGCCCCAGGGGTTTGTGTTGAAAGCAGATGGGCCGCCTATGGCAACGGGGGCCGGAATGGCAAAATCGTCCTCGGTTGGCGCATCGTCTGCTGCCGCGGCGATTACTATGTTTGTTGTTAACTGGGTTGATTTTCTGGCTCGGACCGGAATCGGATCTGTGCGCGCCGAGCGGTACTCCCTGAGCGAGCTGTCGAAGTAAGCGAACTCCAACGGCGGTATTTCCAGGGTTCCTGCGCGAATTGGCCTGATGGTATAGACGAATTGCCGGCTGTCTTGCCTGCTGCGAGTTTCAACTGTATCGGAATAAACCTTGAAATTATCCTGTAGCTCCGGCACATCATCTAATTCCGGCGCATAGGTGTTTTTGAGCCTGATATCGCCTGCGATAGTGACAGTTAATTTGAGCGGGTCTCCGACATTGCAGTTCTGGCTGTCAATCTCCGCTTCGACGGTCATGTTTGAACCGAGCGCTCCTATGTAATGCTCCGGCCGGTCTTCCAGGGGAGGCGGCACTACGCGGACGGTTACTGCCGGGCCCACAGCAAATATTTCTTTTGTTATTGCTTCCCTGTCATCTGTTACGCCTGAGATTATTGTGCCTTTAAACGTTACCGGCCCGAAAGTATAGGCGCCTTCATCTTCGGGGTGGTACTCCAGTGTAAGATAATATTCCAGGTAGTTTGTTCCGTCTTTTTCGACTGTCTGGCGCTTGAACGCGAATTTTGCCTTATGTCTTTCAAAGGGATTGTCTTGAAAACCGAAAGGAAAACGGCTCAGGCCCCGGTCCATTTCAAAGCCGTTAATATTAAAACCATGCTTGCGGGGCGAACGAACCAGCATATCCTCCAGGATTGAGCGGATATCCGGATTCTGTAGACCCTGTATGGGATCAAGATCAAGGAAAGGAATCTTAAGAGAGGGCGGTGACGAGGGGACAAGGGGTTGTTCCGATGAAAACGGAGGCGGTAGCTGTTTGACGCCGATTTTAAGAGTTACGGTGAACGGGTCTACAACCAATGCCGATTGCCTGGAGGCGGATATGTCAATAAAGACAGAGTCCTGTTTTTCAACGCCTGTTACCTTGATAACCGGGCCGGCTTTTTTGATGGTCCGGCCGTTGACAGGCAAGTAGACAGGGCCCGCCCTGAATTTGCCCGCGGATTCCGGAGTCAGCCGGTACAGGTAAGATGTATGGGTTTCTGAGAATTGCCGGACCTTCCCATTGACTCTTTCCATCCAGCTCCTGGACCGGTCTGATGCACCCATGAATTCCACCCGGCAGTCCTTGATTTGAGAAAGGTCCGGGTTAAGCTTGCGGTTTGTTCCTTTAACTTTAAGCGTCAGTTGAAAGGACTCTCCAAGGTATATATTGTCCCTGTCTGTCTCAAGTTCGGCGGATATTTCCCTGGCGGCGCTTTGCGGTTGAAAAGGGTCTGCAAGCAGCAGCGTCGCGAGTAAAATCAAGAGTTTATATTTTTGCATCACGGTTACCAGTCCTTTTCAAAAGGCTGCAACAGCGTCCGTGTCCGCCGCCTCTTTTTCTCCAGTTCATGCTCTTTCTGGCGTTGAAGGGCTTTTCTTAATATCTGCCGCACATCTTCTTCAGTATCCTCTTCAGTATCTTTTTTCCCGGACTGTTGCTGTTCTTCTGTCTTGTCCTGCTGCTGTTTTTCTTCGAAAGGCTGCTGCTGATCATCAGACTGGGACTGTTCTGATTTATTGTCTGGTTTCGGTTTATTATCCTGCTTGTTCTGTTGATCCTGCTGTTTCTCATCTTTTTTCTGTTGATCCTGGCCTTCATCTTTTTCCGGAGGCAGCATATCGCGGATTTTTTCGAGGATTCGGTAGGCAGTTTCCTGGTTTTCGAGAGCGCGCGTGTGGCTGCCTTGCATGATGAGTTGCGCTGCATGGTTCTGTTCTTTGCCGGCCATAGCCGCAAGCTCGAGTATTTCCTTTTTCTTGTCGTCTGTCAGGGCTCCGGCCTGTCCCGGTTCAGCGCCCTGGTCCGGGGCATTGGTTTTGGCGGATTCGTCGAAACGTTCAGCAAACAGTTCTGAAAGATCAGCACATTCCTGTTGCTGGGTCAATGCTTCCGATGCGGTTGCCCGGGAGCTGTCTGCCGTCCTGTTCAGGACTATGGAATTTGTCTGTCTGTCCATGTTTTCGTAAAGGATGTTTCTATAGGGAGCCATCTGCTTCCAGAAGCCGTAGATGCGCCGTTCGGCTGAATCGGCGGAACCGCAAGCGGATGTATCCATGTCCTTAAGCTGGCGGGCAGTTTTTCGCATATACTGCTCTGTTGAGTTGCTTATTTCCTGTAAGGCTGCCGCCTGTTGAGCGGCAAGCTTGTTTGTGCTTGCCTGTGTCCCATGTTCCAGGCGGCGCCGAAGGGGTATCCAGATATCCGCGGCATCGCGCTGCCTGGCGGCAAGTTCTTCGAGCCGGTATATCTGTTCCGGAGAATCGTTTGTAAATGCTTGCTTCATATTTTCAATTATTGTCCGCTCTTCGTTCAGCATTGTGTCCAGTAAAGAGAAAGGTGGGGTTTTGCCGTATTGCTCCATGACCTGCATTTTCGTGGCCTGTTTGAGTGCCTGTTTGTATTTTTGGGACGCGAGCGAGGCATCGTGGCGCAGTATGTCGTTTCCTGGTTCTTCCCTTATTGCCGCGGCAAAAGCGTCTGCTGATTCTTTGAAAAGCCCGGCTCTTTGGAGAGAGTTGGTGGAATTGTCCGGCGGTATATCGAGTGCGTGATTGTGCAGGGCCGCTCCAAGCATCTGCCTGGTTCTTTCCGGCGGCTTGTGCTGCGATGAAAGGCGGCGGAGCAGGGTTGCCGCGTCCTGGTATCTTTTCGCGCGGTAGAAAGCCGCAGCGGCATTATACAGGAGAACGTGTTTCATGTTGCCTGAGGCTTCGTCTGACGCCTTTACATAGGCGTTGGCGGCATCGATATATTTGCCTGACCTGTAGAGTTTTTCCGCGATACGTCCGCCTTCTCTGCCGGAAGGTATGGGAATACTGGTTTGAGGTGGCGCATTTGTTTCCTGGTTGGCCACGGCCTGTTTCGCTATTGTATCGGCGTGTTCCCGGCCCCGGGCAAAGGATGGAAAGCAGGCAGTTGCAATTACCATGACCGCGAGCGTTGAACCTGCTGCGCCGTGTGCGTTACCGGCGCCTGCCTGTGGTTTTCCTGTGTTGCGTCTGCGGTTGCGGGAAAGTCTGCCGGCGCTCATGAACGCGGTTGCAAGAAGAAGAACAGCGGATGGGAAAAGAAAATACTGGAAACGGTCGATATATATCCTTTCCTCTTTTTCCTGTATCGAACGGGCGGCAATGCGTTTGAGATGATCCTGGTAGAGGTTGCCCAGCGTAACTTCTGCTGTGCCTGCAGTTCCAATGGCAATGTAGGCGCCGCCGCTTTTTTCCGCGAGGGTTTTCAGGGCTTCGTGCTTAAGCCGGGAACGGACAGGTTTTCCTTTGTAAGAGAGGCGTTCTCCCGGATTGTCCGGATCTGGAATTGTCGCGCCGGAGGCGCTGCCGAGACCTACTGAATAGATGGGTATGTTTTTTTCCGCAGCCATTCGTCCTGCCTTGTCGATGTTGCCGGAAAGATCCTCGCCATCGGATACAAGGACTATTGCCTTGTGTGAAGCCGGTCCGTTTTCGAAAGATTCCAGCGCCTTATTTGCGGCGCTGTGCAAGTCGGTAGGGCCGCGCGGGGCCGAATAGGTGTCTGCTCCGTTCAGCGCCTGTCTGAGAAAAGCGTAGTCAGTGGTCAGCGGGCAGAGCAGTCTTGCCCCGTTTCTGAATGCAATGAGCGCGGCGCGGTCGCCCTGAAGCGTTTCGACCAGATCCATGATGTCGGCCTTTGCTCTCTGGAGTCGATTGGGGTGTATGTCCTCAGCCAGCATGGAACGGGACACATCCAGGGCAATGACAATGTCTCTGCTCCTGGTGTAAGTGGTTTGTTCGTTTTTTCCCCATTGCGGCCGGGCCGCGGCTACAATCGCAAGGAACAGCGCCAGGCAGGTCATTGAGGCCTGGAGGAGGAATCGCCGCCTGGAATTGGCTGGCCTGAGCCGTGTCTGCATGCGGGGGGCCACAAAATTGCGCATTTTTTTCTCTTTGCCGGCAGACGTGTAATGCCACCATACCGCCAGGGGCAGGATAAGCCACAGGAGAAAAAGAAGTTCAGGATTTACAAAACGAAGTTCCATTATTAAACAATCCTTTGTGCGCAGAACATATTCAGACAGGTTCCCGCGGCGATAAATATGATTCCCGGCAGAAGGAACCAGCCGAACAGTTCATCATATTGATAGTAAACAGCTTGCTCTATCCTGGTTTTTTCGAGCTTGTCTATCTCCTCCAGCGCTTTGGCAAGAGCTTCTTTGTCTCTGACGTTGAAGTACCTTCCGCCGGTTTCGGCGGCGATGCTGCGCAGGAGTTTTTCGTCCAGAACCACCTCGCGTCTTACTTTTCTGGAACCAAGCGGGGTATCAACAATAAAGTCGGCGTAGCCGGTTGTTCCGACCCCTATAGTGTAGACTTTGATACCCAGTTTTTTTGCGGCCCTTGCAGCTTCTGCGGGTTCGACGGCGCCGGTATTGGATTCCCCGTCGCTTAAAAGCACGGCGATTTTTGATTTAGCTTCGACTTCTTCCAGCCTTGCGCATGCCGTAGCAAGCGCGTCGCCGACAGCGGTCATAAGCTCTTCAGGGTTGACCGGCTGTCCCCGTGTGTCTACTTCCGGGTCGGGAATTTCGACGCCTTCGAGTATATGAACAAGCGCCTGGTGATCCAGGGTCAGCGGGCACAGGGTTGTGGCATATCCTCCGAATGTTATAAGGCCGGTAAGATCATGCGGGCGCTGCTTGACAAAATTTCTGAAAGCTTCTTTGACCGCATCAAGCCTGGTCCTGTACTTCCATCCTTCTTCAGTCTTTGTTGACATGTCAAGAGCTCTCATTGAGCCGGACACATCCGCTATCATCTGTATAGCTATAACTTCCGCGTTCCTGGTGGAAGTTGACAGAATGTTTCGGGGTCGTGCCAGGGCTATGATAACCGACAACAGGCCCAGTAGGTAGAGAAGGGGAGCGGCGCGGGCTATTGATGTGCGCCATGAAGAAGAACGCGCGGGGATGTATGCCGATGGGAAGAGCAAGCCCCTTCGTTTCTTTTCCCGTAACACCGCCCATGCCCCTGCCGCCAGGGGAATCAGAAGGATAAAATAATACGGAGATGAAAATTTAAACATTGTTTTCCTCCGCATCGGCCTTGATATAGTTTGTAGCCGTGTCGATTGATTCGTGTATCATTCCTGATGACGGTTTGTATGCAGCGAATTTCACAAGATCAGCCGCTTCAAGAAACTGCTTCAGTCGTTTTACAACTTCCGGTGTAAAATCGGACTTAAGGCTGACAGTCTTCAGGAATTCCTCGGTAGTTTGTTCCGGGGCTCGTATCCCGTGCTGTTCCTCGATATAGCGGCGCACAATCATTGTCAATTCCACGTAGAAATCCTTGACGCGGTTTTTCTCTACGAGTTTCCTGCCGAGCAGTTCATTGAGCCTGGTCAGCGCTCTTTGCGCTGGAGACATGCGCTTCATTTTTGACTGTTTTCGTAGCTTCTTTCCCGCCCATATAGAGGCCCATAGAAGCGCGCAGGCGAACATGATCAGCAGGATATAACGCAGGAACGCGCCAACCGAGGGCATAAGATTTATGATCCGGGGTTCAGTTTTTAGTGAATCGCCGGTGGATCCTTTGTAAACCGGCAGGGCATCAAGTTCAACGGGATCTGTCGGGAACCAATCCTCCTGATCCGGAGCCTTGGTTGAGTCGGTGTAAACAATCGGCATTGGCGCCAACCTGTATTCTTCGGCTGCTACCGGGGTCAGCAATGCCCGGCGTTCAAGCGTAGTTATGCCGTTTTCCGTAACCGGTTCCCGGTCGTAAACCGCATTGACTTCAAACCCTTCGGCACGGTCCCGGATGCGCGGCATTGTTACCTGGAAAGTAGACGGGAAGCGTACGGAAAGGGAAAGAAGTGTGTCTCTATCAAGTCTGATCGAGGAAGGTTCCAGCGTTATCAGAGCCGAAACATCTCCGTGTTTCTTTTCCAGTCGGATGACATTATCGGTTTCGGTTGCAACTCTTTGAGCGCTACAGGCGGAGGCAAGGAAAAACAATGCCGCAGCGAAAGCGGCGCAAAAAACCGCCTGATTATTTGTAGTTGAATATATATCCTTTCGGTTCATGATATTGGCGCCTTACCTGCCCGCTGCTCTTGCCTGTCTTTTTTTGAACAGTTTCCTGACATCTTCGACAAAGGGTCGGTCCGTTGACAGTGAAATTGTGTCTACGCGTGTTTTTGCGAATAGGCCTGCGAGCGCCTTGCGGTGGTTTTCCGCCGCCAGGCAGTATGATTCTCTGAATGCCCGGGAAGCGGTATCTATGACGCAAAGCTCTCCTGTTTCAGGGTCCTCCACCTCAATGAGCCCGGCGTCAACCATTGCCAATTCCCTGGGGTCCGTTATGGAGCAACATATCAGGTCGTGTTTCCGCGATACGATTCGGAGTTGTTTGCCGTAACCTGAATCCATGAAATCCGAGATCAGGAATACTACAGCTTTGCGCTTTTGTACCTTGTTCAGGAATCGGAAAGCCACGCTGATGTCTGTCTGATGGGTTGTAACCTCCGTGGCCAGAACTTCCCGCACCAAACGCATTGCCGCCTTGCGCCCTTTTCTTGGCGGGATGAATTTGTCGATTCTGTCGCTGAAGAGAACGAGTCCTACTTTGTCCTGGTTCTTGATAGCGGAAAGCGCAAGAAGGCATGTCAATTCTGCTGCCGCTTCGATCTTTGATTTCAGCTTTGAACCGAAACACTGCGACCCTGAGACGTCGACCATAAAGATTATTGTCAATTCTCGTTCTTCGCAGAAGCGTTTGATGAACGGGTATCCCATGCGGGCTGTTACGTTCCAGTCGATTGACCTCACGTCGTCGCCGCTGACATATTCGCGGACCTCGTCAAATTCGATACCCTGTCCTTTGAAAACCGAATGGTATTCGCCGGAGAGGAACTCATCAACCTGGCGGTTGGTCACTACCCGGATCCTGCGGACCTGCCTCATCAGTTCTGCGGTATCTATCGCCATTGGTTGCGGTCTCCTGTCATGGGACGGGAATTTCGTTGAGTATATTCTCGATCACTGAATCGCTGTCAACATCCTCTGCTTCGGCTTCGTAGGTCAGGATTATCCGGTGTCTAAGGACATCGTGGGCGAGTTCCTTAACATCCTGGGGAGTGGCATATGCGCGGGCGTTCAGCATTGCATTAGCCCTTGCAGCCAGGTTAAGGAACAGCGAAGCGCGCGGAGACGCGCCGTACTCAATCTGGTTTGCCAGTTTTTCAAGCTTGTATTCCGCCGGCTTGCGGGTGGCGAACACAATATCCAGGATGTACTCCCCGACCTTTTCGTCGCAGTAAACCTGGTCCAGTATCAACCTCATCTGTGAAAGTTCGCCGGCGGTAAGGACCGGTTTGATTTCTATTTCCTGCGTGCGGCTGAAACGGTCCATTATTCTTTTTTCGTCTTCTTTGGACGGATGTTCAACCAGGTGTTTCAACATGAACCGGTCGATCTGCGCTTCGGGCAGCGGATATGTTCCTTCCTGTTCAATCGGGTTCTGCGTGGCCATTACCATGAACGGTTCCGGAAGGTGATATGTATTGTCTCCTATGGTCACCTGGTGTTCCTGCATGGACTCAAGGAGCGCAGACTGGACTTTGGCCGGGGCTCTATTAATTTCGTCGGCAAGGAGCAGGTTGGTGAAAACCGGCCCTTTCTTGGGAGTGAAGGCCCCGCTGCCCGGATCGTAAATCATGGTGCCTATGACGTCTGCAGGGAGGAGGTCGGGGGTAAATGATATTCTGCTGAAATCAAGGCCGAGGGCCGAGGAGAGCGTTTTGACAGCGGTGGTTTTAGCCAGTCCGGGAACGCCTTCAAGCAGTATGTGTCCCCCGGAGATAAGCGCTATCATCATTCTGCTGACCAGTTTCTCCTGTCCAACAAGGACTCTGCTCATTTCTGTACGCAGGTTCTCAAATGACTGCGCCTGCTCTTTTATCATATCCGTTGTTTTCTCTATGTTGTTTTCCATGATTTTCTCCTGTGCTTAGCGGTGTTTTAATGCATCTGTTTTTAAATTAAAACGTATGCAAGCCCTGTAAGATTAGGTTTCAGTATCCGCCGGCAAGATGGGGACAAGCGCGGGACAGAACTGCTGTGGCGTGATTCAAAAACAGGTTGTATCGACAAAGTGAGCCTGAATTCAGCTTCCTTTTCCGTCTTGTCCCGAAGCCTCTTCATCCTGATCTTCGTCCTGCGTTTCTTTTGCCTTGATAAGTTCTTCCCGGTTTTTCAGCATTGATTCAATCTTGTGCTCCGCAACTATGTAGGTCCAGCCTTCTGTCTGCCGGTTCAAGCTTTTGATTTTATCTGCCGGATTCTCCTCGGTGTTCGGTTCAGAGGATTCATCTTCGGGTTTCTCTTTTGCGTTGCCGGACTGTTGTTCATTTTGGGCCAATGACGCCTCAAGCCGGATATAGCGGGAAGGGTCTTCTTCGCTTACGACTGATCCGACAGTGACATTGTAGACTATACCGTCTTTTGTCAGCACGGTAAAAACCGACGGATTATCAAGCCCCATGCTTTCTTCGGCCATTGAGGGGTCTGCTATGTCGTCAAAGCGGAAATAACTCAGGGCGCTTTGAAGATCGTAGGTCTCAGTGGTGTCCATTTCGTGATTCTCTCCGAGATCCTTCATTTCGAGTGTATCGTCTTCGCCCATTGCCAGGGTGAACGGTTCGGCGCCGCGCTTTTTCACTGTAACTTTCTTTATATCCGAAGAAGGCACGTGAACAATCTGGCTGTTCAGCCAGTCGGTGATTTCGGCGGAGAGGTTGCTGAGTGTTTCGGATACGAGGTACACGGTTTTGCCTTTATCGGGCGAGACGTATCTACCTGTCGGGTATCCGCCCTCGTTAAACCTGTCTGTTCCTGAAGACATACGCTGCCTTCCAAGGAGCAGGGAGGCTGCAGGGCCGGTGTTTCCTGCATACAGTTCTATCAACGTTCCTGTATCATCAGTTGCCTTTCCCGGCGGCACGATGCGCATGTTTTCCATCTGGCTTTGGTCTGCATTGACAGTTTGTCCCACCTTGAGTTCATACAGATCCAGGATTGCCTGTCTAACCTTTTTGAATTTCACCGGATAGTTGTACAGGTTTGAAGCCACCCACCTGTCTTCTGCTCTCGCAATCTCAGATGTGTTGCTGCCGTCGGTTATCACAATTGCGGTGATGTCATTGACGGGCAGGCCGGGCAGAACTTTTCTGCCCTCTTCGGGCGAAGCGTATTGTGATCGCCTGGACGAGTTGATAAGAGCCAGCGCTGATAGGATCACTGCGGCGGCAACAAGAATCAATGCATTTCTGGTCTTCATAGATTTTCCTCCCGTAACAGGATCAGCCTGCGAATCTTTTTCTTTTCTGTTTCCGGTACAGCGCAAAAGCTATTCCTGAAAGAGCTACTATTAAAGGCATGAGCCCGATGTTTATAATTTTAATCTTTATTCCAAGCTGTTCAATGTCTCTGCGCAGGTTTTTCCTTACTTCTCTGAGCTCTTCCTGGATTTTCTGTTCCTCGTTGCGGAATCTTTCTATGGCCTTTTGTTGTTTCTCGTTGAGTATGATATTTTCCGATTCCGCAGTGGTTCTCAGGTCGCGGAGTTGCTCGCGGGTTTTCTGAAGCTGCTGTTGGAGGTATTCCTCCTTGTCCTGCCATTCTCCCCTGGCCCTGGCTTCCAGTTTCAGCACCCTGGTGAAGGGGCGTTCAAACTTGCCTCGGGAGCGGATGTTTATGAGCGCAGGGCTGCCTGCCATGAGGTCTGCGGTATTGGCGAAAAAGTGCAGATTGTCGTTGATAAGCTGGTATCCGCCGAAGGGGGTTTCCTGGACACAGAAGGGGTCGTAGAGCATATCCACATCGCCCGCCAGTATTACCGTGCTCTCTCCTTTCTGGATTCCGGCGGCTTCCTTGTCTGGATTGTTCTCTTCCTCGGGTTGTTCATTGTCCTGTTGGCCGTCGTCTTCGGGCGAGGGCGGGCCATCGGGAAATGCTGTTGAGAATGTTCCGTTGATCCTGATTGCCAGATCAAGAGCTGAACCCTTGCGTTCGAAGTCATTGCGTATCATTTCGGCGCCCATCTGCGCGGCCTGCGGACTTACTACGCCGGCGTCTTCGGATGAAGTCATAAGTGATGTGATCTCCAGTCCTTCTTTTTTGTCCGTCACTTCGAAGTATCCGGCGGACGGCAGAACCAGCATGTCAAGTTGGGATGTAATCACCTCCCCGCTGTTGAGGTTGGGTTCTCTCAGCGAAAGCCACACGAGGCTGTCTTCCACCCCGCCGGCCCTCTGGACCCTGGTGAACAATCTTGGATCGGCTACAACTTTGCCGGAGGAGAAGGTTATTCCCCATGCGGAGAAAAGTTTTTCCAGGTTTGATGAATTGTCCGAGCCCATTCCCATCGGGTTGCGGGACCGGGACGTCCCGGCGTCGGTTTCGCTGAGCGGATCGACAAAGACCATAAGCCTGCCGCCGCGAAGAAGGAACTGATCGATGGCGTAAAGTGTTTCGTCAGGGAGTTGTTTGGGATGGACTAGAACCAGTGTTTTTATATCTTCCGGTATTTCGTCAGTGTCCGTATCTATTTTGGCCAGCTCATAGTCAGATTCGATGTCCTTGAAGGTTACCCATTTTTCCTGGGGCTGTTGTTGCATTTGCGTGGCTACCTGCGGCGGTATATCCTGGCCCAGCGCCGGCAGGGAGCTGAGCACTCCGATAACAGGGCGCTTAGGTTTGCTGACGCGGTGGATCAGCCTGCTTATTTGATATTCAAGGAGTTCTTCCTCTGCCGGATTAAGGGCAGGTATAACCTGTTCTTCTCCGCCTGAAATTGCGGCGACGCCGAGGTAGACTGGAGATCCGAAAATTTCCATCTGTTGAGGATGAAGCCCGTAATTTCTCGCCCATTCCTCGTCGTCCGAATCCGGTTCCGGGTTATACATGTCTACTTTGATCTTTCCTCCTGAGACCACTTCGTATTCCCTGAGCAGATCTTCCACGTGGCCGGCATAGTTTTTTATCATAATCGGCACGTCCGGATTTGTGCGATTGAAAAAGAATTTAAGAGAGATCCTGGAGTCAAGTTCATCCAGAATCCGTCTGGTTCCGTCCGACAACGTATAGAGTTTGTTTTCGGTAAGGTCCAGCCTTGCGCGGAAGTTGCCAAGGAGACTGTTGACGGCGACAATGATGGCCAGCGCCGCAAGCGCGCCCACGGCGCTGCTGCTGGCTTTCAGGAATGTTTTTTGCTGTTTCATATTGTAACCCTTATTTCAAATTGCTTTTCAGTTTCATGCTTCAAGCCGACTTGCGGTTTTCCAGCACCATGTGCGTTAAAAAAATCATAAAGAACATGACGCTTATGTAGTAGACAACGTCTCTCAGGTCGATTACTCCGCGCCGCAGAGATTCAAAATGCGGCATAAAGCTTAAGGATCCCACACCCTCCACTATCCAGTTCGGAGCGCCGGCATCACGGAAGAAGCCGAGAATGGGTTCCCATCCTGCAAGAAGCAGAACCAGTCCTACGCCCAGTGCGATGACGAAACCTATGACCTGGCTCCTGGTCATCGAAGATGTGAGAATGCCGATGGATACGTAGGCTCCTGCCAGGAGAAAAGATCCCAGGTAGCCTGCAATCACCACGCCGATATCAGGGTTTCCCAGGAAAGCGGTGGTTATCACAACCGGGAAGGTCAGCGCCAGTCCTAAACCGATGAAAGCCCACGCCGCGAAGAATTTCCCTAGAATTGCCTGAGTCATGGTCACCGGCAGAGTAAGCAGAAGTTCAATGGTGCCGGATTTTCTTTCTTCTGCCCATGTTGACATTGTTGCAGCAGGCACCAGCAGGAGGTAGACCCACGGGTGCCATGTAAAGAACGGCGTCAGGTCGGCGCTCATCCTTTCATAGTAGCGGGTTACCGAGAACGTCAGAAAAGAGACAAGCATCAGAAAGGCAACAAGAAAAACGTAGGCGACCGGAGATTCAAAATAAGACTTCAGCTCCCGTTTGAAAACAATAGCGCAATTTCTGATGCTATGCATGAATCTGTTCCTCCTCCATGGTCAATTTGCGAAATACCTCGTCGAGTCTTCCCGAGGGAGTTCTGGCCTTCAGTTCTTCCGGGGTGGCGTCCGCTACTATTGAGCCGCGGCTTATGATTATGGCCCGTTTACAAACGGCTTCTACTTCTTCCAGGATATGAGTGGAAATGATGATGGCCTTATCAGAAGCCATTTCGTTTATCATCTGCCGCACAACGTGCTTCTGGTTCGGGTCCAGGCCGGCTGTGGGTTCATCCAGAATCAACACCGGCGGGTTGTGTAATATTGCCTGGGCAAGACATGCGCGTTGACCATAGCCCTTGGAAAGGGTGTCAATTGTCTGATACCTCACCTCCTGGAGATAACACTTCTCTATTGATTCCTCGATGCGCTTATCTTTTTCATCTCCACTGTATCCGCGAGCTTCTGCCATAAATTTCAGGAACCCGGAAACTGTCATTGAATCGTAAGCCGGAGCATTTTCAGGAAGGTATCCAAGACGCTTTTTTACTTCGACCGGGTTTTTCCCCACGTCAAAACCGCAGACTGTAGCGGTTCCGGCAGTAGGCGGGAGAAACCCCGTGATCATCCGCATAGTGGTTGTTTTCCCTGCTCCGTTGGGTCCGAGGAACCCGAGCACCTCGCCTTTTTCCACCTTGAGTGAAACGTTCTTTACCGCGTCGATGCTCCCGAAAGACTTGTATAAACCTTTTGCTTCAAGCATATTGCCCTCCAAGCAAATCCATCTGTATTTACAGCCCAAATAAAGTCGTAATTTTCATAAAAAATTTGCGTCACTTCAAGAATGAAATCTGAAATCTTTTAGTCTGATCTATTCATCAACCCTGCGAGTCTATTGATAGATCACTCCGGCGCAATGTTTTGCTCCAGAGACGTGAGTCGAGCAACTTGGGCGGCTCGCCAACGTGGCGAAAGTGTATTAATCGCTCCTTGCATGAATGATGATCAGCAAGCGCTGTGCCAACCTTCCGCCTCCTGTAAGACATATACGCATAAAACCTTTGAAGTCTGGATTTTGCGCACTCATCAAAGACCGGGGCTCCGATGCAATAGGCATAGCACAGCGACATAATGACACTTAAGGTGTATGCCGGGAAAATTATGAGTGCCATTATGGCACAGTCAAGCCGGAGGCCGTAGTGGCTAAGTGGTTGTTGTGTAATGTTGAGGCGGGTATGCCCGGCATTAAACGGAGCTGGCACGGACTTTGCTGTCACTTAATAAGTTAAATGAGCAATTTGAAAGGTGGAAAAGAATAAAATGGATACGAACAGACTTACAGAAAAAGCGCAGGAAGCCGTTCAGGCGGCGCATGTCAAGACCGTAAGGTACGGGCACCAGGAAATTGACGGGGAGCATCTGTTTCTGGCTTTGCTTGAACAGGAGAGGGGGCTGGTCCCGAGTCTTATTGAAAGGCTTGGAGGGGATCCTGCCGGGCTCAGGGACAAGTTGGACAAGGAACTTGACCGCAGGCCGAAGGTCAGCGGGGGCGGCGCGGAGGCCGGGAAGGTATATGTAACGCAGCGTTTTAATCAGTTGCTGGTAAAGGCCGGCGACGAAGCAGGGCGGCTGAAAGATGAGTACATATCTGTTGAGCATCTGCTTCTTGCCCTGGTGGATGAAGGAAGGGACGCTTTTTCGGGAAGATCTCTTGCAGAAGAGGGCATAGACCGCAACAGTCTGCTGAGAGAGTTGCAGAAAGTAAGGGGCAACCAGCGTGTTACCAGCAGCAATCCGGAGGGTCAGTATGAGGCGCTTGAGAAATACGGGGTAGATCTTGTGGCTCTTGCGCGCGAGGGGAAGCTTGATCCTATAATCGGACGCGACGGCGAGATCAGGAGTGTAATTCGGATTCTATCCAGAAAGACGAAGAATAATCCGGTTCTAATTGGCGATCCCGGTGTGGGTAAAACTGCGATTGTGGAGGGCCTGGCTCACCGTATAGTTCGCGGAGATATTCCTGAGGGACTCAAGGACCGCACAATTTTTGCGTTGGATATGACCTCGCTGATGGCGGGCGCGAAATATCGGGGCGAGTTCGAGGAGAGGCTGAAGGCCGTTCTGACCGAGATCAAGGAATCTGAAGGACGCATAATACTTTTTATAGACGAAGTCCATACGATTGTGGGCGCAGGGAAGACAGAGGGCTCTTCGGATGCAGGCAACATGCTCAAGCCCATGCTGGCGCGGGGCGAGTTGCATTGTATCGGCGCCACAACTCTGGACGAGTATCGCAAGCACATAGAAAAAGACGCCGCCCTTGAGCGGCGTTTTCAGCCTGTGTTGATTGACGCTCCGTCCGTGGAAGACACTATTTCCATTCTTCGAGGATTGAAGGAACGATTTGAAGTTCATCACGGTGTGCGCATCCAGGATGCTGCGCTGGTTTCCTCCGCCGTGCTTTCGGATCGTTACATAAGCGACCGTTTTCTTCCGGACAAGGCTATTGACCTGATGGATGAGGCTTGCGCGTCAATCAGGACCGAAATAGACTCCATGCCCGCAGAGCTTGACGAGATAACCCGCAAGGTCATGCGCATGGAAATTGAGGAAACTGCTCTTAAAAAAGAAAAAGACAAGGCCAGCAAGGAGCGCTTGAAATCTCTTCGCCGGGAGCTGGCCGACCTTAAGGCCGAGGCTGATAGAATGCGCTCACAGTGGGAAAACGAAAAGAAGGCCATCGGGCAAGTCAGAGAGTTGCGCGAGCAACTTGAGAAGGCAAGGCACGACAGCGAGGAGGCCGAACGCCAGTACGATCTGGACAGGGTCGCGAAACTAAGGCACGGGATTATTCCCGAGCTTGAGCAGAAGCTCCGCCTGGAAGAGGAGAAGATGAAAGGAGAAGAAGGCAGCGAGACATTGCTGCGCGAGGAAGTTACAGAAGAGGAGATAGCCTCTGTAGTGTCGCGCTGGAGCGGGATACCGCTTACACGTCTGCTTGAAGGGGAGCGAGAGAAGCTGATGAAACTGGATTCAGTTTTGCATGAACGAGTAGTGGGCCAGGATGAGGCGGTCCAGGCAGTGGCGGACGCGGTGATCAGGGCAAGGGCGGGGATAAAGAATCCTGCGCGTCCGATAGGATCTTTCCTGTTCCTGGGGCCGACCGGCGTCGGGAAAACCGAGCTGGCGAAATCATTGGCCGAGTCGCTGTTTGACACCGAGGAGAATATGGTGAGGATTGACATGAGCGAGTACATGGAGAAGCACACTGTATCCAGGCTTGTCGGAGCCCCTCCCGGGTATGTCGGCTACGAAGAAGGCGGACAGTTGACGGAGGCTGTCAGGAGAAAACCGTATAGTGTTATTCTGCTCGACGAGATTGAGAAGGCTCATCACGATGTTTTCAATATTCTGTTGCAGATTCTTGAGGACGGACGTCTTACCGATTCTCATGGCAGGACGATCAATTTCAAGAATACGATTGTGATAATGACCAGCAATATCGGCTCGCCGCATCTCCTGGAGGGGATAGACGAACAGGGGCATATCCGCGATGAAGTGCGCAAGACGATCATGAATGAATTGCGGACGCATTTCCGTCCCGAGTTCATGAACCGAGTTGACGATACTGTGCTGTTCAAGCCGCTGACCCGGGATGAGATCAAGCGGATAGTGGAGTTGCAGGTTGCCGAACTTTCCGTCCGTTTGAGTGAACGGCGTATTTCTCTGGAATTGAGTGATGAGGCCGAGGAGCTGATAGCCGAGCGTGGATATGATCCGGTCTATGGAGCGAGACCGTTGAAGAGACTGATCCAGCGGGAAGTCGAGACGCCGATTGCCCGCAAGATCGTTGCAGGCGAGATTGAAGAAGATTCCAGGGTCGAGGTCGCGGTCGAAAACAAAGAGATTAAGGTTCATGAGAAGCCATCGTGATGCGGGCTAGATTCGGTAGTTTCTGCCTGCTTCCATGAAGGCCTTGATGTTTTCAAGCGGAGTTTCCTGGGGTAGGTCACAGCCGGTGCTGAGCACGTAGTTAGGGAAATCACGCATGGTTTCCAGCAGGGCGTATACTTCCTGCTGGACCTGGTGGGGAGCTCCGTTGAGAATGGCGCCTGTCGGGTTTATGTTGCCCATAATCACGACGTTGTCGGGGACCCTTTTGGCTGCTTCCGGGAGGTCTACGCCTATTCCCGGTGAATCCAGGCTTATGGCATCGACATCGGCTTCCACCATCTTATCTATAAGATGCATGGTATTTCCGCAGGTGTGGTATACGGTGGCTACGCCGGTATACTTGCAGCTATCGTTCAAGTGCTTTACAAACTGTGACGAAAACTGGTGAAACTGCTCAGGGCCAAGCATTACGGCGCTGGGTTCGAGTATGCAGATGACTTCTGCTCCCGCCGCTATGAGCTGGCGTGCGTACTGCTGTATCTTGTCTGTGGTGAACTGGCAAAGCAGTTCGAGTTCCTTTGGTTTGAGCACGGTAGCCATCGCGGCTTCATCGGCGCCCATCATCAGGGCTGCGAGCGAATAAGGGCCTGTCACGTAGGCGCCGCGCATAATTTTGTGATTCAAACCGATATTCATGAGCTTTTCGACTTCGACATAGCCTATGATGCGGGTGTCGAAAGCCATGTTGATATCTTTCTGTGCCTGCAGTTCGGCCATGTCAAAGGTGTCTTTTACAACTGTGGCGGAATCCCGCTTGGGAAAAACCGTGTAGCGTCCCAGCGCATTTGCCTCAACGGCAAGATCCATGAGCGGAAATATGATGTCTGGCTGGAAACGGTCGGCAAGCGCCTTGATGACCTTGAAATGCTCCCCGTAGTTCTGTTGTGCCAGTTTAACTGTGCAGTCTGTTATTGAGAGGCCCGGGAAGCCCATCAGCGGCACGACAAGGCGTCGTCCTTCTTTGCCGCACTCCTGCACCTTTGTCACAAGTTCTTTTGTTACCATAACCCGGCTCCAGATAAAGACGGAAAATTAGCCGGATTTTTCAGAGAAGGCAAGCACATCGTTAAAGTTTCGGGCATTGTGTTTGCGGAATCAAGTTGTAAGTGGTTGAAGACATTCCAGTTCGTACAGTGGCGCCTGTGATTCGACGGGGATGAAAAGCCCGCCTCCGCAATTTATAAAATACTTCCGGACTTTTTTTCTATACCATTCGGCAGGGCGAAAATGAATTTTTCCGTCGGTTCTGGACTGGTCGCAATTTGTTCGCCAGTCTTCGAGGGTTACGACTTCAAGATACATGCCGCCCCTGCACAGCGAATGAATGTTTTCTAATGCGTCATTGATTTCATTATCCGGAAGGTATTGCAGAACACTCTGGCAAATAACAAGGTCGAAACGTTTTCTTGTGTGGTAGTCTGTTATGGAGCTGTGTTTCCAGCCAAGCCGGGCGCAAAGCTGACTGCTGGAATCCACGCCGGTGTATGTGATGCCGGGAAACTGATATTCAAGCGGTTTTTTCCAGAACCCGAGTCCGCATCCCATATCGATAGCTGATTTTACGGGAATCCGGAGATATCGAAGATAGCTGCATATATGGTTTACGAGCAGGACAATATCTTTTTCCTCAACAGCCCTTGTCTGAGGATTGACATAGAACCTTTCGTAGTAGGAATTATCGAAAACTTTGCGTGTCTTTTTCTGTCCCATGGCTTTTTTGTCGTCCGGCATAAATGCAGCGGGCTACTTTTCTTTCACAGTTGCAAGAACGGCGATTGAGACAAAAGCCAGGACTGCCCCGGCAAGGAAAGTGGCAGAGGAAGAAAGCTGCGCCCAGAGGAAACCCGCAAGAAGGCCTGCGGGCAGATCCGCAATGCCTACCCCTGTATGGTAGACGCCCAGGGCCGTTCCCCGGACTTCTTCGTCGGCAAGATCGCTTATAAAAGCCCTGGCTGTTGCGTCGGTCATTGCCATGTGCAGTCCGAAAAGCCCCATCAGCGCCCATGCCGCGAACAAGGAATTGAGCAACGCAAAGCCCGTCGCTGTCAGAGCATACAGAACGAAACCGGCCATCAGCACTTTTTTTCTCCCTATTCTATCGGAAAGTCTGCCGGCGGGTATTGACGCGGCCATATAAACAATGTTGTAGAAAAGATACACAAGCGGGACGACAACCTGGGAGACTCCCATTTCGAATATGCGCAGGATAAAGAAAGTGAACGTGTAGTTGCCGATGCCGAAGATTACAGAGGCAATGACGAGTTTGCGTATATTCGCGGGCAATTTTTTCCAGTTAAGCGAAGGTTTTCGGCGTGCGCCGGTGACAGGTTTTTCTTTCGTGCCCAGTATTATGCAGGCTGTTCCAATTGCTCCCGGGATTACCGCAAGAAGGAAAACTGTACGGTAGTTCATATCCATGTCCCAGGGAAGAAAGCGAAGAAGAAAATAAGCGCAGATGGTTCCCAGCATTGCCCCGGTTGTGTCCATGGCCCGGTGGAATCCGAATGATCTGCCCCTTGTCTTTTTTGTCTTCTCGGTTGAAGAAGCCAGAAGGGCATCGCGGGGAGCGGTGCGTACGCCTTTGCCAAAACGATCTGCAGCTCTTACCGCAAGCACTGCCCACCAGGTATGCGCCAGCGCCAGAAACGGTTTGACTATATTTGAAAGAGCGTAGCCTGTAACCGCAAGGGCTTTTCTTCTTCCCAGTCGGTCGGAAATGTAGCCGGAGAAGAACTTAAGGATGGAAGCCAAACTCCTGGAAACACCCTCTATAAGTCCGATTAACGGCTTGGGAATGTTCAGTATCTGCGCCATGAAGGCGGGAAGAAGCGGAAAGATCATCTCGCTTGACCAGTCGTTGAACAGGCTGGTCAGACCCAGGACATATACGTTGCGATCTGTCTTTTTTTTCATTTTCAGTGCAGATTCGAATCCCGAAGGGCCGAGTCATTTGCGCCTTCGGTGCGTCATTTCGAGTTGTTTTCGCCTTTTCGCCTTTGCCAGGTGTATGGCATGGCGAAGGGGGGCGGAGCCAATGTCTGTTTTCTTTCCTTGTTCATTACTGTCTTATTCCGCACTTCCTGGATTATTGGAGTGAGAGCGTTATTCTTCCTCTATTATAGTATCGTAGAAGCTTACGTAATCGTCCGGGGTGTCGCCGGCCCTGAGTTTCATTGCCGGGCGCGGATGTTGATTGAGTTGGCCCGTTATTCCGTATGGAACCGTGTATCCCCATTCGACCTTTTTTGAAAGGGGAGCAAGGTAGTCGCGCGCGCATTCCAGCACGGGTCTCAGGTGGAATTTAGGATTGTGCAGGAATCCGACCAGCAGTTCCATGGGGCAGTTGCCTGCTCCCCGGCCTATGCCGCAAACAGTGGCGTCAAGCCGTCGGGCGCCGTTGAGCAAGGCTTCGACAGTGTTGGCAAATGCCAATTGTTGATTATTGTGTCCGTGGAAGCCGATATCCTTCCCGGTTCCTTCAAGAAGCTCCTTGAAGATCGTTGTCAGTCTTTTTACTTCTTCTGAGTAAAGAGATCCGAAACTGTCGACAATGTAAACTGCGGTTACAGGTGTTTCTCGAATTATTTCCAGGGCTTGGCTCATGTCTTCTTCTGAGACAACGGAGATAGCCATGAGTTGCATCAGTGTCTCGTAGCCCTTATCGTGCGCGTCCTTTATCATGTCAACGGCGGTCGGGATCTGGTGAATATAGGACGCCACCCGTATGGTATCTATTACGCTCTGGTCCTTGGGGAGGATATCTTGCTTGTAATCTGTTCGCTCGGCATCGGCCATTACCGATATCCTGGTTGAACCGGGCTTGTCTCCGACTATTCGGCGAAGGTTATCCTCGTCGCAGAATTTCCATGGCCCGTGTTCAGATGGGGAATAGATCTTTTTGGACGCTTTATAGCCCATCTCCACGTAGTCTACGCCGGACTTTACAGCGGCATCGTAAACGCCTTTGACAAACTCATCTTCAAACCGGTGCGAGGTCATTAGCCCGCCGTCCCGAACCGTGCAATCAAGCAACTTGATGTCCGGGCGGTAGCCGACCCAGCCCTTTTTGAGTCTTTCATCGATATTTCCAGCCATATTTAAAGCCTTTCTTGTATTGATTTGTGAAACGCAAAGTATAGGTTTATGCGCCATGGCCCGTCAATGCCTATTGCCTGCCAGCTTTATCTCATGATGAAAAGTGGAATTTCAGAAGACGGGATAAGCGGCGCTTGATTGATGCTGCGCGAGAGGTTAATATTGGGCCATGAATAACGGACCAGTGAAATGTTTCAAGACGCAGGCTGCGGCGTTTACGGCCTGCTTAATGCTGCTTTGTTCTTTGGCTCGGGCAGACGGAAAAGCAGGGGACGAGCGGATCCGTGCCGCATTTCTGCGGGTGCAGAGCATTGCGGAGAGCGTTGAAAAGATCAGGGGCCTCAAATTTACGAATAGTGTTGAGGTTGCGATCCAACCCATGCAGGACTTGAAATCATACAT
Source organism: uncultured Victivallales bacterium (assembly GCA_964475205.1). Classification (GTDB taxonomy): domain Bacteria; phylum Verrucomicrobiota; class Kiritimatiellia; order UBA8416; family CAYSRM01; genus CAYSRM01. The sequence continues at coordinate 22,845 of CAYYVQ010000006.1, read as the reverse complement.
TGAAAAGGAAATTACCGAACAGTTCGGGGAACAGAACCCCAGCCACTACGTGGAGGCGCTGGTCCGGCTTGGCGCGTTGCAGGAACCACTGGATTTAAAAGAATGGTTCTATAGCTTTATGAAAGACCAGGCCGCCGCCCATTATTCGCCCGAGCAGAAAACGTACTACCTGATCCAGACAAACCTGAACAGCACGATGCTTGACGTGATCACATCTCATGAGCTTTGCCACGCATTGCAGGACCATAATTTTGACTTGCAGAATTTTATGAAAGGCGATCTGCAATTGATGCGGGATAACGGCGACCTGTTGCTTGCCAGGCAGTCGCTGGTGGAAGGCGAGGCAACATGGGTTATGACCGCATGGATGCTCATGGACCAGTTGGGCCGGACATCCATACCGTCTGTTGAACCAATGGTTTCCATGGCTATAAAGGCGCAGGCGGCGATGGATTTTGACGCTATTGCAGAACTTTCCCTGAAAAACTCAGGCGGCATGGGCGCCGGACACGGGATGCAGGGTATGCCAGAGGTAAATTTGAAGGACCAGCCTAGATTCTTCGTGCAACAGATACTGGGCGCGTACATCCAGGGAGCATCAGCTATTGACTACGTTAAGTCGCAAGGCGGATGGGAAGCAGTATCCGATCTTTACGGTAAAAATCCAATTGAGTCTACAGAACAGCTTCTCCATCCCGAAAAGCTTATAGCAAAGACGCGCGAGGGGCCTGTGACAGTGCGGATTCATGGCCTTGAGCAGCGCGTTCCCGCCGGGTGGAAGCTTGTTGAGCAGGATGTTGTGGGCGAAATGAGCATGGGTTTTCTGTTTGATTTGTGGAATGAGGGCGAGGTCGGCGGACTGGACCCGTCTTCTGTAGCGGAAGGTTGGGGCGGAGACAGGTATTTTTATTTTGTTGATGAGAAATCCGGCAGCGGCATGCTCGTCTGGAAAACAGTATGGGACAGTGACAGCGAAGCCGCCGAGTTTGCCGCGGGTTACAGGATGATGCTCGGGAAACGTTTTCCTGATATGGAACCGCTCAAAAAAGGAAAAGGGAAGTCCGGTTTTTTATGCCAGGTATGGGAGACGGAAAAGGGGCGTTTTTTGAAGCTTGCGCGCAAGGGGCAGGTGGTTGGCATAGTTGACGCCGACCAGGAAGAGATGTTGGAGCTGATATGGGAATAGTTGCCGCAGTTAGCCCGCATATCTCACAGGAATTTACGGGCCGGGCGTTAGCGGCAGAATTTTGACTGGACAGGATGTGCATGGGGAGGGAAGTAGATGAAAGATTCAACTAACAAGATTTTTATTCTGGATACTAACGTGATTCTGCATGACAGCTCGTGCGTGGATCAGTTTGATGAACACGACATAAGCATGCCAATTGTTGTGCTTGAAGAACTCGATCACTTTAAAAAAGGGCATCAGGCAATCAGTTATCATGCGCGGAATTTTTTGAGACGTGTGGATGCGCTGAGCGGACAGCAGCTTTTTTCCGATGGCGTACGCATAGGGCCGGGCAAGGGAAGGCTCAGTGTGGAGCTGGCAAAGGAAATGCACGAAGATCTTAAACTGAATTTTCCGGTCCATCAGCCGGATCATCAGATCCTGAACATTGCCTATCACCTTGCAAAGGAAAACCCTGACCGGAAGGTCACACTGGTCAGCAAAGATGTAAATCTGCGCCTGAAGGCCAAATCCGTCGGCCTCCATGCCGAGGACTATACAACAGACAGGGTAAAGGATGCTTCAAGCCTTTACACCGGAAAGAGGGTTCTCGAAGATATTCCTGAATCACTGATCGGCGCTCTCTATAAGGAGCCTTTTGAAGTTGAAGCCGGTTCCCTGGATTGCCACGGGGAACTTTTGCCCAACGAGTACCTGATTGTCCGCAGTGGAAAGAAGTCGGGACTGGCGGTTTACGATGCATATACCGACACAATAAAGAGGGTGGACAAATCGCCGGTTTATAATATCACGCCCCGCAACGCGGAACAGACTTTTGCCATTGATGCGCTGATGAATCCTTACATACCTCTTGTAACTCTTTCGGGCAAGGCCGGGACCGGTAAAACGCTCCTTGCAATGGCTGCCGCCCTCGAGATGCAGAAGAAGCACAAACAAATACTTCTGGCCCGGCCTATCGTGACATTAAGCAATAAGGACATCGGTTATCTGCCCGGCGAAGTCGGGGAGAAGCTTGCGCCTTTTATGCAGCCTTTGTACGACAACCTGGGAGTCATAAAAAAGCAGTTTCCCAAGTCGGACAGCCGTTTCAAGGCTATTAAAAAGATGCTGGATGATGAAGAACTGGTCATAACGCCGCTCTCGTACATACGCGGCCGAAGTCTTGTCGACGTGTTCTTTATTGTTGACGAGGGTCAGAATCTCACGCCCCATGAAGTGAAGACCATCATTACCCGCGCAGGTGAGGGCGCAAAGGTTGTTTTCACGGGTGATATTTTTCAGATAGATCATCCATACCTGGACGCCGAGTCGAACGGGCTCAGTTACCTGATAGAGAAAATGCAGGGCCAGCAGATGTATGCGCATGTGAACCTTGAAAAGGGAGAACGCTCGGAGCTTGCGGAGCTGGCGAGCAACATTCTTTAGCCTGATCTGTTTATGAAAAAGGGGAAAAGTTGTCTTTTTCAGCGCTGTGGTTTTTTGCGCAATGAGAGGGCGCGTGTGTGGGAGCTTGTTGATGAGTTGGCTGGGTAAGAATTATTGAAAGAATGCGGTTTGAAGAGCGCAGAGGGCATGAAACCGGTGAAGAAAATACTTGTTCTGGTTAATAGAAAAGCAGGTTTGTCCTGGTCATTTGATTCCATGCGTAAAGCAGTAGACCGTTACTGGGAGAATGAAGGCCATGACGTGAAGTATCAGTTCTGTCACAGCGCCAGGGATGGTTTGGCAAAAGTACAAAGAGCGCTTGACCAGAATATTGACACTATCCTTGTTGCCGGGGGGGATGGAACTGTTAACACGGTGGGCAAGGTCCTGGCTGGAACGGAGGCTGCCGTAGGGGTTATTCCCAGCGGGAGCGGTAATGGTTTTGCCCGTCATTTCGGAATTCCGCTTGCCGTTGACCGTGCCGTTCAGGCCCTTTCAAATGCGGAACTGCAGCGCATTGATGTCGGGCTGATGAACGATAAGCCGTTTTTTGTAACCTGCAGTATGGCATGGGACGCATCGCTGGTACGATCTTTTGAAAGATCCCAGGTGCGCGGCATATTTCCTTACATATTTGCAGGCGTACACGAGTTTTTCCAGTATGAGCCGCAGCCGTTTTACGTTACACTTGACGGTGATACAAACCGGACGTTTCAAGATCCAATGGTTTTTACGGTCGCAAACCTTACGCAGTTCGGCGGGGGAGCCAAAATTGCACCCCAGGCGCAACCCGACGATGGCAAGCTTGAGCTGGTTGTTGCGCTGCGACAGGATGCTCCCCGGTTGATTGGAAATATTGGACGGCTTTTCAACGGGTCGGTGAATGCAATCCCTGAAGTCATATCTGAAAGGTTTGCGCAGATGCATGTTGAAAGAAAAAAACCGGGCCCGGTACAGATTGACGGGGAGCTTATCAATGCAGAGAAGGATATTGAGATCAAAGTTCGCCCGCAGGCTTTAAAAGTTCTGGTTCCAAAGGCGGGTTAATACTGCTTCTCGTATTCGCCTTTGCCGAGCTTCTTGAGCTTGTGGAAGCCAGCCCGTTTTGCCCGGTCATCAAAGCCGGATTTTGACGAGCCCACCGATGGCGCGGATATCTGTTTTTCTACCGGCGCGCCACAATCGGGGCACCTGTCCAAAGGCTCATCGGAAATCTTCTGCATTAAGTCGAACCCTTTCCTGCAACGGGAACATGAGTTCTTTGGGTTTATGGCTTTGTATTCGTATATCGGCATCCTGGTTTCATATTGTAAAGGTTATGTCATTTAGATCAAGGGTTAAGCTCTGCCACAATACGAAATTCCGTGAGGTATATGGGTTAACCTGATCTATTCATGAAGGTCGAGTTCGAGGCGTATTGGAGCGCCGTTGCCGAGGAGATTCAACCACGGATTACACTGATGGCACGGATAGGGAGGAACAGGGAGGGTGCCAGACGAGTCTCACATCGCCCAGATGACCGGCTACCTCAGTCATACTGGCCTGCGGCTCGGGTTGCTGTTGAACTTCAAGCACGCCAAACTGCAATGGAAACGTATCGTAAACTGACCCAAAACATCCGTGCCATCAGTGTAATCCGTGGTTGTCCCCGTAAGGCGCTGATCCATCATATGTTACAGGTCAGGCCCGGTGCACTGGTGAATAATCCGGGTTAGCGTTTGTAGTTTTTTTTTTGAGATTGCAATTATTGTTGTTGCGTTTCTTGTGAAGTGTTGGTTAAATGCCGCTGATTACGTGGTTTCATCCAACTAAATCGAAAGGAGATTTCCATGGCGAAACCAAAGACCAAGAGTGAAATTGTTGCAGGCGTAGCGGATGGTGCGGGAATTACGAAGAAGCAGGCGAAGGCCGCGCTCGAAACACTCGCAGAGATGGCCTACAAGAACGCAAAAGACGGATTTACCATTCCGGGAATCGGCAAACTTGTAAAGGCGCGCAGGAAGGCGCGTAAGGGCCGCAATCCTCAGACAGGTGAAGCCATTAAGATACCGGCGAAGACCACGCTGAAGTTCAGAATTTCTAAGGCTGCAAAAGACGCAGTACTGCCGAAAAAGAAGTAACTTCTCTTTGTCTGTACAAGGCCGCTGCGGAAACGTGGCGGCCTTTTTCTTTGGATCAAAGCCAATGACGGACGAGTAAAAAAATGACTGATAGAAAAGACAACGATAATGAAAAGAGCGTGGAGGAGAGTCTGCGCGAAATGCTTCGGCGTGTAAATTTTGCTTTTACCGGCGGGACTTCAGGCGGCGAGGATCCGGGTACAGGTCAAAGCGAAAACGAAGAACCGGAACATGGAATACAAGAAGCTTTGGAAACCATCAGGGAATTCAGTCTCAAACCCCGCGACATAAAAAAGCATCTCGACAGGTTTGTTATAAAGCAGGACGAGGCCAAAAAGGCGTTGTCAGTTGCAATATGCGATCATTTCAATCACGTCAGGCGTTGCATAGACGATCCCGATGAAGCTGAAAAGGATTACGCGAAACACAACATCATGCTGATAGGGCCTACGGGTGTTGGAAAGACTTACCTGATGCGATGTATCGCGAGGCTGATAGGCGTTCCGTTCATCAAAGCAGATGCCACAAAATTCAGTGAGACCGGCTATGTGGGTCACGATACAGAAGATCTTGTTAGAGATCTTGTTAAGGTCGCAGGAGGCAACGCTGAACTGGCGCAATATGGAATTATCTATGTCGATGAGATTGACAAAATAGCCGCCCAATCATCAGGGGGCGGCAAGGACGTTTCCGGGCGGGGTGTACAGGTTAATCTTCTGAAGCTCATGGAAGAAACAGAGGTCAGTCTTGTGAGCCAGACTGACATAGTCGGGCAGATGCGAGCAGTTATGGATATCCAGAAGGGCAAAGACGGCGGAAAACAAACCATTAACACCAGGCACATGCTTTTTATTGTCAGTGGGGTATTTGATAAGTTGGGCGAGCAGGTCAGGAGGCGGATAGAATCGTCAAAAATCGGTTTCATGTCCGCCGCTAAGAGCGCAGCGGAAAATGAAGAATACCTGAAGCAGGTCAGGACGGGCGATTTTGTAGAATACGGATTTGAGCCCGAATTTGTCGGACGCCTGCCGATACGTGTGGTCTGCGATCCCCTTGAGATCGATGATCTTGAACAGATCATGTTAAATTCGGAGGGCAGCATCCTGTCCCAGTACCGCAAGGATTTTGAAGGCTATGATATAGACGTTGATATTGACAGCGACGCGGTTCGCGCCATTGCGGAGAAGGCGCACAGGGAAAAGACCGGCGCAAGGGGTTTGATGACTGTTTGTGAACGAGTGTTCAGAGACTTTAAATTTGAGATTCCTTCAGCATCTTTGCGCTCGTTGAGTATTGGCAGGGATGCTGTTGAAAATTCAGCCGCGTCCGTGGGACGGCTTCTTGCAGACAAAAGCGGCGCGCAAGAGGAGGGCATAAGGAATGATATCCGCCGGTTTCAGGAGTTTTTTGAGAAAGAGCACGGAATAAAGCTGACTTTTGATAAAACGGCGGTTCGCGAGGTAATAGATCGCTGCGCCAGGGAAGAGAAATCAGCCCGGGATTTTATGGACCGCAATTTCCATGATTTTGAATATGGATTCAAACTGATAGCGCGGAACACCGGAAAGAACAAATTCCGCATCACAGCGGCCTTTGTCAGGAATCCATCTGAAGCCTTGTCAAAGCGGATTGCCAAAAGCGTAAAAAAACAGAATTCATAGCCCTTACCCATCATATGGCCCCGGGCAATTGGTCTGGTTGGAGCATGCCGTGCCTGAGGCCGGGACGCCTGCCGCGGAAAGGATTGCAGAAAACGGATGGCTTGCGGGTAAAGGGCTCGGAGGCGGATCCCGGAAATGAGGAAAATTTCTTTCACCGTAGATCACATGCTGATAAAGCTTGGCAGGAATCTGCGTATCACCGGGTATGATACTCTTTGGAATACCAACCTGAGAACACATGAGTTAATACTGAAATCCAACGCGGAAAACAGGATTTTTCTGAGCCGTAACACCATGTTATGCGAACAATACCCGGCGGCGGAAAGATATTTTATTGTGGAGTCGCAACAACCTCTGGAGCAGTTGGGCGAGGTTGTTGGCGAGTACGGACTTGACATTTCTTCATACCTTTTCAGCCGGTGCGTGGACTGCAATGTTGACCTTGTTCGTGTGCCGGCAAAAGAAGACATCAGGGCAAGGGTTCATCCGAATGTCTACGGCAGATACGATGAGTTCTTTGTTTGCCCGGTGTGCGGCAAGGTTTTCTGGAAAGGCTCCCATGTGCAGAATACGGCTGCCAGGCTGGCGGATTTCATGTCTTCCTGTAAATAGCTCATTCTTACAGAGTTTCCCGGAGCAACACTTTACTGGTCCTGAATGTCGAAAACTTATTCCGGCGGCTGCGCATCGGCGCATAACCTGTTGACCAGGCGGAGAGTGGTTCTTCCTGTTATTTCCAGGCTCTTTCGGCTTATTTTGTCGAGGGTATCGTTGGTAGTGTGCCAGTAGTCATTTTTTCCGGGGCTGGAGCCGAATTCGAAATCTATGAGGTTAACCGCAGGTATGCCCGCGTTGAGAAACGGCACATGGTCGTCAATAATGTAACCTTCGGAAAGGTGGAAATAGTTCCGGAAGCCTTCTCGTTTCGCTGCTTCAAAGGTCTCTGATATCAGGTCGCGGTCTGAGTTCGCAGGTATTTTTATATTGAGGTTTTGGTCCCCGATCATATCAAGTATTATTGCCGCAACTATCCGATCGGCTCTCCTGTTGAGAATGAGTGTGCGCACAAAATGTCTGCTGCCGTGCAGCCCGTCATAAGAGGAGTATCTTTGCAGGCATTCTTCTCCGTCTACAAACAGGCCTATGATGTCAGGCCTGTTTGCCGGAGCATTCCATGCCGTTCTCATCAGTTCGAGAAGAAGGCCGGTGCTTGAACCAGAATCGTTAGCTCCCGCAAAATCAGGGGATATGCCTGCCTTGGTATCGTAGTGCGAAACCAGAACAATTGCTGTGTCGGTATTGCCGGCGGCCACCGCAACGATGTTCCTGAACGTTTTTTTTCCCTCCGGAGTATTATCGATAAAGTCGTCGATTACAGGCTGGTAGCCGTATTCCCGAAGGCGTTCGGCAATATAATCCGCGGCTTTTGATGCTCCCGTGGTGCCTGAAACCCGCGGGCCCAGCGCAACAAAATTTTTAACTTCCTCGTATGCGCGGTCAGGGTTAAAGCGTTTTAGAGGAATGAATTCGGCGTTGCCGGGCCGTGGTGAGCTTTTGTCTGCATCTCTGCAAGATAACAAAAGCAGGGATGAAACCGAAATGAGCGCCAAAAGGCCAAGGGCCTTTCTCGGTCCTGTGTTCATCTTCTTAAGCCGCGCCTTCTCCCGCAATATTGTCATGGTTGCTGTCTTGTTTCTGTGTTTGCGCCCGAATCAGCTTTGTCCGCATTGCATGTGCCCGGATTGTCTTTTTGCAGGAATTCGACCCGTTTCAGAAGCAATTGACGTCCGCTGGATATGTTCATTTCGGCGCTGCCGCATACAGGGCAGACCGGGGCGACAGGGTCGAACCGGGAATTGTTGCCGCAAGAGGCGCATTCCCCTCCGGCTGGAACTTTTTCTATTACAAGCCTGGCATTATGCGCCACGGTATTTTCGGCTGCCACCGGGAAAGCGAGTTCCAGGGCTTCCGGGTTTACACCGGACAAGGCGCCCGCCTCCACGTGAATGCTGCTGACTGATTCAGCATGTTGTTCTTCTGCGAGAGCGATGATTTTTTCAATAAGGGCCTGAGCAATTGAGAGTTCATGCATTGTCAGCATATCCTTGGCAGAAGTTCCCCGCTTGGCGGGGTTACCAACCGTCTGCCTCCGGCAAGGGTTTCGAGGATTACTCTGCCGGACCCTTTTTTTACCGAACCGATGCGCCCGCATTGCCGGCCTTCCGGCATTGATTTCCATTCTTCGGTTATTTCGCCGGCAACTTTGTTGCTGCAGATCATGATTAAACGTCCTTCGCAGGGAGAGTTGAGCGGATCGAGTCCGAGGAGCTCGGCCGCCGCAGAAGTTCCCCGGGAAAGGGGGATAGACGCTTCATCAAGTACGAAGTCAAAGTTTGTGTCCTGTGCTGCTTCGTACAGCGTTGTTGCTACCCCGCCGCGAGTGGGATCGCGCATGAAATGCACTGAAGCCGCTTTTTCTTGTGTTTTTGATACGAGGCGATGGATGGAGGCAGTATCGCTTACAGGTCCGTTTTCCAGCGCCAGTTCTTCCCTTGCTGCCAGGACTGCCATCCCGTGGTCGCCTATGGTGCCGCTCACAATGATAGCGTCATCTTCCTGAATAGCAGGCGGCCGTGGGTAAAGGCCGGGTATTCTGAAGCCGAGGCCGGATGTGTTTATATAAAGTTGATCGCATTGTCCCCTGGCCACAACCTTGGTGTCGCCGGTGACAATTTGAACCGCCGCATCGTCAGCCGCATATTTTATTGAATCCAGTACCTTCACCAAGAGGGATACAGGCAGGCCTTCTTCAAGTATGAAAGCCAGCGAAAGCCAATGGGGTTTGCCTCCAGCCACTGCAATATCATTGACTGTGCCGTGAACCGCAAGTTTGCCGATATCGCCCCCCGGGAAAAACTGCGGTTGTACAACAAAGCTGTCCGTGGTAAAGAGCAGTTCCGGGGAAGTCGCTTCCAGGGAGGCGGAATCCGGCAGTCCGCCGAGAGGACCTTTGCCGAAACGCGGAACAATCAGGGATTCTATCAGCGACCGTGAAAGGCGTCCGCCGCCGCCGTGAGCAAGTTGTATTCTTCCGGAATTCATGGGACAAGAGAATAAGGCCGGAAGCGCTGTTGTTCAAGGCAAAGAGGAGATTTTGATTTTTCCAACCTTACGGGCATACAGGTCTTTTCACCCACGGCAGCTATCGGCTGTATTTAAAGGATGCTGCGCAGCTTCCTTCCTGGCTTACCATGCAAGGGCCCATGGGGCGGTCTGGAGTGCAGGCCGTGGCAAACATCGGACACTGAACAGGCTTTATTTTGCCCTTGATTACTTCTCCGCACAGGCATTGCGGATTCAGTCTTCCGTGGCGTATCGGGATATTGTGTTTTTTTGAAGCGTCGCAGGAAGCAAACTGCTCGCGCAGCTTCATGCCGCTGTGGTTTATTGGGCCAAGGCCCCGCCACCAGGCGTCGCACGGTTCAAGGTATTGCGCCATGAGGGCCAGGGCTGTTGGATTGCCTCCGGGTTTTACGACGCGGGAATACTGGTTTTCCACCATTGGTTCCCCTTCGGTTATCTGGCGGAGTATGCCTTCGATTCCGTAAAGAATATCCAGAGGCTCGAAGCCGGCTATAACGCAGGGCTTTGCATAGTCCCTGGCAAAAGTCTGGTAGGGGGCGGTTCCTATTATTGCGCTGACGTGCGCGGGGCAAAGAAAAGCGTCAATCTGCAGTTCCGGATCCTGAACCAGTGCGATCAATCCCGGGGGTATTACCTTGAATGCAGTCAAAAGCGATATATTTTTCGCGCCGGACGTTTCCGCGAGCCTGACAATGCTTGTCACGGGAGGTATAGTTGTCTCGAAACCTATCGCAAGAAAAACCACTTCTTTGTCCGGGTTGTCATCGGCAATAGACAAGGCTTTTTCAGGCGAGTAGCAGATTTCCACCTTCCCGCCCTCGGCGCGGCATTCGGCCAGAGTTGAAGATGTTCCGGGCACATTTATCATGTCCCCGAAAGTTGTAATTATGCAGCCCTTCCTGGCCAGTTCTATTGCCGCGTCGATGTAGCCTGGATCGGTAACGCACACGGGGCAGCCGGGGCCGCTGATAACCTCCACGTTATTCGGAAGCACGTTGTTTATCGCATAACGGGCAATGGCCATTGTATGAGTGCCGCAGACTTCCATGATCCGGATTGTACGTTCAGGGTCCAGGTTTGCTGACAGTTCGGAGATTGCGGTTGCGATTCTGCCGGCTGCTGCCCTGTTTCTGAACTCGTGGATGTATTTCATTTATCAGTTTACGGTATAAAGGCCTGCTCAGGATGGTATCGGGGCCTGCTGGCTTTCGGCGAGTTCCTTGAACAGATTGATTCGTTTGTCCGCTTCTTCCCGGTCAAGTTTCTCTATTGCAAACCCGGCATGAACTATGAGGTAGTCGCCTGGCACAGGATTGTCGATAAGCGAGATATTGACGTCCTGACGGCTTCCTTCCAGTTCCACTCTGCCGTGTTCAGAGTCGCAGAGATCAACAAGTTTCATTGGCACAGCAAGACACATGAGTTTTCCCCTGGTTGTCTATTTCTTAATACTTCTCATAATAACATGAGAATGGGTCGCAAGAAAGCATTCTTTGACCAGCCTGGCTCACATACCCACACACCCACAAACTCACACACAGTTTTCATTGCTTTTCATAGAACACTTGACACTACCGGCTGCAATTACCGCCTGTCCGAATGAGGCGCAGGCGTCGTTTGGGGGTGTCTGTGTGTGGATCAACGGTTTGAATTTAATGTTGCGTAGTTGCCTGGTCGCCAGGGATGTAAGAATGCGGTTCATAAATACTCCGCCGGACAACAGTATATTGCGGTTGTTGGTATATTTTGCGGTGTTTTTTGCCATTGTTGTTGCCGCGTCGGCAAGGGCCTGATGGACAGCCATGGCAAGGGCCGGAATGTCGGGATCGGGTTGTGAAATCTGTTCCGCCATGAAGGAAAAAGCCGGACGCCAGTCGATGAAAAAAGTATCTTCCCGCCACTCTGTGGCGAAGGGAACCCGGATATCAATCTGCCGTGAACAGGCGGAAGCGGCATGTTCAAGGCGTATTGCAGGCTGGCCGTCATAGGTTATGGTCTCCGGTGCGATTCCCAGGAGGACTGAAAAAGAGTCGAGCAGCCTTCCTGCGGAATGGCACATCGGCGTATTTATACCTTTTTCCGCCTGCCGGATCCATGTCCTGACGTTGTTCGGGCTGATTTTATATTTATCGCAAATGAAAGCCGGCAAATCGATGTTAGAGTCGTGCATTCGCGCTACGAGCTGCCTTGCCGGGTTGATAACCGCAGCGTCTCCGCCCGGCAGGGCGGCAGGGACAAAAGTTGCAAGCCGTCTGAATTCCTCCATGTTGGAATACAGAAGCTCCGCGCCCCATATGGTTTTATCTGTTCCGAGACCCGTTCCGTCAAAGACGATGGCCAGGCCTTCCGCCAGTCCGTGCTCGGCAAGGCCGGCTGCCGCATGAGCATAATGGTGTTGAATCTTAACCAGGGGAATGTTTCTGTCCCTGGAAATTCGCGACCCTAGGATGGAAGACTGCATGTCGGGATGAAGATCCGTTGCGATTATCCGCGGCGAGGCGTTGAGAAAGGCAGGAAGATTATGACTGACTTCTTTTAAACCGTCGACCGCTTCGGGCGTATCGAGATCTCCCACGTGTGGTGACATGAAGACTTTTGTTTTCTGAGCCACAGAGACAGTGTTTTTCATCTCAGAACCCATTCCAAGGGAGGTTTGCTGTAATTTAAACGGGAGATTAACCGGGGCAGGCGCGTAACCGCGCGCTCTTCGCCAGAGCTGAAAGACCCCGTTCTGAACAGTCCCCAATGAATCGTCGTTTCGAAGATTGATATCGCGGTTGTGCATAAGGAAGGAATCCGCAATTCCGGAGAGCCTGTCCCTGGCTTCGCTGTTTGTAATGCATATTGGTTCTCCGCTCCGGTTTCCGCTTGTCATTATAAGCAGTTTGAAATCAGGAGTTTTGTCCTCTTTTACGGCAGTGAACATGAGCTGGTGCAACGGAGATGTAGGGAGCATAATTCCCATTGTCGGACCGTCGGGGGTTATGAGTTCCACGGGGATAGATTGGCGGGTTGCGGCATTTTGCCTGGTATCAAGTATTACGATAGGCGCGCCGGGGGAAGTAAGCGCTTTCTCCGCCGCAGGCGGAACCATGCAGAAATTCCGGACAGTCTCGATGTCCGGGGCCATGACTGCAAACGGTTTATGCGGACGTTGTTTTCTCTTACGTAATTTCAAAACAGCCTGCCTGTTCAGGGCATCGGCGGCCAGGAGAAAGCCGCCTATGCCCTTGACTGCAATTATTTCTCCGTTTGCTAGCGCTTCTCTTGCAGCAAAAAGAGCTTTGGCTGCTTTTAAAGTTTTACCTTGACCGGATTCGAAGCACAGGGTTGGCCCGCACGCAGAGCAGGCGAGCGTTTCGGCATGGTAACGCCTGTCTGCCGGGTCGTTGTACTCAGCAGCGCATTTTTCGCACATTGGAAAGCGGGCCATGGTTGTTCGCTGCCTGTCATACGGGGTATCGTCTATGATGGTATACCGTGGGCCGCATGCTGTGCATGTTGTGAAGGGATAACCGTAACGTCTTGAACCGGGGTCGAGGATTTCCCTTTTGCAATCAGAACACATTGCCAGGTCGGGGGGTATAACCAGGTCAAAACTGCCGCCGCTTCTGCTTGGAAGAATATTGAATTCTTTGCGAAGTTTCCCGTTTAAATCCACTGTCTGGACTGTTTGCATCGATTCCAGCCGGGCGTTTACAGGGAGAGAACGAGGCAGCTCGGAAAGAAAGATTTCGACTTTTTCCCGCCCGCCTTCGACAATGAGTTCCACTTTTCCAGAAAGGTTGCGGGCAGAGCCGCCTATGCCGTGGTCTGCTGCCAGTCTTGCAAGGGCAGGGCGAAAACCCACTCCCTGCACTACGCCGGCAAGGTGTATGACTTTTCTGACGGTTTCAGTTCCGTGATTCATGACTAGAGGATACAGGCTATGTACCGGTATTTTCAAGCGCTACCGAAGCGCGCTTTTTCTTTATGTAATTTATTTTCGTAAATACAGCTTGCATAGCTGCCGGGGAATTTGTAGCTTTCTCTTCTTCTTATGGAAAGAGCTTATGGTAAAGAACAACGACACAATAGAAACAACAGGAACAGTGGTTGAGGTTCTTCCGGCGACAATGTACAAGGTGCGCCTGGAGAATGGTCACGAAATACTGGCGCATATATCCGGAAAAATGCGGAAGTATTTCATTAAGATCACAAACGGCGACAAAGTGACTGTTCAGATCTCTCCTTATGACCTTAGCAAAGGTCGAATTACCTACCGGCACAAAGGCTGATTAATTCCAGGATCACGAAGTGAGTTTAAGCCTTGAGAGGCAATCACGGAAATCTTGCGGGAGCCTGGAATTGATGGCCTGTGTTTTGTTTGTTGACGGATGCGGGAAGCAAACGTGGGACGCATGAAGCATCTGCCTTGAGAACTGTATTCCCTGGAATGCTGAGGCTATTTCGATCTGGTAACGCCGGTCGCCAAGGACGGGATGCCCGAGCGAGGAAAGATGCCTTCTTACCTGGTGGGTTCTGCCTGTGAGTATTGTTGCGATAAGGTGTGTAGAATTTTTGCTGTATGCCACGGTTCTAATACGGGATTCTGCCCGCTTGTCGTCAAGAGGTTTTGATATCTCTCTGTCGGAGGCCTGGATTCGTCCTGCAACAATGGCATGGTAGTCCTTGCGGATTCTGCCCTGGCGGAACACGTTGATCATAGCTTGCCGGAACTCCTCGTTTTTGCTGAAAAGGAGGACTCCTGTAGTCTGTTTGTCAAGGCGGTGGATTGCCCTTATTCCCGGATTAGAAAGCTGTTTCTGCAAGAGGTGTTCAACACTGTTTTTGTGCTGATTGGTTACCAGTCCGGATGGCTTGTCAATTGCCACCATAAGGCTGTCCTGGTGCAGGATCTTGAGCGTTTCAGGGTTAGCTTTAGCTGCGGATACAGGAGAAACCGCAGGCAGCCGCACCATGTCCCCTTCGGCCAGACGGTGTTTTGCAATCCATGTTCGCCTGCTGTTGACCAGAATCTGTTTGCTGTCAATCAGGCGTTTTGCTTTGCGTTTCGATGTGCCTATGCGGGCTGCGAGAAACTCCACCAGGAGAATTCCTGATTCGGATCGACGCACTTTGAGGTTCCGTTGCAATATTGTTGTCATTCGGATTAAGTTTGCCATTGCTCTTTTTGATGTCAAGCTGGAACATCCCGTGTGTGTAACATGTGAAGCCTTAACCCGCATTTCTGCAGCCCGCGGTGGTGGTTTTGACTATATCCAAAAGCGGGGTTGTGATTCGCAGGTTATTTGGTACAGTCTGCGCATTGTTATTATGGAGGATATATTATGGCCGATCGTCAGAAGATGGAGGAAGATTTTTTTTCCGCCTTGACCGCGGAAACGATCCCTGTAAAAAAGCTGCTTGAACAGGTCAGGCATCTTTACGATTCCGGTGAGACCGAAAATGCGATGGAATGGCGTGAACTTCTGGAGGAGGCGCTTGCCGACAGAAATCAGGCTGACGAACTTCTTGCGGTGATGTACAGAACGTCAGACTGGGACAAGAACAGTCCAGGGCGGAAGGAAGCTGCGGGAAAATTGCTTCTTCGTATTTTTCGCAGGAAAAGGAAGGAAGAGTTCATAAAAAACGCCGGTTTTGACAGTGGCGTTCCATTCCAGGAATGCCTGCGCCGGGCAAGCCTGTTGAATTCCCTTCATGAAGGCGATCTCTGCCTGGACAAAGGGTGGGGGTTTGGGACAGTCAAGGGAGTAGACGCGTTTTACAGGAAGATTAAGATTGATTTCAAGGAGAAGCCCGGGCACGAGATTTCTTTTTTACATGCAGCAGAGTCGCTGCAACTGTTGAGCGAAGATCACATACTCGCTGTCAGCCGCAACAAGCCGGAGGAGTTTCAGTCCATGCTTCGCGACCGACCCGGCGACGTAGTCAAGCTGGCGCTACGCAGCTACGGACAGTTGGCCGTGCAGGATCTTAAGGATGTTGTCGAAGAGGCGGGGCTTGAAGAAAGCAGTTGGAAAGAATTCTGGTCAAGGGCAAGGCAGCAACTCAAGGCAGATCCACTGGTTGAAATTCCTGCCAGGAGAACACAGCCCATCGTTCTCAGGGAAAGTTTTGAAGAGCTGGAGAAGGATTGGAGCGCGAAGTTTGATGCAATCAAAGATCCCGTTGAATTCTGCGCTTTTGCTGAAGAATTTGTCCAGGTCGCCGGTTCTGGTCAGATGAAGGACGAGCTCAGGGACAAAATTGGATCCAGGTTTGAAGAGTTACTGCAAAAGGGATTTGGTGTTACAGACGAAGTTACTGCCAGGGTTCTGGGAACCATGGCCATGCTTGGATTTGAATGGTCTGAGGGACTTGCGGAAAAGGCCCGGGTTCTCGTGGGAGGGGAGGAATTGCCCTGGGTGTTGGATTCGCTGCCAACCAGAATTTCCATTGTTTTTCTCGAAAAAGCGCAGGAAATTGCAGGAGAAAAGCTTTGCGATAGACTTATCTTGTTGATTGGGCAGATGGAAAGATCGGCATTTAATGACACAGTGCGGTTTCTTGAGAGCCGGGGCAGGATAAAAGATGCGATAGAGCGCATGGGTGCAATGTTGCGGGAGGGTAAGCAGAGTTCACAGATGCTCTACTGGCTGTCTAAGAATATGGATAGTAAAGACCTGGCAGGCCTGATTGAACCCCGTGATTTTCTTTCCAGGATAATCGGCGGGATATCCAGGCCTCCGGAGCAAGGCTCGGACAAATCAATCGAATTGCTTAAATCGCTTTTCAGGGAAGATGACAGCATAGACAAGTTGTTTTCGATGATGCAGCCGGAAGACAGGATATACATTCTTTCCAGGGTTTCGGAGATGCGGACCTGGGACTCGGTTGAGAGTCGGTCGGTGATTGCCAGGGTAGTCCGCCGTTTCCCGGAATTGAAGAAATTCATGGAATCTGTTCGCAGGGGCGAAGGAGAACGAAGGGTTGACCGGTTGACTTCCTGGCGCTCATACAATGAGAGACGGCAGAAGTTGCAAAGGATTATCGAGGTTGAGATTCCTGAAAACAGCCGTGAAATTGGTGTTGCAAGAAGTTACGGAGACTTGCGTGAGAATCACGAATACAAGGCTGCAAAGGAGCATCAGGGCATTTTGATGCGCCGTAAGGCTGAGTACGAACGCGATCTTGCGATGGTCAAAGGCGCCACGTTCGAAAATATGCCGACCGAGACCGTGGGCATGGGTGTGCGGGTAGTTGTGGGAAGGCCGGACGGCAAGCAACAGGAGTTCTGTATACTGGGTGAATGGGACAGGGAAGAAAGCCTGGGTATTGTCTCAAGCGAAAGCCTCGTGGCAAGGTCGCTTGCCGGTCGAAAGAAAGGCGATGAGGTTGATTTGCCTTCTCTGGAAGCAGCAGAGGGCGAGGTCGGCACGGAAACCTGTATAATAAAAGATATTTCCAGATTGCCCGAAGCGGTTTTGGCCTGGGCCAGGGGTTAAATACCGGAGAATTGCGTTGAGATGTGGATTTAGGCTTCTGTTTTGCTTTGAATTATTGACACGTACTGGGACGTGTGCTAGTTTCCACATTTCTTTTGAGTAATTTGCGGAAAGTTGGCTTCCTGCCCCGGAGGCAGGCAGCGCGAAGACGAAATTTGTTTTTGTTGTAAACAATGTTGATTCAGCCGACAGGGCGAAGCACAAGGAGCTGGAGAATTGAGCGCTAAGAAGAAAACGAGCAAGGGCGGCAGCAGGAAGACTGCTGGAACTGGGACGCGGGACGGCGGGAAGAAACAGGCCGCTAAAAAGAAGACGGCCGGCAAAAAACGCGCTGGAACGAAAAAAGCGGTTGCAAAAAAGGGAGTCGGCCGCAAAAAAGCCGCCGTCAGCCGGGGATCTGCGAGCAAGGTTCCGGGCGCGAAAGAGGCGTCTAGCGTGCCGTCGAGCGCGAGCGGTCGAACAGAAAAAGGCAAACGCGGTTCGAAAAGCCTTCGCAAGAAGGAACTTGATGATCTCCGGCGAATGTTGCTGGCATTGCGGGACAGGTTGACCGGACAGATTGCCGCGTTACAGGGCGCTTCGCTTGAGAGCCCGGACTGGGTGAACCTGGAAGAAGACGGCACAGACGCTTTTGAAAGGCAGCTTGCTCTTAAACTTGCCAGCTCCGAGGAAGACTCGCTTTTTGAGATTGATGAAGCTTTGCGAAGGATGGACGAAGGACAATACGGCGTGTGCGAAGCTTGTGAGGGAGCGATAGAAAAACCCAGGCTAAAGGCTTTGCCTTTTGCGCGCTTGTGCATTGACTGCAAATCCGAACAGGAAAAGCAGGAGCGGAGGGGTAATGGCGCTGTTCGGAGGTGATTATTGGCCGCGAACCGCCGAGGCATAGACTCTGAATGTTCACGCTTCTGATTACTTTTGCTATAGCAGTTCTTGATCAAATCACCAAGTTTATTGTTTTCTGGAATTTTCGAGCAGGTGAAAGTGTTCCGGTTATACCCGGTTTGTTTCAACTTCGGTATGTCAAGAATACCGGAGCTGCCTGGGGCATTTTTTCCGGTTTTAACAATTGGCTGGTTTTTCTTTCCCTGATCATGGTAGTAATACTGGTGGTGTTCAGAAGATCGCTTTACACTGGCAGCAAATGGAGCCGGGTGTCGATTGGGCTGCTTGGCGGTGGAATTGTTGGAAATCTAATAGACAGGATCAAGCTTGGCTATGTCGTGGATTTTCTTGATTTTTACTGGCGTCGCAGCCATTTCCCAGCGTTCAATATTGCCGATGTTGCAATCTGCACAGGTGTTGGCATATACATGATACTTCAGATAAGGGAGTCAAGGGATGGCCGAGACGCCCCGGAAGAAGAACCCGAGACATCAGATCACGCCGGCTGATATTGAATTTCTTGGCAGGAATTTACGAAACACCGGCGTAAGAAGCGCCTATTTCCTGGTCGGCCCTACGGCATCGGGTAAGACAGATGTGGCGCATTGCCTCGCTGATCTAACGGAATACTCTGTTCTTTCGGCGGATTCCATGGCGGTTTATCGCCATATGGATATAGGGACGGCAAAGCCCGATCTTGAGCAACTCCGCGGAGTTCGATATTATGGACTTGATCTTACAGATCCTTGTGAATTGTTCAGCGTTGGACAGTATCTGCGATATGTTCAAGATATTGACAGCGACGCTGGACTGATAGTGGCGGGAGGAACGGGCTTGTATGTTAAAGCCCTTATTGAAGGTATCGAGTTTGTCCCTGAGATTGATCCGAAACGCCGCCGTTTCTGGAACCGATTCTATTGTCAATACGGCATTGAAGAGTTGGCCAGGGAGTTGAAGAGGCGAAACCCTGCAGTATTTTCCCGCCTTGACGACCCTCGTAATCCAAGGCGTCTGATCCGGGCTCTGGAGATTCTTGAGATGGGAGGCATCCCGCCTCTTGCGCGCAGGGCAGGCTCTGATGAGCATTCAAAAAGCGGGCAAACCGGAGATGGTGTTCTTGTGGGGTTACGAATCGATCGCGAGGAAAGGAAAAGAAGAATTGAGCGCCGGGTTGAAGATATGTATTCTCGGGGTCTTATTGAAGAAACGCAGCGGATTCTTGACAGTTTCGGAGAGTTTTCAAGGACTGCGGGCAAAGCTATTGGATACAGTGAAGCCCTGGAACATATCGCAGGGCGCTTGACACTGGATGAAGCGAAAAAAAGAACTGCTGTGCGAACCAGGCAACTTGCAAAGAGGCAGATGACATGGTTCAGGCGCCAGCTCGAGATTGACTGGGTGGATGTTGTTTCGGGACGTCCGGATATTGATATAGCTGCCGAGGTTGTCCGGAAATGGTTGCGCCACGGTCCGGCTTCTGTTGCCGGGAGTATTCATGGAAAAGGTTGATTATTCTGTAGAAAATATTTCCCGCAAAGTGTGCGACATGCCCGAGCGGTTGCGGCCGCGGGAACAGATAGAGCGTATGGGGGTCGGCAATGTGCCTGATGATGTTCTTCTTGCCGTCATACTGCGTAGCGGAGTTGCCGGCGCCAACGTATTGGAACTTGCGCGCGGGCTGATAACAGAGTTTGGTTCGCTTACATTGCTGGCCCAGGCTTCGCCGGATGAAATTGTCCGGCGGACCAGAGGCATGGGCAGGGTAAAAGTTCAGGTTCTTATGGCAGCCTTGGAGATAGGAAGAAGGTTACTGGAGGAATCCACGCCGGAGCGGTACAAGGTAAGAGCCCCCTCCGATGTGGCTGACTTGCTCCGGTCTGCGGTACGGACGCTGGAGAATGAAGTTTTCTGGGCGGTTTTGCTTGATAGCAGGAACTGTGTGATAGGCAGGCCGGTGGATATAACGCGCGGGTTGCTTAATGCTAGTCTTGTGCATCCGAGAGAGGTTTTTCGACCTGCTGTAAGATCGTCCGCTGCGGCGATGATAATAGCGCATAATCATCCTTCAGGCGATCCATCTCCGTCTGCGGAAGACTTGCGAATAACCAGGCAGCTTGTAAATGCCGGAGAGGTTATGGATATTAAGGTCCTCGACCATGTAATAATCGGGCCTGCTATTGAAGGCCGGCAATCGGATTTTGTCAGTATTCGTGAGGAAGGGCTCGCCGGTTTTTGAATTCTGATAAACAGCGCTTTGATGCGCGGAATTGAACAGGGATGTTTGAAAGATGGGATCAATAATTCATGAGACTGCTATAGTTGAAAATGGCGCCGAGTTGGGCGCAAATGTTTCAGTCGGCCCGTTTTGCCACATTTCATCTGGCGCGACAGTAGGCGACGATTGCCGTATCGGAGACAGATGCAGCATCATGGGAACTGTAAAGATTGGCAAAGGCTGCAGACTGCATGCTGGATGCTTCATTGGCGATACTCCGCAGGACGTTGGTTTTGAAGGCGGAGAGTCATCTGTGGAGATCGGTTCGGGTTGTATCATACGGGAAGGGGTTACTATTCACAGGGGCACGAAACCCGGCACGGTTACTAGCATAGGAGACAACTGTTTCCTTATGGCTTTTTCGCATTGCGCCCACAACGTGGCGCTTGGCGACAGGGTGGTGATTGCCAATAGCGCTCTTCTCGGCGGTTATGTCGAAGTGGGCAGCAGGGCGTTTGTGAGCGGGAATGTGTGTGTGCATCAGTTTGTCAGGGTAGGGAAGCTTGCCATGCTTGGCGGCAATTGCTCGGTGAACAAGGATGTGCCGCCTTTTATGATTGTAAAGTCGGCTTCGCTTAATACCGTTGGAGGCGTAAATTTTGTCGGACTGAAGCGTGCGGGCATTGAGGTTGGTGAGCGAGAACAGATCAAAGAGGCTTATTCTTTGCTTTACAGATCGGGCCTTAATGTAGCTCAGGCTGTGGAAAAAATTCGGACCGGGCTTTCTGGAGAGGCCGCCGGAGAAATAGCCGATTTTATCGAGGTATCAAAACGCGGAATCTGTGTGCGCGTTTCCTGATGCGCGGGGCAGAATTCTGCATTTTATTTTCGGTCGTTTTTGCGTTTCTGCCCTTTGCTGATTGCCAGGGGCGCGCCGTGCAGCTTTATGATATCAGCCATTTTGATATCACTGCCCATTCCGGCGATGCCTTGATCCATTACATATACCAGGTACAGTGAGTCGGCAAGCGCGCGGTGGAACTTTTTGTGTGGCTCTATATTAAGGTGTGTGATCAGGTTTTTCAGGCTGTGGCTCTTGCTTTCAGGAAACCACTTTCCGGCCAGCTTCAACGTGTCCAGGCAGATATTGCCCGGAGGAGCCGTTTTAGATCGTTTGTATTCGTTTTTCAGGAAGCCTATATCGAAGCGGGCGTTGTGGGCCAGCAGGACCGCATCGCCGACGAACTTGTTCACTTTCGGGAGCGTCTCGGCGCATGAAGGTTTGTCTGCCACCATTTCATCGCTTATTCCGTGGACCCTTTCAGCAGGTGCCGGAATCGGCATTCCCGGATTTATCAGCCATGAATTTGTTGCTGTAATTTTGCCGTTTTGGAACTTGACCAGTGCGATTTCGACGATTCTGTCGCGGGTTGGACTCAGTCCTGTTGTTTCGGTATCAAGGGCCACAAAGACAGTGTTGGTGGCAAGTTGTCGGCCAATATCTTTAGATTGTGCAGTGTATATAGGCCGGAAGAAAAAAAGAGTGAATAAAATGAGTATTGTGGAAACGCATTTCATAAGAAAACAGTCTCAGTTTAAGCGCAGAGACGGCAATGTGCAACCGTTGAAGTTAGGCAATTTGTAACTATTCATGCATTCAGGAGCGAGGATGGAGCATTCTCAATTATTTCGGAGATTTTTTTGTAATCATATAGGATTGCATTGACATTGTGTATTTGGTAAGTTTATATCTTCGATCTTATTGATTTGACAGTGGGCCCATAGCTCAGTTGGTCAGAGCAGGGGACTCATAATCCTCTGGTCGTAGGTTCGAGTCCTACTGGGCCCACCAAACCTTTCGTGAATAGTTATATATGGCTATTTACTTGATATGAGCCAGCTTAGCTCAGTCGGCAGAGCAGCTGATTTGTAATCAGCAGGTCCTCGGTTCGAGCCCGAGAGCTGGCTCCAGTTAAAACCCCTGATATAAGCGGAAAAAGCAATGTTTGCAGGGGGGGTTGCCGCAGATTCCTTCAGTAGCAATTAAACCTATATACGGCACTTGAAATTCGGGAAGCGATGTATATTATTACAAATAAGGAGTTTACAATTTATTGCGCCCCCACCCAAAGGGTGCGGGCGAGCTTCCCGAATTTCAAGCCGCAAGGGGTTGCCGATTTCACTGCATCTGCTTCGTTCTGAGGTCTTCGGCATAGTTACTATAGCCGAAAACCTCACGCCTTGCAGCTACAGCAAACTCGGCAACTGCCGTTTCTAGGTTAAAATATTTCCACGGGTCTGGGCTTTTCTTTGATTTTGCAAGCATCATCCAAAATGCGCCCAAAGCAGCTTTTACATTGTAAATTCTGAATCCTAACCCGCATATCTCACGGAATTTTCGCAGCGAGAGCGTGGAGAGTGCTCCTGCGCGGGTGCAAAGATCGCAAAGATGGAAGAGAACAGCATAGGCAAAAAAATGTGGACATGATGAAGCGTGGCATTACCCGAACCGTCAATGGCCTCCCCGAGTAGGAGTTACCTTGGCGATCCTGGCGGCTTAGCGAGAGAAGATCCGCGTTCGCGAACGGTCAAGCTGGAAGCAATCTCTCCTTGCGAAAACAAACGAATGACGGGAAGATAAACGGGGAATACAAAATTAACACATAGCCTGGATTATTCACCAACATTCCCGTCAAAGGCAATAACCATCGACTGATCA